>JANQKQ010000064.1 GCA_028281105.1 Rhizobiaceae bacterium
ACATTCATCCTACGCCGCGCCAGCGCGATCTCACCGCCGGGCGAACGCGACCGCCTGGCCAGCGCCATGCCCACCGTGCACCGCCTCGGCTACGCCACCGGCGCGGCGGTCATCGGCATCGTCGCCAACGCCTCGGGCTTCGCCGAAGGGGTAAGCGTTGAGGCGGCGCGAACCGCCGGCTTCTGGATCTTCGCCGCCGGCCTGCCCTTCGCCGCAATCGGCCTGTTCGCTGCCTGGCGGTTCGTGCGCCAGGAGCCGGGTGGCCAGGCGTCACAAATCGAATAGTCAAGTGCCGGGGATCAGACCCGATGTCATGAAGGTTGACAAGTATGCCAAAAAAAGCATAATAACGACATGTGATCGGTCGAATTCCTGGATGAGAACGTGTTGGCGGAAATGCAAAGTCAACCCAACGACATCAAGGCCAAGTTTGAACACATTGTCCGCCTGATCGAGGCCAACGGCCTAGAGCGAGTCCATGAGCCCTAAATAAAGCACCTGGAAGGCAAGCTGTGGGAAATGCGTATGAAAGGCAGGGATACGATTGCCCGAGCAATCTACGTAACCGCTGTTGAAAAACGCATCGTCGTGGTCCGGGTCTTCACCAAAAAAAGCCGTAAGACCCCGCGTCGCGAGATTGAAACCGCCCTACAAAGGGCAAAGGAGATAACGTCATGACGAGAGAGGCGAAGAAAGCCGTTCCCGTGCAACGTGTCTTTGACGACTGGCGTAAAGACCCCAACTATGTACGTGAGTTTGCCGCGCTTGAAGACGAGTTCGCGCTTGCCGATCAGTTTATCAAGGCCCGCGCGGCGGCGGGATTGACTCAGAAGCAACTGGCTACGCGGATGAAAACATCCCAGGCCTACATCGCACGCCTGGAAGGTGGCAAGGAAAAGCCGTCAACGCGCACACTCAACCGATTTGCCAAGGCGACGGGACATCGAGTTGTCATCAATTTTGAGCCCGTAGCAACGCAATAGGTTTGCAATAAGCCGACGGATCACATTGTTTCGAAGCCGCGCAGGCCTTTGACGCAACGCCTGCGCCAAATAAGACAGTCACGCATCCAAAACATCCTCAGCCCGCGATCGCCGCTTCCACCGCGCTAACCGCCTCGCTCGCCTTCGCCCCGTCCGGCCCACCGGCCTGCGCCATGTCAGGACGCCCGCCGCCGCCCTTGCCACCCACCACCGCAGAAGCGGCGCGCACTAAGTCCACAGCCGAGAACCGGCCGGTCAGGTCGTCGGTCACGCCGACCACGATCGCCGCCTTGCCGTCCTCCGACACCGCGGTGATCACCGCGACCCCGGAGCCCAGCTTCTGCTTGGCGTCGTCGACCAGCCCTTTGAGATCGCGCGGCGAGATGCCCTCTACCACCTGGCCCAGGAACTTCACGCCACCGACGTCCTTGGCCGCCGGGCCGCCGGCCTCGCCGCCGCCCATGGCCAGCTTCTTGCGCGCCTCGGCCAGCTCGCGCTCCAGTTTGCGCCGTTCCTCGACCAACGCGCGCGCCCGCTCGGCGGCCTCGCCGGGAGCGACCTTGAGCGCGGCGGCCACCTCACCCAACAGCGCCTCTTGTTCGTTGAGGTGCGCCAGCGCGGCCTGCCCGGTCAGCGCCTCGATGCGGCGCACGCCGGCGGCGACCGCGCCTTCGCCGGTCAGCTTGATCAGCCCGATTTCCCCGGTGTTGGCCACATGGGTGCCGCCGCACAGTTCCATCGAATAGGGCTTGTTCGAGCCTTCCCCATCGGCAAGCCCCATGGAGACCACCCGCACCTCGTCGCCGTACTTCTCACCGAATAGCGCCATCGCGCCCGCCTCGATCGCCTCGTCGACCGCCATCAGCCGGGTCTCCACCGGCGCCGACTGGCGCACGACACGGTTGGAGATCGCAGAGATGCGCGCCAGTTCGTCCGCGTCGATCGGCTTGTTGTGGGAGAAGTCGAAGCGCAGCCGGTCGGGCGCGACCAGCGAACCCTTTTGCGCCACATGCTCGCCCAGCACCCGGCGCAGCGCCTCGTGCACCAGATGGGTGGCCGAGTGATGGGCGCGCAGTCCGGCGCGACGGTCGTGATCGACCTCGAGTTCGCCCGCAGCACCGACGGCGATCTCGCCTTCGACCACCTTGCCGTGATGCACATGCAGCCCGTCGCCGGCCTTGCGCGTATCGGTGACTTCCAGTCGGCCGGCTTCGGTGCGAATTTGTCCGGCATCGCCCATCTGGCCACCGGATTCGCCGTAGAACGGCGTCTGGTTGACCACCAAGGCGACCTCATCGCCCTGCTTCGCCCGCTCGACTTCGGCGCCGTCTTTGATGATCGCCTCGATCACACCCTCAGCGCTTTCGGTCTCGTAGCCGAGAAACTCGGTGGCGCCGACGCGCTCGCGGATAGCGTACCAAATCTTCTCGTCGGCCGCCTCCCCGGAGCCGGCCCATGAAGCACGTGCTTCTTCCTTCTGCCGCTCCATCGCGGTGTCGAAACCGGCTGTATCGACGCCGATGCCGCGCCGGCGCAGCGCGTCCTGGGTGAGATCCAGCGGGAAACCGTAGGTGTCGTACAGCTTGAACGCGGTCTCCCCGTCCAGTTCATCGCCCGAGCCCATGGTCCCGGTCGCCTCGTCCAGCAGTTTCAGGCCGCGGGTCAGCGTCTCGCGGAAGCGTTTTTCCTCCAGCGCCAGGGTCTCGGTGATGAGGTTTTGGCCGCGCGCGAGCTCGGGAAACGCCGCACCCATCTGGCCGACGATGGTCGGCACCAGCCGGTGCATCAGCGGCTCTTTGGCGCCCAGCAGGCTGGCGTGGCGCATGGCCCGGCGCATGATCCGGCGCAGCACATAGCCGCGCCCCTCGTTCGACGGCAGCACCCCGTCGACGATCAGAAAAGCACTGGCGCGCAGATGATCGGCGATAACGCGATGGCTGGCGGCATGATCGCCGTCCGCCTTCACCCCGGTCGCCTCCTCGCTGGCGGCGATCAGCGCCTTGAACAGATCGATGTCGTAATTGTCGTGCACCCCCTGCATCACCGCCGCGATCCGCTCCAGCCCCATGCCGGTGTCGATCGACGGTTTGGGCAGGTCGACGCGCTCGTCCGGGGTCACCTGCTCGAACTGCATGAACACCAGGTTCCAGATCTCGATGAACCGGTCACCGTCCTCGTCCGGGCTGCCCGGCGGGCCGCCGGGGATGGCTTCGCCGTGGTCGTAGAAGATCTCCGAACACGGGCCGCACGGGCCGGTGTCCCCCATCGCCCAGAAATTGTCGTGGGTGGGGATGCGGATGATCTTGGCTTCCGGCAGGCCCGCTATTCTGCGCCACAGATCGAAGGCCTGATCGTCGGTGTGGTAGACGGTGACCATCAGCTTGTCGACGGCCAGGCCGAATTCCTTGGTCAGCAGATTCCACGCCAACTCGATCGCGCGCTCCTTGAAATAGTCGCCGAACGAGAAATTGCCCAGCATCTCGAAGAAGGTGTGGTGGCGCGCGGTATAGCCCACATTGTCGAGATCGTTGTGCTTGCCGCCGGCGCGCACGCATTTCTGCGAGGTCACCGCGCGCGGCGGATCGCGCTTTTCCACCCCGGTGAACACGTTCTTGAACTGCACCATGCCCGAATTGGTGAACATCAACGTCGGATCGTTGCGCGGCACCAGCGGCCCGGACGCCACCACGGCGTGGCCGTTGCTGGCAAAGTAGTCGAGAAAGGCCGAACGGATGTCGTTGACGCCGGTCATGGAAACTCACGTGGTGAGGTTGGAACTGGGTTTGCGCCGGAAGGATCATCCGGCTGGTTTCAATCCGCCGCTTGTAGCGAGGCGGTCCGGCGGTGGCAAGCTTGCGGGCCGGTGCCCGGCCACGGTTTGCACGCGGCCCCGCCCCTGCTAGTTTGACAGCGGGGCGCATGGAATCATCCGACAAGGACACGCGATCATGAACAACGCCCGCTTCGCACAGTTCATAGCCGCCATCGCGATCACCGCCTTAGTGTGGTTGACAGGTGCGGCGAACGCCCAACAGGTCGCCCCCGCCGACGAGATCGCCACCCGAGGCGTGATTTCCGACCAGATCGGCGCGTTCGTCGATGGCGACCACGCACGGGCCTATTCCCACGCCGCTCCCGCCATCAAGCGGATATTCCCAACAGTCGATCGCTTCATCGCCATGGTCAGGAACGGCTACATGCCGCTCTATCGGCCACGTGATTATGATTTCGGCCGCAACATCAAACTGAACGGCGAGGTCTACCAGGAGGTGATCGTCACCGACGAAGCCGGCAAGCAATGGCAGGCGGTCTACACCCTGCGCCGACAGGCCGACGGCAGTTGGAAGGTCACCGGCGTGAAGATGGAGCCATATTCGGGAGCTTCGGCGTAGTTTGCGGTGGGTGTTGGTCATGCAACCGCATCGCCCACCCTCCTGCGTCATCCTCGCCCTTGTGCCGAGGATCTAACCCCGTCGCCGTTGGTCCGCGGAACCGGATGGGTGATTAGATCCTCGGCACAAGCCCGAGGATGACGAGAGAGAAACGCACACCCGAGTGCATACCCCCGCTAGGCGCTCGCTGCCCTACCTGCGGCCTCACCCCTTGCCCACCCCTCTTTCGCCTTACCAACAAAGTCGGCATAACGCCCGGCGCTCACCGCTTCGCGGATGCCGGCCATCAGGCTTTGGTAGTAGTGCACGTTGTTCCAGGTCAGCAGCATGGCGGCTAGCGGCTCGCCCGCCCGCACCAGGTGGTGCAGGTAAGCGCGTGAATAATCGCGCGAAGCCGGGCAGTCGGATTGCCCGTCAAGCGGCGCGGAATCTTCCGCGTGCACCGCGTTCTTCAGATTGACGCGGCCGTGGCGCGTAAACGCCAGTCCGTGCCGGCCGGCGCGCGTCGGCATTACGCAGTCGAACATATCCACACCGCGCGCCACGGCATCGACGATGTTCTGCGGCGTGCCCACGCCCATCAGATAGCGCGGCTTGTCGGCCGGCAGATGCGGGCACGTGGCTTCCAGCATGGCGAGCATGGTTTCGGCCGTCTCCCCGACCGCCAGCCCGCCGATCGCATAGCCTTTCAGGTCCATCGCGCTGAGCGCATCGGCCGAGCGCGCCCGCAACGCCTCGTCGTCCCCGCCCTGGACGATGCCGAACAGCGCCCTGCCCGGCTGCCGACCGAATGCGGCGGCCGAGCGCTCGGCCCAGGCGAGCGAGCGCTCCATGGCGCGTTCGATGTCGTTGCGATCGGCGGGCAAGGCGATGCATTCATCGAGCTGCATCTGGATGTCCGAACCCAGCAGGCCCTGAATCTCGATCGCGCGCTCCGGCGTCAGCCGGTGTTTCGAACCGTCGATATGCGAGCGGAAGGTGACGCCGTCGTCGTCGATCTTGCGCCGGCCGGCCAGCGACATCACCTGAAAGCCGCCTGAATCGGTGAGGATCGGATGCGGCCAGCCGATGAACTCGTGCAAGCCTCCCAGCCGCGCGACCCGCTCAGCGCCAGGGCGCAGCATCAGGTGATAAGTGTTGCCCAGGATGATGTCGGCGCCGGTGGAGCGCACGTGCTCCATCATCATCGCCTTGACGGTGCCGGCGGTGCCCACCGGCATGAAGGCCGGCGTGCGGATGACGCCACGCGGTGTGCTGATTTCGCCTCGCCGGGCATCGCCGTCGCCGGCCAGCAGATCGAAGCGGAACAAGCTGTCGGTTTTCGAGTTCAAGCGGCAGATCCGGTTTTGGGCGGATATAGCAGGCAGGCATCGCCGTAGGAATAGAACCGGTAGCCGCTCTCGATCGCGTGTGCATAGGCCCGCTGCATGGTTTCCAGCCCGCACAGGGCCGAGACCAGCATGAACAGGGTCGAGCGCGGCAGGTGGAAATTGGTCATCAGCGCGTCGATCGCGCGGAACTTGTAGCCGGGAGTAATGAACAGACGGGTCGGCCCCTGCCATGGCCGGATCGTTCCGTCTTCATCGGCCGCCTGCTCGAGCAGCCGCAGTGAGGTCGTGCCCACTGCAATGATACGACCACCGTCCGCACGCGCTCGATTAAGAGCATCCGCGGTTTCCCCACTCACCACACCCACTTCCGCGTGCATGGTGTGGTTCTCGGTATCGTCGGCTTTGACCGGCAGGAAGGTGCCCGCGCCCACATGCAGGGTGACGAAATGGCGCGAGATGCCGCGTTCGTCGAGCCGCGCGAACAACTCTTCGGTGAAATGCAGCCCGGCCGTCGGCGCGGCCACCGCACCGTCCTCGCGCGCGTAGATCGTCTGATAGTCGGCAAGATCCCTGGCCTCTTCGCCCCGCCGCGTAGCGATATACGGCGGCAACGGCACATGGCCCACACGCGCGATCGCTTCGTCAAGCACCGGACCGGCCAGATCGAAGGCGATCTCGATCTCGCCACCGGAGCCCTTCCAGGCCACCGTGCCGTCGAGCAGCCCGCCCCCGCAGGCCGGATTGTCCTCGCCAAAACGGAGCCGGTCGCCGGTTTTCAGCTTCTTCGCCCCCTTGGCGAAGGCGCGCCAGCGGCTTGCATCGACGCGCATGTGCAGGGTGAGGGAAACGTTGGCGGTCGCGCCATCGCGATCGCGCACTCCCTCCAGTTGCGCAGGGATCACCCTGGTGTCGTTGAAAACCAGCGCATCGCCGGGTTCAAGCAGGTCGGGCAGGTCGCGTACCACGCGGTCCGTCAGCCCGCCATTGCCATCGACCACCAGCAGTCGTGAAGCATCGCGTGGCTCGGCAGGGCGCAGCGCGATGCGTTCGGGCGGCAGGTCGAAGTCGAAAAGGTCGACTTTCATGGAACGATGGTTGCCGTCGCCGCCGACCGGCGCGTCAGGCGTCCGCCGCCACCTTCATCGAGATGATCGAATCGGGATCGACCACCGGCTCGCCGCGCTTGATCTTGTCGATGTTCTCCATGCCGGAGACGACCCTGCCCCACACCGTATATTGCCGGTCGAGGAAGCGCGCGTCGTCGAAGCAGATGAAGAACTGCGAGTTGGCCGAGTTGGGGTTCTGCGCGCGCGCCATCGAGCACACCCCGCGCACGTGCGGCTCGGAGTTGAACTCGGCCTTGAGATCGGGCTTCGACGACCCGCCGGTGCCGGTGCCGTGCGGGCAGCCGACCTGGGCCATGAAGCCCTCGATCACCCGGTGAAACACGATGCCGTCGTAGAAGCCTTCGCGCGCCAGCTCGCGGATTCGTTCCACGTGGTTGGGCGCCAGGTCGGGCAGCAGTTCGATTTTCACTTCGCCCTGGGTCGTGTTCATGACCAGGGTATTGTCAGGCGTGGGAGTCGCGCTCACGGGATATCCTTTCGAAAATGCGGGCTTGGTCAGCCGGCCTGGGAGGCGGGCCGCATCTTGATGATCTTGTCGGGATCATCAACCAGCCCATTGGCCGCAGCATCGCCCTTCTTGATGGCGTCCACATGCTCCATGCCGGCGGTGACACGGCCGAGCACCGTGTACTGGCCGTTGAGGAAATCGCCGTCGGCGAACATGATGAAGAACTGCGAATTGGCGCTGTCGGGGTTCTGGGCCCGGGCCATGCCGAGCACGCCGCGCTTGAACGGTTCGCTGGAGAACTCCGCCTTCAGATCCGGCAGGTCGGAGCCGCCCCGGCCGGTGCCGGTGGGATCGCCGGTCTGCGCCATGAAGCCGTCGATCACCCGGTGAAACACGATGCCGTCATAGAACCCCTGGGAGGCCAGCGTCTTGATGCGCTCCACGTGGTTGGGCGCCAGGTCGGGCCGCAGTTCGATGACGACCCGGCCGCTGGCGAGATCGAGATGAAGCGTGTTGCCCGCACTCGCCGCCGGCGCCGGTTGCGTCTCGGGAGCCGGCGCGCTCTGCGGCGGCGGCGCCACCTGCTGGCAGGCGGCAAGCGCGAACGCGGCGGCAAGCGTCACGCCGATCGCGCTTCTGCGATCGATCAATACATTGAAAAAACTCATGATTTCAGTTTCCGCTTGAGCGCTTCCAATACCGGTTCCGGCACAAAGGGCGACACATCCCCGCCCATCGAGGCCACCTGGCGCACCAGGGTGGCGGTGATCGCGCGAACCTGGGGGCTGGCCGGGAAGAACACGGTGTGAATATCCGGCGCCATGGTTCCGTTCATGCCGGCCATCTGCATCTCGAAGTCCAGATCGGTGCCGTCGCGCAGGCCGCGCACCAGGATCTGCGCCCCGGCATCGCGCGCCGCCTTGACCACCAGACCGTCGAAGGCCACCACGCGCACCCGCTCAGCGCCGCCCTCGCCGAGGCTTGAAGACACCTGCGCGATCATCGCCGCGCGTTCGTCGAACTCGAACATCGGCACCTTGCCGGGATGGATGCCGATCGCGACGATCACCTCGTCGACCAGCGCCAATGCCTGGCGCAGCACGTCCACATGGCCGTTGGTGAGCGGGTCGAAAGAGCCGGGATAGTAGGCGACGCGTTTCATCGGCGTCTTTTGTCACGCGGTTAGGACAAGCGCAAGCGGTCGCACGGCGCGCGCGGTGTGTCAAAACGCACGTGCGAAGATGAACGGAAGATAAATATTGCCCTCATCGGCCGTTCAACCGCCAACCGATAAAAATCGAACCAAGATCGAAAGCGGGCCGCAAACCTTTTGCGCTAAGACGGTCGGCCGAACAGGGAGAACGACATGTTGATCATGGCAATCGCGTTGACGATGGGTGCGGCGATGATGGCCGCAACAATGGTCTCGCTCAGCCGGGACGCGCACCGCCGCGAGGCCGCGCGCGCCGTTCTGGCCAAAACCGACCGTTTCGCGCACCTTTCGTGAGATTAGTTGGGGGCCGGGGCGCCGGTCAGTTCTGTCGCGACAGCGCCAGCCAGACCCCGCCGGCCATTAACGCGCCGCCGCTCATCACCTCGGCTGAGCGCACCCGCCGCCGGGTCAGCATCGAGCCGGCGCGCCCGGCGAGCACCGCATAGATGGAATCGAACACCGACGCGACGATCATGAAGGTCACGCCCAGCGCCAGCGTCTGAACGAACGCGCTGCCGGCGGGTGAAACGAACTGCGGCAGAAAGGCGCCCAGAAACAGCAGCGCCTTGGGGTTCGACCAGATCACCAGCATTCCCTGCCAGAAACAGTCCCACAGCCCGCGGCGGCCGCCGTCGCCATCCGCATCGATGAACTGCCCGTTCGAGCGCAGCAGCCGGATGCCCAGCCATATCAGATAGGCCGCACCGATCAGCTTCAGCCAGAAGAACGCCTGCGACATCACCTGCACCACCGCCTCAAGGCCGATGGCGACGATGAAGATCATCGGTATCAGCCCGAACTGGGTACCGGCCACAGTCATCAGCCCGGCCTTCTCGCCGCCGCGCAGCGAATTAGCGATGATCACGGTCACCGACGGCCCCGGCACGATAACGATGATCACGCAGGCGAGGACAAAGGTGGAATAGATCGCAGGATCGAACATGCGGTCACGTTAATCAGATGCGCGCACCGGCGGCAAGGCTTGGCGCAGCATCGCTCGAACGTCTACTGCTCGCCCCCCTGACCGCCTTCTTCCGCCTCGTCCTCATCCTCCCCCTCACGGATATGCTCCACCGAGACCACCTTCTCATCCTCGGCCGTGTCGAACACAGTGACCCCCTGGGTCGAACGCCCGAGCATGGAGATGCCGTCGACCGGGACGCGGATCAACTGCCCGCCGTCGGAGACCAGCATGATCTCGTCGCCGTCCTCCACTGGGAAAGAGGCAATCAGCTTGCCGTTGCGCTCGTTGACGGTCATGGCGATGATGCCTTTGCCGCCGCGGCCGGCGACCCGGTATTCGTGGCTTGAGGAGCGCTTGCCGTAGCCGTTTTCCGACACGGTCAGGATAAACTCCTCCACGCCGGCCAGTTCGCTCATGCGCGCTTCGTCGAGGACAACGCCGGTGTCCTCCTCCTCGTCGTGGCCTTCGCCATCTTCGACCGCGCGCGCCGCTTTGAGATAGGCCACCCGTTCGCCGGCTTCCGCGTCCGAATGATTGAGCACGCTCATGGAGATCGTCTTGTCGCCCTTGGCGAGCTTGATGCCACGCACGCCCACCGAGTTGCGCCCGGCGAACACCCGCACGTCGGTCACGGGAAAACGGATGCACTGGCCGGCTGCCGTGGTCAGCAGAATGTCGTTATCCTCCGAACAGGTCTCCACGCCGATGATCGCGTCATTTTCCTCGTCCAGCTTCATGGCGATCTTGCCGTTGCGGTTGACCTGGACGAAGTCGGACAGCTTGTTGCGGCGCACCGTGCCGGCGGCGGTGGCGAACACCACGTCGAGTTCGTCCCAGCTTTCCTCGTCTTCCGGCAGCGGCAGGATCGAGGTGATGCGCTCGCCGGTGTGCAGCGGCAGCAGGTTGATCAGCGCCTTGCCGCGCGCCTGCGGCGCGGCCAGCGGCAGCTTCCAGACCTTCAGCTTGTAGACGATACCGCGGGTCGAGAAGAACAGGATCGGCGTGTGCGTGTTGGCGACGAACAGGCGGGTGACGAAGTCCTCGTCCCGGGTCGACATGCCCGCCCTGCCCTTGCCGCCACGCCGTTGCGCGCGATAGGTGTCGAGCGGCACCCGCTTGATGTAGCCGGAATGGCTGACCGTGATCACCATCTCCTCGCGCGCGATCAGGTCCTCGTCCTCGACGTCGAACTCGCCCTCGACGATTTCGGTGCGCCGTGGCGTGGCGAATTCCTCTTTGACCGCCGCCAGCTCATCCTTGACGATGGCGAGCACGCGCACCCGTGAGGCGAGAATGTCCAGATAGTCACGGATTTCGGAGCCCAGCCCCTCAAGCTCGTCGCCGATCTCGTCGCGGCCGAGCGCGGTGAGCCGCTGCAGACGCAGATCGAGGATGGCGCGCGCCTGCTCCTCGGACAGGTTGTAGGTGCCGTCGTCGTTGAGCTTGTGGCGCGGATCGTCGATCAGCGCCACCAGCGGCGCCACGTCGCCGGCCTTCCAGCGCCGTTCCATCAGTTGCGCGCGCGCGGTGGCCGGATCGGGCGCGGATCGGATCAGCTTGATCACCTCGTCGATGTTGGCGACCGCGATTGCGAGACCCACCAGCACATGGGCGCGGATGCGCGCCTTGTTGAGCAGAAACTTGGTGCGCCGGGTCACCACCTCTTCACGGAACGCGAGGAAGGCGCGCAGCAGGTCCAGCAGGTTGAGCTGCTCGGGCTTGCCGCCGTTGAGCGCCACCATGTTGCAGCCGAACGAAGTCTGCAACGGCGTGAAGCGGTAAAGCTGGTTCAAGATCACGTCGGCCACCGCGTCGCGCTTGAGCTCGATCACCACCCGGTAGCCGTCCCGGTCGGATTCATCGCGAATGTCGGCGATGCCCTCGACGCGCTTTTCGCGCACCAGCTGCGCGATCTTTTCGATCATGTTGGCCTTGTTGACCTGGTACGGCACCTCGGTGACGATGATCGCCTCGCGCTCGCCCCTGATCGGCTCGGTGGTCACCTTGCCGCGCATCACCACCGACCCGCGCCCGGTGGTATAGGCCGAATGGATGCCGCCACGCCCCAGGATCTGGCCGCCGGTGGGAAAATCCGGGCCAGGCACCAGTTCGATGATCCGCTCAAGCGGCGTCGCCGGATCGTCGATCAGCGCCATGCAGGCGTCGATCACCTCACCCAGATTGTGCGGCGGGATGTTGGTGGCCATGCCCACCGCAATGCCGCCCGCCCCGTTGACGAGCAGGTTGGGGAAGCGCGCCGGCAGCACCACCGGCTCCTGCTCGGAATTGTCGTAATTGTCGCGGAAGTCGACCGTGTCCTTGTCGATGTCGGACAGCAGCTCGTGCGCCGCCTTCGACAGCCGCGATTCGGTGTAGCGCATCGCAGCGGGCGGATCGCCGTCGATCGAGCCGAAATTGCCCTGGCCGTCGACCAGCGGCACCCGCATGGAAAAGTCCTGGGCCAGGCGCACCAGGGAATCGTAGACCGCGCCCTCGCCGTGGGGATGGTACTTACCGATCACGTCGCCGCAGATTCGCGCCGACTTGCGATACGGCTTGTTCCAGTCGAAGCCGCTCTCGTGCATCGAATACAGGATGCGCCGATGCACGGGCTTGAGCCCGTCGCGCGCGTCGGGCAGCGCGCGCGAGACGATCACGCTCATCGCGTAATCGAGATAGGAGCGCTGCATCTCCTCGATGATGGAGATGGGTTGAATGGCGGACGGATCGCCACCTTCGGTCGGTGGTTGTGAAGGTGGGTCTTTGAGGTCGGACAAATGCCGTCTCCGGCGATGCAGAATCAGGTCCGCGCACTATATAGGAAGCCCCTGTTCCGGACAAATTGGACCGGCGGGATAACCGGATAATTCGCGTTCTATTTCAATAGGATAAGACGACGGAACAATTGTCGCACGGATTTGGCTCGATCGTGTGGCGCCAAGCGCGGATTTCTAGTCCAAATCGGCCCAATCAACGGCGCTTTTCAGCTGCTCAATCCCGCTGGTGTCGCACTCGGCCAGCCATTGCGAGACGGTCCGCCCGCCCACCAGCAGACCAGGGTCGAGGTCGGCCAGCGGCGCCAGCGCGAAGGCGCGTTCGGCCAGTCGCGGATGCGGCACCTGCAGACGCGCCGAAGAGTAAGACCCCGCCTCAAACGCTAAGATATCGAGATCGATGGTCCGCGGGCCCCACTTCTGCTCTCGCACCCGGTCCTGCGCGGCTTCCGCCGCCAGGCACACATCCAGCAGCGCTTCCGGCCGCAGATCGGTGATGAGTCGGGTGCAGGCGTTGAGGAAGCCCGGCTGATCGGTGACCCCCCAGGGCGGCGTGCTGTAGAGCGCCGAGACGGCTTCGACGTCGATGCGCTCATGGCCGCCCAGATGGGCAACCGCGGCGCGCATGGCGGCCTCCACGTCGCCGATATTGCCACCCAGCCCGATCCACGCGCGCGACCGGGCCTTCGCGGCCTCACCGCTGCGGGTGCTCAACGGTGACCTCGACATGATCGAGTATGCCCGCCACCGGCGCGTTCGGCTTGCGGATGGTCACCGACGCTGCGGTGACCGGCGCAAAGCCGTCCACCAGCGCGCGCGCGACCTCCAGCGCCAGCGCCTCGATCAGATAGCGCCGAGTGCCGGTGACGATGGCCTCGATCACCGTGAACGCCTCGCCATAGTCCACCGTGCCCTCGATGCTGTCGGTATCGAGCGATTTGCCGCCGTCGACGGTCAGCACCGCATCGACGAAGAACCGCTGGCCCAGCGTCTGTTCCTCATTGTAAACGCCGTGGCGGGCGAAGAACGCACAGTTCTTCAAGGTGATCGTATAGGCGGTCATCGTCCGGTGATCTCTTGCCCCTGGTCAATCATAGCGCTTTGCGGCGAGCACCGCATCGGCCATCTTCATGGCGTCGACGTTAGCGGCAACGTCGTGCACGCGAACGATCGCCGCGCCCGCCAGCCGCGCGATCGCCGTCGTCGCGGCGGTCGCCACGTCGCGCGCGTCCCCGTCACGACCGCTGACATGGCCGACAAATCGCTTGCGCGAGGTGCCCGCCATCAGCGGCAGCCCCAACTGGTGCAACCGGGCCAGGTTGGCCAGCAGTTCCAGGTTCTCGTCCGGGTCCTTGGCAAATCCGAAACCCGGGTCGAGCACGAGTGCGTCATCGGCGATCCCTGCTTTGCGGGCGGTATCCAGCGAGCGGCGCAGATAGGCGAACTGATCGGCGATGACGTCACGGTCGCGCTCACGCTCGCGGCCGGTATGCATAATACACACTCCGGCGCCTGTTTCGGCGGCCGCCGTCGCGATCTGCGGGTCTTTCTGCAGCCCCCACACGTCGTTGACGATATGGGCGCCGGCGGCGATGGCCGCGCGCGCGGTGTCGGCGCGGTAGGTGTCGATGGAGATCGCTGCCTGCGATGCGCCGGCGATCGCTTCGACGATGGGCAGCGCACGTTCCTGCTCCTGCGCGGCGGAAACCGCCTGCCCGCCCGGTCGTGTCGACTCGCCGCCCACATCGACGATATGCGCGCCTTCATCGATCATGCGCATGGCCTGGTCGATCGCCCTGGCGGGATCGTCGAACCGGCCGCCGTCGGAAAACGAATCCGGCGTCACGTTCAAAATCCCCATAACCAGCCCTTCTGGGCCCAGTTCCAGGCTGACGCCGTGAGCCAGCCGCCACGATCTTGCCTTGAACCAGTCGTATCGGCCGAGACTATTGTGCACTTTCATCCGCCATATGCAGGGTTTCAATCGCGGCACCCTGCTTATCGGGCAAGCCGCGCAATCGCCAGTGAATTGTTGCACCGCCGCGACCCGCCCCGCACGAGTTTGAATTTGCGTGACAATTGGATTCATGCTCAAAGAAGCGCTGCGGCATTGAAGAATCAATGATCCTGCGGTGTGGATGGCTGCAACAGCCTGTGGCCGAACCCGTTGGGCGGACAACAAAACGGGGAACGAGTGGCTCTTACCTTCAGTTGGAATCCGACGGCCAGACAGCTCGCCGACTATGAACAGTTGGTGCGCCAGGCCTATTTCGCCGCTTTCGGTTTCACCTACAACGAAGACCTCTACGCCGGCTATCCGTGCGAGACCATGGTGTGTCTGGACGACGGTCAGGTGATCTCCGGCATGAAGGTGTTCCGCTGCCAGCCGGAAGCGGGCATCGGCATTCCGCTGGAGAAAGAGAACATCGACCTGCCGGCCATACACCAGGACCTCTATCCCAGCCAAACGCTGTATGGCGAAGTCTGCCGGGTCACCATCCGGCCGGGAAGCGGGCAACCCAAACTGTTCCGGGCGATGATGTTCGAGTTCTACGACCACTTCAAGGACAGCGATTGCCGGGTGTTCTACTGGGTCTCTCCGGTCGGCCAGACCCGCAACGCGCGCCAGACCATCCGCTCGCTCGGCGCGCTGGTGCATTATCTGGGCGCCCACAACGTCAGCTTGGGCGACAATTCGGTTGAGATGCGCCTGCATCTGAGCTGCATCTGCTTCGATAAAGACATCCTCGCCCAGAACGCCTATTCCCAGGCCGGATAAGCGCATGGCGACGGGCAATCCTGCGGCCCCGCGCTCCACCAACCGGCTGAACCCAATCTACGCGCTGTGGTCGGTGGGAGCGGTCCGCGCCGGTCTGTATGAGCTGCTGGCATACTGGCATCGCGGAGCATCGGACTGGCGGTTCATGAACTTCGGCTATGCGTTCGACGCCGAGGCCGACAATCCGCCGCTTTCTCAAGAAGACGAAGCCGAACGCTATTGCGCCCAACTGTATCACGCGGTGGCGAGCCAGGCCGATCTAACCGGTAAACAAGTGCTCGAGGTGGGCAGCGGGCGCGGCGGCGGGGCTTCCCACATTCACCGCTATCTGAAGCCGGCCGGGACGATCGGCCTCGACATAACCAGGAACGCCGTCGCATTCTGCGAGCGCGTCTATGCCGATGTGCCCGGTCTTTCCTTCCAACAGGGCGACGCCATGGCGCTGCCGTTCGCCGATGAGCATTTCGACGCCGTGGTCAACGTGGAAAGCTCGCACTGCTATCCCGACAAGGGCGGGTTCTTCACCGAAGTGATGCGTGTGCTCAAACCCGGCGGCCGCTTTCTATATGCCGACATGGCGCGATCCCAGCAGTTGCCCGACGAGGAGTTAGAGGCGGCCGGCTTCACCGATATTCGCAGCCGCTGGATTACCGCCAATGTCGTGCGCGCGCTGGAGGCCGATCACCAGCGCCGCCTGGATGAGATCAACCGACGGTTTCCGTTCGGCAGCCGCAAACTGGCCACCCTTTGGGCGGGAACGAAGGGCTCCAGCGTGTTCAGAGATTTCACCTCGGGTCGGATCGGCTATTTCATCGCCCAGGCCGGCCGGCCTGAATAACGGCCCGCTGCATCAACCAAGGATACCCGGCAGGTTGAGCCCGTGTTCGCGGGCGCACTCGACCGCGGCCTCATAGCCCGCGTCGGCGTGGCGCATCACCCCGCTGGCCGGATCGTTCCATAGGACCCGCTCGATGCGCCTGGCCGCTTCCGGCGTGCCGTCGGCGCAGATCACCATGCCCGCATGTTGCGAGAAGCCCATGCCGACCCCGCCGCCATGGTGCAGCGACACCCAGGTGGCGCCCGAGGCAGTGTTGAGCAGCGCGTTCAGTAGCGGCCAGTCCGACACCGCGTCCGAACCGTCCTTCATCGCCTCGGTCTCCCGGTTGGGCGAGGCGACCGAGCCCGAATCCAGGTGATCGCGGCCGATCACCACCGGCGCCGACAATTCCCCCGAGGCGACCATCTCGTTGAACGCCAGGCCGAGGCGATGCCGGTCGCCAAGACCCACCCAGCAGATGCGCGCCGGCAGGCCCTGGAACGCGATGCGCTCGCGCGCCATGTCCAGCCAGTGGTGCAGATGGGTGTTGTCCGGCAGCAGTTCCTTCACCTTGGCGTCGGTCCTGTAGATGTCTTCCGGATCGCCCGACAGCGCCGCCCAGCGGAACGGACCGACGCCGCGACAGAACAGCGGTCGCACATAGGCCGGCACGAAGCCGGGGAAGTCGAACGCGTCCTTCAGACCTTCCTCGAACGCCATCTGACGGATGTTGTTGCCATAATCGAGCGTAGGAACGCCGCCGTTCCAGAAATCCAGCATTGCCTGAACATGCACCTTCATCGAGGCACGCGCCGCCTTCTCAACCGCTTGTGGATCGCTCTCACGTTTCTCGCGCCACTGCGCCAGCGACCAGCCCTGGGGCAGGTAGCCGTTGACCGGATCGTGCGCGGAGGTCTGGTCGGTGACCATGTCCGGCTTGACGCCCCGCGCCACCAGTTCGGGAAAGATGTCGGCGGCATTCGCCAGCAGACCGACGGACTTGGCCTCGCCGGCGGCCGTCCAGCGCTCGATCATGGCGAGCGCCTCGTCGAGCGAGTCGGTCTTCTCGTCGAGATAGCGGGTGCGCAGGCGGAAATCGATGCTGTCGGGATTGCACTCGACCGCCAGGCAGCACGCCCCGGCCATCACGGCGGCCAGCGGCTGCGCCCCGCCCATGCCGCCCAGGCCGGCGGTCAGGATCCATTTTCCTGTCAGATCGCCGTCATAGTGCTGACGCCCGGCCTCCATGAAGGTCTCGTAGGTGCCCTGTACGATGCCCTGGGTGCCGATATAGATCCACGAGCCGGCGGTCATCTGGCCGTACATCATCAAGCCCGCCCGATCGAGCTTGTTGAAATGCTCCCAACTGGCCCAGTGCGGCACCAGGTTGGAATTGGCGATCAGCACCCGCGGCGCATCGGCGTGGGTGCGGAATACTCCGGCCGGCCGGCCGGACTGGACCAGCAGGGTCTCGTCATCGCCCAGCGTCTTGAGCGCCGCCACCATCGCGTCGAAATCGTCCCAGGTGCGCGCCGCGCGCCCGATGCCGCCATAGACCACAAGCTCATGGGGGTTCTCGGCCACCTCGGCATCCAGATTGTTCATCAGCATGCGCATCGGCGCCTCGGTGAGCCAGGATTTCGCGGAAATCTCGCTCCCGCGCGGCGCGCGTATATCGCGGACATTGTGTCTTGGATTGGTCATGGCTGCTTCACTTCGCCTCGATGGAATTTTCTATGCGCCCACCGTCGGACGCCACCCAGATCAGCCGCGCTCCGTCGCGCAGCACATCGTAGCAGGCGGTTGCGTCGGTCGGCGGCCACGATGAGCAATACCGGTCACCTTCGACCCACCAGCGCCCGGTGCTGGGCGTGCCGCGATCGACATACTCGGTCGAGCCGGTATCGGAGAACGTCTGCCGGCTTGTCTCGCCGACCGCGACAATCGTCGGCAACAGCCCCCTGATCTCGCCGCCGGAAAGAGCCGCCTCCCCGGCCAGCGCCGGTGAAGCCAGCAACAAGAGAACAGGCCACCATCTCATTGCAGTCCTCCTGCGATCTCACCGCAAGCCAACGCCGGCAGGTCGCCCTCGTCAACGCAGGCGCAAACGCGTCCGCTCTTCACCAGTTCCCCGGCCGCTTCCAGGTCATCGGCCATATAGCGGTCTTCGCCCAGCGCCGACACGACCTCACGGACCATGTCGATCACGCCCGCCAGGCTTGGTGACGTTCGCAGCGGCGCGCGAAAGCCGACGCCCTGGGCCGCCGTCAGCAGTTCGATGCCGACGATGCGTGCCAGGTTGGCGTTCATGGCGGCCAGGCGGGCGGCCCCGTGGCAGGCCATAGAGACGTGATCTTCCTGGTTGGCCGAGGTCGGCGTGGAATCGACCGAGCACGGCGCGGCGCGCTGCTTGTTCTCGCTCATCAGCGCGGCCGATGTGACTTCCGCGATCATGAAGCCGGAATTGACACCAGGGTCGGGACTGAGAAACGCCGGCAGGCCGAACGATAGCGCCGGGTCAACCATCAGCGCGATGCGCCGTTGCGCGATCGAGCCGATTTCCGCAATGGCCAGCGCCATCTGGTCGGCGGCGAACGCCACCGGCTCGGCGTGGAAATTGCCGCCGGACAGGATCGAGCCGTCTTCGAAGATCAGCGGATTGTCGGTCACCGCATTGGCCTCGATGGCGAGCGTTTGCGCGGCGTGGCGCAACTGGTCGATGCACGCGCCCATCACCTGTGGCTGGCAGCGGATGCAATACGGGTCCTGGACCCGTTCGTCGTCCTCGCGATGGCTTTCGCGGATCTGCGAACCGGCCAGCACCGCGCGCAGCGTGCGCGCCGCGTCGATCTGGCCGGCATGGCCACGGGCCGCGTGGATTTCCGGCCGGAACGGCGCCGGCGAGCCCATCGCCGCGTCGGTCGACATCGCCCCGGTGATCAGCGCGGTTTGCGCGATCTGCCAGGCATCGAACAGGGCGGCAAGCGCCAGCGCGGTCGACACCTGGGTACCGTTGAGCAGCGCCAATCCCTCCTTGGGACCCAGCTGGACCGGCTTCAGCCCCGCTTTCGCCAGCGCTTCGCCGCCCGCCATCGCATTGCCCTCATAAGACGCCCTGCCCTCGCCGATCATCACCGCACTCATATGCGCCAGCGGCGCCAGGTCGCCCGAGGCGCCGACCGAGCCCTGCGCCGGAATGACGGGCAGGACATCGGCCTCCAGCATCGCCTCGATCTGCCCGGTGATCTGCGGCCTCACCCCGGAATGGCCGCGCCCCAGCGACAAAAGCTTCAACGCCAAGATCAGCCGCACCACCGCGCGCGACAGCGGC
Source organism: Rhizobiaceae bacterium (assembly GCA_028281105.1). Taxonomy (GTDB): domain Bacteria; phylum Pseudomonadota; class Alphaproteobacteria; order Rhizobiales; family Rhizobiaceae; genus JANQKQ01. The sequence goes on from JANQKQ010000064.1 coordinate 19,160, forward strand.
TCGCCGACGCCCGAACAATGGGACAGCACCAGATTGCGCTGCAGCTTCTTGGTGTCAGTGGGCGCGACGCGGGTGGTCGCCAGCTTGCCGAAGCCGGTGTTGACGCCATAGACAGGCTCGGCGCCCCGCGCCGCTTCGTCGACGATTTGCGCCGAGGCCACGATTGCCTCCCGGCAGGCCGGGTCGAGGCTGGCGGCCTCGCCGGAAAAGACCTGCCGCAACTGCGCCAGCGTGGCGCCGCCCGGTGTCAGGACGACGCTCATTGCAGCGGCCCTTCGAGCTCTCCGGCGAACATCCGCGCCGATAACGCATTGAAGCCGATGCGATAGGCCAGCTCAGCCGGCTCGGCCACATTCCAAACCGCCAGATCCGCCCGCCGGCCCACCTCGATCGTGCCGACTTCGTCGGCGCGTCCAAGGGCGCGGGCAGCGTTTGCCGTCACGCCGGCCAATGCCTCGGCGGGCGTCAGGCGGAACAGGGTACACCCCATGTTCATCGCCAGCAGCACCGACGTCATCGGCGAGGAGCCGGGATTGGCGTCGGTGGCGAGCGCGATCGGCACGCACGCCTCGCGCAGCGCTTCGACCGGCGGCATTTGGGTTTCCCGCAACGTGTAGAACGCGCCGGGCAGCAGCACCGCGACCGTGCCGGCCTCGGCCATCGCCTCAACGCCGTCGGCGCCCAGATATTCCAGATGATCGGCGGACAGCGCCCCATGTCGCGCCGCCAGCGCCGCCCCGCCCAGATCGCTCAACTGCTCCGCGTGCAGTTTCACCGGCAGGCCCAGTTCGCCGGCTTTCTCGAACACGCGTTCGATCTGCGCCGGTGAGAACGCGATGCCCTCGCAGAACCCGTCCACCGCGTCCGCCAAACCCTGTTCGTGCGCCGCCGGCAGCACGTCGTTGCAAACGAAGTCGATATAGGCATCTGCCTTGCCCGAGTATTCCGGCGGTACCGCATGGGCGCCCAGAAACGTCGTGAGGATGCGCACCTTGCGCTCGCCCGCAAGCCGCCGCGCCGCGCGCAGCATCCGCAGCTCGGTATCGAGATCGAGGCCGTAGCCGGACTTGATCTCAACCGTGGTCACCCCCTCCCCGATCAGATGATCGAGCCGGGCGAGCGAGGTCTCAACCAGCTCGTCCTCACCAGCAGCGCGCGTGTGCGCTACGGTCGAAACGATTCCACCGCCCGCGCGCGCGATCTCCTCATAGGACGCGCCCTCCAGCCGCAGCTCGAACTCCCTGGCCCGGTCGCCACCGAAGACCAGATGGGTGTGGCAGTCGATCAGGCCCGGCGTAACCAGCCGGCCGCCACAGTCGACCGTCATCGTCGCATCCGGCGCGGCGTCACTGGCGCCGATGAAGGCGATCCGATCGCCCTCGACCGCCACCGCCCCTAGTTCGATCAACCCATAGCCCTCGCCGGCCATGGTGGCGATCTTGGCGTTGGTGAACATCAGATCGGCGGTCGCCATCGGACGGTTTCTTTCGAAAAAATCGGCACTCATGGCCGTTGCGATGGATCGATTATTATGTATATACATAAAAACGGAGTCGGCGTGAGAGTCAACATGGACAGCCTGTTTTTCGACCATGCCCTGCTTCCGGAAGGCTGGGCCCGCGACGTGCGCATCGATCTCGGTGCGGATGGACTCATCGCCACGGTCGCGCCCGGCGCGAAACGGCCGGCGAGCGGCACGAGCGGCCGGATCGCGGTGCCCGGCATGGCGAACCTGCACAGCCATGCCTTCCAGCGCGCGATGGCCGGATTGGGCGAATGGCGCGGCGACGGCGACGACAGTTTCTGGACCTGGCGCGAGACCATGTACCGGTTCCTCGCCCGCCTGCGGCCGGAGGACCTGAACGCGGTCGCCGCCCAGCTCTACTGCGAGATGCTGGAGGCCGGTTTCACCGCGGTGGGCGAGTTCCACTACGTCCACCGCCAGACCGACGGCGCCGCCTATGACGACCCGGCGCAGCTTTCGCTGGAGATCATCGAAGCGGCCCGGGCCACCGGCATCGGCCTGACCCTGCTTCCCGTCTTCTACGCTCAAGGAGGCTTCAACGCCGCGCCGGTAATCGGCGGGCAACTGCGCTTCGCCAACGATCCCGACAGTTTCGCCGACCTGGTCGAGCGTTGCGGCCACGCGACCAAGGCCGACCCGCGCACCCGACTGGGCGTCGCCCCCCATTCCCTGCGCGCGGTTACTGCGGAAAACCTTACCCAGGTCGTCCAGGCCGCCAGCAGCGGCCCTATCCACATCCACATGGCCGAACAGACGCGGGAGGTCGAAGACTGCCTCGCCGCGCTGGACGCGCGGCCCGTCGAATGGCTGCTGGCCAATCATGATGTCGATCAGCGCTGGTGCCTGATCCACGCCACCCACATGCAACCGGTCGAGACCGGGGCGCTGGCCAGGTCAGGTGCGGTGGCCGGCCTGTGCCCGATCACCGAGGCAAATCTCGGCGACGGCATCTTCGACGGGGTTCGCTATGCGGAAAATGGCGGGCGCTGGGGCATCGGCTCCGACAGCCACATCCGCATTGACGTGGCCGAAGAGTTGCGATCGCTGGAATACAGCCAGCGCTTGCGCGACCGCGCGCGCGGCCGCCTCGTCGGCGCCAGCCAGGCCAATGGCCGCGCCCTGTTCGATACCGCGCTCGCCGGCGGCGCCCGGGCGATCGACCAGCCTATGGGCGCGATCGCGCCGGGGGCATGGTGCGACCTGGTGAGCCTCGACGCCGACCATCCCGCGCTCATCGGCAAGAAAGACGACGACTGGCTGAACGGCTGGATCTTCTCCGGCGATCCCTCCTGCGTGCGCGACGTATGGGCGGCGGGCCGCCATGTGGTCGTTGACGGCGTCCATCTGGAGCGGGCCGCGATCCGAGCCAAGTTCGCCAAGGCCATGGAGCACCTGCTTGCCTGACACCGCCGCCCACGCCGAGCTCGACCTCGACGGCGCCGGCCCGCTGCATGAGCAGATCCGCCGCGCCATCGCTGCCAAGATCATCAACCAGCACTGGCGCCCCGGCCACCGCATCCCGTTCGAATCCGAGCTGGCCGCCGGCCTTAAGACCTCGCGCATGACCGTCAACCGGGCGCTGTCGGCGCTCGCCGCCGACGGCCTGGTGGTGCGCCGGCGCAAGGCGGGCAGCTTCGTCGCCGGCCAGTCGGCGATCCACGCGCCGCTGACCATATTGAGCCCCGAGCGCGAGGTCGCCCGCATGGGCCTGTCCCACCGCTTCGACCTGCGTTCGCGCCGGATGCGAGACTTCGACCCGGACACGGACGGCACGGCCGGTTTCGCCAGAGGCGAAAAACTGCTGCACCTGGTCTGCCTGCACCACGCCGGCGACGAGCCGTTCCTGCTGGAAGACCGGCTAGTCAGCCTCACCGCCGTGCCGCAAGCCGCCGAAGTGGATTTCTCCGCCCGCTCACCCGGCTCGTGGCTGCTCGAGCACGTGCCCTGGAACGAGGCCGAGCACGAGATCACCGCCATCGCCGCCGACACACCGACCGCACGCGCGCTCGCGATCGATCCGGGCGCGCCATGCCTGTCGATCCAACGGCGCACCTGGCACGGCGATACCCCAACACGCGCCACCGTCACAGCGGTGCGACTCACCTATCCCGGCGCAGCGAAGAAGCTGGTCGGCCGCTTCCGCCCGGGCGGGCTTGGTTGAGTCATACTCGGATCACCTAACTTGGCAGGGCGAACGCCACACCTCTCCCGTCATCCTCGGGCCTGTCCCGAGGATCTAACCCCCTCTCACGCGCCACAGCCCATCGGCACCGGGATTAGATCCTCGCCACAAGGGCGAGGATGACGAGGGTGGGGCCAGCGAGGATGACGGAAGTAGAGGAGTGGCAATGAGGATGCCGCAGAGTCGGCCTAATCCACGATCGGCACCAGGCTGCTCTCCAACCGCTCACGCAGATGCTCGTGCTGGCTGGGCAGTTTCAGCGCTTCTCCCAGATGATCGGCGTCCTCGTCGCGGGCAAACCCCGGCCCGTTGGTGGCGATCTCGAACAGAACTCCGCCGGGGCTGCGAAAGTAGATCGAATGGAAATAGTCCCGGTCGATCACCTTGGTGACCGCGTGCCCGGCATCCAGCAGTTCGCGGCGAATCGCCAGTTCCGCCTCGTCGTCGGCCACCGCAAACGCAACGTGATGGACCGAACCGGCCCCCTGTTCCGCCGCTCCCGTTTCCGGCTCGATGACCAGATCGACGAAACCGGCACCGCTGCCTCCATCGACCGCGAAACGCTTCACCCCGCCGTCGCTCGCCACCGGCCGATAGCCCAGCAACTGCAGTAGATCGGCGGTCGGCCCCTCCTCCGCCAGCCGCAGCAGCACGCAATGCACCCCGCGCACCGCGTGAGCGGCGTCGACCTCACCTTCCCACAGCTGCCATCCGTCACGGCCGTCGGCCTCAATCAGCGCGACCCGCTCGCCGTCCGGTCCCTCGAACGTTGCCCGCGCCTGGCCGAACGACTCATCGCGAGCCAGTTCGGCAACGTTCAGGCCGGCCAGCCGCTCCTGCCAGAAATCGAGCGAGCCGGCGGGCACCGAGAACGCCACCAGATCGGTCTCCCCGGTTCCGCGCTTTCCGCGCGCCATGTCGGGAAACGGGAAATAGGTGATCAGCGTGCCCGGCGAGCCCGCCCGGTCGCCGAAATAGAAATGATAGACCTCCGGCACGTCGAAATTCACCGTCATCTTCACTCGGCGCAGGCCCAAGGTGCGGGTGAAGAAAGCGTTGTTGGCATTGGCATCACTGGCCATCGAGGTGACGTGGTGGATGCCCTGGATCGGATGGGTCATTGCAGCCTCGGTTGCTGAAAGTGTGCCAGCCTACGCCCGACCGTAGGCTCGCGCCAGTTCGTCGATATCGGCCAGCTTAGCCTCGAACGCCGACCAGTCGTCGTTTTCGGCGATTGGCTCCCAGATCGCCTCGACCTCGTCGATCAGCATGGTGCAGGGAACCGGTCGCTGGAAATAGGAGTGATCGGCAAGGTCGGGATTGGCCGGCTCGGTGCCGTCGAGCGCTTCGCGAACCGGGTTGAACGTGGTCGACCGGTAGAATTCGGCCGACGGATTTCGCTCGGCGCGCGCCTCGCTTGCCTGCCCGCCATGCCAGTCGAAGAACGCTTGCTCGAACGGCGCGCCGGTCTCCTCCATGAAACTCCAGAACGCCCTCACCAGGCCGTCGTCCGCCTCCGGCCCGCGCGAGCGCACGCCGAGCCGGCGCAGAAACGAGGCGACGAACGCGGATTGGTACTGCGCCGAAAACCCGCCCAGCACCGCCTCCAGTCGGTCCTTGTCGGCCAGATGCAGCAGGCATTCGGCCAGCCGCGTCAAATTCCACAACAGCGTGCCGGGCTGGCGGGCGAACGCGTACAGCCTGGTGTGATCGAAATAGGCGGCGGTGAACTCCGGGTCGCAGGTGGGCGCGAACCGCCACGGGCCATAATCGAAGCTCTCGCCGGTGATGTTGATGTTGTCGGAGTTGAGCACGCCGTGGACGAATCCGGCATGCATCCATCGCGCGCCGGTTTCCGCGACGCGCTCGCTGACCGCTTCCAGAAACGCCAGTGCCTGCTCGGCCGGATCGTCGCGCGCGGCGTGCGGCAAATAGTGGCGCACGCAGTGGGCGACCAGCCGCTCGATGCCCTCCTTCTCGTCATGGTACGCCAGCCGCTGAAAGCTGCCGATGCGGATGTGCGAGTGCGACAGGCGCACCAGCACCGACGAGCGGGTCGGCGAAGGCTCGTCGCCACGATGCAGGCTTTCGTGAGTCTCGACCAGCGAGAACGACTTCGAGGTATCGACGCCGAGGGCTTCCAACATCTCGGTCGCCAGGATTTCACGCACCCCGCCCTTGAGCGTCAGCCGCCCGTCGCCGGCGCGCGAATACGGCGTTTGGCCGGAGCCCTTGGTGCCAAGGTCCAGCACACGGCCGTCTTCCAGATCTTCCATCTGCGCGAACAGAAACCCGCGCCCGTCGCCCAGGTCGGGATTGTACGTCCGGAACTGATGGCCGTGATAGCGCAGCGCCAACGGCTCGTCCAAGCTGCCGGGCAGTGGTTCGAAGCGGCCGAAATGAGCAAGCCACTCGGCTTCATCGAGGCCGTCGAGACCGACCCGCTTCGCCCACCGTTCGTTGCGGAACCGCACGGTGAGCTTGGGGAACGCGGCCGGCTCCACCGGGTCGTAGAACCCTTCGCCGAGTTCGGTGTGAACGCTTAACGGGCGAAACGCCTTGCCAACCGGCATCGCGCCGGCCTTGGTCACCGACCGCCTAACCGGGTTGCTTGGTCTTGCGCAGATAAGGCAACACCCGCTCGAAACCGCCAAAGCGCTTCTCGGCATCCTCGTCGGAA
>JANQKQ010000067.1 GCA_028281105.1 Rhizobiaceae bacterium
ACGCGCGCATCGCGGAACGGGTTGGGTTTGCCCGCATCGCCGGTATATTTCAGGTTCTCGGCTTCGTGACCAAACCCGAGCATGATCACGCGCGCCTCGATGCCCTGGATGACGTCCACGTCGGCGCTTTCCTTCAGCCGTGCGGCGTCCTGGATCGGCACCGGATTGATCATGTCGACTTCACCGGAAAGCAGCGCCGCAACCGCGGTGGCCGGATTCTGGATCGGCGTGAACTCGGCGCGGGTGATGTTGTGCTCGGCATCTCCCCACCACTCGGCGTGTGGCACCAGCTCGGTTCTCAGGCCGGGCTCGCGGGCGGAGACCTTGAACGCGCCGGTGCCGTTGGCGTTGAGCGTGGCGAAATTGCCGTTCTCCTTGTCGGGCAGTTCGGCGTTGTTGGCCGCGGCCCAATCGCTGTCCACGATCATCCAGTTGGCGATGGAGTCGGGGAAGATCGGATTGGGCGCCGAAGTCAGAATGTCGACCGTGAAATCGTCGACCACGTTGACGCCGGAGACCGGAGCAAACCAGCTGCGCGTGTCGGAGGCCTCGTTGGATGCCCGTTGATAGGAGAACAGAACATCGTTGGCGTCGAAGGCGCTGCCGTCGTGGAAGGTAACGCCCTGACGCAGGTGGAAGCGCCAGCCTTCGCCGTCGCCAATGGGCTCCCAGCTCGTGGCTAGCGCGGGTTCGATCGCCATGTCCTTGCCGCGGCGAACCAGGCCTTCATAGACGTTGTTGAGGAAGCCCAAGACCGGGGCGGAGTTCACCGCATGGGGATCCATGGTCTGCGGATCGGTGGTTCCGGCCCATTTGAACTCAGCGGCCGATGCGGCGGATGCCATTAAGGCCGCCATGGCGGCTGAAAGCAGAACGTACTTCATCGTTTCCCTCTCTGTGTTTGATCCGGCGAAAATCGATTTTCCTCTATGGTTACAGCAACGCATACCGCATGCTAGGCACTCACGGAAACGTGACTGTGCTGCGTCGATCACGCCTCATGCGGCAGGCTCACGGCAGGCCGGCTGGCTGCGTCTAATGAAAATTCCGCCCTTTCGGCAGGGCGACACGAGTCTGCTTGACCTGCCGGCTTTTGGCGAGGGTGACCAGGTTGCGGTCGTGGTCGGGGTCCTGCTTCAACAGTCGCTTGAGCCGTGCGGAGGGCTGGGTGCGCTCGACGACGCCATTCGCTTCATCGGCCGGGGAAAGCTGCACGAAACGGGCCGGCAGCTTGTCCGCCTCGCCGGCCACTTCCAGCAGCAGCGGCGTCAGATCCTGCAGATGCTCGGCGACCAGGTGGATCACCCCGTCCTGAGACTGGAGGCGGCCGCGCACGCCGATGAACCGCGCGCCCAGCACGATGAGGCGATATTTCTCGAACGTCTTGGGCCACACGATGATGTTGGCGATACCGGTCTCGTCCTCCAGGGTCTCGAAGATGACGCCCTTGGCCGAACCCGGACGCTGGCGCACCAGCACCAGCCCGGCGATCGAGGTGCGCGCGCCCGAGGCAAGATCGCGCAAAGTGACGTTCTGACGATAGTTGCGCCGGGTAAGCCAGTCGCGCACGAAGGATACCGGGTGGGCTTTCAACGACAGCGAAAGCGAGCGGTAGTCCTGGATCACCTGCTCGCCCAGCGGCATCGGCGGCAGCGCCACCTCCGCCTCGGTTTGCAGACTCGTTTGATCGCTGACGGCGAACAATGGCAGGCGCTCGCTGCTTGAAAGCGGATCGAGCGCCTTGACTGCCCAAAGCGCATCGCGGCGAGAAAGTCCGATCGAGCGGAAGCAGTCGGCGGCCGCAAGCTTTTCCAGCGCGCGCCGCGGCAGGCCCGAGCGCATCCACACATCGCGTACGCTGTCATAGCCGGCGCCGCGTTTGGCTACCAGGCGCCCGGCCTCGTCCTCGCTCAGGCCCTTGACGCGGTGGAAGCCGAGCCGCACGGCGTGGGTATTCTTCATGATGCCGTCCATCTCGGCGTGCAGCGGCGAGACCGGGTTCGCCTTGGCGCCGGGTTCCAGCGTCGAATGCCAGGTCGAATGGTTGATATCGACCGCGCGCATTTCCACCCCGTGCTCGCGCGCGTCGCGCACCAGTTGGGCGGGCGAGTAGAACCCCATTGGCTGGGAGTTTAAGATCGCGGCGCAGAAGACGTCCGGATAGTGGCATTTCAGCCAGCACGACACATAGACCAGCAGCGCGAAGCTGGCGGCGTGGCTTTCGGGAAAGCCGTATTCGCCGAAGCCCTCGATCTGGTTGAAACAGTGCTCGGCGAATTCGCGCTCATAGCCGTTGGCCACCATGCCCTCGACCATCTTGATGCGGAAGGAATGGATGGTGCCGACCCGGCGGAAGGTGGCCATGGCGCGGCGCAGCTTGTCGGCCTCGCCCGGCTCGAAATTGGCCGCCACGATGGCGATGTTCATCGCCTGCTCCTGGAACAGGGGCACGCCCAGTGTCTTGCCCAGCACCTCGCGCAATTCCTCCTTGGGATAGGTGACCGGTTCGACGCCCTGACGCCGGCGCAGATAGGGATGCACCATGTCGCCCTGGATCGGGCCCGGGCGCACGATCGCCACCTCGATCACCAGGTCGTAATAGTTGCGGGGCTTGAGGCGCGGCAGCATCGACATCTGCGCCCGGCTCTCGATCTGGAACACGCCCACCGTGTCGGCGCGGCAGATCATGTCGTAGGTGGCTTCATCGCCGTCGGGCAGAGACGCCAGGGTCTCGATACGGCCGTAGTGGGTCTCAAGAAATTTGAACGCCTTGCGGATGCAGGTCAGCATGCCGAGCGCGAGCACGTCGATCTTCAGCATGCCCAAACTTTCCAGATCGTCTTTGTCCCACTCGACGATGGTGCGATCCTCCATCGCCGCGTTCTCGATCGGAATCAGCGAGGACAGTTGATCGCGGGTAATCACGAAGCCGCCCACATGCTGGGACAGGTGGCGCGGGAAACCCACCAACTGCGACATCAGATCGAGCATCTGCATCAGATGCTTGTCGGAAACATCGAAGCCGGCGCGCTTGGCGTCCTTTTCGCCGATCTCGTCGGAACCGTGGCCCCAGCGGGTGCCCGACAGGGCGGTGATGGCGTCGTCCGACAGGCCGAACACCTTGCCCACCTCGCGAATGGCCGAGCGCGAGCGGTAGGTGACCACCGTGGCGGCGATGCCGGCTTTGTCGCGGCCGTATTTGCCGTAGATGTACTGGATCACCTCCTCGCGCCGCTCGTGTTCGAAATCCACATCGATGTCGGGCGGCTCGTTGCGCTGCTCGGAGATGAAGCGCTCGAACAGCAGATCGACTTTTTCCGGGTCGACCTCGGTAATCCCTAAGCAGTAGCAGATGGCGGAGTTGGCGGCCGAGCCGCGGCCCTGGCACAGGATGTCCTCGCCGCGGGCGAACTGGACGATGTCGTAGACGGTCAGAAAATAAGGCGCGTAGGAAAGCTTCTTGATCAGCGCCAGTTCGTGTGAGACCGCGTCCAAAACCTTTTGCGGCGCGCCGTCCGCGTAGCGCCGGTCGAGGCCGATTTGCGTGAGTCTCTCCAGCGCCTCCTGCGCCGGCATGCGCCGGTCGCCCAACTCGGAGAACACCGGATCGTCGGGATATTGATATTTCAACTCGTCGAGCGAGAACTCCAGCTTGGCGAACAGCTCGTTGGTGCGGGCAAGCGCTGCTTCATAGCCCTTGAACAAGGCCGCCATATCGTCGGGCGAGCGCAGGTGGCGCTCCGCGTTGGGTTCCAGCAACCGGCCGGCGGAAATCAGGGTGCAGTGCTCGCGGATGCAGGTGATCACGTCCTGCAGGGGCCGGCGCTCGGGACGGTGGTAGAGTACATCACCGATGGCTACCAGGGGAACCCGGACTTTGGCGGCAAGACCGGCGATCGACGCCATATGCCGCTGGTCGGCGGCGCCGTAATGGCGGGCGAGCGCCAGATAGACATCGTCGGCAAAGGCGGTTTTCAGTTGCGCCAGAAGATCGGCGAGCGCCGCCGGTTCCGCCTTGCGGTCGCCCGCCGGCACTACCGCGACGACGAGACCTTCGCCATGGGCGATGAGATCTTCGAGCGCGATGTGGCATTCGCCCTTGGGCGCGCGGCGCTTGCCCAGGGTCAGCAGTTCGCACAGATTGCCCCAGCCGGCGCGGTGGCGCGGCCAGACCAGGATATCCGGCGCCCCGTCCATGAACACCAGCCGGCAGCCCGGCGCGAAAGGCAGCGACGCCTCCTTGGCCGACATATGGGCGCGCACCAGGCCGGCCACCGAGTTGCGGTCGGCCACACTAAGACCGGCAAGTCCCAGGCGGGAGGCCTCGACCACCAACTCTTCGGCATGGGAAGCGCCACGCAGGAAGGAGAAGTTGGAAGCTGCCGCTAACTCCACGTAGCCGGAGACCTCAGCGCCGGTCCGCGTGCGAGGAGCACCTGTGCGAGAAGCACTCATGGGAACAGGCCGTGCATGTACCATTTCGGCGCGGCCGTCTCGCGGCCGTAAAGACCGTGGCGGAACAGCCAGAAGCGGTAGCCTTCATCGTCCTCGACGCGGAAATAATCGCGTGAATGGGCGGCCCGGCCGTCGCGCCACCATTCGCAGGCGATCCGTTCGGGCCCTTCGCAGCGTTCGACCCGGTAGAGCGCTTTGCGCCAGCGGAACCGGGTGGGCGGGCCTTCGGGCACGGCGGCAATCACATCGATCATCTCCGGCCGTGTCAGCAGCAGGATCGGCCGGGTGAGAGGGTCGGCTTCGGGGGACATAATTTGATCTATCTCACGGCACTTCCTCGCTGCGCTCGGGCCTGCGATGGCGCGGCCTGACCGGCCGGCGCGCGTTCGCGCTTGCGAACCCTTCGGGTTCGATGTTTCTCCTACAAGGGCGGCGGAAGCGATCGGGGCCAGGGCGAAGGTGCGTTCGGGGATGTGGGTGTCGGCACGGTGGAAGCACATGACGCGATCCGGCCCGAGCCGGGCGCCCAGCCGGTCGACGAGCGCGTGATAGGTTTCCCGTTCGCTGCGGTCGTCGACCAGATCGATTTGGGAGGCGTCGAGCCTGTCGCTGGCGGTAACATCGAGGCGCACCAAATCGAAGCCGAAACCGACATCGAGATCATCGTGCAGGCCGGCGATGCGCTCGCGGAACAGACCGGTGATGCGGATCGGATCGCGCAAGGGCGCGGCGGTGCGCACCGCCAGCCGCAATTGTTCGCCGTCGACGCGGAACAGTTTCAGTTCCAGGGACCGCGCACCCATCCCACGCTTTTCCAGCATCGACTCCAGGTGATGGGCGAGATGGGCAATCGTGCGCTCGATATCCTCGGCCATGCAGATGAGATCGGCGAATTTACGCTCGTAAGAGAGTTCGGCCACCGGTTGGTGCGGGCAGATGGCTTCCTTTTCGCGACCGAGCGCCTGGTCGAGACGGCGTAACAGCAAAGCCCCGAACCGGGCCGCCAACGGCGCGCGCGGCAGATCGGCGATGCAGCCGATGGTGCGCAGTCCCACCTGTTTCAGCGCCAGCACCGTTTCATGGTCGATGCGCAGGCCGGTAAGCGGCAGCGGCGCAATCGCCCGGTCAGTCCCGCCATCGGGAACGATCGCCGCGCCCTGCCCGCCATAACGGGCCACCGCCCAGGCCCCGCCCGGCGTATCGGCGACCGCCGCGCGAGCGGCGATGCCCTGGGCGGTAAGCCGTATCAACAGGTCCTCGACCAACCGCGCCTCGCCGCCGAACAGATGGGCGCAACCGGTGATGTCGAGAAACAGGCCGGCAAAACCGTCAAGCGCCACCAAGGGGGTATAGCGTTCGCACCAACCGGCGATCGATTCGAGCAGCGTCTTGTCGCGGCCGTCGTCCTCGTCCACCACTTCGAGAGCCGGGACCAGCGCGCGCGCATCGGCCAGGGTCTGGCCGACATAAAGTCCGATCGCCTCGGCCATCTCGTCCAACGCCACCAGCCGCACCGCGTTTCTGACCCTGGCGACGATGACAATCGGTGCCGGGGCAGCCTGCGTCTGCGACGATGACCTACCCGGCTCGTTGGAGCGGCCATCGGTGCGCCATGTGCGACCCCATCTGGCCCGGGCGACGCGGTCGGTCGAAAGCGTGGGCAGCACGATCGAGACGATCCTCTGCCTGGGATGGTTGGGGCGCATACTCGAACCTCTTGTGATTGTGATCCCATGCGATCGGCCACTGCCCCGTGCGACCGTTGCGATTGCGTTCCAAGGTGACCGACAACCGCGCCTGCCCAAGGCCGCGCGCCAGATTATCGGGGCGATCTGAAACCAGCGGCTTCACATGCCAGCGGGTCGCCGCCGCGGTGGCCTCCTCCTCGCCGCTGTGGCGCAGGATGATGCTCAATACGCCGCTGGCGCGCGAACGCAGCATCAGCCGCCGTGTCGCCGTCATATCGAGCGCACCCGGATTGCCCTTCACGTGCAGGATCGCCGCGGCCAGATCGTTGCAGCGGGCCGCCTCGTCCGCCGTCCACAACGCATCGGTCAGGCGCATGGGCCTGACCATAGTGAATGCAGTCGGATCGAGGCCCCACTCCTCCAGTCCGCACGGATAAAGCCCGCCGTCATCGGCCGCCGCCGCCGGATCGGTGATCCAGACGATCGCGTTGCCTTGACGGGCGGCCCTTTCATCGGCATGGCGGCGCGCCAGCAGGCCCAGGATGAAGCCGGCCGCGCTGCCCACATCGCGCGCCAGCGAACAGCGCACCTCGTGCAATGAACCGGCTTGCCGGTCGCTCGCAATGGCGTCGTTGAGGATTTCGGCGATGGAAGAATCCTGGGTAACGACAAGCGGCGCATCCGCGCGTGATCCGTTCTTCTGGGCGAAGCTTTCGCCCTCGCCGCCCAGCAAGGTACGTAGCGAAGCGAAGGCCTGTGCCTTCGACGACGCGTCCATAGAGGCCCTTAGAGCCTGTTCGGTTTTGATTAAATCAAAACCGGGCTCTAAGTCTTTGTTCTTGCGCACATCCGGACGGATAACCGGTGTCCACTTATCCTGGATGTGCTCTAATGGCGTTTGGGGTAGCGCCATCGCTGATGCCGATAGGTTTGAAGCCGGTTGCACGCGATACTCCCGGTCTTATAGGATTTGTATGTTCCTGTTTTGTTCTAAGATAGATTTGCAATCGAGCGGAGTCAAGACAATGGCGTCGGCGGGAGTTTACGCCTCTGGATGATCCGCGCCCAGCAGTTCATCCAAAACTTCGTCGGTGTGTTCGCCGCACAGGGGCGGGTGCCGGCGGTAGGTCACCGGACTGGCGGCGAATTTCACCGGGTTGCCGATGAGATCGACCTTGCCGGAACCGGCCAGCGGATGGGGGACCGATATCTTCATTTCGCGCGCGGCGACCTGTTCGCTGGCGAAGACTTCCGGCAGCGTGTGGATCGCGCCGCCGGGCACCTTGCGCGCCTCCAGGGCGGCGACCAGATCGGCTTTGTCCATCCTGGCGACGGCCGCGGCCAATATCGGCACCAGCTCCGCCCGGTTTCTAACCCGCATCCGGTTGGTGGCGAATTTTTCATCGCCCGCCAGGCCGGGCAGCGAAAGCGCGTCGCAGAAACGAGCGAACTGGGCATCGTTGCCGGCGGCGACGATCACATGGCCGTCGGCGGCCTGAAACACCTGATAAGGCACGATGTTGGGATGCTGGTTGCCGCTGCGCCGCGGAGCTTCACCGGAGGTGAGATAATTGGTGCCCTGATTGGTGAGCCACGAGACCTGGGTGTCGGCCAGCGAGATGTCGATGTGCTGGCCTTCGCCGGTGCGATCGCGGTGGCGCAGCGCGGCCAGGACCGCGGTCGCCGCATACATGCCGCACATGATGTCGGCGATGGCCACGCCCACCTTCATCGGCTCGCCGTCGGGCTCGCCGGTCAGGCTCATGATACCACCCGACGCCTGGACCAGCAGGTCGTAGCCGGGCAGGTGCGCGTTCGGCCCGGTATGGCCGAAGCCGGTGATCGAGCAGTAGATAAGGCCCGGATTGAGGCCGAGCAGGGTCTTATGGTCCAGTCCGTATTTGTCGAGCCCGCCGGTCTTGAAATTCTCCACCACGATATCGCAGCGCCGCGCCAGCGCACGCACGGTGTCGGCCCCCTCCCGCGTCGAGATATCGATCGCCACCGAACGCTTGTTGCGGTTGGCGGACAGATAATAGGCGCTTTCGCTAGTCGGATCGCCATCGCTGCCGGTCACATAGGGCGGCCCCCAGGATCGGGTGTCGTCGCCTGTGCCTGGCCGCTCAACCTTGATGATGTCGGCGCCATAATCGCCCAACAACTGGGTGCAGAAAGGCCCGGCCAGAACGCGCGACAAATCGAGCACGCGAATACCTGCAAGCGGTCCGGTTTCGCCCGATGGCGTTCCTTGATCGGTTTTCATGCCCATATCCCCTGGCCTGCTTCGGCGGATGGTGGGCAAACCCGGTTCACCGCGCCGTCAATGCCCGCTCAGCGAAAATAGGTGGGCATCGAGCGATTGCCAAACGCAAAGATGGCTGTTGAAATCGACGCCGATGCGGGGCCATACACGCGGCCAACGCGCAGGAGAGGCGAAAATGCTGGTCACCAAGCAAAGTCACCTGGACGATTGGTTCGAACGGGCCGTCCAGGACCCGCAGACGCGACGATGGATGTCCCCTAAATCGGTCCTCATTCCACCCAAGGTCGGGGCCGATACCTGGGATGCGATGCATTTTCTCGTCGGCGACGCGCTGGTCAGCCTGCGGTTCGATCGTGCTTTGATGGAAGCGTCCATCGCCATGTACAATTGCGGCAAGGTGGCGGACGGCGCCGTGGCGTTGGAGGAGGCATTGCAGATCGGCTACAAGTCCGGCCTGTGGCGGGCGCTGCGCTCGGCCTGCTGCGTCACCAACGAGCGTTCGATGAAGGTCAACCGGAAGGTGTTCGGCGATCCGTGGGGAATTTCCGAACGTTCGGCCTGGGACGCCGGTTTGAGCGAGTGGGTCGACGAGGCGCATTACAGGCGCATGCGCGAGACCTTCTCCATCGACGATCTGCAAGGCCTGTTCGGCGGTAGCCGTTAGCACAGGCGCCGACGGGAAAGCCAATCCGGACATGCGATGAGCGCGCCCATGTACACGCATCCGTTCTGGTGGGATGAGGTCGAGGCACCCCGACCCACCGGTGCCAGCATGCCCGCCACTTGCGATACCCTCGTGGTCGGCTCTGGCTATACAGGACTGTCGGCGGCGATCGAGCTCGCCGGCGCCGGCCACGGCGTGGTAGTGGTCGATGCCGAGCGGATCGGCCACGGCGCCAGTTCGCGCAATGGCGGCATGATCGGCGCCGGCCATCGGCTGTCGATATTCGATCTGAGCAAGCGATACGGACCTGAAGCGGCGCGCGCCATCCTGCAGGAGGGCGAGAACGCGCTGGCGTTCGCGGTCGATCTGATCGAAACTCATGGACTCCAGTGCGATTTTGCCCGCACCGGCCGGCTGCTGTCGGCGTGTACGTCCAAGCAGTTCCGCACGCTGGCCGATCAACTGGAGGCGCTTCGGGAGGAGACCGAGCTCGACGCCGAACCGGTTCCGGCGTCGGTGATGGGCCGGCAGATCGCCACCGAGTTCTACCACGGCGGCATCCTCTATCGTCATCACGGCGGGCTGCAGCCGGCCAAGTTCCACGCCGAACTGGCGCGGCTTGCGGCCGAGCGTGGCGCGGTAATGATCGAAAAAACAGCGGTAACGGGCGTTCGCGGTCATTCGGGAGATTTCCACGTCGATACCGCCAGCGGCGAGATCGCCTGCAAGAACGTGCTGTTCGCCACCAACGGCTACACCCCACCCGCCTTCGGCTGGCTGCGCGCGCGGCTGGTGCCGATCTACTCGTACATCATCGCGACCGAGGAACTGGGCGGCGATACCGTCAAGCGTCTGTTCCCCGGAGGGCGGATGATGGTGGAGACCCGGCCCTTGCACGGTTACTATCGTCCCTCGCCGGACGGCAAGCGGATCATCTTCGGCGGCCGCGCCGCGCTTGGCGCCATCGAGCCCGCCACCGCCGCGCGCCGTCTCAAACATGCTCTCGTCGAGCTGTTTGCGGAACTGGCCGATGTGAAAATCACCCACTGCTGGAGCGGAAGAGTGTGTTTCACGCGCGAAATGATGCCGCGTTTCGGCGTGGCGAACGGCATCCACTACGCTGCGGGCTATGGCGGCTCGGGGGTGGCGATGGCGCCTTATCTGGGCCACCTGGCGGCCAGGGCGGTGCTGGGCGAGGACTTCACCGCCAATCCGCTTCATTCCACGCCGTTGCGCGCGGTGCCGTTCAACGTGCGCACGCCGTCCGGGGTTCCCTGGTTCGCGCCGTTCATGGATCTGTGGCGCACCGTGAACGGCCGCTTCAGCCGCGATTAACCATCGCCGCGGCCGCCCGGCAAAAGACATCTTGCCGCGTTGTAATTTGCGCCATTCAGGCCGATGTAGGAGCCGACTGTTTAGTTCGCGCAAATGTTTCAAAGGAGCAGAGACATGAAGCCGGCAATTATTGCGCTTTCCGCCATTCTCGCGGCAGGCTTTACGGCGCCGGCCTTCGCCGAGGCCGACCTCAAGCGGGGCGAGCGGGTTTTCCGCAAATGCAAGGCATGCCACCAGGTGGGCGAGGAAGCCAAGCATAAGACCGGTCCGCTCCTCAACGACATCTTCGGCCGAGCAGCGGGGACCATGGAAGGCTTTGAGAACAAATATTCCAACGCGATGAAGGAAGCCGGCGCGGAAGGCCTGATATGGACCGAGGAGACGCTCGGCGAATATCTGGTCAAGCCGAAGAAGTTCATTCCCAAGACCAAGATGAGTTTCGCCGGCATAAAGAAGGAAGACGACATCGCCAATCTGATGGGCTATCTGCTGCAGTTCTCCCCGGACTATGTGGCCGGTGGCGGCGAAGAAGCCGACGGCGAGGAAGGCGATCAGGAAGGCGCGAGCGAGCAGACCGACAGCTAGGTTCGGCCCGCGCTTCGCGTACGGATCGATGATTGTTTGCCAATGTAACGTATTGCTGGAGCGCGAGATCGAGGAAACGATTCTGGCGCTGCTGATGGACGACCCGTGGCAGCTCGTCGTGCCCAGCCGCGTCTATCATGCCATGGGCAAACGTGGCCGCTGTTGTCAGTGCTTTCCGGCGGTCGTGTCGGTCATTCTGCGGGTGATGGATGACCTGTGTCACTCCGATAATTCACATTCGGGTCTTGCTCCTGCGCTGGAAATGCGGATGATGGAACTTAAGAATCATTCTAATGTAGGTCTCGGCGCCAGGGGCGACATGTCCCATCGCCGGCCAAAGCTGAAGGAGCGGCGTCATGAAAGGCGACAAGGCGGTCATCGAATGTCTCAACGAAGCGCTCAAGCACGAGCTCGGCGCGGTTAACCAGTACTGGCTGCACTACCGTCTGTTGGAAGACTGGGGCCTTACCCGGCTTGCCAAGAAGGAACGCGAAGAATCGATCGAGGAGATGCAGCACGCCGACAAGCTGGTGGAGCGCATCATCTTCCTCGAAGGCCACCCCAACCTCCAGGTCATCGGCGCGCTGCGCATCGGCCAGAACGTCAAGGAAGTGCTGGAAGCCGATCTGGCCGGCGAATATGACGCGCGCACGCTGTATCGCGACTCGCGGGTGCTGTGCCAGAAGAAGGGCGATTTCGTTTCCATGAACCTGTTCGAGGAACTGCTGGCGGACGAGGAAGGCCATATCGACTTCCTGGAGACCCAGCTCGATCTGCTCGAAGAGATCGGCGTGGAGCGCTACAGCCTGCTGCAGGCCGATCCGGCCAACGAAGCCGAAGACTGAGCGACGCCGACCGGGTACTGCGCGGCGACCCTTGTCCGGCCGGGACCGGCTGGTAGAGTGGCCGGCCGATCAACCGGACCGCCGCTATGGCCGAAAAGCCAAAAGACCATGATCACAGCCATCTGTCGGACACGGAGCTGCGCGTGCGCGCGCTGGAGTCGCTGCTGACGGAAAAGGGCTATATCGATCCGGCCGCTCTCGACGAAATCGTCGAGACCTATGAGACCAGGATCGGGCCGCGAAACGGCGCCCAGGTGGTGGCGGCCGCCTGGACCGACCCCGATTATCTGACCCGCCTGCGCGAAGACGCCACCGCCGCGATCGCCGAACTGGGTTTCACCGGCCGCCAGGGCGAGCACATGCGCATCGTCGAGAATGCGCCGGACACCCACAATATGGTCGTGTGCACCTTATGCTCATGCTATCCGTGGTCCGTGCTCGGCCTGCCGCCGGTATGGTACAAGTCGCCGGCCTATCGCTCGCGCGCGGTCAGCGAACCGCGGGCGGTGCTCGCGGAGTTCGGTGTCGAACTGCCCGCGGACAAGCGCATCCGGGTTTGGGATTCGACTGCCGAGGTGCGCTATCTGGTCATACCGGAACGGCCGGCCGGCACCGATGGGTGGGATCGCGACGCGCTCGCCCAATTGGTTACCCGCGATTCGATGATCGGGACGGGACTGGCGCTCGATCCCGGTGAGTTAGGCGGCTAGCAGTGAACGGCCCCCACGACATGGGCGGCATGCAGTGCTACGGGCCGGTGGTGCCCGAGGTGGACGAGCCGGTCTTCCACGCCGAATGGGAAAAGCGCGCCCTGGCGCTGACCGTGGCCATGGGTTTCTGCGGTGTGTGGAACATCGACAAGTCCCGCTTCGCCCGCGAGCGCATCGCGCCGGCGCAATATCTGTCTTCGAGCTACTATCAGATCTGGATCGCCGGCCTTGAACGGCTGTTGGCCGAAAACGGGCTGGCGACGAACGAGGAACTGGCAAGCGGCAGGGCGAGCGAACCGGCCAGCACCGTCAAACGTGTGTTGACCGGCGGCGACGTCGCCGCCGCGTTGGCAGCCGGCAGCCCGGTCGAACGCCAGGCGACGACCAAACCGAAATTCGCCGTCGGCGATACCGTCACCACCGGTAACTCCAGCCCGCAAGGGCACACACGCCTGCCGCGCTATGCGCGCGGGCGGACCGGTGTGATCGAGGCGGTGCATGGGGTGCATGTGTTTCCCGACGCCAACGCCGCCGGCGAGGGCGAACAGCCGCACTGGCTCTATGCGGTGCGCTTCGAAGGCGTCGAGCTGTTCGGGCCCGGCAACGACCAGCAGGTCGTTGTCGACTGCTGGGAGCCGTATCTTGAAAGCTGAAGACGACCTGCTCGCCGCCGTCGACACGATCCCGCGCGATGAGGATGGGCCGGCGTTTAGCGAACCCTGGGAGGCACAGGCCTTCGCCATGGCTGTCTGCCTGAATGCACGTGGTCTTTTTACCTGGAATGAATGGGCCAAGACCCTAGGCGCCGTGATCAACGCCGATGACGGCCGCACACCGGCGCGGGACTACTATCTGCTTTGGCTGACGGCGCTGGAACGCATCGTGTGCGAGGAAAGCGAACTTGCCGCTCAAGACCTTGCCCGACGAAAGCATGCCTGGGCCGAAGCAGCGGCGCGAACGCCGCATGGAAAGGCGGTCGAACTGCCTGCACGATAGTTCCACCGCCGGGTTTTAGCTCGTACTCGCTTCAAATCCCGCCGAGGCCTTCCTATATTCGGGCCACGTTCGGCGGCCGCTGAGGGGACGTTCAAGCGCGCCCGCCATCATCGCAAAGCAGGAGGACGACACCCTATGGCGACGTTGCAGGAGTTTGATTCGCAGATCGAGCAGACCCGGCAGACGGTCGAGGACATGCGCGACAAGCTGGAGAAAAGCGGCGTCATTCTGGACAAGCTTGCCGAGACCGAGACCATCGGCGAAATCGACTTCGACATCGAAAACGCCCGCATCAGGGATGTGCTCGCCCAGCAGAAGACGATGGAGGCCAACATCGCCGATCTGATCATCGGCCTTGAAGACGCCACCAACGTGTTCGGCGCCGAGTTCGAGAGCATGAAGAGCTATTCGGGCTGGGAGAAGTTCATCGGCGTCTTCTCCAAGGAACGCATGCAGCGCATGCGTTCGGATCGGGTGCGCAACATGTCGCTCGCCGGCAATCTGCAGGAGTTGCTCGCCAAGTCGGACACCATCGTCGGTATTCTCAAGGCCCAGAAGGATGCGCTGGATTCGCGTTACGCCGCCTCCGAAGCCAGCCTGCGCAAGGTGATCGACCGGCGCACGGCGACGATGAGCGAGTTGGAGGAGGTGCAAAAGCGCATCGAGGAGCTGAACCCGATGCTGCTCGATCTGGAGAACCAAATCTCGGCAGCGACCAAGCAGAAGAAGCGCGCCGAACTGGAGGGGCAGCGCTCGGAACTGGCCACCGAGTACAACCAGAGTCAGGCGCGCGAGCAGGAGCTGCTGGCCGAGAGCCAGACCCTAGAGCGCTACACCTCGATGTTCCAGACCTTCGTCGATTCGCTCAACAACCAGCTCGCCGCCCAGCAGACACTGATCAACAAGCTGACCATCGACACCGAGCAGCGGGTCGTTCTGTACAAGGCACTGGAAGATTCGCTGAAAACCGCCGCCCAACAGGACGTGGCCCACAAGATCAACACGCTGGGCAACCGGGTCGACACCGCGGCCGAGGAGACCATGGCGGGCATCGGCGCCGCCGCCCAGTCGCATATCGGCGATCTTCTGGAAATGCATGAAAAAAACATGGCCTCGACCAAGGACATCCAGCGGCGCAAGAAGCTCGCCGACGAGGCGTTCGCCCGCCGGTTCGAAGAGGTGATGGCCAAGCACAACTCGGCCAACTATGTCACCGGCTAGGACGGGCCGATGCGCGCGATAGACGGAGTGCGGGCGGTTGCACGCTGACGTGACGGCGGCAGGGCGCTACTTTCGCGCCATCGATCGCGCATTCGACGGGCTCGATACCTTTCTGCGCGAGGACGATTCCCCGCTCTACAAGCACGACGTGATCGGCGCGGTGGTCTCCAACTATCTGAAGCGCCTGCGGGGTTCCTTCGAAAGCTGGCACGACCGCATCTCGTTTGCCGAACGGTTCCGCATCTCCCAGGCCGAAAGCGGCTTCCCCGCCTTTCAGCACGTGCTCGACCTCGACAACGACCGTAAGACGGCAAAGTCGCGGCTCGCCTCGATGCCGGATGAGGAGACCATCCGCGAAGAGATGGTCGATTTCATTCTGCGCAAGAAGGCGTTTCCCGGCGCGCTGCAGAAGACGATGGCGGAGCGGCGCTATCTGGAGACGGTGCTGGACGGCAGGCATTTCGGCCCGTTCGTGCTGCCGCGCACCATCCGGGTTTCGGTCAATCCGAAGACGAAACGGCCTTACTACATCGTTCACTGGGGCTATTACGACGGTTCGGCCAACCTGCCCCTGGTCTATATGGCGTCGGTGGAGGATTCATCGGAAGACCTGGTCAAGACCCTGGTCACCAAGAAGGGCAAGCTCAACCGGAAGGTCGACATCCCGCTGCCGGTGGAAGGCCTGCTCAATCCGGCGCTGGCGCATCAGTTCGACGATTTCTGCGAGAAAAACTCAGCCTACTCGCTGACGCTCGCGACCATCGCCACCAACATGGACAAAGACTTCGACCGGTTGCATCCCAAGCAACTGCGCCGCTTCGTGCTGGGGCCGTTCTACCACGCCGGGATCACCGAGCACGGGCACACGGTCGACAAGATCCTGGCCAAGATCAAGCGAAGCGACGATGCCTGGCTGCTCACCTGGACGCTGCAGGAAATCTACTCGACGAGCGAGACCCCGGCCAAATGGGGCTTGTGGGGCGGCCAGCCCGCGCGCGATGAATATCACATCAACACCGACGATCTCGACTGCGCGCGCCAGGGTGTGAGCGCCTTTCAGCGCCATGCGCTGGTGCCGCACGAGGCCTACCAGGCGATCTACGCCGCCGGCCAGGCCGACGAGGTGTTTGACGGCTACCACAAGCACATCATCTCCGGCGGTGAAGTGTTGCGGGATATGTGAGCGGCAAAATGCGGAAGACGCCATGGACATCGGACTGACCACCCTACCCGAAGGCGACATCGCCAAGCATCTGGCCACTGCGCAAAGCCTGGTGACCCGTCTGGTGGTGCTGGAAGCGTCTAAGGGCAAGTCGCAGACCGAGCTGGCCGGCACAAGACGGCGGTTCGTCTCGACCGTGTCGACCGCCGGCGCGCGGTCCTCGCGCGAGGTGGAACTGGCCAAGACCCTGGCGGCGGTGAACCCCGACGATGCGATGCTGTCGCCGGTCCAGCACGCGGTGCTGTTCAAGACGCGCCGGGCGCTGGCGGTGGCTCTGTCCGTGGGCGATCTGTTCGCGCGGCAAACCGGGCTCGATGCGCTGAAAGACCGCAACGCCGCCTCGACCCTGGAAGGGGATACGGCCGACCGGTTCCGCGCTCTGCTGGAGGCGAGCGCCTATGTGGCCGCGTTCACGGCGGCCGCCTATCTCAAGCAGATGATAGAGGCGGGCGGCGAGGCGCCGGGCGATGTTTCACCGCCCAGCTGGAACTTCGACACCCCGCACGATGCGCTCAAGACCCTGGTCGCCGGGCTGGAGGCGGCGGTCGAAGGCGCGCCGGACGATCCCGCCCTGCAGGCCCGGGTGAGCGCCTTCGTCGGCGAGGCGATCGAGGATCTGTTGTCGCGCAAGTCCCGGTTCTCGGCGCTGGGTGGGTTCGAAGAGACCCATCTGCGGCTCGATGCCGACGGGTTCGAGCTCAACGGCTTCGACGTGGCGCCGGGCGCGAAATCCAAACCGTTGGTGATGACGTTCAAGCAGCCGAACGAGATCATCGGCAACCACATCGCCAAATACCAGGCGATGAAGCTGGCCAAGATGCTGATGGCCTACGACTTCGACCGGCAGATGAACCCATTCGTGGAGCTTGGCGGCTTCCTGTTCACCTTCATCGGCGACGGCGCGCCCGGAACGGGAAAGACCATCCTGATCCAGATGATCGCGGGGATGATCCACGACTACTGCCAGGTGGCCGGCTACGGCTTTACCTACGAGAATTTCGGCGTCGACCAGATTTCGTCGTATCAGGGCAAGTCGGGGCAGAACTGCAAGCAGTTCATCTCAAACGTGCTCAACCCGCGCACGATCGGTTTCGGCACCGTCGACGACATCGACCAGGTCGCCGCCAAGCGCTCCGACGACCGCGCCTCGGCCGGCCAGCAGGAGGTGACCGCGGTGCTGATGGAGAGCTTCGCCGGCGCCACCACAGTGGTGCGCGGCAACTGCTCATTCGGCATGTTTTCGAACTATCCCGAAAACGTCGACGACGCCCTGCGCCAGCGCGCCGGCGCGCGCTGGCTCGTTGACGGGCCACAGACCCGCGATGACTATATCGACATCTTCGTGCTGCTGGCCGGCGACAACCACGCCATCAAGCTCGGCAAGCATGACCTGTATGAAGCGCAGGCGATCAAGCGGGCGGTGGCGGCCGCGTATGAAGGCCACGACGAACCGGACGAGGAAGGGCTGGCCGCAGTCTACGATCGGGTCGTCGCCGAGCACGGCAAGTTCAAGACCATGGCCGACATCGGCACCTATCTGCACCAGATCAAACTGGCCGAGCCGCGCTTCACCGGCCGGGCCATCAAGAACATCACCGACGCGATCAAGATGCGCGCAATGGACGTCGAGTTACCCGACGAATGGTTCGAGACGCCGGAAGCGTTCATGCACAAGTCCTATGACGACAAGAAAGCGATGATCGAGGAACTGCGCGGGCCGTTCACCATCGAAATGGTGATCCAGGAGATCAACCGCTACGCCGATTCCGAGTTCCGCTACACCGACCGCGCCGACGAGGCGGCGGTCGACGAAATTATCCACCGGGAACGGCAGCGGGAGAAGGCGGTGGAGAGGATCGGCAGGATGAAGGAAGATGGCAGTTGGAGCGGGTAGTGGGCGACGCCGTCGGGCGGGTTTTCCGGCAGTCGGCCCAGCCTTTGCCGTTCCGTCGACCTGAGACTCAGGCCGGAATCTTCCTGAAATGCGCGTTCGGGCTTCGAGCGAATGAGCTCAGGATGAACCAGCGCGTCACGGTTTTCTCCAGCACGGGATTGCCGATCAGCTGAATCCCGTCCGCGTCGATCTCGGCCTGCAGCGGCGTATGGCCCATATAGGCCGAGACCATGGCGCGCAGATCGCAGATCACGAACAGGTCCACATCGAAGCCGGGATCGATGTAGCACACGTCCACCTGGGCGCCGGGCTTGGAGATGGTCCAGAAGTTCTGCGGTGCCTTGTCCGGCTCGTTGAAGATGAATTGCATGACGATGCGTCTGGGCGGCAGTTCCTCGGGAAGGATGCAGCGCCGCAGGTTCCACATCAGGCAACTGGCATCCAGACGGCAAAGCGCGTCTTCCGACGTGGTGTTCTTATAGGCCCAGTCGCCCAGGGCCTGAATGATCGGCTCCAGTTCGACGGCCATCTGCGTTCGCAAATAGTCTATCGAACCGGAGTTCGGATCCTCGACCCGCTCGATCAACCCGTGGGCTTCCAGTTCCTTGAGCCGCTTGGTGAGCAACGTCGGCGAGATGCCGGGAACACCGCGACGAATATCGTTGAACCGGCTCGATCCCCACCACATCTCGGTGAGGATCAACAGGGTCCAGCGGGGTTCGAGTATCTCGCAAGCCTTGGTGACCGGGCAGAACAGCGCGAACTTGTTGATCGGCATGGCAAACCTCCAGCCGCCATGATGGAGAATGCGGGCGAATTATCCAGTACAGATTTTGTACCGGGCGCAATCCATCTCCTACACTGGCTGGCGCCCGGCGTCTGGTGGGACGCTTGCGGGGGTTCCCTGAGAACCGAATTCCAGCAAGCGGAGAAAACTGATGATGATCGCACGTTGGAGCGTTGAAGCCCGGTTTGGACACAAATCCCAGGCCATCGACCTGCTACAGCAATGGTACCAAGAGATCGGCAGCCAGACGGATATCGATCTGGCCACCAAACGCATCATCACCGGATCGGTGGGCGCCGGCGAGGCGGTGATCGAGACCGAGTTCGAAATCGGCGGGCTTGGCGAGCTCCAGGATTTCTTCAACAAGATCGGCTCGATCAAGATGCACGAGGACTGGGGGCCGAAGATGGGCGAAGTCATCGTCTCTGGCTCGGCGGTCTGGCACGTCTACCGGATAATCGCGTAGAGCGCCCAGGGGCTCGGCTGGCGCCGTGGCCGGCCGGCACTTACATCCAATCGGCGCCCGGTGCAGTGTCGGGTGATTATCAGCGTACATGCTTGCGTCGTTGAACTTCGTGCCCGCGATACCTATATTAAGCTAGCTTAGCTAGCTTAATTGGATAGCTTTCTATGACCGTTCATACCTTCGGCACCTTCGACGCCAAGAACAAGCTCAGCCATCTGCTCGATCTGGTCGAGGCGGGAGATGAGGTCATCATCACCCGCAACGGCAAGCCGGTGGCGCGGCTCGTGGCGGATGTCGCGCGGGACGTCGAGCGGGCGCGCAAGGCGGTCGAATGGATCAAGGCCAACCGCTCGGCAAACAGCCTCGGCGACGACACGATCAAGGGCTTGATTGAGGCGGGGCGGCGATATTGAGCATTGTGGTCGACGCTTCCATCGTCCTCGCCTTTCATTTCGAGGACGAAAGCAGTGTGACGGCCGACCGCGTGTTCGAAATGCTGCTGAGCCACGAAGCTCTGGTTCCAGTCCATTGGCACGCCGAGGTGGCCAACGGATTCGCGATCGCGGTACGGCGCAATCGGATGACGCGTGAATTTCGCACCGGCGCTTTAAATCGCCTGGGGGGCCTTCGGTTCGTCGTTGACGAAACAAGTCGCAGTGCGCTGTGGTCTGACACGATCGAGATTTGCGACCGCCATGCCCTGACAGCCTATGACGCCGCCTATCTTGAGCTCGCCTTGCGCAAGCACCTGCCACTCGCCACGCTGGACAAGTCGTTGGCGAGCGCGGCCGTCGCGGAAGGCGCTGATGTTTTCAACGGATAGCCCATGCATCGCCTGATCGACAACGAGCTCATCTTCGGCACGCTGATGAGCGTCTCCGAGCCGCATCTGGTGGCCCGCTACAACCAGGCGCTGGCCGGTTTCGGCCTGTCGGCCACCAAGCGTGACGAATTCACGATCGACATGACCGGGTTCTCGCCGCAGATCGCCGAGGAGTTGGGTGATCCGCAATATCTCGATCCCGCGGGCATCAACCGGCGTTTTATCATACTCACGCCGGACCAGGCGGAGCTGCCGGTGGTGCATACGCAGTTCTCCAATACCGAGGATTTAATGGCGGCGTTCTTCGAGCACAACCGGCGCGCGCTCCACGCGCTCACCATCAAGGACGTGGTCTATGGCGAGATCGAGGATTCGATCTTCCAGGCGCACGATATCGAAGACCTGCTGGCGATCGAGCAAGTCGAGTTCAAGGTATCGACCGTGACCGATCTGCTGGGGCGCACCGGCGAACTCAAGACCTTGATCGAGCGGCTCACCAAAGAGCCGGATGCGTGGCGCGAAGACGCTCTGCTCGAACGTATGGTCGAATGTGCCAAGGTCACCGGAGACATCCGCACCAACGAGCTGGTCCCCGATCAGGTGCTGTTCCGCCACAATACGTTCTGGACCGGGCATTTTGGCGGCGTCTACGTGTTCATCGACGAGACGGCCACCACGGTGATCGCCGATCCCGCCGCCCCCGGCTTCCGCCGTTCGCGTCCCTGGCAGGTCGCCTATATCGACATTGGCGACAAAGGGGCGGTCTATCGGTTCCTGGCGCAGACCGGCCGCATCGATCCGCCGCGCGGTTCGTGGATTGAGCGCACCGGCCTGCTCGAACTGCGCGCGAAGCGGGCCGCGACCTGGCTTGCCATGCGCGACCGCCCGCCAGAAGAAAAGATCGACGAACGATGGCTCAAGTCATGGATCGGCGCCAATTCGCGAGCGATCGAAGACGATGGCACCATTCCGCTGATCAACTGGGTCAACCGACAGGTGACGAACTGGTCCAGTATCGACATGAACGAAATTCATCCCGACCACCGGTTTGCGCTGTGCCGCGCCAACCCCGAGCACGCCGATCACTATCTGGTCAACCGGCTGATAAGCGAGTATCTGCCATTCGATCACATGACCCGCTATATCTATCACAAGCAGGGCTTCTATCGTGACTACGAGAACTGGCCGGAAGTCTATCGCGACCATGTGGTAGGCGACATCGCCAGACACTATATGAGCGATCGGCGGGGCTATCGCCAGCAGCTCTATCACTAGAGCAATTTCGATTTTGACGGAATCGGCGAAATCGAAATGCGCGATAGCAGCCAATGATCTGCTGTTACTGGCCGTTTACACCCAACGGTGAAACGGCCTAATCGGCCAACAGGGGTATCGAATCGGACCATGCTTGATCCCGTCATCGCATTCTTCAAGAGCATTCTGGGCTGGCTCTGGCGCGGAATCGGCCGGCTGGTCGGCTGGGTGTTGTGGCCGTTCAGAACGTTTTCGAGCTGGCTGCGCGGGCGCGGCTGGTTCGTCAAGATTCCGGTTTTCGCCATTGTCGCCCTGCTGGTCGTCGGCTACGTCCATCTGTTGGCCATCACTCAGTTCTGGTCGACGGGCGATGCCGCCCAACTGGCTCAGCACGACAACGCCAGCTCCGCCACTCCGGTCGGCGAGCGGTTGGAAAACGGCAGCTGCCAGCAATCGGCAATGATCACGGCGACGGCCGATCTGATCGAATTCAACGTCAATGAGGGTACCTGGGTCCCCTCGAACCCGCTGCACAAGGCCGGTTTCTTCTTCATCACCGACTGGAAAAACAC
Organism: Rhizobiaceae bacterium; assembly: GCA_028281105.1. GTDB lineage: Bacteria > Pseudomonadota > Alphaproteobacteria > Rhizobiales > Rhizobiaceae > JANQKQ01. The sequence goes on from JANQKQ010000067.1 coordinate 21,781, forward strand.
GCCGTTCCTCGACAACCGGGCCGCCTTTCAGCTCGGCATCAACCAGACCGTGCGGCGCACGGCGGTAGAGCTCGTCGACCGGCTGGGCCGGGTGCGAGGCACCTCATCGATCAATCAGAACCTGCAACATGCGCGCGAGGCGGCCAACTATCGCGAGGACGCCTGGGTCGTTACGTTCTCGTGGCCCTTCCTGCAGCCGTCAACGCCGAACAAACTGCGCGAGGCGAGGCGCGAATTGCTGGAGTTCAATACCGAACTGGCCAACTGCCAGGCCGATTTCGATGCGCGGGCCGACAATCTCCTGCAGTTTCTCGACCGCGTAACCGCCGATATCGGTTCGACATCGGAGATTCTGCAGCGGCGCATGGAGCAGGCGAATTTCACCGGCATCGACCGCCGCGCGGATGATCGATTCTGGTTCACTTACGGGCAGCTATACGGCTATTTCGCGATTCTCACCGCGGCGCGCAGCGATTTCGCCAATGTGTTCGAGCAGCGCAATCTGGACAATCTGTGGACCCGGGTCGACGACCAATTGCGCGACGCGCTCGCCGTCCGGCCATTCATCGTCGTCAACGGCACCGCCTCCAGTATCATCAAGTCGCATCTGGAATCGATCGGCTTCGACCTGCTTCGCGTGCGCTCCAATCTGGTGGAAATGCGCGACGTGCTCGATCGCTGACCACCAGGCGGGATCGAAGGCCTCTTGTCCACTCCCATCTCGATCGCCTGGAAGAGCCTTGTTGTCGCCGTCGTTGTGCTTGCGCTCAAGGCACTGGCCGCCTGGTGGTCGGGGTCGGTGGCCCTGTTTTCCGACGCGGTTGAAAGCATAGTCAACGTCGCCACGGCCCTGGTCGTGCTGGCGGCAATCGTCTATGCGGCGCGCCCGGCCGACGCCGGTCATCCCTACGGCCATGAGAAGGCCGAATATTTTGTCGCAATGATCGAGGCCGTGCTGATCGGCGCGGCCGCATTCGCGATACTTTCGGAAGCGTGGCAGGCGCTGACTTCCGACCATGTGGTCGATGTGCCGGGCCATGCGGTTGCCGTGGCCGTCGTCGCCGCGGCCATCAACGGCATCTGGTCTTATGTTCTGATCGCCAGGGGGCGCGAATTGCGCTCGGCTGCCCTCACCGCAGACGGCTGGCACCTGTTCGCTGACGTGTTATCCACAGCTGGTGTTCTGGTCGGAGCGGTGCTCGCCAGCGTCACCGGCATCGTCATTCTAGACCCTCTTTTGGCGATCGCCGTGGCCCTGCACATCCTGTGGTCCGGCTGGCGCATATTGAAATCGTCCATCGACGGATTGATGGACAGTGCCCCGGATTCCCGGACTATCGAGCTAATCAGGACCGCGATCGCGAGCGAGGGAGGCGGCGCCATACAGGCGCATGACCTCAAAGCGCGGCAGGCGGGCCCGGTGACGTTCATCGAATTTCATCTGGTCGTGAACGGTGAAATAAGTGTGAGAGAAGCCCACGATATCTGCGACCGTATCGAGACGGCATTGACAGAGCGGCTGTCAAACAGTCAAATTACCATACACGTGGAACCCGAGACCAAAAGCAAGAGTCGGGACTCCATTGCGATATGACTGCGGCAAAAAAAATATCCACTTTCGTGAAACCGAACGCTGATAACAGTAAATTGATATTGCGCGATTTTTCGATTGATGGTAATAAAAGTGTCGTATCTTACTTTAAGTATTTAATAGTAAATCAATTACAACCTTTAGTAGACACTAAGTTTAATTTAGCGGCGGCAAGCCGTTACATGAGGCACGACGTGCTGATCCCCTGCTAACTTCTCAGCACGCGTGTACCTGTCTGCGGACAGGTAATAAACGGAAGATCCGGCCCAATCCGCCCGGGTCGGATCTTCCAACCCCACCCATCGATGGCATCGGCGCGCCAGCCGGGCCGGCTCGCGTTTGGCAGCGTTTTTTCTTGCCTGCCGGGTCCGCTCGCGCTAGGTGTCGGGCATGAGCAAGTTGCACATGCAAGAATCATGGTGGCGGGGCTGCTGACGGCGGTCGCTGGCATCATTCGTGCACTTATCCACAGACCGCCGGAGCGTTTCTCCAGGCGGTTTTTCTTTGCCGTAGGGACGAGACGCACCGTTCCGGCAACTCGACGAGCGAGCAAACGGCAATGACTTCCGAAACCATCGAGTATCGAACCGCGGGCGGTGTCACGGTGTCCAGGCGCAGCGAAACCGTGGACTATGGCAGCGCCATCGATACCGTGCTCGGCGACCTGGACGAGCGGCGCGGGGCGGTTTTTTCGTCCAACTACGAATATCCGGGCCGCTACACCCGATGGGATACGGCCACCGTCGATCCACCACTCGGTATCGAAGCAAGGGGCCGCACCGCGACGGTCCGCGCCTATAACGCGCGCGGGCGCGCGCTGTTGACCGCAATAGCCGACCATCTGCGCGCACACGACCATGTCGCCGACTGCGTGCTGGCCGATGATTCGGTTTCATTGAGCGTCAAGCAGCCGGGCGCCATCGTCGCGGAGGAGGAGCGCTCGCGGGCGCCGACGGTGTTTTCGGTGGTGCGGGCGTTCACGCAGCTGTTCGCCAGCGACCGCGACGACAATATCGGCCTTTACGGCGCTTTCGGCTACGACCTCGCATTCCAGTTCGACGCCGTCGACATGCGCATGGAGCGGCCGGTCGACCAGCGCGACCTGGTTCTCTACCTGCCCGACAAGATCCTGGTCGTCGATCACCACCGGGCGATCGCCTGGTATGACTATTACGAGTTCACCATCGACGGGGCGACCACCGAAGGCATCGAGCGCGAGGCCGTGGCGGCTCCCTTCCAGCCGACGGATCGGGTGCCGCCGCGTGGCGATCACGAGCCCGGCGAATATGCCCGCTGTGTCGAGAAAGCGAAGGAGAAGTTCCGCCGCGGCGATCTGTTCGAGGTGGTGCCCGGCCAGACCTTCTTCGAGCGGTGCACCACGCAGCCGTCGCAGATCTCGCGCAAGCTCAAGGCGATCAATCCGTCGCCCTACTCCTTCTTCATCAATCTCGGCGACAACGAGTTTCTGATCGGCGCATCTCCGGAGATGTTCGTGCGTGTGTCGGGCCGACGCATCGAGACCTGTCCGATCTCCGGCACCATAAGCCGCGGGCGGGATGCGATCGAGGACTCCCAGCAGATCCTGAAGCTGCTGAATTCGCGTAAGGACGAATCGGAGCTGACCATGTGTTCCGACGTCGATCGCAACGACAAGTCGCGGGTATGCGAACCCGGATCGGTCCGCGTGATCGGCCGGCGCCAGATCGAGATGTACTCGAAGTTGATCCACACGGTCGACCACATCGAGGGCCGGCTGCGCGAGGACATGGACGCGTTCGACGGCTTTTTGTCGCATGCGTGGGCGGTCACGGTCACCGGCGCACCGAAGCTGTGGGCGATGCGCTATATCGAGGAAAACGAGAAGTCGCCGCGCTCGTGGTATGGCGGCGCCATCGGCATGGTGCATTTCAACGGGGACATGAACACCGGGCTGACGCTGCGCACAGTGCGGGTCAAGGATGGGATCGCGCAGGTGCGCGCCGGCGCCACCCTGTTGTACGATTCCGATCCGGAAGAAGAAGAGCGCGAGACCGAGCTCAAGGCGTCGGCCATGCTTGCGGCCGTGCGTGAGGCCGGCCGCTCGAACGCCACCACCGGAGCACGCACCGCAGCAACGGTGGGGCACGGCACTGCCATATTGCTGGTCGACCACGAAGATTCGTTCGTGCACACGCTCGCCAACTATTTCCGCCAGACCGGCGCGGCGGTGACCACGGTGCGCAGTCCGGTGGACGAAGCCACGTTCGACCGGATCAAACCGGATCTGGTGGTGCTGTCGCCGGGGCCGGGCAATCCGGACGATTTCGATTGCATGGCGACGATTGCGCGCGCGCGCGAACGCGATCTTGCCATCTTCGGCGTATGCCTGGGCCTGCAGGCGATTGTCCAGGCTTTCGGCGGCAGGCTCAAACAGCTTGACGAACCGATGCACGGCAAGCCGTCGCGAGTGCGGATCACCGGGTCCGGCCGGCTGTTCTCCGGCCTTTCGGAGCAGGTCACCGTCGGCCGCTATCATTCGCTTCACGCCAATCCGGACCATCTGCCCGGCGAGCTGCGCGTCACCGCGCGCTCCGACGACGATGTGATCATGGCGATCGAACACGCAAGCGAGCCGGTCGCCGCGGTGCAGTTCCATCCCGAATCGATCATGTCGCTGGGCGGCGAATCGGGCATGCGTATCATCGAAAATGTGGTTGCCCTGCTGGCAGGAAAGAAACGTCCGTCGGCAGCGTGAGCGTCAGCCCCTGTCAGCAGCCGGCGAGCCGCAATCCGCCGGGGGCTTGCATCGCCAGCGGGCTTCGCCTAGATAATTAACTGGATTGTTAATCAACAAATCCGCAGTAAAACCAGTTCTCCAAGGCGGGAAAGGAAGATCGATGGCGAAGTTCGCATTTGTGTATCACGGCGGCAAAGCCCCCGAAGGCGAGGAAGAGCAGGCCAAGGTAATGGCCGCCTGGGGCGCCTGGATGCAGGGCATGGGCGCCTCGTTGGTCGAGGGCGGCAACCCGTTCGGGCCGTCCAAAACGGTCAATGCCGACGGATCGGTCGCCGATGGCGGCGGCGCCAACCCGGCTTCCGGTTATTCCATGATCGAGGCAGCGGACATCGACGAAGCCGTCGCCCACGCCAAGGGATGCCCCATCCTGGTCGATGGAGGCAGCGTCGAGGTTTGCGAAGCCTTCGACATGTGAGCCGCGCACGATCACTCTCCAACCGCGCCATGAAACCGGTCGATGTTCAATCGGCCGGTTTCGTGTGTTGATCGATCGGTCACGTTCGTCGTAAAGACCCGCATTCGCTGCAAGGGCAAAACGCCGTGCGCCTGCCGCCGGCTACGGCCTGTCATTGGGGCATTTCATGCGGGCATCGGTGCTTATTTCCGCGATCATGGCGGTGCTGGTGGGTTTCGGCGGCTCGGTGGCGGTGGTGCTGGCCGCCGCCCAGGCGGTCGGCGCGAGCGCCGAGCAGACGTCATCCTGGATCGCCATGCTGTGCGTGGCGATGGCCGCGACCACGGCGTTCCTGTCGATCCGCCACCGGTTGCCGATCGTCACCGCCTGGTCGACGCCGGGCGCGGCGCTGATCGCCACCACATCCGGCATTGCGATCGAAGCGGCGGTCGGCGCGTTTGTCCTCGCAGCGGTCCTTGTCCTGGCAACGGCGGCGTTTCGTCCGCTTGGCAGGCTGATCGAGGCCATCCCCACCTCCATCGCCTCGGCGATGTTGGCCGGGGTATTGTTCGGCTTCGTGGTAGCGATTTTCGACCATCTGGCGAGCGCGCCGGCCCTGGTCTTGCCGATGGTCGTCGCCTTCATCGTCCTGCGGCTCTATTCGCCCGCCTGGGCCACCCTGGCGGTGCTTGTGGGCGGCATCACACTGGCGATCGGCCTCGGCATGGCCGATCCGATCGAGGGTCTACGCCTTTCGAGCTTCGTGTGGATCGCGCCCGCCTTCGACCCTGCCGTGCTGATCGGCCTGGGCGTGCCGCTCTATCTGGTCACCATGGCGTCGCAGAACCTGCCCGGCTTTGCGGTGCTGCGCGCGGCCGACTATCCCGTACCGTCGCGCTCGATCCTGACGGTGACCGGGCTGGCGTCGCTGGTAAGCGCGTTCGCGGGCGCGCATACGAGCAACGCGGCGGCGATCACCGCCGCCATCTGCACCGGACCCGACGCCCATCCCGACAAGGACAAGCGCTGGCTCACCGGCCCGGTCTACGCGGCGGGCTACGCGGTTCTGGCGCTGTTCGGCGCTTCGGTGGTGGCGGCGTTCGCTTCGTTTCCCACTGCGCTGATCGTCACCGTGGCCGGCATCGCGTTGACGGGCCCGTTAGTCGGCGCCCTGGGGACCGCCCTGGCCCAGGAGCGTGAGCGGTTCGCCGCGGTTGTGACATTCGTGGTGACCGCGTCGGGCTTTGCCGCTTACGGCATCGGCGCGGCCTTCTGGGGACTCATCGCCGGGCTTGCGGTGTTCGCGCTTGACCGCATAGCAAAGGCCGTCGGGGGTTAGCGCTTGGCAAACGGTCAGCCGGGCTCGTATTTCACGACGAGGTCGGCCGGCAGGGAGCGGGCGTTGACGATATCGGCGTTGGCCATGTCGTTGGCGCGAGCCCGGTTTTTCGCTGCCTTGGGCGACAGGCCGTGGTCGAGCCAGCGCCGGACCAGGCGGTTTTCCAGCTCCGCGTTGGGAACGGCAAGAAAGACCGACCAGTCGACCAGCGCCGCGAGATCCCGCCATGCCGGCTCGTCAAGCAGCAAGTAGTTGCCTTCCACCAGGATTATCTGACGGTCTGCCGGCACGACCGCCGCGGCCGCGCGGGCGAGATCGGCGGTTCGGTCGAAAACGGGAACCGCCACCGCCACCCGGGCAGCCGCGATGCGTCGCAGATCGGCCAGAAGGCCTTCGACATCGAAGGTCTCCGGCGCACCCTTTCGCTCCAACAGTCCACGCTCGATAAGCACCCGGTTGTCGTAGTGGTAGCCGTCCATGCCGACGAGTACCGCGCGTGGCTCTTTCCTGTTCAGCTCATCGACGAGACGGCCGGCCCAGGTGGACTTGCCCGCGCCGGGCGGTCCGGCGATGGCGACCACAAACCGGGCATGGCCTGTCGCGAGACCCGCAATATGTTCGGCAAGTCGTAGCGGCGTCCAGCTCTCGGCGGTCATGCGGTGATGCAATCGCGATCAGGCCGCCGCCTCGGCGGGTGGGTCCTTCGCGCCGGTCATGAACGCCACCGCATCGGCCATCGAGTGCTCCTTGGGATCGATGACGCAGTGGCGCCGCCCCAGCCGGTGCACGTGGATACGGTCGGCGACCTCGAAGACGTGCGGCATGTTGTGAGAGATCAACACGATCGGCAGGCCGCGGGATTTGACGTCGAGGATGAGTTCGAGCACGCGGCGCGATTCCTTGACGCCCAGCGCAGCCGTCGGCTCGTCCATGATCACCACCTTCGAACCGAACGCCGCCGCACGCGCCACCGCGACCCCCTGACGCTGGCCGCCGGACAGGGTCTCGACCGCCTGATTGATGTTCTGGATGGTCATCAGCCCCAGTTCGGAGAGCTTCTCGCGGGCGATCGTCTCCATGCGCTTGCGGTCCAGCATGTTAAACAGCGAACCCAGCGGCCCCGGCCGGCGCAGTTCGCGGCCCATGAACATGTTGTCGGATATGGACAGGGCCGGCGACAGGGCCAGGTTCTGATAGACCGTCTCGATGCCGGCGGTCCGGGCGGCCATGGGCGAATCGAAGCTGACGGGCCGACCCTCCAGCCTGATTTCGCCTTCGTCGACCTGCACCGCGCCGGAGATCGCTTTGATCAGCGTCGACTTGCCGGCGCCGTTGTCGCCGATGACGGCAAGGATCTCGCCCGGATAAAGGTCGAAATCGGCCTGGTCGAGGGCGACCACCCGGCCGTAGCGCTTGACCACGGCCCGGGCCGTCAGGATCGGTTCGCGCTTGTCGTTCATGCGGCGACCTTCCTGATCCACTGATCGATGCCGACGGCGAGGATAATGAGCCAGCCGATGGCGAACACCTGCCACAGCACATCGACGCCGGCGAGCCGCAGGCCGGACTGGAACACGCCGACGATGAGCGCGCCAATCAGCGGCCCCATGATGGAGCCACGCCCGCCGAACAGGGAGATGCCGCCGATCACCACGGCGGTGATCGACTGCAGATTGCCCTCGTAGAAGCTCTGGGGCGAGACCGAGCCCACCCGGCCGATCGACGCCCACGCGCCGACGGCGCACACAAGGCCGGCCAGGCCATAGACCTGCACCAGGGTGCGGTCGGTGCGAATGCCGGAAAGCTCGGCCGCCTCCTTGTCGTCACCGATGGCATAGACATGGCGGCCCCAGGCGGTGTGGTTGAGCAGATACCACAGCACGACGAAGACGATCACCGTCAGGATCACGCCATAGGTAAGCTGGGCGTTGCCGATCGATATGTTGGTGCCGAACAGTTTGAGCAGCGGCGCCTGAGCATCGATGTCCTGGCTGCGGATCGACTGGGCGCCGGAGAGCCACAGATTGAGCGCGAAGAAGATGTTCCAGGTGCCCAGCGTGACGATGAAGGGCGGTAGCTTCAGGCGGGTCACCAACCAGCCGTTCACCATGCCCGCCGCCGTGCCGCCGGCGAAACCGATCACAATCGCAATGGGAGCCGGCACGCCGAAATTGACCGCCAGATTGCCCATGATCACCGACATCAGCACCATGATCGCGGCGACCGACAGATCGATGCCGGCGGTCAGGATGACCAGGCTTTGGGCGGCCGCCAGGATGCCGATGATGGAGACCTGTTGCATGATCAGCGACAGGTTGAACGGCGAGAAGAAGCGCCCGCCGGCGATGAAGCCGAAGGCGATGACCGAGGCCACCAGCACGATGACCGGGACCATGGTCGGATAGGAGTGCAGAAACTGCTGCACCCGCTCGAGCGTGGTCTTGGGATGGGTATCGAAGGCGGCGAGCGACTGATCGGAATCGGCCAGCACCGCATCGAACTCGCGGCCCTTGTCGGCCGTCTTGGCTTTGTTCATCGGCAGCCCTCCCCAACTGCTCGAAACGTCTTGCGGCAAGGTGAAAGTTAATTCGTAGCGCGGATGAAAGTCAAAGCGGCCGTTGGGCCGATCGGATTCTCACCGCGGTGACAAAGAATGGGCGGGGCCGGACAAGCCGGCCCCGCACCGCGGTCATTGCCTTAACGGGCTATCCCCAGCACTTACCCAGGCCTTCCTCGGAGGAAATCGACTCGATGCCGTCGGCCGGCTGGTCGGTGATGAGCTCCACGCCGGTGTTGAAGAAGTCGAGGCCGGGCGTGTTCTCAGGCTTGGCGCCAGATTCGGCCCACGCCTTGATCGCCTCGATGCCGAGCGAGGCCATCAGCAGCGGGAACTGCATCGAGGTGGCGCCGATGATGCCTTCGGAGACGTTCTGGACGCCGGGGCAACCGCCGTCGACAGAGACGATCAATACACCGTCGGCCTTGCCGGCGGCTTTCAACGCCTCGTAGGCGCCGGCCGCGGCGGGCTCGTTGATCGTGTAGACCACGTTGACGCCGGGATCCTTCTGCAGAAGGTTTTCCATCGCCGTGCGGCCGCCTTCCTCATTGCCGTTGGTCACGTCGTTGCCGACGATGCGCGGGTCGTCTTCGTCACCGATGTCGGTGGGGTCCTTGATGTCGATGCCGAAGCCCTTCAGGAACCCGTTGTTGCGCAGATAATCGACCGAGATCTCCGAGGCGTTGAGATCGAGCAGTGCGATCTTGGCGTTCGCCGCATCCGCGCCGAGCTTGGCGGCGGCCCACTGGCCGATCAGCTCACCGGCCTTGAAGTTGTCGGTGGCGAAGGTGGCGTCAGCGGTGTCGGCGGGCTCGAACGGCGTGTCGAGCGCGATCACCAGCAGGCCGGCGTCGCGGGCCTTGGTGACGATCGGGGCGAGCGCGCGCGAATCCGACGGGGTGATCAGGATGCCCTTGGCGCCCGATGCGATGCAGGTCTCCACTGCCGCCACCTGGGTCTCCACGTCGCCGTCGATCTTGCCGGCGAAGGTCTGCAGATCGATGCCGTTGGCTTCGGCCCCCTGCAGCGCGCCTTCCTTCATCTTGACGAAGAACGGGTTGGTGTCGGTCTTGGTGATGAGACACGCGCCGATGTTCTGTGCGGCGGCGGGGGTGGCCGCGACGGCGGTCAAGGCAGCCGCGGCGAGCAAGGTGGATTTCAGCTTGGATAGTTTTGTCACGATGGTCCTCCCAGAGTTCGTTACAAGCGAGGCAGGCCATCGGCCAGCTGTGGCCTGCCATCTTGCAAAAGTCCGCGCCAATCCGGCCATCGGCCGGTTGCCGCCGTGACTTTATGGCTTCCAGCCAACACGAATTCACACAGGCTGTCAATAAATAAATCACTATGATTTAATAATTGACAGTGGGCACGAGGCGGATCACAATCCGCCCCCGCCACCCGCTCTGCGCAACGAATGCGGTGCTGACTGATTGTCCGGTTTGTGCGAGGGTCGGGCCCGCGGACGCGACGTAGGCCAACCCGCCGAATGGCCGCAAAACCATCAAGGAGAGGGGATTGTCCCAAGGCGATCCGATCGAAAGCCTCGAGGAGATGCTGCCGCATACCGCCCATCGCGGTTCCAATCAAAGCGGCATGCGGGCCTTCAACGAACGTCTGGTGCTGACCCTGCTGCGCCGGCATGGCCGGTTGTCGAAATCGGAGATCGCGCGCGTGACCGGCCTTTCGGCGCAGACCGTATCGGTGATCATGCGCCAACTCGAGCAGGAGCACCTGTTGATCCGCGGAGAGCCGGTTCGCGGCAAGGTCGGCCAACCCTCGGTGCCCATGTCGCTTAATCCCGAAGGCGCCTTCTTTCTCGGCCTGAAGATCGGGCGGCGCAGCTGCGAACTGGTTTGCACGGACTTCCTGGGTTCGGCCGTCTCGCACCAGCATCACGCCTATCCGTTTCCGATGCCGGGCGCGGTGATCGAGTTTGCCCGCGAGGCGGTGGGCCAGGTCAGCCGCAAACTGGGCGGCAAATCAGGACGCATTGCCGGACTGGGCATCGCCATGCCGTTCGAATTGTGGAACTGGAGCGAAGAGGTCGGCGCGCCTGCCGAGCAGATGGACGCCTGGCGCGATTTCGACATCCGCCAGACCATCGGAGAGTTCTGTGACTGGCCGATCTACCTGCACAACGATGCCACCGCGGCCTGCGGCGCGGAACTGGTTTTCGGCAAGCATGGCCATCTGCAGGATTTCATCTACTTCTACATCGGCACCTTCGCCGGCGGCGGCATCGTGCTCAACGGCAGCCTGTATGCCGGTCGTTCGGGCAATGCGGGCGCGCTGGGATCGATGCCCGTCCCCGGCCCGAACGGCACCACCATGCAGTTGATCGATCAGGCTTCGCTGGTGATGCTGGAGCGGCAACTGGTGGCCAAGGGCATCGATCCTTCGCCACTATGGCTTGCCGACGGCGACTGGGCGGGCCTGGACGGGGAAGTGGCGTCGTGGCTGGCGGTCGCGGCGCGCGGGCTGGCGCACGCGATCATCGCCGCGGCAACGATCATCGATTTCCAGGCGGCGCTGATCGATGGCGGGTTTCCGACCTCGGTGAGGCGCGAACTGGTGCGCAAGACCGGTGAAGAGATGGGCCGGCTTGACCTTCAGGGCATCGACGCGCCTGTCCTGGAAGAAGGATCGATCGGACCGATCGCGCGCGCGCTGGGCGGCGCCAGCCTGCCTCTGTTCGACCGGCATCTGATCGACCAGAATACGTTGATGCGGGCGTCTGTGTGAAGACAATGATCGGCTCCGGCCCACTCCCCCTCCCCGCCATCCCCTCGAGGATACTGCCGTGGGTAGCTGGGAGGGGGAGTGGGCCGGAGCCGATAACAAAAAGAGAAAGACCCCACAAACCATGATCCTTTGTTGCGGCGAAGCGCTGATCGACATGCTGCCCCGGGATATTGACGGCGGCACGGCCTATCTGCCGGCGGTTGGCGGGGCGGTCTTCAACACCGCAATCGCGTTGGGAAGGCTGGGCGAGGAAACGGGTTTCTTCTCGGGGCTGTCGAGCGATCTGTTCGGCCGGCAACTCGCCGCCGCGCTGGCGCAGGCGAATGTGGACCACTTGCTCTCGGTTCGTTCGACCCGGCCGACCACGCTCGCCTTCGTCGCGCTCACGAACGGCCAGGCTGAATATACCTTCTATGACGAAAACAGCGCCGGGCGGATGATCACGCGTGATGAATTGCCAGATGTTCCACCAATCGATGCGGCGCATTTCGGCGCGATCAGCCTGATCGGCGAGCCGTGCGGCGACGCCTACGAGGCGCTGGCGATGCGGCTGAAAGACGATTGCGTGATCTCGCTCGACCCCAACATTCGCCCGGGCTTCGTCACCGACGAGGCGGCCTACCGCGCGCGGCTGGAGCGACTCGTCGCCATTGCCGACATCATCAAGGTCTCCGATGAAGACATGGCCTGGCTGGCGCCCGGTCGCGCATTCGCGGACAGCGCGGCGCAATGGCTGGCGCAAAGCGCCAAGCTGGTAATGCTGACGCGCGGAGGCGAGGGCGCGACGGCGATCAACCGTGCCGGCGAGATTTCGGTTCCCGCCGTGCCGACCCAGATCGCCGACACGGTGGGCGCGGGCGATGCCTTCAACGCCGGCCTGCTGGCGGGACTGCGCCGCGCCGGCCTTCTGGGCAAAGACCGACTGGCATCAAGCCAGCCAGAGGTGTTGCGCCCGGCGCTGGAATTGGCGGCCAGGGTCGCCGCGATCACCGTGGCGCGGCCGGGCGCCGATCCGCCCTGGGCGCACGAGATCGAATAGGCGGCCGATGGCGCGCAACTTCCTCAGCCAGCTGACCGGCTCGTTCGCCATGCCGGCGGCTGAGAACCCGACCGTCGCCATGGTCGAAGCAGCCTACCGTCATCACGGCCTCGACTGGCGCTACATCAATTGCAAGGTATCGCCGGACCGGCTGGGCGACGCGGTCATCGGCGCCAGGGCGATGGGCTGGGCCGGCTTCAACTGCTCGCTGCCGCACAAGGTGGCGGTGATCGAACATCTGGACGGACTTGGGGAATCGGCTTCGATCATCGGCGCGGTCAACACCGTGGTGCGCCGCGACGACCAGCTCATCGGCGAGAACACCGACGGCAAGGGCTTTGTCGAGGCGATCGGCGAGATGACCGACCCGGGCGGGAAAACAGCGCTGGTCTTCGGCGCCGGCGGTGCGGCGCGGGCGATCTGTGTGGAACTGGCGCTGGTCGGCGTCGCCCACATCGCGATCGCCAACCGGGATGAGGCGCGTGGCGGCGAACTGGCCCGGCTGGTGGCCAACGAGACGCCCGCGCAGACGAGCTACCTCGCCTGGCGAAGCACGCTCGCGGTGCCAGCGGACACCGATTTCGTCATCAACGCTACCTCCGTCGGCCTGTTTCCCGATGTCGATGCACGGCTCGACGTGGAGGTGGATTCGCTGCAACCGCATATGCTGGTGGTCGACTGCATCCCCAATCCGCCGATGACCCGCCTGCTGCGCGACGCGCGCGAACGCAGCTGCGCCATTCTCGACGGGCTGGGAATGCTGGTCAATCAGGGTGCGATCGCAATTCGGCACTGGACCGGCATCGAAGCGGACCGCGCTATCATGCGCCGGGCGGTGGAAGATGTGCTGCTGGACGGGCGAAAATCCTCGTGCTAAGGGGCGCGTTCCAATTCTGCGAAACGGGCTCCATCCCATGATGCCTGCGACCACTTTGCGACGACGAGCAAACGAGCGCGCAACCCGCGCCGCCGATCCGTCGTTGCCGGTCATTCGCTAGCGTTTTCACCCGGCAGCGCCCTTATCCCCACAGCCCTGCCGGAGTGAAACGATGAAAACCAGCACGCTCGAAATCTCCCCCGAACTGTTGTCGCAAGCGCAGGCGGTCGAGCAACTGGCCGCGGCCGCGTTTGGCCCGGGCCGGTTCGCGCGCACCGCGTTTCGCCTGCGCGAAGGGGTGCCGCACGAGTCGGCGCTGTCGTTCGTCGCGGCGAAGGCGGGTGAATTGGTTGGCGCGGTTCGGGTGACCGGCATCCGCATCGGCGGTGAGCCCGCGCTGGTTCTGGGGCCCCTGGTGGTCGCCCCCGACCACAAGAACGAGGGGATCGGCTCGGCGCTGATGCGGCGCGCGGTCGACGCGGCGCGCAAGCACGGGCACCAGCTGATGATCCTGGTAGGCGATCATCCCTACTATCGGCCGTTCGGCTTCGAGATCGTCCCGTGTGGTCGCATCACCCTGCCCGGACCGGTCGATCCGGAGCGGCTGCTCTACGTCGAGCTGGAGGCCGGCTGCCTGTCCCGGTTCGCCGGTCAGGCGACGCGACAAATGCCTAGCGCGTGACGATTTCCGGACCCATGACCATGGTGGGCACAGCGGTGGAGATCCACGGCACGTAGGTCACCAGGATCAGGAAGACGAACAGGATCGCCAGCCACGGCGCGGCGGCGCGCACCACGCGCATCATCGGCATGCCGGCGACCCCGGATGTGACGAACAGGTTGAGCCCGACCGGCGGCGTGATCATGCCGATCTCCATGTTGACCACCATGATGATGCCCAGATGAATGGGATCGATGCCCAACTCGATGGCGATCGGGAACACCAGGGGCGCCACGATCACCAGCAGGCCGGACGGTTCCATGAACTGGCCGCCGATCAGCAGGATCACGTTGACGACGATCAGGAAGAACCACCAGGACAGGCCGGCGTCGAGCATGGCGCCGGCGATCTGCTGCGGGATCTGTTCGTCGGTTAGCACGTGTTTCAAGATCAGCGCGTTGGCGATGATGAACATTAACGCGATGGTCAGCTTGCCCGCCTCGAACAGGGTGTCGCGGGTGTCGCGGTGGACGACCGCCTCGGGCAGGTAGCGCGCGGTCTGCCAGGCGGCGCGACCCATGACCGGAACCCCCGAGGCGACGGCTGCGAACAGATTGCCGCCTTCGCGCCAGAAGCCGTAGGCGAGTGAGGCCACCAGGCCGATGGCGATCGCCACCCACAGGTAGTTCGGACTGTCGGACAGGCCGGCGAAGAAGCCGATGATCAGCGCCAGAACGGCCGCCGTCGTGCCATAGATGACGATGAAATAGCCGTTGCGCGCGGCACGGCTGGTCTCATCGGTGATCAGCGGCGTTTCCTTCAGCGGCCCCATGTCACGATAGATCATGGTGGCGGCCAGGAACGCATAGACGGAGGCGACGGCGGCAGCTTCCGTCGGCGTGAACACGCCGCCATAGATGCCGCCCAGGATGATGACGATCAGGAACAGGCCCCAGAACGCGTCGCGGGCCGAACCCAGCACCTCGCGCCAGCCGGCCCACTCGCCCTTGGGCAGATTGCGCCAGCGCGCCGCCACATAGATGCCGATCATCAGCATGCCGCCGGCGATCAGGCCGGGCACGATGCCGGCCAGGAACATGCGGCCCACCGAGACCTCGACGGCGGCGGCGTAGACCACCATGACGATCGACGGCGGAATCAGAATGCCCAGCGTACCGGCGTTGCAGATCACGCCGGCGGCGAAGTCCTTGGTGTAGCCGACCTGGCGCATGCCGGCGATCACGATGGTGCCGATGGCAACCACGGTGGCCGGCGAGGAACCGGAAAGGGCGGCGAACAGCATGCAGGCGAACACCCCGGCGATCGCCAGCCCGCCGTGGAAATGGCCGACCACGGCGATGGAGAAGCGGATAATGCGCTTGGCCACTCCGCCCGTGGACATGAACGACGAAGCGAGAATGAAGAACGGGATGGCGAGCAGGGTGAAATGGCCCGCCATCGCCTCGAACAGGGTCTGTGCCACCGAGGCGAGCGAACTTTCCGACGCCGACAGCAGGAACAGGATCGAACTCAGGCCCAGCGCCACGGCGATCGGAACGCCGAGCAACAGGAGCCCGATGATCAGGGCAAAGAGGATCGCGACTTCCATGGCCCGTCAGTCCTTCGGTGCAGCCGCGGCCGCTTCCTCGACCGCGTCCTCGGCTTCGTGGCTGACGATGATCAGATCGCGCCGGCCGTTCCAGACCGCGACGCCGGCCTGGACGAAGCGGAACAGCAGCAGCGCCATGCCGATCGGCAGCATGATGTACGGCACCAGTCGCGGCATCTTCTCGTAGGGTTCGCCTTCGTTGAACCAGACCGACAGGAACTGCAGCATCTGCGGCATCTCCACATCCTCGGTCTCGTACCAGCCCTTTGCCAGGAAATCGCTCTCAAACCCGGTGGGGAACCAGCGGCCGGTGGTGCCCGGCAGATTGGCGAAGTTGGCCCAGAAATCCCAGCCGCCCTTGAGCAGCAGGAATGCATAGGCGATGGAACAGGCCACCGCGAACAACGTGAACGCCAACCGGGTGGGTGCAGCTAGCAGGTTGACGATCGCATCAACGCCGAGATGGGCGTTGATCTTCACGCAGTAGCTCACGCCCAGCAATATCAGCCAGGCGAACAGAATGGAGGTTACCTCCAGTGCCCACAGGATGTTGGAGTTGAAGCCGTAGCGCGCCACCACGTTGGCGAAGGTGACCAGCGTCATCAGGCCTAGGATGATCGCGATCAACGTCTCCTCGAACTTATCGGTCGAGGAAGGCTGCGCTTGATGCTCGGCTGAAGACATGGATCGGTTCGCTTCCCCCCGGAGGAACTCGATTAGGAACTCGATACCGACGCCGCCCGGGACAGGAGCCCGGGCGGCGCCGTTGATGCATTACTGCATCATGTTGAACTTCTGGGCGGCGGCGATGTTGTCGGCGCCCACGTCGTCCTCGAACTGATCCCAAACCGGCTTCATCGCGTCGACCCACGCGGCCCGCTGTTCGGGCGTCAGGGTGCGCACCACGCCGCCGGCGTCGATCACCGACTGCTTGGCCTGGGCGTTGACCTGGGTCGACTCGGCGTTGCGCGTTGCGGTCACCTCGTCGATGATGGTCGAGAGCTGGCTACGCACGTCGTCGGGTAGCCCGTCCCAGAACTTGGTGGAGGTCACCACCAGATAGTCGATGATGCCGTGATTGGTCTCGGTCACGCCGTCCTGAACCTCGAAGAACTTCTTGCCGTAGATGTTCGACCAGGTGTTCTCCTGGCCGTCGACAACGCCGGTCTGCAGCGCGCCGTAGACTTCGGAGAACGCCATCTTCTGCGGGTTGGCGCCGAGCGCCTCCATCTGCGCGACCAGCACGTCGGAGGGCTGGACCCGGAACTTCAAGTCGGCAGCGTCACTGGGTTCCAGCAGAGGCTTGGAAGCCGAGAACTGCTTCATGCCGTTGTGCCAGAACGCCAGGCCCTTGAGCCCGCGATTGACCATGGAATCCTTCATCGCCTGGCCGACTTCCGAATTCTGGAAGGCGTCGACCGCGTTGATGTCGGCGAACATGAATGGCAGGTCGAAGATGCGGAACTTCTTGGTGAACTTCTCGAACTTCGACAGGCTGGGCGCGGCCATCTGAACGTCGCCGTTCAGCATCGCCTCAAGCACCTTGTTGTCGTTATAGAGGCTGGAGTTGGGGAACACCTCCATGCAAGCCTTGCCGTTCATTTCCTCGTTGACCCGCTTTTCCAGCAGCGAGGCGGCGATGCCCTTGGGGTGTTTGTCGGTATTGGTGACGTGGCTGAACTTGATGACGATCTCGCCGTCATCGCACGCCGCCGAAGCAGCGCCCGACGCCAGCGCGGTCATCGCAGCGGCAGCCATCAGGGTTTTGAAGATGCGCATGGTTCTTTCCCTCCCATACATGATGCGTGGCGACGCGCCTTGTTCAGCCGCGCTTGGCGGTCTGCGCGTCATACGACCTCACGCAATAGACCAACCGAACCGCGAAACAATGCGCCCGACGCGGAACCCTCCTCATGAACCCGTGAAAATTTCGTGGGATGGGTGGATAGCGAACCATCGGGGTGCAAACCGTGTGGGGTAATCCACCCATGATGGCCCGTGCCGGCTGGACCGGCGGTCCGGCCATCGTGCTATTCACCCTCCGTCGGGACGAAATCTTCGCGGTTGAGACGGTATTTCTGCATCTTCTCATAAAGGGTCTTACGCGACAAGCCGAGCGCTTCGTAGGTGAGTTTCAGGTTGCCGCCCCGGGAGGTCAGCTCCGCGGCGATGGCATCTCTTTCGAAGTCGGCCACACGCTGCGCAAGCGTCTCTTGCGCTCCGCCGGGCTCAACGCTCCTGCCTTCATCGCCAAGTCCCAGAACATGTCGTTCGGCGGCATTGCGCAGTTCGCGCACATTGCCGGGCCATTCGCGCGCCGCCACTCGCGACAGCACAGCGCCGGGTATTTGCGGCGGTTCACGGCGATATCGCGATGCCGCCTCCAGGGCGAGCTGGGTGAACAGGCGGGGGATGTCTTCGCGGCGCGCCTCGATCGACGGCATGTGCACGGTCACGACGTTGAGGCGGTAGAGCAGGTCGGGCCGGAACTTGCCAAGCGCCGCCTGCTCTTCCAGATCGGACTTGCTGGCCGCGATAAAACGTACATCCAGCTCGACCGGATCGTTCGATCCCAGCCTGGTGACGGTGCGATCCTGAATGACCCGGAGAAGCTTGACCTGAAGCTCGGCGGGCATGCTTTCGATCTCATCGAGGAAGATGGTGCCGCCGCGGGCGTGTTCGAACTTGCCGTAGCGCGCACGAACCGCGCCGGGAAACGCGCCCGCCTCGTGGCCGAACAGTTCGCTCTCGATCAAGTCGGGGGGCAGCGCGCCACAGTTGATGGCGACGAACGGTTTGTCCGCGCGGGCGCTCTCGCCGTGCATAGCACGTGCGGCCACTTCCTTGCCGGTGCCGGTCTCGCCGGTGATCAGCACGTCGGCGTCGGTCGCGGCAATCGCACGGATCTGTTTGCGAATTTCGACCATCACCGGAGCACGGCCGATCAGTCGCGCTTCAAGCCGGTCACGCCCGCCGGCGGCCGAGCGCAGTTGGCGCACCTCCAGGGTCAGCCGGCGCTTTTCAACCGCGCGGGCCACCACTTCGACCAGGTGGCTGGAGGCGAACGGCTTTTCGATGAAGTCGTACGCCCCCCGGCGCATCGCCTCGACGGCGAGCTGGACGTCCCCGTGCCCGGTGATGAGCACGACGGGCAGCTCGGGGTCGATCTCCAGCAGCCGGTCCATCAGCGCCATTCCGTCTATTCCGGGCATGCGGATGTCGGTGATGACGACCCCGTCGAAACCGCGATTGATCAGATCGGGGATGAGCAGAGGGTCGTCGAACAGCTCCACATCGAACTCGGCCAGTTCCAACGCCTGGCGGGCGGCGAGGCGGATGTGCTCCTCATCGTCGACGAAAATGATGCGTCCGACGCTCACTCCGCAGCCGCCTCCGGCACTTCGCGAGCGCGCTCCAGGTCCACGATGAATACGGCCCCACCCTCGGGATGGCTTTCCACCGTAAGCCTTCCACCAAAGTCCTTGACGATGTTGTAGGAGATCGAAAGACCCAGTCCGAGGCCCTTGCCGACCCCCTTCGTGGTGAAGAACGGGTCGAAGATCTTACCCGTCGCCGCTTCGTCGATGCCTTCTCCGTGATCGCGCACCTTGATAAGGATGCGACCGGCTCCAGCCGACATCGCGGAAATCTCAATCCTGGGTTCGGCCGCCGTTTCCATCGCGTCGAGCGCGTTGGACAGCAGGTTGACGAGTACCTGCTGCAGCCGGTTCATGCCCCCCAGCGCATAGAGCGGTTCCTCGCCGGGTTCGATGGTGATCTGTGCAGAGCGGTCCCTGACATGGCCGGCGACGATCTCGACTGCATCGTTGATCACCTGGCCGACCGGGACGGCGGCCAGCTTGTCGTCGGGCTTGCGGGCGAAGTTGCGCAGATGCTTGCCGATGGCGGCCATGCGATCGACCAGGGTGCTGATCCTGGTAATATTGTCGCGCGCCTCACCGATGCGCCCGCGATCGATGTAGCTGGCGGCGTTGTCGGCGTAGGATTTGGCCGCGCCCAGCGGCTGGTTGAACTCATGGGAAAGCGCCGCCGACATCTGGCCCAGCGCGGCGAGCTTGCTCGCCTGGATGAGATCCGCCTGCGCCTGACGCAGTTCTTCTTCGGCCGATTTGCGCTCGGCAACCTCCGCAACCAGTTTCTCGTTGGCCCGGTTGAGGTCGGCCGTCCTTTCGTCGACCCGCCTTTCCAGTTGGTTCTGCGCGGCCTGTTGCGCGGCGATGCGGTCCATCAGGCTTTGGCGTCGCTGGATGAAGAAAGTGCCGGTCAGGATAAGCGTCAGGAGCAGCAGCAGGCCGACCGCGAGGCTGACATAGGCCTGGGTGCGTGCCGGCGCGGTCTTGGCCAGCACGTGAACCGTCCAACCCGCCGCCGGCATCGCGGCGCTCTTGACGAGATACTCGGTATGCGTCCCCTCTTGGTCGACCGACGCCAGAAGGTGCCCGCCGCCTGAACCTTCCAGATAGGCGAACGGCAGTTCCAGCAGGCTGGACGTGGGATATCTGCGCGTCGCTTCGATGCGTTCTAAGATCGCCGGCGAAAGCGGCCGGATGGCCTTGAACCGCCATTCGGGACGGCCCGACATGAAGATGATGCCGTATTCGTCGACCACGATGATCTCATGTTCGGCGCTTCTCCATGCGGTCTCGATCTCGTCCACGTCCATCTTCACGGCCACGACGCCGAGCACGGTATCGACATGGCGCACCGGCGCCGCGAAGTAGTAGCCACGTTTGAGCGAAGTCGTCCCCAACGCGAAGTAGCGGCCCTGGCCGCCGGCGATGGCGTCCGTGTAGTAGGGGCGGTAGCTGAAGTTCTTGCCAATGAACGACTTGTCCGTATCGAAGTTGCTCGCAGCGATGGTCAGCCCGTCAGGCTTCATGATGTAGATGTCAGACGCTTCGACGACGTCGTTGATCTTCTTCAGTTGCCCGTTGAGCTGGGAAACAAGGCCCGTCTGCGAAGATCGCTCGAGCAGGGCGCGCACATCCGGCGAATCGGCGATCAGTTCGGGTAGCGGGCCGAAGCGGCTCAGCGCGCCACTCAGCGCGGCCACGGTCAGCCGCAGCGTGCTTTCGGCACGTTGCGCGGTCTGGTCGAAGAAGAAACGGGTCGCATAGCCCGATCCCAGCGACGCAATGAGCAACGCGCCCGCGACGCCGGCGATACCGATCGCCAGGTAGATTCTCGACCGCAGAGTTTTCATCGCTCAACCATAACACAGCGTATCCGAGCGAGCCGAAGCTCTCGCGTCCCGTCGAACTGCGGACGCGGTTCAGTCAATACGCTTGGCGCACGGTATGCAAGCTAGCCGCCGCCTAGCCACCCGCGACGCGCAAGGTTCGCGGCAGGCCACGGCCTTCCAGAGCGACCGTCTTCAGCAAGGCGTGACAGTCCATGCCACTGACCAGACGCAAGTCCGCCATCGCCTTGGCCGTGATGAGGGCGCGCAGCTTCTGGCCCCCGACCGCCAGCTCCACGTCCACCTCTCCATCCGCGCGTACGGCGATCGCGGATATGGTGCAGGCCAGCTCGTTCTGAATGCTGATGCCCGTGGGCGCGTGCAGCGCCAGCGCCACATCGCGCGGTTGGATGCGCAGGCGCACCTTCTCACCCGGCTGCGGACGGTGGGTGAACGAGCGGGCCGAAAGAACTATGGGCCGGCCCTCGAAGTCGACCACCACCAGCCGGTGGGTGTCGTCATGGCCGCGCACGGTGCCGGTCACCAGCGTCCCCGCCGCACGCAGGCCGCCGGTGCCGAAGATTTCCGTGTGCGAAAGCACGGTTTCGATGTCGCCCGCAGCCACCGTGCGGCCTGCCTCGATAATCACCAGATGGTTGGCGAGCCGGGTCACCTCGTCGACCGAATGGCTGACATAGACGATGGGAAGGTCGAACTCATCGCGAACCGCTTCGAAAAACGGCAGCACCTCCTGTTTCAGCGCCTCGTCCAGCGCGGACAGGGGTTCATCCAACAGCAGGATGGCGGGATCGGACAGCAAGGCACGCCCGAGCGCCACGCGCTGAACCTCGCCGCCCGACAGCGCCGCCGGGCGGCGCTCAAGCAGGTCACGGATATCGAGCAAAGCGGTGATCGTATCCAACGCGAACCGGGCGGTGCGCCTGCCGGCCCATCCCGCATAGGTCAGATTGGAGCGCACGCTCAGATGCGGAAACAACAGGGGGTTCTGCATCACCACGCCGACGCGGCGGCGATGGGCTGGCAGATCGACCGCACGATCGGCGTCGAACACTGTCTCACCATGGATGGCGATGCGGCCGGCATCGGGGCGCGCCAATCCGGCGATCATGCGAATGAGCGATGTTTTGCCGGCACCCGAAGGACCGAACAGGGCGGTGACACCGGCGCCGGAAGCAAACTCGGCCTTGAGCGAAAAGTCACCGAGGCGGGTGGCAACGGAAACTTCAAGCATTGCGCCCTCCGCGTCCGTTGACGCCGATACGACCGGATATCCACTCCGAAACCGCCACGGCCGCCAGCGACACAACAACAGCGGCGCCGATAAGAATCAGCGCCCGGCGATCGCCCGTGGGATCCTGAAGCAGGGAATAGACCGCCAGCGAGATGGTGCGGGTTTCGCCGGGAATGTTTGAGACGAAGGTTATGGTGGCGCCGAATTCGCCCAGCGCCTTGGCGAATCCCAGCACCGCACCGGCCAGAATGCCGGGCAGCGCGAGCGGCAGGGAAATGGTGACGAACACCATCGCCCGTCCCGCGCCAAGCGTCTGGCCGGTCTCCGCAAGCCTTCGGTCGACGGCCTCGAAGGCCAGCTTCATCGGCCGTACCAGCAACGGAAATGCCATGATCGCGGCGGCCAGCGCTGCGCCGGTCCAGCGAAAGCCCAGCACCAGGCCGGTGGTCGCCTCGACGAACTGGCCGGCCGGGCCGCGCGGACCAAAGGCCAGCAACAGCAGATAGCCGGTGACCACCGGCGGCAGCACCAGCGGCAGATGCACCAGCGCGTTGACCAGGCCACGCCCGAAAAACCGCCAGCGGGCCAGCGCGTATGCAACCAAAATCGCGACCGGCAGCGAGACGATGATCGCGGTGAACGCGACGCGCATCGACAACGCGATGATCTGGGCGATTTCGCCGGAGAACACGGGTTCAACCGTCCGGTTGGCTTGGCGCGCCCGGCACTGCGGCGAAACCGAGTTCGACGAAGCGACGAGCGGCGGACGGTGAAGCGAGGAAAGCGGCGAAACGCCTGGCGGTGTCGGACGCGGTTGGCGTTAACGCCGCGGCATAGACGATCGGCGGATGTTCGGTTGCGGCGAATTCATGGGCGGCGCGCACTCCGGGCTCCAGCCGCAGATCGGACCGGTATACCACGGCTGCTCCCACATCTGCGCGCGCGACCATCGCAAGCGCCACGCGAACATTCTCGGTGAATACCGCGTTGGCCGATACCTGCCGCCATAGCGAACGGCTTTCTAGGGCGGCCCTGCCGTATCTGCCGGCGGGAACCGACGCGGGATCGCCGATGGCGAAGCGATTCTGCGACAGCAGCGCCGCCAGGTCTCTTTCAGCTGCGGCCTGGGGCACAGCCACAACCAGCCGGTTGGTAGCGACGACCTTCATCGTCGCCTTATCAACACCGGCGCGGTCGATGAGCCAGTCCATCCAGACGATATCTGCTGAAACGAACAGATCGGCCGGCGCGCCGGCTGCGATCTGACGGGCCAACGTACCGGAACCGCCAAGCACGGTGCGTATGGTGCAACCGCATGCATCCTCGTGGTCGTGCGCAAGGCTCTCCACTGCTTCCTTCAGGCTTGCTGCGGCAAACACCGTCACCTCATCATCGGCCCCTGCCGGCTGCCATGCCGTGGCCAGCACCAGCGCAATCGACCCGGCCAGCGACGAAGCGAACTTGAGCGAACCGCCGTGCCACGACCAACGGAGCAGAAACGGGAACCGCCGGACCCGGCTCATCGACGACGACCTAGCCACGCGCCAGTCGGCTGGCCTTGCTCGCTAGCGCCGTGATTGCCGGCCAGTCCTCGTTCGCCATCAACTTGGATGGCGCCACCCAGGAGCCGCCGACGCACACGACGTTGGGCAGCGCCAGGTATTGGGCAGCGTTGTCCGGGCCGATACCGCCGGTCGGGCAGAAGCGAAACTGCGGCAGCGGCGCAGAGATCGACTTGAGATATTCCGGTCCGCCGGCGGGCCCGGCCGGAAAGAACTTCAGGAACCGGTAGCCGGCCTCTCCCAGCGCCATCATTTCGCCGGCTGTCGCCACACCCGGCAGGAGCGGGACGGGGCAGTCCGCCGCTGCGGCCAGCAAGCCCGGTGACGCGCCGGGCGACACCATGAACCGGGCGCCCACCTTCTCCGCCACGGACATCTGAGGGGGCGTAAGGACCGTCCCGGCGCCGACGATCGCACCTTCGACTTCACCGGCGATCGCCGCGATCGCCTCCGTCGCTTTAGGGGTCCGCAGCGTTACCTCGATGCAGGCAAGACCGCCGGCGACCAGTGCGCGGGCCAGTTCCACAGCGCCGGCCACGTCGGTTACGGTCACCACCGGCACCACCGGCGCGGTGTTTAAAATCGCTTCGATGCGCTCGTCCTTGTCGGCAGCCTTGTTCATCGCCCGGTCATAGCCGAAACGGCAGCGAGGTCAAAGCCGAACCCCGGTCCGCGATTGACTTTTGAGTGAAACCCGCTAGGAAACCGGCGTTGAGAGGAAGTTCCGTTGAGACCGTCCGCCGCCCGCCATTGTGAGCCCTTTTTGACGACCGTTTCGAGCGGCCGGGCCGCTTTTGGCGCGCCTTATACGGTTGAGCTGCCCACAATCACCAAAACCATCAAAACGCACAAGACCAAGCCGGTCTGACGCTCCTCGCCTGTTCCCAAAAACGCTCTCCCTGGGTCAGGCCGAGAGCGCAAGCTACGGCGGCAGGTGCCGTTGGTTAAACGGGAGAGCAAGGGCTTCAAGCCCAAGGAGACAGTGAAAATGGGCTATAATGTTGCCGTCGTCGGCGCCACCGGCAATGTGGGCCGGGAGATGCTCGACATTCTGCACGAACGCGGCTTTCCCGCCGATCGGGTGGACGCGATCGCCTCGCGGCGCAGCCAGGGAACGGAAACCTCGTTCGGCGACGCGACGCTGAAGGTGCGAGCGCTCGACAATTACGATTTTTCCGGCGCCGATATCGCGTTGATGTCGGCGGGCGGGGCAATCTCCAAGGAATGGTCGCCGAAGATCGCCAAGCAGGGCTGCGTGGTGATCGATAACTCGTCGGCCTGGCGCTACGACGCGGACGTGCCGCTGATCGTGCCGGAGGTCAACGCCGACGCGATCGAGAAGTTTTCCCGGCGCAACATCATCGCCAATCCCAACTGCTCGACCGCCCAGCTGGTCGTCGCGCTCAAGCCCCTGCACGATGCGGCGACGATCAGGCGCGTGGTGGTTGCCACCTATCAGTCGGTCTCGGGTGCCGGCAAGGCGGCTATGGACGATCTGTTCAACCAGACCCGCGCGGTGTTCGTAGGCGATCCGATCGAGGCCGAGGATGGCAAGAAGCGGATCGCATTCAACTGCGTGCCGCACATCGACGTGTTCATGGAGGACGGCTCCACCAAGGAGGAATGGAAGGTGGTGGCCGAGACCAAGAAGATCGTCGATCCCGCGATCAAGGTCACCTGCACCGCCGTGCGCGTTCCGGTGTTCGTCTCCCATTCCGAAGCAGTGAACATCGAGTTCGAGAAGCCGATCTCGGCCGACGAAGCCCGTGAGATCCTGCGAGGCGCGCCGGGCTGCCTGGTCGTCGACAAGCGCGAGGATGGCGGTTACGTCACCCCGTTCGAAGCGGCGGGAGAGGACGCGACCTATATTTCGCGCATTCGCGAGGATTCAACGGTCGAAAACGGGCTCAACATGTGGGTGGTGTCGGACAATCTGCGCAAGGGCGCGGCGCTCAATACGATCCAGATCGCCGAGCTGCTGGTCAATCGTGGCCTCCTGAAGGAACGGCAGGCAGCCTGACCGCTGCATCACAGGCACCCGACCCGGCGCGAAAGATCGTTTTGAGGCAGATGTTGCACCGACGGGCTTTCTCCAACATGCTTGACGTGGCGGCGGAATTATTTAACTAGTGCGTTAAATAAATGAGACCCGACATGCATCAGATCATGGACGCCCTGGGCGACCCGACCCGCTTCGCCATTGTCGAGCGGCTGCTCAACGAGGGAGAGTTGTCCGCGGGAAAGCTGTCGCAACCGTTCGCGATGTCGAAACCGGCCGTCTCGCGCCACCTGCGGGTGCTTGAGGAGGCCGGCCTGATCGAGCGCGAAGTGCGCGCGCAGTTTCGCGTGTTCCGGGCCCGGCCGGAAGCGTTCCGCAAGCTGGACGACTGGCTGCGCCGCTATCGCCGGTTCTGGGAGACCTCGTTCGATCGGCTGGAGGAATATCTGGTCGAAAACAGCCGCGACACACGCAAACCCGGCAAAGGGCCTGCCCGTAACGGAGAAGACGATGAGTGACGATACCACCCTGGTGATCGAGCGGATTCTGCCGGCCGATCCGGAAACGGTCTTCGAGGCATGGACCAATCCGGATATCCTGGCGAAGTGGTGGGGACCGGACGGCGTCACCATCCCCAACCACGAATTGGATGTGAGGCCGGGCGGCAAATGGTCGACGACCATGCATTCCGATGAGATGGGGAATCGAACCGTGTCCGGCGAATATCGCACCATCGATCCTCCCAAGCGGCTGGTGTTCACCTGGGGCTGGATCGACGATGACGGCACTCGCGGCCATGAAACCGAAGTGGACGTCACGTTCGACAGAATCGAAACCGGCACCCGGATGAAGCTGGTTCAAACGGTGTTCGAGAACGCCCACCAGCGCGACATGCACAATATGGGCTGGGATTCGTCGTTCGATTGCCTGGAGCGCAGTTTGGGCGAACTGGTGTCGTAAGAACACCGTTCGGCGCTAAAACCCCTCACAGACCGGGCCGCGGCTTTCCTGTACGCTGCCGGTGATCTGGTCGGCCGAGTGGAAGAAGGTCTCCACGTTGAACTGCTCGTTCTGCGAGAACCGGTAGCACACCTCGACCACCGCCTCGCCCTCGCCGATCTCCACCAGCCGGCTCAGGATGACCGCGTCGCGCGTGGTCCGCTCCCATTCGTCGAGCGCGGCGATGAATTCGTCGCGGGTCTGCTCGACGCCCAGGTCCTTGAGTGCGATCACTGCATCCTCGCTGATGAGTTCGACAAATGCCGGCCGGTCGACTGCTCCCAGGGCCGCGAACCATTTCAATACCGGCTCCGGCATCTGCTCTTGTGACAATGCGGGGAAGGTTGCCGCCATAAAAGCGGCCAGCAGGCAGCCGGCCAGGGGATGGATGGTGCGAGCCAAGGCTGTCGCCATGACGATTCCCGTCAACGGTTGAGGCTCGGGCGGCGAGCTATCGATTCGCGAACCTATGGTCGCAGCGGCGACCGGTCAAGCGACGCGGCCGCCTGTCACCAGTGCGATCCTATCATTTCAGACCCGCAACGGTCTCATGACGACCTCGGTCATCGGGCTGGTGATGCTATCGAAATCGCCCTCCAACAACAGTTCGTCGGAACCGGCATTGACGGCGCGCGCGACGATTTGCGCAACGCTGGCGCTGGCGAGCCGCAGCGCTTCGGCCGGATCGTGGTTGCAAACGAGTCGCGACGTCAGCAGGGCGCACAACAAGTCGCCGGAACCGTTGGGCGCTTGGGCGGTGAGTTCATGCTCGGCGCATACCGCCTCCCCGCGTCCCAGCAAATGGTTGGCAATGCGACCAGGGTCGAGACCCGGCATTGAAGTCGCGACAGTCAGCTCCGCGCCAAGGTCGCCGGCCGCTTTCGCAAACTCGCGATCGCTCGCCACCATGTCTTGCCCGGAGAGCCACGATAGTTCGAACCGGTTCGGGGTGATGACATCGGCACGGGGTACCAGCTCATCGCGGATCGCGCATGCAACCGTCTCATCCACGTAGAGCCGGCCCTTATCGAGACTTGTGCCGTCGCCGATGACCGGGTCGCAGCAGAAAAGGAGCTCGCTGTTTAGCGATTTCAAGGCATCGACCAGCCGTCCCACGGCATCGGCCTGGCCGGCATCGGCCATATATCCCGATATCACCGCGCCGATCTCGCCCGCCCAGCGGGCGGACGCCAATTCATCGAGAAGGTCTGCGAACTCATCGTCGCCAATGGCGATGCGCCGGCCGGGACCATGGCCCGGATGCCATGGCAGCAGCACTGTGGGCACTGCCCACACCTGGTGGCCAAGAGCCTGCAGCGCGGGCACGATGGCGCGGTTGCCCACGCAGCCCCGCGCCACATGGCTCGATATGGCGAGTACCGCCGGCAGGTCGTTTGACCGGGATCGCGAAGACGGCATGGGCGGAACGGCGCCTATTGCGGCGCGATGTATTTGACGTAGAGCGAAGTCGCCAAGGCGATGACGGCGATGAGCGCCAGAACGCGGGCGATGCGCTTGCCAAGCACCTCGACGCGATCGTCGGCCGGCGCATCCTTGCCCATGAAATGATCGCGCACCTTGCCGGCCGTTCGAGCCATCGACGAGGTGCCGAACGTCTCGCTTTCGCGTTCGATGCGGTCGAGAATGCGCTGGGCTTCGCGCTTATCGTCGTTGTTTCGTGCGTTCGCCATCGCCGGCCAGCTTATAGCAACCCGGGTCTGGTTCAACCGCCGGCCCCGACAAATGGCCGTGGCCACGTTCCAATTGTCACAAAAGCCTGACATATTCTGCGCACAGGTGCGGCCGGGCAGCCGCAGCGGGAGGAACACGGCATGAGCGACATCGCGGCGCAATCAGGCACCGGTCCGGGAGTCGACAAGAAAGGCATCTGGGGCTGGATGTTGTTCGATTGGGCCGCCCAGCCGTTTCACACCCTGCTGCTCACCTTCTTCTTCGCACGCTATTTCACCACGGAAGTCGCCCCCGACCCTGCCACCGGCCAGACCTGGTGGGCGATCATGCTGACCGTCACGGGGCTGACGATCGCGTTCCTGTCGCCGATTCTCGGCGCGATCGCCGACGCGACGGGCCCGCGCAAGCCGTGGATCGCGATGTTCGCACTGCTGTGCATCGCCGGCTGCGTGTTCCTGTGGAACGCGGTGCCCGGCGGCGGCGGCATTGTGTTCTGGATTCTGGTCGCGTTCGGCCTCGGCATGATCGGCGTCGAATTCGCCGCCGTGTTCAACAATGCCTATCTGCCGGAGCTGGCCCCACGCGATTCCATGGGCAGCCTGTCGGGGAACGGCTGGGCGTTGGGCTATCTCGGCGGCGTCGTGGCGCTGTTCGTCGTTCTGTTGTTCATGGTCGAATCCTCGCCGGGCAGCGGCCACACTCTTGTCGGCATTGCACCGGTTTTCGGACTGGACGGGGTGGAGCGCGGTGGCGAGCGCGCCACGGGGGTTCTGACCGCGTTGTGGCTGGCGGTTTTCATCATCCCGTTCTTCTTGTTTACCCCCGACACGCCAAAAAGGGTCCGCATCGAGGGCGCGATCCGCAAGGGCCTGGCCGATCTGGGCCGGACCCTGCGCCGCCTGCCGTCGAACCGCTCCATGTTCGCCTATCTGGGCTCGTCGATGTTCTACCGCGACGCCCTCAACGGCCTGTACGGCTTTGGCGGCGTCTATGCCGGCGGCGTGCTGAAGTGGGAGCCGACCCAACTGGGATTGTTCGGCATTCTCGCCGCGCTCACCGGCGCTCTTGGCGCCTGGCTTGGCGGGCGGCTGGACGATCGCTTCGGACCAAAGCCGGTGGTCACCGTATCGATCGTGTTTCTGACCATCGTCAGTTTTATGATCGTCACCACCGACCGCGACACGCTGCTGCTGATGTCGATCGAGCCTGGCGAAGGCATGTTCACCGCACCCGATATCCTGTTCTACATCTGCGGCGCGGTCATCGGCGCGGCGGGCGGATCGTTGCAGGCGGCCTCGCGCACCCTGCTGGTGGACCAGGCCGAGGAAGGCCGTATGACCGAAGCCTTCGGGCTTTATGCGCTGTCGGGCAAGGCGACCAGTTTTCTCGCACCCGCGCTCATCGCCTTTTCCACCGGCGTGGTGGCCCAGGGCATGCTGGGCTTAGGGGGCGATGACGCCCAACGGCTCGGTATCTCGCCGATTGTTTTGCTGTTCATCGTCGGTCTCGTGCTGCTCGCCTGGGTGCAGCAGAAACCCGGCGCGCGAGGCGGGTAGCCCGACGCAGCACCATCAGTGCCTGAAGTGGCGCATGCCGGTGAACACCATGGCGATGTCGGCTTCATCGGCTGCGGCAATCACCTCGTCATCGCGCATGGAACCGCCCGGCTGAATGACGGCGGTGGCGCCGGCCTCAAGCGCGGCGACCAACCCGTCGGCGAACGGAAAGAACGCGTCGGAGGCCGCTACGCAGCCCTTCGTCAGTGGTTGGGCCAACCCCGCGGCCCGTGCCGCGTCCTGCGCTTTCTGCGCGGCGATGCGCGCTGAATCCACCCGGCTCATCTGGCCGGCGCCGATGCCCACGGTGGCCCCGTCCTTCGCGTAGACGATGGCATTGGATTTGACGTGCTTGGCGACGGAGAAGGCGAACTTCAGATCGGCCATCTGCCGCTCGTCCGGCTGACGCTTGGTAACCACTTCAAGCCTGAGATCGTCGACCACCCCGTTATCGCGCGACTGAACCAGAAGGCCGCCGGCGACGGTCTTTGCCGCCAGGCCCGGCGCCCTGGGATCGGCCAAACCACCGGTGAGCAGCAGCCTCAGGTTCTTTTTCCCCGCGAAAACTTCAAGCGCCTCGGGCGAAGCGTCGGGCGCGATGACGACCTCGGTGAATATTTCGGCGATCTTCCGCGCCGCCGTTTCGTCTATCGGCTGGTTGAGCGCGACGATGCCCCCGAACGCTGACACGCAATCACAGGCGAGCGCCTTTTCATAAGCGTCAAGCGGTTCTTTACCGACCGCAACGCCACATGGGTTGGCATGCTTGATGATGGCGACGGCGGCCTTGGCCGGATCGAACTCGCACACCAGTTCGAACGCCGCGTCAGTGTCGTTGATGTTGTTGTAAGACAGCGTCTTGCCCTGCACCTGGCGCGCGCTCGACACGCCTGGCCGGTCCCGGCCACCCACATAGAATGCAGCCGACTGATGCGGGTTTTCGCCATATCGCATGACCTGCGAAAGGGTGCCGGCAAGGATGCGCTTTTGCGGCGCCGTCTCTTGCGTCTGCTCGGCGAACCAGGTGGCGATCGCCGCGTCGTAGGCCGCGGTATGGGCGAACGCTTTTGCGGCGAGCCGTCGGCGCAGTTCGCCCGGCACGCCGCCTTCCTGCCTGAGCGCTTGCAGGACCAGCTGCCCGTCGGCCGGGTCGGTGATGATGGTGACGAACCGGTGGTTCTTTGCGGCGGCGCGGATCATCGCCGGCCCGCCAATGTCGATGTTCTCGACACAAGCCGCGAAATCGCCTCCCGAACGGACGGTCTGCTCAAACGGATACAGGTTGATCACCGCCAGATCGATGGGTGCGATATGGTGCTCGGCCATCGCCGCCTCGTGTTCGGCATCGCCGCGAACGCCGAGGAAGCCGCCGTGAATGGCCGGATGCAGGGTCTTGACCCTGCCGTCCATGATCTCGGGAAATCCGGTTACCGCGCTGACATCGCTCACCGTCAGCCCGTGTTCGCGAAGCGCGCGCGCGGTGCCGCCGGTGGAGATCAATTCCACGCCCAGGTCGGCGAGCCCGGCGGCGAGTTCCGCCAGGCCGGTCTTGTCGGAGGTCGACAGAAGTGCGCGCGCGACCATGATGCGATCGTCGGTTTTGTTGGATTTGGCGTTCATCGGAAAGCTCGTGCTGGGAAAACTACGGATCAGGCGGCCATCCGCCGGAAGCTGCGAAGGTCGGCGGGAAATCAGGCTTTGGTCTCGGTTCCGAGCGGTAGTCGCTCGCTGGCTTTATCGCCGTCCTTGGTCATCGGTCGGGTACCTACATGGCGTTCCAGCTTCCAGCGCAGCCTGTCAGTACGGGCGATGTTCGCGCGCACGACAATCTGACTGGTCCGGCGCGGCCCGGCGGCCGAGGCGAAGAAGATGCTCTCCTCCAGGCTTGCGGGCGCATCGGCGCAGGTGAATTTCCATGCAAGCCGCTGGTTGGCGACCAGCAGCACGCTGGTCTTGTCCGCCGACACGCTGGCCTTGATTCGGGGATGAATATGGAAGCGCAGGGCGCATTCGTCCTTGCGCATGCCGAGCGGCTTCATGCCGCCGGTCTCGTAGACGCGATCGACACCGGAGATCGAATTGCCGTCGCCGGCCAGCCGCAGCGTGCGCTCGTGCCAGATGCCGAACTGGCGGACATAGCCGTTGTGTGCGGCGACGATGCTCACCCCTTCTTCGTCTTCACGGCGCTCGACATCAACCTGTGTAGGACCGGAAAGAACGCGGTTGCCCAGATAGCGGTTGAACACGCCTCCGCTGTGGAACTTGCAGAACGACGTGTCGTTGAGCACCAGGGTGGAGTGGGCGGCGGTGGCGCGGCCGGCGGCGATCGTCTGGCTGTCCCCGAACAGTGGCGCACCGCAATTGGTGATGAAGCAGGCGTTGACCGACGACATCTCGAACGACAGGCAGCCGGCATGGGCCGTGGCCGAAAGCTCGTTTTCGGCCGGCTTGCCGGTGTCCATGATCACGGTGGTTCCGCCGCCGGTCAGGCGCTGAAAGTTCGAATGGCCGGCATTTTCCGCCGGCTCGCCCAAGGCATCGTCGTAACGCAGGATCGTCGCCATCAGGTCGCGCTCGGTGGCCGACGTGCTGTTGAAACGGGCGAAGTTGCCGTCGCGGTGGCGGAAGAACCGAACCATCGGCATCATGCGGTCGATCGCCGAGATCAGCTCATCGGGCGGGGCGGTTCCCACCCGTTCGTAGGCCTGGCGAAGCGGCAACAAGTCGGTGAGGATTTCGATCAGCACCGCAGGCTGGCGCGACTGGTGTCCCCCGTCCGGCAAAATCTGCCGCGCCAGCTCGCGGCCCAGCTGGGTGCGCGCGGCTTTGATCAGGCTGGTCTGGTCGGACACCGAAAGCGAGGCCAGCGCCAGTGCGATCATCGCCTGCAGACGCGGCAGACCGGCAGGCGCCTCGTTAACGTTTCGGCCCAGGAACAGGATATGGGCGCCGATCGACCGAAGGAACATCTTATAGAACTGGTGATCGGCATCTTCGACCAGGATCACCGAGTGGCTGAGCCAGGCGATCAGCCGCCGGGCGGCCACATCGACCTGCCAGGCCGGACCGGTTTTCTTGTTGCCGTGGATCGCGATCCAGTCGTTGGTCAGAGCGCGGGCGTTAGAGCCGGAAACCGCAGTGCCGGCGGCGCGCAGGTGACGCAACCATCGGAAACCATGCAGCTCGCTCTCCCAATCGGCGCTGGGCGGCGGCACCGAAAACGGGCTCTTAGCGCCGACGTCCACGGTCTTGGTGGCGAAATGAAAGACGCCCGAGTAGAACTCCTTGGCGCGCTGCGGATCGCCGGTGCGCAGGTCCTGCGGCGCGATCTGCAACTGTCGAGGCGCCGAGCCGGAAAGCCGCAGCACCATTAGCGAGCCGGGCTGCAGGCGGCTCGTCAGCCGCCGCCAGCCTTCCGCGATCAACTGCCCCAAAGCCCGGGGCCGGTCTGTCAGCGTGTTGTTCATGAGCCGCGTTCGCCGCGCGAGTCCTCGACTTGTGGCGGGCCCGATTATACCGGCCAAGCCGGCCACTTCCACCACGCAGGTGAGAACGATAGCGATTTTCCGCGCCGAAGTGGCTCAAGGGCCTGTTCTTTGGAGCCGGCCTGCGAAGAAACCGTCCAGGCCACCCAGCCTTTTCGGCTCCATCGCCATTTGGTGCGGCAGGGTTCGCACCGTGCCGTCATTGTTCAGAAATTCGTGCAGTCCACCGATTTCGCCGGCGGCGACCGGTGAAATCGTCACCCGGCGGTCCGCGGCCGCGTCGGCGAACACGGCTTCGCCTTCAAGCTTGAACAGCGAGCAGGTTGAGAACACCAGCATGCCGCCCGGTCGAACCCAGTCGATCGCCCGATCCAGCATGCGGGCCTGCATTTCGCTCATCGTGGCGACATCTTGCGCCGTCTTGGCCCACATCACGTCGGGATGACGCCGCAGAGTTCCCGACGACGTGCACGGCGCGTCGAGCAGCACTGCATCGAACTGCTCATCCGGCTGCCACTGCAGCACGTCTGCCTCAATCAGATGGGCATCCATCGCCAGGCGGGTCAGGTTCTGCTGCAATCGCCTGAGCCGGGCCGGCGAGGAATCCAGCGCCGTCACCCGGGCGCCGGCGGTGATCAGCTGGCACGTCTTGCCGCCAGGCGCGGCGCATAGATCGGCGACGGATTTTCCGGCCACATCGCCAAGCAGCCTGGCCGGCAGCGCAGCAGCGGCATCCTGCACCCACCACGCCCCTTCGTCGTAGCCCGGCAACCGCGTCACCGCCGTTGCGGCCTCCAGACGCAGGCTGCCGGTGGGCAGCACAAGTGCATCCAGGCGGTCCGCCCATGCCTGGGGATCGTTCCGGACCGTGATGTCGAGAAGCGGCTCCAGTGCCATCGCCGCCGCGATCGCCTGCGCGGCAGCCTCACTATGATCGGCTCGAAGCTGTTTTTCCATCCAGTCCGGCAGAACGGGTGCGCCGGATGCAATCGTCAACGTGAGCCGATCCTTTTCGCGGGCGATCCGGCGCAGAACCGCATTGGCGAAACCCCTGAAACGGGTCGTGGCCCGGTTGTCGGCGATGGAGGTGACGGCCAGGTTGACCGCGGCGCTGTCGGGCAGCGCCATGAACAGGATTTGCGCCGTCGCCGCGTGCAGGGTGTGGGCGAGCGTTCTGGCGCGTTTGGGGGCGGGGCGATCCATCACATGGGCGAGAACCGCTTCGATCGCGCGCCGGTGCCGCAGGGCGGTAGTCGCGATCGCGCGGGCCAGCGCACGGTCGCGTTCGTCGAGCACGAGAAATCCGGCGGCACCCGAACTCCCATCCGTCAGGCCGGCAAGACTGACGCCGTCGTCGATCACACGCCCCAACAGCCGCGCGGCGGCTTTCCGCGCCGCCAGGCCGGCGATCTCGTGTTTTCGCTCGCGTTGATCGTTCATGAGACGGCCCTGGCCAAGACTTGGTCGGTTTCTATAGGATGGCCGGCGGCAAAGCGAGTGAGACCCGATGACGAACACTGAACCGAACAAAGCCGATCTGCCTGAAGCGGCCAAGCGGGCGCTGGTCGAGGCCGAGCAGCGCAGGGCTCACGCCGAGCGCGCGGAGAGGAAGAAGGCAAAGGAGCTCGGCGGACGCAAGGGGCCGGACCCGGCGCGCTATGGCGATTGGGAGAAGAACGGCATCGCCAGCGACTTCTGACCAGGCGCGCCAAGGAAAAGGGCCGCCCGAGAGGGCGGCCCCGCAATTTCCGTTTCCGGAAATCGGAAAGAAACTTGTCAGCGAACTAGTGGAGCGTCGAAGGCTGCTCCAACGCTCGAATTGTCCGCATCCGCATTTCCGGAAAACTGAAACCACTCGACATTGGATCACCTCCTTTCGGTTGTTGACGATTCACCGACAGTTTTGAACCAAGCAGCAGCACCTGGCAAGCCTGTTGGCGCGTCGCATGGCGATCGCTTGTGTTTTTGCCCGTCATGCCGCAATGCTTGCGCGCCCGACTTAATCCAACCGCTGTAGTGAGACCGGGTTTGACCAGCGACCAGACGATCCTTTTCGCCATTTTCGCCGTCGTGTTCGCTTTGTTCCTGTGGGGGCGATGGCGCTATGATCTGGTCGCGTTCGCCGCGCTGCTGGTGGGCGTGGTCGTGGGCGTGGTGCCGACGAGCGAAGCGTTTTCCGGCTTCGGCCATCCGGCGACCATCATCGTGGCGCTGGTGCTGGTGGTCTCGGCGGGGCTCGTTAAATCGGGCGCCGTGCACCTGATCACCCGCACCCTGGTGGACGCGGGCCGTGCCCTGGCACTCCACATCGCCATCATGGGCGGGATCGGCGCGGTGCTGTCGGCGTTCATGAACAATGTGGCCGCGCTGGCGCTGCTGATGCCGGTCGACCTCAATACCGCGGCCAAGGCCAAGCGAAGTCCGGGCCTGACGCTGATGCCGCTGTCGTTCGCCACCATTCTGGGCGGGCTGGCGACGCTGATCGGCACGCCACCCAACATCATCATCGCCTCGGTGCGCGAACAATCCCTGGGCGCGCCCTTCCTGATGTTCGATTTCGCCCCGGTGGGCGTAGCCTGCGCCATCGCCGGCCTGTTGTTCGTGGCCATCGTCGGCTGGCGGCTCATCCCGGTCTCCGGCAGCGATGAAGGCGCCGCCGCCAAGCTGTTCGAATTGGCCGACTATGTGGCCGAGATGGCGGTGCCGGAGGGTTCGGCGATCGTCGGGCAGAAGCTGCGCGATCTCGACGACGAGGCGGACAAGGCCGACGTGGCGGTAATCGGGCTGATCCGCGCCGGCCGCCGGCTGTATGGCGGCGCGCGCACTGCGACCATCCAGGCCGGCGATGCGCTGGTGGTGGAGGCCGGACCGGAAGCGATCGACGAGTTCCGCACCAGTCTGAAACTCGAATTCGGTGACGATGAAACGGTAAAAACTTCCGCCGCCGGCGAAGGCCAGTCCCTGATCGAGGTGGTAGTGCCGGAAAACGCGCGTATATCGGGCAAGACCGCTTTGGCGGTCGGTCTTCTGTGGCGGCGTGGCGTCACCCTGTTGGGCATTTCGCGGCAGGGCAGGCGCATCACCCAACGGGTGCGCCGCACGGTCGTCAAGCCCGGCGACATCCTGCTGCTGCTTGGGCCGTCGGAGCGGCTGGACGACGTCACCGGCTGGCTCGGCTGCCTGCCGCTGGCGGAACGCGGCCTGCAGGTGACCCGCGACAACAAGACCTGGCTTGCCGTCGGCATCTTCGTCGCCGCGATCGCCGCATCGAGCTTCGGGCTCGTCTACCTGCCGGTGGCGCTGGGCTGTGTCGTCGCGCTCTACGTGCTGTCGGACATCGTGCCGCTGCGGGAGGTCTACGACCAGATCGAGTGGCCGGTGGTGGTGTTGCTGGGCTCGATGATTCCCCTGGGTGCGGCGTTGGACGAGGCAGGCGGGACGGCGCTGATCGCCGGCGGCATCGTCACCGCGACCGAGGGCCTGCCAGTGTGGGCCGTGCTCGCCGTGCTGATGGCGGTGACCATGACCCTGTCGGACGTTCTCAACAACACCGCCACCACGATCGTGGCCGCGCCGATCGCCATCGATATCGCCGGCCGGCTGGGCGTCAGCGCCGATCCGTTCCTGATGGCGGTAGCGGTGGCAGCTTCATGCGCGTTCCTCACCCCCATCGGCCATAAGAACAACACGCTCATTCTGGGTCCGGGCGGCTATTCTTTCGGTGATTATTGGCGCATGGGCCTACCGCTCGAGGTGATCATCCTCATCGTGGGGGTGCCGGCGATCCTGGTCTTCTGGCCGCTGTAGGCGGCATCGCATCAGGTTCGGTCGCCGCGAAATCCCTTCGCCAGGATATAAAGTTCCACCGAGCGATCGCGCGAAGCCGGCGGCTTGACGTGGTGAACGGCGGCGAAACTGCGTTTAAGAGAGGCGAGCAGGTCCGCCTCGGTGCCGCCGCGAAAGGTCTTCGCCAGAAAGTGCCCGCCCGGCTTGAGCACCTGGACGGCGAAGTCGGCCGCCACCTCCACCAGATGCATGGTGCGCAGATGGTCGGTGCGCCGGTGCCCGGTGGTCGACGTGGCCATGTCGGAAAGCACCACGTCGGGCGCGTGGCCGCCCAGCGCGGCGATCAACGCCTCGGGTGCATCGTCGTCCAGAAAGTCCTTCTGCAACACCGTCACGCCTGCGAGCGAACCCATTTCGATCGGATCGATGCCGACCACGCGGATATCGTCATGGTGGGAGCCGACGGCGGCGGCGGCGATTTGGCACCAGCCGCCCGGCGCGGCGCCCAGATCGATCACCCGGTCGCCCGGCTTCAGCAGCCGGTAGCGCTCATCGATCTCCTTGAGCTTATAGGCCGCGCGCGAGGCGTAGCCTTCCTCTTTGGCGCGCTGCACGTAGGGATCGTTAAGCTGGCGTTCCAGCCAAAGGGTGGACGACAGTTTGCGGCCCCTGGCGCTCTTGACCTTGGTGCGCAGGTTTCGCGCGCCCGGGCCGCGCCGTCGCGCGCCGGTCAATGGGTCGTCTCGCCGGCGGCGGCCCGGTCATTATCGCGGGCGGCGCGCCGCCCGCCCGCCCGCCGCGACTTTCGGCCCCGCCTGGGCGATCTCCACACCCGATCCTCGTGCATCATCTGCATCAACAGCCCTTCGCGCAGGCCGCGGTCGGCGACGCGCAGCCACGGGCTGGGCCAGTTGTCGCGGATCGCCTGCAGTATGGCGCAGCCTGCCAGGACCAGATCGGCCCGGTCCGAGCCGATGCACGGATTGCGGGCGCGCTCCTCGAACTTCATCGCCAACAGCTGATCGGTCACCCGGTCGATCTGGTTGGCGGCCAGCCAGATGCCGTCGACCTTGCGTCGGTCATAGCGTGGCAGTTCCAGGTGCACGCCTGCGAGCGTGGTCACCGTGCCCGACGTGCCGAGCAGGTGGACGCGGCCGCTGCCCCAGACCTCGCCAAGCGGGCTTTCGTCGGCGAACTGGCGCAACTGCTGTCGGACCTCTTCGACCATCGTCTCGAACAGGGGGCGGGTGACGACCCGGCCGCCATGACGTTCGGCGAGCGTGATCACGCCCACCGGCAGCGAGGTCCAGGCACGCACCTGGTCGCTCAGCCGCCGACGGGCGGGATCGCGCCGGTCGATCAGGATCAGCTCGGTGGAGCCGCCGCCGATGTCGAACAGCATGGCCGCATCGCACTTGCGGTCGACCAGGGTGCCGCAACCCTCCGCCGCCAACCGGGCCTCGGTCTCGCGATCGACGATCTCCAGGTTCATGCCGGTGTCGCGCTTGACCCGTTCGAGGAACTGGGCGCCGTTGGCCGCCTTGCGGCAGGCCTCGGTGGCGATCAGGCGATAGCGATGGATGCGGCGTGATCCTAGTTTGGCCGCGCAAATCTTCAAGGCGGCGAGCGCGCGATCCATCGCGGCTTCGCCAAGCCTGCCGGAGCTTCCAATGCCTTCGCCCAGACGCACGATGCGCGAAAACGAATCGACCACACGAAAGTGTCCGTGGCGGCGCGGTACGGCAACGAGCAATCGACAGTTGTTGGTGCCCAAGTCGAGCGCCGCATAGGCGGGCCCGGGCGCCGTACCGGCCGCAGGTGCGCGCCGATGTCGGGACGGCGATTGACCGTCGACTTGACGACTGTCGTTTGCCGGCTTCTGCTTCTTGTTCGGGTAGGACTGCTTATCGGCCGCCGCGCCTTTCACGCGTCGCCGCACCCGACGCTTCTTGCCGTTGGCCGCGCCGCCGCTGGGGCCTCGTTCCCTTGATCCGGCTTCAGCCGCCTCGCCGCCGCGGCTGCCGAACCGGCTTTCCTCGCCCGGCTCA
This sequence comes from Rhizobiaceae bacterium, assembly GCA_028281105.1. Lineage (GTDB taxonomy): Bacteria > Pseudomonadota > Alphaproteobacteria > Rhizobiales > Rhizobiaceae > JANQKQ01. Next base: position 60,945 of record JANQKQ010000067.1, read on the forward strand.
CCGATCAGATCGGAAACCGGGTCGTGACGGGCGCCCTCCTGGCGATCGCCGGAAAAGCTGGAGGCCCCCGTTTGCGGCATCCGGCCGCCTGATGGGGGTCCACTCACGCTAAACGCCTTTCGCGTCACGCGCGGCCGCCGCGCCCGACGCTTCATGTTTGTCGTTGGGGACAGATTAGCATCGCCGACTGGTTTGACCAATACCTCGCGCGACGCGCTGTTGCCCCTTCGGCGTTATTTGCCAAACCGAAAGCAACCGATTATATCGGCACGACGCTGCGCCGGACATCCGCGCGCGCCGCTGGGGATTAGTTTAACGGTAGAACAGCGGACTCTGACTCCGTCGGTCCTGGTTCGAATCCAGGATCCCCAGCCAGTTCAAATGCGAACCCGTTTCCCCGTCTGCGCAGCGCGTGTGGCCGCATCGGCGAGAACCTGCGCGCGCAGGCCGTCCTCGCCGTTCGGTGACGGCGACGCGCCGCTTTCGACGCAATCAAGGAAGTGGTCGAGTTCGCCGGCGTAGGCGGCCGCGTAGCGCTCCATAAAGAAATCCTCCAGCGGATCGGCGGTGAAGCCGTCCGCCTTAGCGATCTCCACCGTGGTCTCGTGCACATTGCCTGCTCGAAGCATGCCGGCCGAGCCGTGGACCTCGATGCGCTGGTCGTAGCCGTAGGTGGCCCGGCGGGAGCAGGAGATCTGGCACAGCTTGCCGCTCTTTGTCTTCAGTTGGACAAGCGCGGTGTCCACGTCGCCGGTTTCCCCGATCGCCGGGTCGACCAGCGCCGATCCGGCGACCTGAAGCTCCACCGGCTCTTCACCCAGCAGGAAGCGGGCCATGTCGAAGTCGTGGATCATCATGTCGCGGAACAGTCCGCCCGAGCGCTTCACATATTCGAGCGGCGGCGGGGCGGGATCGCGCGAAGTGATCGTGACCAGTTCGACGGCGCCGATCTCGCCGGCGGCCAGGCGCTTCTGGAGGCGGGCAAACGAAGGGTCGAAGCGGCGGTTGAAGCCGACCATCAGCGACGCGTCGTACGGTGCGATGGTGTCGAGGCATTGGCGCACTCGTTCGGCTGACAGATCGACCGGCTTTTCGCACAGAATCGCCTTGCCGCGCGCGGCGGCCGCTTCGATCAGGTCCGCATGGGTGTCGGTGGGGGTGCAGATGACCACCGCGTCGATCGCCTTGTCGGCGACTATGTCCTCGACACCGGCTACCGCCGCCCCGGTCTCGTCCGCGAGCGCGTTGGCGGCCTCGGCGACCGCGTCGCTGACCATCGCCAGCCGCGCCCGGCGCGAGCGGTGGATCGAGGCGGCGTGCACCTGGCCGATGCGGCCGCAGCCGATAAGCGCGATCCCGATCATGGCCGGCCAATCTCCCGGATAACCCTTACGGCCTCCGTCTTCACCGCGTCGACGGTCGGCGATAACAGGGCGACGCGGTCGAACACCGCTTTGTCGGCATTGACCGAGCGGCGCAGCGCCTGGCCGAACGCCATGCGCAGTTCGGTGCCTACGTTGAACTTGGCGACTCGGGAAGTCGAGGCGATCTCGCGCCTTAGTTCACCGGGAATGCCGCTGGCGCCGTGCAGCACCAGAGGAATGCTCGTAGCCGCCTCGATCTCGCGCAATCGGCTGAAATCGATAACTGCGCTCTTGTCCGTCTGCAGGTGGGTGTTGCCGATAGAGACAGCCAGCGCGTCAGCGCCCGCTTCGCGGTCGAAACGTTCCGCTTCGCCCGGATCGGTGGCTGCCGAACTGGCGCCTTGCGCGTAGCCGACGAAGCCCACCTCGCCTTCCACCGACACGCCGGCGTCGTGGGCCTTCTCGACGATCGCGGCGGTGGTGTCGATGTTTTGCGAGATCGGCAGCTTCGAGCCGTCGAACATCACCGAGGTGAACCCGTGCTCGATTCCCTCGACGCATTCGTCGATCGAGTAGCCGTGGTCGATGTGACAGACCACCGGCACGTCGGCTTGGTCGGCCAGGTGCCGGAACATCTTGCCCAGCACCGGTACCGGCGTGTGCTTTCGGCAGCCCGGCCCCGCCTGCAGGATGATCGGGAGCCCGGTCTCCACGCCGGCCTGCACATAGGCGAGGGCGTCCTCCCAGCCCAGCACCACCAGGCCGGCGATCGCATAACCGTCTTGCGCGGCGGCTGGCAGCACGTCGGAAAGGGTAGCCGCGGTCATTTGAACTTCGCGATCATGTCCTTGATGCCGGGAATGGTCTCCACCTGGTAAGCGTGGGTCGGCTGGAAGAATTGCACCAGCGAACGCTGAGACTGGCCGGCGAGAATGGTGAAATAATACATCTCGTAGCCCGGAGCGGCCACGCACGGGTGATAGCCTTTGTCGATGGCGAAGGTGGAGCCGTCGACCACGTGGAAGGCCTCGCCCACCGCGCCGTCTTCACCCTGCAAAAGCTGCATGCCAAAGCCATGGCCTGGTCGGAAGCGGAAATTGTAGACCTCGTCGTGGTGGGTCTCGTCGGGCAGGCGGTCGGTGTCGTGCTTGTGCGGAGGAAAGCCGGACCAGCCGCCGGCGCCCACGGTGAACAATTCCGAGACCAGCAGCCGACCCACCCGGTCGTGAACCTGGCCGCCGAGAATGTGCTTGATCTTGCGGTGGGTCTTGGTGTCGTCGGAGCCGTATTGCACCAGGTCGAGATCGTCGGCCCGCACCGCGAACGGTTCGAACACGCCGTCGAACCGGGCGCCGGCGATGAACACCTCGCAATGGTCCGACGCGCAGGTAAACCGCGCCGGCGCGCCGGTGGGCACATAGACCCCTTCCGGCTCGCCGTCCCACACATCTGCGCCGCGTCCGCCGATGCCGGCGAAGGGCTCACCGTCCACGTCCACATCGACCGACCCGGTCGCCGGCACGATGGCGGTTTCGTAGCCGGGGACTGAGCTTTCGAAGCTCTCGCCGCGCGCCAGCCGGACGATGTTGAAGTAGACCAGCGGTACGAGTTCGTCGTCCACGTCGATGATCGGCCGGTTGGCGTTTTCGAAAGGGGGGATGTGCATTGGAGTTCAGGCCGCCTCGTCGGGTTTCGTCTGGCCGGGATGGTCGGCGAGGAACCGTTCCAGTTCCTCGCGTGTGGGCATGGCGGGCGCGCAGGCGAATTTCGACACCACGATGGCGGCGGCGGCCGAGCCCAGGCGCACGCATTCGCCCAACTCGCGCCCGGCGGCGAAGGCGGCGAGGAAATTGCCCATGAACGCATCGCCGGCCCCGGTCGGCTTCAACGCGGTGACCGGGAAGATGCCCTGTCGCAGGGCGGTCTCGCCGGTCAAGGTGATCGAGCCCTCATGACCCATCTTGTAGAGGACGATGCGGCCGTCCTGGCGTGCCAGTTGCTTTGCCAGGGCGAAGCCGGCCTCGCGGTCGCCGCCGGCCATCACCGCGAATTCTTCGTCATTGCCCACCAGGATGTCGCAGAAATCGGCCGCCGTGCGATAGACCCGCTCGGATTCTTCAGCGCTCGCCCAGGTGTAGGGCCGGTAATCGAGATCGATTACCACCGGCAGGCCGGCGGCACGGGCCTTCTCCAGCGCCATGAACCCGGCCGAGCGCGACGGCTCAAGCGCGAACACGGTTCCGGTGATCACCAGGGCGCCGAAATCTTCGTAGGCCAGGTCGGCCACATCGCTTTCGTCCATCAACAGGTCAGCCGCGCCGTTGCGATAGATGATCGACTGATGGTCCTCGACCCGGCTTTCGACCACGGCGAACGAGGTGCGCGCCTGGCCGCCGACCGTGCCCACATGGGCCGCGTCGACGCCGTAATGGGCGAGTTGGTTGATGGCGTGCCGGCCGAGCGCGTCGTCGGAGACGCGGGTGACCAGCGAAGCGCGGCCGCCCTGCCTGACGATCGCCACCGCGATGTTCGCCGACGAGCCACCCAGCGCGGCCTGGAAGAACTCGGCGTCCTCGGTGCGCGTGCCCGGCGGATGGGGATAGACGTCGACGCCGGCGCGGCCGATCACCAGGAAACGGTTTTGTCGAATGCGCTCGAGCTTCGCCGTCGGCGCCATGCTCAAACGCCCCTGCGCTGAAACTTGGCGCGGGTCGCCTCGGCCTCTTCGCGGGCGGCGTTGACGGTCTCGCGGCTGGAGATGGCGGGAATGCCGGTCTCCCACCATGCGTGGCCCTCGCCGGTCCAGCCCTCATGGGCGTCCACCTTCATGGAGATGATGTAGGTCTTCTGCGACGCCTTGGCCCGGGCGAAGGCGTCGTCGAACTCGGCCATCGAGGAAATCGTCTCGCCGTCGGCGCCCATGGCCTTCGCATGGGCTTCGAAGTCGACGGCGAACGGCTCGCCCGCCAGCCGGCAGTCGGCGAGCAGGTTGTTGAACGAGGCGTTGCCGGTGTTGTTCTGTAGCTTGTTGATGACGGCGAAGCCGCCATTGTCGCACAGCACGATGATGATCTTGTGCCCGGCGAGCACCGAGGAATAGATGTCGGAATTGAGCATCATGTAGGAGCCGTCGCCGACGAAGGCGATGGTGTCGTTGTCGGGCTCGGTCTCCATCTGCGCCATGCGCGCGCCCCAGGCGCCCGAGATCTCGTAGCCCATGCAGGAGAAGCCGAACTCCACATCGACGGTGCCGGGCGACCTGGTGCGCCAGTTGGCGGTGACCTCCGCCGGCAGGCCGCCGGCCGAGGCGACGACGCGGTCGCGCTCGTCACACAACCGATTGACCGCGCCGACCGCCTGCGCATACGAAGCCGGCCGGTTGCCGAGTTTGACGTTGTCATCGACATAGGCGTTCCAGGCGGTGACTTCGTCACTCGCCCGCTTGACCCAGGCCTCTGGCGATTTGTGATCGGCCAGCGCCTCGCCTAGTGCATCGAGCGCCAGTTTGGCGTCGCCGACGACGGCCAGGCCCAGATGTTTGGCCGCGTCGAAGCGGGCGACGTTGATACCGATGAGCTTCGCGTCGCCCTCGAACGCTGTCCATGAGCCGGTGGTGAAATCCTGCAATCTGGTGCCGACGGCGATGATCAGGTCGGCGTCCGCGCTCAGATGGTTGGCGCTGTTGGAGCCGGTCACCCCGACGGGGCCGCAGTTCAGCCGATGGGTGAAATCCAGGTTGGCGCGCCCGGCGATGGTCTCGACCACCGGGATATCATGCGCCTCGGCGAACCGGGCAAGCTCGGCCTCCGCCCCGCTATACTGCACCCCGCCGCCGGCAATCATCACCGGGCGTTTGGCCGAGCGAATGAGGTCGGCCGCGTCGACGATCTCGCGCGCATCGGGCGCCTGGCGGCGGATGCGGTGCACACGCTCTTCGAAGAAGGCCAGCGGATAGTCCCAGGCCCAGCCCTGCACGTCCTGGGGCAGGCCGAGGAACGCCGGGCCGCAATCGGCCGGGTCGAGCAACGTATTGATGGCCGCCGGCAGCGACTGCACGAGTTGGGCCGGATGCATGATGCGGTCCCAGTAGCGGGCGACGGACTGGAAGGCGTCGTTGACCGTCAACGCCGGCTGGTGGAAGTGCTCGACCTGCTGCAGCACAGGATCGGGCAGCCGGGTAGCGAAAGTGTCGCCCGCCAGCAGCAGCAGCGGCAGGCGGTTGGTGTGGGCGACGCCGGCGGCGGTGAGCATATTCGTGGTGCCCGGACCGGCCGAGGCGGTGGCGAACATGAAGCGGCGGCGCAGCTTCTGCTTGGCGTAGCCGGTCGCGGCCATCGCCATCGCCTGCTCGTTCTGGCCGCGCCACACGGGCAGTTCGTCGCGAAACTCGTACAGCGCCTCGCCCAGGCAGGTGACATTGCCATGGCCGAAGATGGCGAAGCCGCCGGCGCACAGGCGCTGCCTCTGGCCGTCGATTTCAATGAACTGGTTGGCCAGATGGCGCACCAGCGCCTGGGCCATCGTCAGCCGGATTGTGCCCGCGCCCTTGCTCATAACGGCTCTCTTTATTTATCTCGCGCGAGTTCGCTTCGCGAACCGCTCCGATGGGGCGCCCTGATCGGGCGGCGGCCGTTCGGCCTTGCGAACCCTTCGGGTTCGGGGTTCCTACGTCAAGGCCTGCCACATCGTGGCACGCCGCTTGACTGAAAACGGTAATTGGAGTTTAGCTCATTTGCAACCGGTTGCAAAAAAATTGGGATTGGCGCGGCCGTTTGGCGGGATAAATCATCGCAAAATGGAAAACGACAGCATCGCGGATTGACCCGAGCGGGAAGGCGGAGCAAGCCATGGGAATGATCAAAATCGGCAACGCGCCATGCTCGTGGGGAGTCGAGTTCGCAGACGATCCGCGCAACCCGCCTTGGTACCGCGTGCTCGATGAATGCGCGGCGGCAGGCTATCGCGGCATCGAGCTGGGGCCGGTGGGCTTCATGCCGGAGGATCCGCACGTGCTGGGACCGGCGCTCGCCGAGCGCGGTCTGGAACTGATCGGCGGCGTGGTGTTTCGCCCGTTCCACGATCCCGACCAGTGGGAAGACTGCCTGGACGGGACGAAGAGGACAGCCGCCGCGCTTGCCGCCCATGGCGCCAAACACATGATCCTGATCGATTCGATCTCGCCGCGACGCGCGCCCACCGCCGGCCGGCCCGATGAGGCCGAGCAGATGAACGCGGACGAATGGGCCGACTTCGTCGGGCGGATCACCACCGCGTGCCGCATCGGAGCCGAGGAGTATGGGCTCGACGTTTCCATCCATCCCCATGCCGCCGGCTTCATCGATTTTCTGCCCGAGGTGGAGCGCCTGCTGGAAGCGATAGACCCGGCGCTGATGAAGATCTGCCCCGATACCGGCCACTGCCTGTATGCCGGCTTCGATCCGGTGACCTTCATCGAGCGGCATATCGACCGCGTCACCTATGTGCATTTCAAGGACATCGATCCGGCGGTGAAGGCCCGGGCGATCGCCGAGCGCACCGGCTTCTACGACGCCTGCGCCCAGGGCATCTTCTGTAATCTGGGCGATGGCGAGGCCGATCTGCCCGCCGTGCGGCGACTGCTGCTGGACGCCGGCTACTCCGGCTGGTGCACGGTGGAGCAGGATTGCGATCCCGCGGGCGACACCTCGCCGGTGGATGATGCAAGCGTCAACCGGGCGTACCTGCAGGAGATCGGATTTTCCTGATCGTTGGAAAGCGGCGCCCGCATAGGAGCATCGGGGGTTTCATGAGCAAGCTGAAATGGGGGATGATCGGCGGCGGCGAGGGCAGCCAGATCGGCCCCGCCCACCGCATGAGCGCCGTCATCGACGGGCTGTACGAATTTACGGCCGGGGCGCTGGACGCCGACCCGGAGCGCGGGCGCACGTTCG
>JANQKQ010000039.1 GCA_028281105.1 Rhizobiaceae bacterium
GACCGCGCGCGAGATCGCCCGCATCATGGGCGGCGCCAAGGCACCCTTCATTGATGCCGGCATCATCGGCGGGCCGCCTGAAGATGGCTACGCGCCGACATTCTATTGCAGCGGACAGGAGACCGGTCCCTTGATGGCGCTCGATGGTATGGGGATCAAGGTGCGTGACGCCGGTCCTGAGATCGGCGCCGCCTCGGGCGTCAAGATGTGCTACGCGGCGATCACCAAGGGCACGATGACCCTGCATACCGCTGCCCTTATCGCCGCCGAGCGCATGGGCCTGCGCGACGTTCTTTGGCGCGAGCTCGAAGCGAGCCAGGGCAAGGTCGCCGAGAAGATGACCGCGACCGTACCCTTCCTGCCCGCCGATTCCGCGCGCTGGGTTGGCGAGATGGAGGAGATCGCGGCAACCTTCGGCGACGCCGGTCTGCCGTCAGGCTTTCATGAGGCGGCGGGCGACGTCTTCCGGATGCTGGCGAAGAGTCACTTCGCCAGCGAGACCCGCGAGACCATGAACCCGGACCGCACGCTCGACGAGGCGATCCGCGCCTATGCCGAGGTGGTCGACACACCGGGCGAGGGCTGAGAGAGCGTGGAGGTCCTGACGCTCATCATGCCGGTCTTTGCCGTCGTGGCGGTCGGGTATCTGACCGTCAAGTTCGGCGTGGTGCCGGCATCGATCGCGCCGCCGCTGGTTCAGTTCGTCTACCACATCTGCCTGCCGGCGCTGATGTTCCACATCATTGCCAGCGACAAGATCGACTCCCTGCTTAAGTGGGATTTCTGGATCGCGTTCGGCGGCGGCACGCTGCTCGTGCTGATCATCGTCTTCGCCCTGGGCTGGCGCTGGCTTGGCGGCGATCTCGGGCATCGATCGATCGCGGCGTTCTCCGCGGTGCAGACCAACACCGCCTTTGTCGCTCTGCCGGTCCTGCACTTGGTGTTTGGCGCTAAGGGCGTGCCGCCGGCGGCCATCGCCAACATCATCATCGCGGCCGTCATGTTTCCTTTGCTCATCGCATTGCTCGAAGTCACGCGGGGTGGCGATGTGACGGAACGCAAGCCGGCCTGGCGCATCGCGCTGGATGTCTTCTTAAGCCCGATGGTGTGGCCGACCGTGCTCGGTTTTGTGTTTTCCGCCTATGCCATCCCGGTGCCAACGGCGATCAACAGCTTCCTGGTCATCCTGGGCTCGGCGCTTGCGCCATGCGCCCTCTTCGCCATCGGCGCGTCGATCGATCTCGGTCAAATCCGCCAGGACGCCTTTCGGATTGCGGTGCTGTCTGTCATCAAGCTGATCGGTCTGCCGGCGGTCGTCTTCGCCATCGCGCTTGCGCTTGGCATGGAGCCGTTCTTTATCATCGCGGCAACCGTGTGCGCTTCGGTGCCGACAGCGAAAAACATCTACTTCCTGGCCAGTGAATACAAGGTTGCGGAGAAAAGCGCGGCGGCCATGATATCGGCCACGACGGTCGGTGCCATCGTGACCATGACGGGCTGGTTGCTGGTCCTGGCGATGGTCTATCCTGAGGTCTTCCACGGAACCATGTGATCCGCCATGCCTTCGTATGAACTGCTTCTGGCCTTTGTCGTTGCCACCGCCGTCTTCGCCTATATGCCGGGCCCGGCCATGCTCTATACGGCCGCCCAGACAATCGCGCGCGGACGCCGCGCCGGGCTGATGGCGGCGCTCGGCATCCACATCGGTTGTTATGTCCACGTCATCGCCGCGGCGTTCGGCCTCTCCGCCATCTTCAAGCTGGTGCCCGAGGCCTATATGGCGGTCAAGATCGTCGGCGCGGTCTATCTTGTCTGGCTCGGCATCGGCATCATCCGTCAGCGCATGGACGGCACGACCCGACCGCAGACCGCCGCCAAGTCGGCGCGCCGGGCGTTCTTCGAGAGCATCATGGTCGAGGTGTTGAACCCGAAGGTTGCGATCTTCTTCCTGGCTTTCCTGCCGCAGTTCGTCGATCCGGCCGCGGCGTTCCCCGTCTGGATCCAGTTTCTCATCCTGGGCACGATGGTGAACCTCGCCTTTTCCTCCGGCGATCTCATCTGCATCCTGCTTGCCTCGACCCTGGTCAAGCGCCTCAAGAACGGTGGCTGGGGCGAGCGCCTGGCGCGCTGGACCGGCGGCGCGCTGCTGATCGGTTTGGGCGCGCGCCTCGCTTTCGACAGGAACTGAACTCATGGCCGGCCTCGATCCCCGTCACCTGGCCGATCTCGAGGCGATTGTAGGTGCGCGCGGCCTGCGCCACGGCAATGTCACGGAGACGCTGGAGCCCGGCATTCACCCGGCCAATTTGGATGCCGATGTCGTGCTGCTGCCCGCGTCATCCGGCGAGGTCGCCGCCATCGTGGGCTATTGCGCCCAGCACCAAATCCCGATCGTGCCGCACGGCGGGCGCACCGGGCTCGCCGGCGGTGCGGTCTCGTCGCCGGGTCAGGTCGTCGTCGAGACGACGCGCATGAGCGACATCGTTGAGATCGATCCTCATGCCGGTACGGCAGTTGTCGAGGCCGGCATGACACTGGGTGCGATCGACGAGGCGATCGCGGCGCACGGTCTTTCCGTGGGCATTGATCTGGCCGCGCGCGACAGCGCCACCATCGGCGGCATGGTGTCGACCAACGCGGGCGGCATCGAGGCGTTCCGCAACGGCGTCACCCGCCAGCGCGTCCTGGGCCTGGAGGTCGTGCTGCCCGACGGCCGCGTGCTGGACGACCTGAAGCTCGTCTCGAAAGCCAACGAAGGCTATGACATCAAACAGCTCGTCATCGGCGGCGAGGGCACGCTGGGCATCGTGACCAAGGTGGCGCTTTCGCTTGTGCCGCGTCCGGGCGCCAAGGCGACGGCGCTGGTCAGCGTCGGAAACGCCGCCGACGCGGTGCGCCTGTTCTGCCGCTTCCGCCACCACCCCGGCGGCCTGTTACTGGCGTCTGAAATCATGTGGTCCGGCTACGCCCGCGCCGTCGCCGAGGCCAACGATCTCTCCGGCCTGCTCTCGTTCGAGAGCGATCCGGCCGCCCTGTTCGACATCATCGACGTCGCCGACGACGAAACCGGTTCGGGCCAGGCGTTCCTGGAAGAGGTGCTCGGCGAGGCGGCCGAGGCCGGCGAAATCCGTGACGCGCTGATCGCCAAGAACGACCAAGAGCGCGACAGGATCTGGCTGATCCGCGAGGACTCCTGGGCGATCGACCGCGCCAAGCCGGACGGCTTCTGGTACGACGTCTCCGTGCCCCACCACGCGCTCGACCGCTACGCGGCCGACGTTTTCGCCCGCATCGCCGCGCTCGGCGCCGGGTTCGAGGTCTTCATGATGGGCCACCTGGGTGACGGCAACATGCACCTCACCATCACCGCCGGCAAACCGCTGCCGGACCACTACGACGCCGTTTGCGATGCGGTCTATGAGGGACTTGCGGCGATCGGCGGCTCGTTCTCGGCCGAACACGGCATCGGCCTCGAAAAACGCGCCGCGCTGGTCGATCACGGCTCGACCGTCAAGCTCGACATGATGCGCGCGGTCAAGGCTGCGCTCGACCCGCAGAACATCATGAATCCCGGTAAGATTATTTAGAACATCTGTTGTGTTAAAACCGTCTCGCCGTTCATAAGGAGGGAAAAGGCCATGAAAACAGGCTTTCAGCCGCCCGGCGTCTGGCCGTCGTTCGGGTGCAATTCGATGGGGCTGGTTGTCAGCGGTGAGGGTCGCCAGGTGTTACTCAGCGGGCAGGTTGCGTGGGATGAGAAGCGTCACGTGGTCGGCGTCGGTGATATGCGCGCGCAGACCGAACAGACCTTCCGCAACATCCAGGCTTCGCTCGCCGCGGTCGGCGGCGAGATGGATGATGTGGTCTCGATCGTCACCTATGTGACGACACCTCAGGGCCTCTCCGACATCCACGACGTGCGCACGAAGTTTTTCTCGGCACCCTACCCGGTCAGCACGCTGGTGCAGGTCGCTGCCCTGGTCGACCCGGACCTGCTGATCGAAATCACCGCAACCGCCATTGTGCCGCTCGACCGCTACCGCGAACCCGAAGCGGTCGAGGCGAAGACCTTCGACGTCAGCGAGGGCGGCTTCAACCTCTGAGGTTGAGCAGGGGCTTGCCAACGATCCAACAGCCGCACCCCGGCCTTGAGCCGGGGTCCATGAACACGGAACGGTACGATGTACCACCGACGGTGCGGCAGGGCCGCCACCTGTGTTTATGGATCCCTGTGTGTAGCAGCTGTGTGATGATGGTAGCGGGCGGGAGACCGTTGGGTCCCTGGTGCTAAGACCGTGACCCGGCCCGGTCCCCGCCCGCTTTTGGATCCACCTGAACAGTTGCACGGGGCTGATTGCACAGACCCCGCACCACAGGGACAGGCACCATGATCATAGACCCAGGTTTCGTCGGAATCGACGTCTCTCAAGCGACCCTCGATATCTTCGACAGCACGTCCGGCCAAAGCTGGCGCATCGACAACAGTGAAGGCGCGATCAGCGCGCTGATCGCGCGCTGGCAAGGCCAAGACCGCTTCGTGCTGTTCGAGGCCACAGGCCGCTACGACACGGCCCTGCGTCAGGCCTTGAGCCGGCACAGCGTGCCCTTCGCCAGGGTCAACCCCGGCCAGGCACGCGACTTCGCCCGCGCCGCAGGCTTCCTCGCCAAGACCGACGCCGTCGATGCACGCATGCTCGCCGCCATGGCAAAGGCCCTGCGCCCCAGGCCTACAGCGCCAAGCGCCCCCGAGCACGAGCACCTCACCCAACTCGTGCGCCGCCGCGACCAGATCGTCGCCATGCGCGCCCAGGAGAGGACACGCCTCAAGCAAGCCCAAGGCGACCAAGAGCACGATGATATCAAACGCCATATCACCTGGCTGACCAACGAGACCCGCGGCCTCGACAATAAGATCGCCAAGCTCATCGCCTCACACGACAGTCTCAAAAACGATGTCCGCCGCCTGCGCACCGCTCCTGGCATCGGGCCCGTCGCCGCAACCGTCCTCGTCGCGCTGATGCCCGAGCTCGGTCATCGCTCACCCAAAACCATCGCCGCCCTGGCGGGCCTCGCACCCATCAACAACGACAGCGGACGCTATCGCGGAAAACGGCACATCGCTGGAGGACGACGGCGCGTCAGAGCCGCCCTCTACATGGCAGCCGTCGCAGCCATGCGATCATCATCACGCTTCAGCGCCCAATACAATGCCATGATCGAAAACGGTAAACCGCCAAAGGTCGCCCTCATCGCCATCGCACGTAAGCTCATCGTCATCCTCAACGCCATGCAA
>JANQKQ010000032.1 GCA_028281105.1 Rhizobiaceae bacterium
CGCCATGCCGTGCGCAACGCGCTTGTGCCGATAGTCACCATCATCGGATTGCAATTCTCCTTTCTGATCGCCGGCGCGGTGCTCGTTGAGAATGTGTTCAACCTGCCGGGCATCGGCCGGCTCGCCTTTCAGGCAATGTCGCAGCGCGACCTTGTGGTCATACGCAGCGTTGCGATGTTCTTTGCCGGCCTGGTCATCATCGTGAACTTTTTGGTCGACCTGTCCTACCTCTGGCTCGATCCGAGGCTGAAGGCGCGCCGATGACAACGCTGTCCCGCGCCTCATTCCGACCCTGGGCGGACCCGCATTTCCGGCTGAAGCTCGGGCTCATCATCACCGGCGCCATTGCCGCGCTGGCGCTGCTATCGCTCGTTTGGACGCCTTACCCGCCCTCCCAGATGCGCATTGTGATAAAGCTGCAGCCGCCGCTTGAAGCGGGCCTTGCAGGCACGGATGCCCTCGGTCGCGACATCTTCTCCCAGCTTATGGTCGGCGCTTGGAACTCGCTGTCGATCGCCGTTCTTGCGGTCCTGCTCGGTCTGGTGGTCGGCGTGGCGTTCGGCACCATAGCCGCCGCCCGGCGCGGTCTCGTCGAAGAAATCATCATACGTCTGGCCGACGTCATCTTCGCGTTTCCCGCGCTGATCTCCGCTATCATGTTCGCTGCCCTGATCGGCTCGGGCGCCAAGACTGCCATTATTGCCATCGGCCTGTTCAACATCCCTGTGTTCGTGCGGGTATCGCGGGGGTTGGCACAGCGAGTTTGGTCCCATGATTTCTGCCTGGCCGCCAGGGCGGCAGGTAAGGGCGATCTGCGCATCACGGTCGACCACATTCTTCCCAACATCGCGGGAGGCATCGCCATTCAGGCGACCATTCAGATGGGTCTCGCTATCCTGGTCGAGGCCGGGCTGAGCTTTCTTGGCCTCAGCCTTGCGCCGCCGGCCCCCTCATGGGGGCGAATGTTGTCCGACGCCCAGACCTATATGAGCCAGGCGCCGTGGATGGCGATCGCGCCGGGTCTCGCCGTGGCCATCGCCGTCCTGGGCTTCAATCTTCTCGGCGACGGCCTGCGTGACCGATTCGACCCGCGCACGGAGGGCCGGTTGTGAAACTTTCGGTTTCGCTAGACGCCATCTCCCTTTCGCGATGGAACAGCGCCCCGCGCACGCTGGTCGAGAACATCGGATTCGAAATCCCGCAGGGCACGACGATGGGGATCGTGGGAGAATCTGGGTCGGGCAAGTCGCTTACCTCGTTGGCGATCATGAGGCTTCTGCCCGGCGGTATGACGGCGAGCGGCCGGGTCGACCTGGACGGCGTAGATCTTCTCGGCCTGTCATCGACGCAAATACGCAAGGTGCGCGGCGCGCGCATCGGGATGATCTTCCAGGAACCGATGACCGCGCTGAACCCCGCGATGCGAATCGGCGATCAGATCGCCGAGGGCCTCGTCGCTCACAAGGCGATCTCAAAGGCCGAAGCGCGCGCGGAGGTGCTCAAGCTGCTCGACCGCGTGCACATACCGGATGCCCGACGCCGAATCGATGCATTCCCGTACGAGCTTTCCGGCGGGCAGCGCCAGCGCGTCGGCATCGCGATCGCGATCGCGCCGGGCCCGGGCCTGCTGATCGCCGACGAACCGACAACGGCCCTCGACGTCACGGTGCAGGCCGAGGTGCTTGATCTGATCGGCGAACTGATCGCCGATTTGGGTATGTCGCTGCTGATGATCAGCCACGATCTGGGCGTGATCGCGAGCATCTGCGAGCACACCCTGGTCATGCAGTCTGGCCGCGCGGTCGAGGCGGGCCGGACCCGTGACGTGCTGCTGCGGCCCGGCGAGGAGTATACACGACGCCTGATCGCCGCCATGCCGCGCCGCGACGGCTCGGCGCCGCTCACCCGTCAGCCCGAGCCCGGTGCCGGTGAGCCGCCCGTCCTCGAAGTCAGAAGTCTCAAGCGCGCATATCGCTCGGCTTCCGGGCATGTGCTCACGCGTGCGGTCGATGACGTCAGCTTCTCGATCCGGCGCGGCACGATCTTCGGAATTGTAGGTGAGAGCGGATGCGGGAAGTCGACGCTCTCGCGCATCGTCATGGGCCTGGATCGTCCGACCGCTGGCGAGGTTCTGTTCGAGGGCGAGAGCCTGTTCGCCAAATCGCCTCGCGCGCTCAGACTGGCGCGACGCGGGTTTCAAATGGTTTTCCAGGATCCCCAAGGCTCGCTCGATCCGCGTCAGCGTGTCGGCCGCATCATTGCTGAACCGCTCTATCTCGACCCCGATGCCCCGCGCGGTAAAAAACGCGAGGAGCTCATCGCTGAAATGTTGATGAGCGTGGGGCTGCAGACCGAGGATGCCAGGAAATATCCGCATCAGTTTTCCGGCGGGCAACGCCAGCGCATCGCCATCGCGCGCGCGCTTATCTGCCGGCCAAAGCTGGTGGTCGCCGACGAGCCGGTTTCCGCCCTCGATCTGTCGATCCAGGCACAGGTGCTGGAACTGATCCGCGATCTGCGCGACAGCAAAGGCATCGCCTTCCTGTTTATCAGCCACAGCCTCGCGGTCGTGGAATCGATATCCGACGAGGTTGGCGTGATGAACCAGGGAAAGTTCGTCGAGACGGGCGACGCGCGCGAGGTCTTCGCCAATCCGCGCCATGCCTACACCCGCGCTTTGATCGAGGCGGAGCCTCGCATCGACCAGCCTCGGCGTTATGGCCTCCCTGAAGTAGCCGACACGCCTGCACGAACCCGAACCTGAAAAAGAAACGATATGCGAACAACGGTTGACGATGCACCGGCCGGCCCGTTTCTCCGCCGCCCGCTCGACGGCTCCCATCGCAAGATGTTCATCGGCGGCGCGTGGGTCGATGCCTTGTCGGGCGAAACCTTCGAGACACGAAATCCCGCTAACGGGGCGCTGCTTGCCACCGTCCCAGCCGCATCGGCCGCGGATGTCGAGCGGGCGGTCGCTGCCGCGCGAAAGGCGTTCGACGGGCCGTGGAGCCGCTTCAAGCCCTATGAGCGGCAAGTCCTGCTCCTCAAGATTGCCGATCTTTTCGAGAGACACTGGGATGAACTGAGCCTGTCCGACACGCTTGACATGGGCATGCCGATCGTCCGCACGCGAGCCAACCGCAACCGGGTCATTGGCATGCTGCGCTTTTATGCCGGCATGGCGACGTCAATCCATGGCGAGACACTCGCCAATTCGCTGCCGGGAGAGGTGCTTTCTTCCACCTATCGCGAGCCGGTGGGCGTGGTAGGCGCGATCATACCGTGGAACGCACCAACGGCGGCTTCCATTTGGAAGATCGGGCCCGCGCTTGCGACCGGCTGCACGGTCGTGCTCAAACCATCCGAGGAAGCGCCACTTACGCCGCTGCTGATCGGCGAGATCATGGCCGAAGCGGGCGTGCCCGACGGCGTCGTCAATATCGTAACCGGAACCGGGCGCGAAGCTGGCGCCCCGCTGGCCGAACATCCCGTGGTCGACAAGATCGTCTTTACCGGATCGACCCAGACCGGCCAAAGCATCATCCGCGCCTCTGCGGGAAACTTGAAGCGAGTTTCGCTGGAACTTGGCGGCAAGTCGCCGGTCATCGTTTGCTCGGACGCGGACGTGGAGCGCGCCGTTCCAGTCGCCGCGATGTCCGTCTTTGCCAATTCCGGGCAGATCTGCATTGCCGGTTCGCGACTGTTTGTAGAAAGATCAATCCACGACGATTTCCTGGAGCGTCTGGCTGTCTTCACCAGCGCGTTAAGGATTGGCGACGGGATCGACCCCGAGACGGAAATCGGTCCGCTGATCTCGCGACGCCAAGCCGACAAGGTGGATGCTTATCTTTCCTCTGGCCGGGCCGAGGGCGCACGGCTGGTGATCGGCGGCGGCCGCCCGACGCAAGGCACCTTGGCAGACGGAAATTTCGTTGAACCGACCATATTTGCCGATGTTTGCGACGACATGAAAATCGCCCGCGAGGAGATATTCGGCCCGGTCATCGCCGCCATGCCATTCGACACATTGGAAGAGGTTGCTTCGAGGGCGAACAACACGCCCTACGGCCTTGCTGCCGGCGTGTTCACGCGCGACCTGTCACGCGCGCACACGCTCGCGAAGCATCTGCGAGCCGGGTCGGTGTGGGTCAACACCTATCACGCGATTGATCCGGCTGTACCATTCGGCGGCTACAAGATGAGCGGTTATGGTCGTGAGGGCGGCGAAGAGCATGTACATGAATACTTGAATACGAAGGGAGTGTTCATTCGCACGGACTGATTTGTTCAATGACGGTGCCATCAGAACACAAACCAGGCAGGAGAATGCATGAGGCTTGCTAACAAAATAGCCATCGTTACTGGCGGCGGATCCGGTTTCGGCGAGGGCATTGTACGAAAATTCTCGGCGGAAGGTGCGCGTGTGGTCATCATGGATGTCGATGCCGACAAAGCGCAGTCGGTTGCCGGCGAGTTGGGTAAGGGCGTAGTCGCGATGAAGGCGGACGTGACGCGAGAAGTTGATTTCGCTGCAGCCGTCGAACTGGCGCTGGAGGAGTTCGGAGGACTCGACGTTCTTATCAACAATGCCGGCGTGGGTCACACGCCGCAGCCGATGGAGGATGTCGACGAGGTCATTTTTGACCGCGTGATGGAGGTCAATACCAAGTCCATATATCTCGGTGCGAAGACCGTCATGCCGCTTTTGAAGAAGAAGGAGTCGGGCGTTATTATCAACATTGCTTCGACCGGCGGTGTAAGTCCGCGACCAAACCTTACTTGGTACAATGCGTCGAAAGGGTGGGTGATTACGGCGACAAAGGCGATGGCCGTCGAACTCGCGCCGTTCGGCATCCGGGTAAATGCGATCAATCCGGTCGCAGGCGAGACGCCGTTGCTGGCGACCTTCATGGGTTCCGACACTCCACAGGCCCGCGCGAAATTTCTCGCTACAATACCGATCGGGCGCTTCTCGAATGGCGACGATATTGGAAACACCGCCACGTTTCTTGCTTCGGATGAAGCAAGCTTGATCACCGGTGTTGCGTTGAACGTCGACGGCGGTCGCTGTATTTGAAGATGTCAGCCGTTCGCCGAAGGCGTCATGCACTGGCATTGGGAGAAAAGCATTGGAAAATGTACTGACCGGCCGAAGCAGACGAAAGAATAGGAAGAGTCCGCCAGGAAAGAAGCCTCCCAGGTCGATCGACGATATATCAAACTCTGCAGGATTGTTCGATACCGGCCGCCCGGGGGGGCTGCACAAGCGTATCTATAGCAGCCTCTTGCACGCAATTATATCCGGTCGCTTCGCCAAGGGCGCCAAACTGCCGTCAGAACCAGAACTGGCAAAAATATTCAGCGTGTCACGGCCGGTGGTGCGCCAAGCACTGGAAAAGATGCGGGTCGAAGGCATTGTTACATCGCAGCGCGGCTCAGGCACCTACGTAGCGGGGCTCGATCAGTTTGCTGCCAGTGTGCTGCCAACCGTCATCGATTCCCCAGTCCATGCCAAGGGTATGCTGGACGATCTTGAATTCCGCCTGATAACGGAGCCGGCCGCCGCGTTCATTGCCGCCAAGCGCAGGGGGCCGCACGATCTGCGCAATATGGAGGCGGCGCTATCGCAGTTTGAGAATGCCTATGCGTCGGGCCTGATCGCCCATCACTATGATTTCCTCTTTCACGAGGCGATCGCGCTGGCGACGACAAATGAACGCCTTGTCGCCGCGGCCAGATCGGTGGAATACGAACGCGACGACGAGTTGCTCCTGGTGCGCCACCTGGTGCACTTCGCGCCCAACATGAGAGGGGCAAGAGTGGTGCGCGAGCACAGATTTGTGTTGGACCTCATCCAGCGACGTGAACCCGAGGCCGCTCGTGACGCTATGGCAAATCACATCGAAGCGAGTCGCCAGCGCCTGATCGCCTTCCTGGGACGCCTCAACGCCGACTTGGGCAAGGAAAGCCCAAAGAATGGCGCCTCCAACGGATAAAGAGGTGGCTGTGTGGATTTTCCGCTCCTGATCCGGCAGCGTTGCCGGGGTGAAGGAGCGAAGACGGCAAGACGACCAAAACGAAATCACAACCCAGCCTTCAAGGCGAAAGTCGCGTTGGCGTTCAATCCTCTCGCCCCAATGCAGGCGATTGAGTTCAAGCCCTATACATTGATTGGCGCCGATCTCATTGCGATCGGGTTGCTGGCGTGGATCGCGTCTTGGCGACCTACCCATTGGCTTTGAAATGCCGCAAGTTTGATTTCAACTGCTTGCTGGCGCGATTTCGCGCCAGCAGCCAATCAGCTAAGCCACTGAAACCATTGGTCGGAGTGGCAGGATTCGAACCTGCGACCCCCTCGTCCCGAACGAGGTGCGCTACCAGACTGCGCCACACTCCGTGCTGAGCGAAGAGAAGCTTATAGCGAGCGGGGTTCGCCCTCGCAACAACCACTTCGCACGCCTCCCCCCTTAACCGGAAATTAACCATACCCTCCCCAAGTTGGAGCAGGTTCGACGAACCAGCCAAAGATCAATTCTTCGCTGAGTTACGGCGGCGAACGCCCGCGCGATGCACGCGTGAGGGTTCGTGTGGCGATGTTGAAATGCGGGTCTGAAATCGAATGCTCGATCCACTGATCGACACGATCGTTCGATGTGGCGCGGCTCTGAGCGGGCGCGTTCCCGCAATCTGCTCGAATTTCCCCGGGAAACGAACAACCACAGCGCCGCGCCGGCTGTCGCGCGCGTCCCCCGATCCGCCCGCTCTCGGACAAGCCGGTTCGCGCATGATGGGGTGGGCGGCGGCGCTGCTGGCGGCCGTGCTGGCGGGTGGCCAGGCCGCCGCGCAATCCGTGGTGCCGCCGGCCGCCGGGCCGACCCGGCCGCTCGCCGCCTTCGAGGAGCCGGCCGCGGACGCTTCGCCCGTGCCGCTCATCCCGGCCCCGCGCGAGCAGGTCGCGCCGCCGGGCGCGGACGAGATGATGTTCACCTTCCAGGGTCTGCGCATCGAGGGCGTCACCGTCCTCGACGCCGATGAGCTGATCGCGCTGTGGCCGCACAGCGCCGGCGACGTCATCTCGGTGGAAGAGATCTTCGCCTACGCCAACGCGGTCACCGGCGCCTATGCGCGCGCCGGCTACGCCCTGTCGTTCGCCCTGGTTCCCCAACAGCAGATCGCGGACGGGATCGTGACCGTGCGCGTGGTCGAAGGCTTCATCGCCGCGATCGAATTCGCCGGCGGGGAGTCCGTCGCGGAGCAGGGCGAGGCTGGCGCCGCGCTGCGCGACCGGGTCCAGGCGATCGCGGCCAACATCCTGCATTCCCATCCGCTGCGCACCGCCGACCTGGAGCGCTACGTGCTGCTGATCAACGACCTGCCCGGCGTCGAGGCGGCGGTGACGCTGGCGCCCGCGCCCCAGGCCACCGGCGGCTCGACCCTGCGCATCGCCATCAACGCGCATCGGCGCATCGAGGGGCAGGTCGAATACAACAACTATCTCTCCGACCTGCTCGACCGCCACGTGGCCGGCGGATGGGTCCAGGCCAACGGCGCGCTGACCGGCGCGGAGCGGATCCGGCTGGGCGGCTGGCGCTCGGTAACCTCGGACGCCTATTGGAGCGCGTCGGGCGACGTTTCCGCGATGATCGGCGCCGACGGCTGGCGGGTCGGGCTCTCCGGCCTGCATTCGCAAAGCGATCCCGACAGCGACCTGTTGTCGTCGCTGGAATATCTGGGCACCACCACCTTCGCCAGCGTGTATGCCAGCTACCCGCTGGTGCGTTCGCGGGCGAAGAACGTGACCGTCGGCGCGTCCTTGTCGATGTCCAACTCGCGCTCCGACATCCTGTCGACCTCGCTCACGCTCGACCGGCTGCGCACGTTCGAAGCCTTCGCTTCCTATGATTTCGTCGACGAGAACGCCGCGGCCAACACGGTCCGCTTCGCGCTGGCCCAGGGGCTGGATGTCTTCGACGCCACCGGCAACAGCCGCGCTTCCGGCGAGTTGACCACCACCACGATGACGCTCGACGCCAGCACCGACCGGCCGCTGGCGACCACGAGCTGGGGGACGCTGGCGGCGCGACTGTCGGCTCGCGGCCAGGCCGCGCTCGGCCCCAACGCGCTGTTCAGCGCGGCCGAATGCTCCTATGGCGGTCGCCGGTTCGGCCGCGGTTTCGAACCTTCGCTGATGTCGGGCGATCACTGCATCATGGGCGCGGCAGAGCTGCGGTTGAGCAAATCCCTGGGCCTTGCCGACGCCGATCTCTACGGCTTCATCGATGCCGGTCTGGTGCGCCAGAAAGGGGTGCTGGAGGCGGGCGAACGGCGCGAGCGGGCCGCCGCGTCGGCCGGCGCCGGGCTGCGCCTGCGGCTGGCGGGCGGAGTTGCCGCCATGGTGGAGGCCGGCTGGCCGCTGGCGAAGCCGGCGGGCTCTACCGATTCGATCGACGATCTGCGGATGAACGTCTCCATGCGCGTGCGGTTTTGAGTGTCCTGAGGGTGTGGGTGTGAAGACAGGTGAACGCATAACGGCGCGGCGGCGCCTCGTTCCCGGTCGGTCGCGATGGCTGGCCGGGGTGAGCGCATTCGCGCTCGCTGCCTGTTTGGCGGTCTCACCCGCCCGCGCCAATCCCAAAGGCGGTGTGGTCGCGGACGGGCAGGCGGCCATCGCCGGCGAAGGCAGTTCTGCGGTCACCATCACGCAAAGCTCCGAACGCGCCATCATCGACTGGGACAGCTTCTCCATCGACGCCGGCGAGCGCACCCGGTTTCTCCAGCCGGGCAGCGCGTCGGTCACCGTCAACCGGGTGGGCGGGCAGGACCCGTCGCGCATCTTCGGCGCGCTGGACGCCAACGGCCGCATCGTGCTGATCAACCGCAACGGCGTGCTGTTCGGCGCCGGCTCGAGCGTCGATGCGACGGGGCTGCTGGCCACCACCCACGAGCTCACCGACACCGACGCCTTCATGGCCGGCGAGCCGGCCCGCTTCGACGATGGCGGCGTGACGGGGACCTCGGTGGTCAACGAGGGCACGATCACGATCGGCGACGCCGGCATGGCAGCGCTGGTCGCGCCCCATGTGCGCAATTCGGGCGTCATCAGCGCGGATCTGGGCCGGGTGACCCTGGGCGCGGCGTCCGGCTTCACCGTCGATCTGTACGGCGACGGGCTGATCAGCTTCGCGCCCGGCGATGAGATCACGCAAACGCTGACCGACGCCGATGGTAATCCCGTCGCCGCGCTGGTCGAAAACGACGGCTCCATCAACGCCCCCGGCGGCCAGGTGCGCCTGACCGCGAACGCCGCGCGCGAGGTGATCAACCGCTCGGTCAACACCTCCGGCATCGTGCGCGCGAGCTCGGTCAGCCAGGCCAACGGCGTGATCACGCTGGGCGGCCCCGGCGAGGTGCGCGTGGAGACCGGCGCGGTGGTCTCCACCTCGGGCACGGGCGGCGGCGGGCGCATCGAGGTCGAGGCCGGCTCGTTCATCACCGACGGCACGGTGGAGGCCGACGCCACAGCAGGGGCCGGCGGCACGATCACGATCGATGCCGATGCCGCCAGCCTCGGCGGCCGGCTGAGCGCGTCGGGCGCGTCCGGCGGCACCATCTCGATCTACGCCGAAGGACTGCTGTCCCTGGCCGAGACGATCGCAGCCACCGGCGCGGCGGGCGCGGGCGGCATCGTCGATATCCGCGCCGGCCGGGTGATGGAGAGCACAACAGGACTGACGGAAGTCCGCGGCTTTATCGACGGCGGCGCCATCACGATCACGGCCGACACCCAGATCGCCTCGTCCGGCCGCTACATCGCGTCGGGCACCACCGGCCTGGGCGGCCGCATCGCCATGACCGCCAACGACATCCGCCTGTTCTCCGCCCATCTCGACGCCACCGGCCACACCCGCGGCGGCCACGTGCGCATCGGCGGCGCCTTCCAGGGCGGCAAGACGCCTGACCCAACGCAAGCCTACTACGACAGCTTCGTCGGCCGCTGGGCCGGCGACCCTGCACTCGCCAATGCCCAGCAGACCTTCCTAAACGACGCGGCGGCCATCGACGTAAGAGCCACCGGCGGCATCGGCGGCACGGCCATCGTGTGGTCCGACACCACCACCACCTTCCTGGGCTCCATCGACGCCACCGGCACGGCAGGCGGCGGCAGCGTCGAAATCTCCTCGGCCCAAGATCTGCGCTACGCAGACCTGACCAGCATCGACGTCGGCACCGGCGGCCATCTGCTCCTCGATCCCAAGAACATCACCATCGGCACCGCCACACAGATATCCAACTGGGCCTACGCAGGCATCCTGGGCATCAACTATCCAAGCCCGGAAAAGAACACCGAACTGCCGGCACTGACAGCGGGCGATCAGCTCGGTCGCGCGGTCGCGCTCAACGGCGCCGGCGACCGCCTCGCCGTAGGTGCCTGGTTCGACGACGGATCGGGCAACGGGGTCGCCGACTCCGGCGCAGTCTATCTGTTCACCTTCACCGACAACGACTTCTCCGGCGGCGCGCTCGCGGCGACAATCGGCGCGGACTATTCCGGCGGCAACAATGTGGACCTGACCGCGCTTGAAGCAAGCGATCGCTTCGGCGTCTCGGTCTCGCTGGATGTCGACGGCGACCGGCTCGCCGTGGGCGCCGAGTACGACGACGGGCCGAGCAACGGTTCGACCAACGTAGGCGCCGTTTATCTGTTCACCTTCACCGACACCAACTTCTCCGGCGGGTCGCACGCCGCCACCCTCGGCGACGGCTACACCGGCGGCAACAATGTGGACGTGAGCAACCTGGCGACGTGGGACATATTCGGCCTCGCCGTCTCTCTCGACGCCGATGGCGATCGCCTGGCCGTGGGCGCGATCGGCGATGACGGGTCGGGCAACTCGGTGACGGATGCCGGCGCGGTCTATCTGTTCACCTTCACCGACACCTCGTTTGCCGGCGGTTCGCTCGCCGCCACCATCGGCGACGGCTATTCCGGCGGCAACAATGTGGACGTGAGCAACCTGGCGGCCAGCGATTTCTTCGGCGTCGGGGTTTCGTTGGATTCCGACGGCGACCGGCTTGCCGCCAGCGCGGAGTTCGACGACGGATCGGGCAACTCGGTGACCAATGCCGGCGCGGCCTATCTGTTCACCTTCACCGACACTTCCTTCACCGGCGGTTCGCTCGCCGCCACCATCGGCGGCGGCTATTCCGGCGGCAACAATGTGGACGTGAGTGCTTTGGAGGCGTCCGATCAGTTCGGTTCCGATATCTCGCTCAACGCGGCCGGCGACCGCCTGGCCGTCGGCGCGCTCGGCGACGACGGGTCGGGCGGCGCGACGAGCGGCGCCGGCGCGGCCTACCTGTTCACCTTCACCGACACTTCCTTCTCCGGCGGCAGTCTCGCCGGCACCATCGGTGACGCCTACACCGGCAGCAAGGATGTCGACGTGAGCAACCTGGCGGCGGACGACAACTTCGGCCGTTCGCTTTCGCTCAACGCGGCCGGCGACCGCCTGGTCGTGGGAGCCTTCCTCGACGACGGATCGGCCAACGCGACGAGCAACGCCGGCGCGGCCTATCTGTTCACCTTCACCGACACCTCGTTTACCGGCGGCACGCTCAGAGGCATCATCGGCTCGGGCTACGAGCGGACCGGCCTCGACATCGACCTGAGCGCGCTGGAAGCGTCCGACTATTTCGGCCGCGGCATCGCGCTCAACGCGGCCGGCGACCGTCTCGCCGTCGGCGCGTATCATGATTCAGGGTCGGGCAACGGCGTTTCCGACGCCGGCGCGGTTTACCTGTTCACCTTCTCGGACACTTCCTTCTCCGGCGGCGCACTCGCGGCCACCATCGGCGCCGATTATTCGGGCGGCAACAATGTGGATGTGACCACGCTGGAAGCAAGCGATCAGTTCGGCACCTCGGTCTCGCTCAACGCGGCCGGCGACCGTCTCGCCGTCGGCGCGGAGAACGATGATGGGTCGGGCAACGGGTCGACCAATTCCGGCGCAGTCTACCTGTTCACGTTCGATGACGCCCAGTTCACCTCGGGCAAGGTCGAGACCATCATCGGCTCGAGCTACAGCGGCTCCAAGAACGTCAATGTGAGCGCCCTGGACGCAGACGATCGCTTCGGCAGCGGAGTTTCGCTCAACGCCGACGGCGACCGCCTGGCCGTCGGCGCGGTCCGCGATGATGGATCGAGCGGCTCGACGACCGACGCCGGTGCGGTCTATCTGTTCACCTTCACCGATACTTCCTTCTCCGGCGGTTCGCTCGCCGCCACCTTCGGCGACGGCTATTCCGGCGGCAACAATGTGGATGTGAGCAACCTGGAGGCCGACGACCGCTTCGGTGCCGAGGTTTCGCTCAACGCCAACGGCAATCGGCTCGCCGTCGGCGCGCTCAAGGATGACGGATCGGGCAATTCGACGACCGATGCCGGCGCGGCCTATCTGTTCACGTTCACCGACACTTCGTTTGCCGGCGGTTCGCTCGCCGCCACGATCGGCGACGGCTATTCCGGCGGCAACAATGTGGACGTTTCCAACCTGGCGGCGTCCGATGAGTTCGGCTCCGGCGTCTCGCTGGACGGCGACGGCGACCGACTGGCTGTCGGCGCGGTAGGCGATGACGGGTCGGGCAACGCGGTGAGCGGCGCCGGCGTGGTCTACCTGTTCACGTTCACCGACACTTCGTTTGCCGGCGGCTCGCTCGCCGCCACCATCGGCGCGGATTACTCGGGCGGCAAGGACTTCGACCTGACCAGCCTGGAGGCGTCCGATGGATTCGGTCGCGCTGTCGCGCTCAACGCCAGCGGCAATCGACTCGCCATTAGCGCAATCGGCGACGACGGGTCCGGCAACGGAACAAGCGACGCCGGCGCGGCCTATCTGTTTACCTTCACCGACACCTCCTTTTCCGGCGCGTCGCTCGCCTCGACCATCGGCGACGGCTACACCGGCGGCGCCAATGTCAACGTGAGCGCGCTGGGGGGTAGCGATCGCTTCGGCGCCGGGGTTTCGCTCAACGCGGCCGGTGACCGGCTCGCCGTCGGCGCCGAGCTCGACGACGGGTCGGCCGGCGCCACGGCCAACGCCGGCGCGGTCTACCTGTTCACCTTCACCGACACCGATTTCTCCGGCGGCGCGCTCGCCGCCACCATCGGCGACGGCTACACCGGCGGCAACAATGTGGATGTCAGCACGCTCGATGCCGGCGATGCTTTCGGGGCGTCGGTGGCTCTCAATGCGGCGGGCAATCGGCTGGCGGCCGGTGCGGTCGGCGACAACGCCTCCGACAACTCGGGCAACGACACCGGTGCGATCTATCTGTTCACGTTCACCGACACTTCGTTTGCCGGCGGGTCGCTGGCCGCGACGGTCGGCTCCGGTTACACGGGCGGCAACAATATCGATACCGCCACGGTGGAGAACAGCGACGGCTTCGGCACCGCGGTTTCGCTAAATGCGGCCGGCGACCGGCTGGCCGTCGGCTCGCTCAACGATGACGGCTCGGGCAACGCAACGCACCGGGCCGGGGCGGTCTATCTGTTCAGCTTCGCCGATACGAGCTTCTCCAGCGGGTCGCTCGCCGCCACCATCGGTGACGGCTATTCCGCCGGCAAGAACGTCGACGTGAGCAATCTGGAGGTGGACGACCAGTTCGGCGCCGGGGTTTCTCTCAACGCGGCCGGCGACCGGCTCGCCGTCGGCGCGAACCAGGATGACGGACGGAGCAACGCGACGAGCAATTCCGGCGCCGTCTATCTGTTCACGTTCACCGACACTTCCTTCTCCGGCGGTTCGCTCGCCGCCACCATCGGCGACGGGTATACCGGCGGCAACGATGTGGACGTGAGCAACCTGGAGGCGGGTGACGAATTCGGCTACGGGGTTTCGCTGGATTCCGACGGCGACCGGCTGGCCGTCGGCGCCCAAGGCGACGACGGGTCGGGCGACGGGGTGAGCGGCGCCGGCGCCGCCTATATCTTCACCTTCACCGACACCAGCTTCTCCGGCGGCTCGCTCGAGGCGACCATCGGCGCCGGCTACGCCAGCGGCCTCGACCTCGACGTGACCGGTCTGGAGGCGAGCGACGGATTCGGCGTTGCGGTTTCGCTCAACGCCGCCGGCGATCGCCTGGCCGTGGGTGCTTTCGTTGAAGACGGGTTCGGCAATGGGACGACAGACGCCGG
The DNA here is from genome assembly GCA_028281105.1 of Rhizobiaceae bacterium. Classification (GTDB taxonomy): domain Bacteria; phylum Pseudomonadota; class Alphaproteobacteria; order Rhizobiales; family Rhizobiaceae; genus JANQKQ01. The sequence continues at coordinate 14,198 of JANQKQ010000032.1, forward strand.
CGCGGTGTATCTGTTCAGGGGCCTGACCACTGGTTCTGTCGCCAGCGGCGGCTCCTACGCCTCGCACCAGACCGGCTCGCTCACCATCACGCCCGCCGACATCGTCGACATCCTCGACGACGGCACGGCGGTGACCCTGCAGGCTTCCAACGACATCACCGTGTCGTCGGCCATCACCGTCTCCGGCACCCCATCCTCCATCGGCGCGCTGACGCTACAGGCCGGCCGCTCGATCCTGATCAACGCCAATATCACGACGACCGCCAACAGCCAGTCCGGCGCCGTCTCGCTGTTTGCGAATGACCTGCTCGCCAACGGCGTCATCGACGGCCAGCGCGACACCGGCTCGGCCGCCATCACCATGGCCTCGGGCACCGCCATCAACGCCGGCACTGCCGCCGTCTCGATCGAACTGCGCGCCGGCACCGGCAAGACCTACACCGCCAGCGGCGACATTACGCTCGACGACATTACCGCCAGCACCATCTCGGCGATCAATTCCGGGCCAACGTCCGGCTCCGGCATCATCCTCAATTCCGGCGCCACCCTGACCGCCTCATCGACTTCCGGCACCTCGATCACCCTGGCGGGTGATGACTTCACCAACAACGCCGGTTCGGGCGCACTGTCGACCACCGGCTCGGGCCGGTTCCTTGTCTGGTCGGGCGATCCTTCGGCCGACAACCGCGGCAGCCTTACCCACGACTTCAAGCAGTACAACGCCACCTATGGCGTCACGTCGGTGTCCGGCGGCTCTGCGCAGGACGGCTTCCTCTACACTCTGGCGCCGACGATTACGCCGTCGCTGACGGGCACCGTGTCGAAGACCTATGACACCAACACCACGGCGACGCTGGCTTCCGGCAACTACACGCTGTCGGGCAACGTCGACAGCGACACCGTCACCTTGAACAACCCGACTTCCGGCACCTATGACGACAAGACCGTCGGCACGAGCAAGACGGTCACCGCCACCGGCATCTCGGTCGCCTCGACCACCAACTCCTCCGTCACCGTCTACGGCTACCAGTTGGCCTCGACGTCGGCCAACGGCAACGTGGGCACCATCACGGCGGTGTCGCTCACCGGCGGTCTGACGGGGACGGTGTCGAAGACCTACGACGCCACCACCACGGCCACATTGGCCTCGGGCAACTATTCGCTTTCCGGAGTGCTGAGCGGCGACACGGTTTCCCTGAACAACCCGTCGTCGGGCACTTACGACAACAAAACCGTCGGTACCGGAAAGACGGTCACCGTGACCGGCCTGTCGATCTCCGGCGCGGATTCGGGCAACTACACCCTGTCGTCGACTTCCGCCAACGCGGCGATCGGCACCGTCTCCGCCGCGAGCCTAACGATCACCGGCGCGTCCGCAGCCAACAAGGTCTATGACGCCGGCACCACCGCCACCGTGACAGGTGGTTCCCTGTCGGGCGTTTTGAGCGGCGACACGGTGACGCTCAATACCGGTTCCGCATCGGGCACCTTCGCCGATAAGAACGTGGGCTCAGGCAAGGCCGTGACCGCGTCGGGCTATGCCATCTCCGGCACGGACGCGGGCAATTACAGCCTGACCCAGCCCACGGGCCTGACCGCCAACATCACCGCGGCGAGTTTGACCGCCGGGCTGACCGGAACGGTGTCGAAGACCTACGACACCACCACCACCGCGACCCTGGCCTCGGGCAACTACACGCTTTCCGGCGTGCTCAGCGGCGACACGGTCTCGCTGAACAATCCGTCGTCCGGCACCTATGACAACAAGACCGTCGGCACCGGCAAGACGGTCACCGTGACCGGCCTGTCGATCTCCGGCACGGATTCGGCCAACTACACGCTGGCCTCGACTTCCGCCAACGGCGCGATCGGCACGGTGACCGCCGCGACGCTCACGGTGACGGCGGACGACGCCACGCGCGTTGCGGGCACGGCCAATCCGACGTTCACCTCGTCGATCAGCGGCCTGGCGTCCGGTGAGGGCGAGTCCGTCATCTCCGGGCTGACCCTGTCGACCAGCGCCACCGCCGCTTCCGCCGCCGGCCAATATGCCATCGTCGCCAGCGGCGCTTCCGCGACCAACTACGTCTTCGCCTATGTGGACGGTGTGCTCACCGTGACGCAGGCCGCCACGACCACCGTCTCCGCCGATGTCAACGACAGCGCGCTGCGCATCGCGCCGTGGTGGCACACCGGCGCCGGACGCGCGGACCCCGTCACCGGTCCCGCCATCGCGTCGGGCGACGACGGCGGTTCGAACTGGCGCATGCGCCCAACCGTCGACCGCGCCGCCGCCGCTCCGGTCGAGACCGCGGCCAACGGCGCCGCGCCCGACGGCGGCCAGTCCGCCTGGCGCTCGTTCGCCTGCTCGACGTCCGCCGACGGAGCGCTGCGCGGCGTGCTGCGCGCGGCCGCCGCCGCCATTACCGACTGCAACTGAGGAAACGGAGGCCCCCAATGACCCTCAACAACCCCAAGACCTTCAAGGCCAAGGCACGACATGCCGCCGCAGCCATCGCGCTGGTGCTCGCGAGTCCCGCCGCCGCATCAGACGAGCCCAAAAACGAGATCCACGGCGACTGGGCCGTGCGCTGCGTCGAGCGCGAGGCGCTGCCGCCCTGCGACATGGTGCAGTTCGCCACCCACCGCGAAAACGGCGAGGCGGTGATGCAGTTCTCGATCGCCCATGCCGGCCGCGAGGACGCCTATGGCATGCAGATCATGGTGCCGCTGGGCGTGCGGCTTTCGGGCGGCGTCGCCATCCGCGTCGACGAGGGCTCGCCGATGACCGGCTTTGAGTTCACCCGCTGCGAGGCCGCCGGCTGCTACATCGAGCGGGTGGTCAGCGACGAGGTGCTCGAACCGTTCAGGGCGGGCGATGCTGGCGTCCTGGGCGTCATCGACCGTACCGGCGAGCCGCTGGTGATCCCGCTGTCCTTCCGAGGCTTCACCAAGGCGCTCGCCACCATCACCGAGCGCAACCGGCAATGGGCGGACAACATCTAGGATCCGCCGCCTCATTCCTCTCCCTCAGGGGACAGATGTCGACGCGGCCGACAGTGAGGGTTGGTGCGGCGGGCACCGAGAATGCGGCGTCACCCCCTCTGTCCCTTCGGGACATCTCCCCCCTGGAGGGTGGGTGGGGCAGCGCCGTGCCGCGTTCTCCACTCTCTCCTCGTGGGGGCAGAATGGAAGCGGGGCGTTCGCGCAATTGTTGCGGGCGAAAACGGGAATCGTTATAGACTTTGGCCGGCTTCGATGGGGTGTAGCCAAGTGGTAAGGCAGCGGTTTTTGGTACCGCCATGCGCAGGTTCGAATCCTGCCACCCCAGCCATCCCTTCAAGCCATCCCTTCACGCCTTCCTGCGCGCCTATTCCTGGGTAATCGTCACGCCGGGGCTCGCCTGGTGAAGGATCAGGCTGCGGCCGCCGCGCTGGACGATGGTGGCGCTCTGGCCGCCGATCTGGCTCAGCTGCAGCGTGTTGTTGCCGTTTTCCTGGCGGATGTCGGCGCTGTTGGCGTTGGACACCTGGGACAATTGCGCCGTATTGCCGCCGCCGGTCTGAACCAGGTTGAGCGAGTTGTCGTCGCCGTCCTGGCTCACATCCACCACGTTGGCGATGCCGCCCTCCAGGCCTTGTTCGATGCTGATGGTGTTTCGCGTACCGCTCATCAGCAGTTCGATCCGGCCCGCCTGTCCGCCCTGAACCGTTTCGACCAGGGCGCCCGAGACGATCGAAAGGTCGGCGTCGAGCGTGTTCGCCGCGCCGGTCTGGACCGCGTCGACCAGCGAGGCATCCCCGGTCAGCCGCACGGTCTGCCGGTGATCGCCTCCGGCCTGGCGCGAGCGCACGTCGAGCCGCTCTCCGGAAGTGCCGATGCGCGCGGAAGTGTCCGAGACCTCCCGCTGACCCACATCGATCGTGCCCGAGCCGAACTGCTTGATGGTAATCGCCGAATGGTTCGCGTTGATGATGGACACGCGGACCTCGCCGGCGAAGGCGGGCGAAGTGGCCAAGGCGAAAGCCAGCGCGCGCGCGAGCAAGCGCGGCCACGGCCGACCACGCCCGGATCGGTTCACCTTCTTACGGATTCGCGTTGCCACCTGGTCTTCCCTTTGCTCTCGCCCCACCCATCATCCCGGCCTGCGCGGGGCTGACGCGCCGCCCCGCCCGTTCTCCCCCCTTCAGGGGGGAGATGTCCCGAAGGGACAGAGGGGGGTGAAGCGGCAACCTCAGAGCCTGCCGCCCCACCCCTCACTGTCGGCTGCGCCGACATCTCTCCCCTGAGGGGAGAGAGTGGAGGGTGCGGCATGTCCGTCACCCCACCCACTGCCGTCATCCCGGCGAAGGCCGGGATCCAGATGCATCACCGCTTGCGCGGTGTGGGTTGCTCTTGGGCCAGCCTACCCACCTAGTCATCCTCGCCCTTGTGGCGAGGACCCAGGGGCCACACCGTGCGGCGCTCGATTTCTGGGTCCTCGGGACAAGCCCGAGGATGACTAAGTTGGAGGGACGCGGGTCCCCCGCAAACCACGAACCCGCCGAAGCGCACCTGGACCCCGGCCTTCGCCGGGGTGACGGGAGGGGGTGTGGCGACCGCCACACCCATCAGAAATTGATCTCAAAACCGACCGGCATGCTTTCCTGGTAGATCTCAATCGAGCCGTCCTGGGTGTTCGTCGCGGTCAGCTCGGTCTTGACGTCCCCGCTCTGCCAGATGTTGGCGGTGGTGCGGTGTTCGTTGGTGACGGTGACCTGGATCTGGGAGTTGCCGCCATACTGATAGAAATCGTACTTCGACGCTCCCGCGTCGCTCACCTCGATCTCGGCTTCCGGACCGTCGCTCTGCTGGAATAGCTTGATGTTGGTCCCAAGCGTCAGGTCCCGGCCGATGATGTTGGCGAACTGAAATCCCGAGGCGGTCTGCTCGCCGTATATGCCGCCCCAATCGCTGTCGGACAGGTTGATCGTCAGATACGACACATCCGCCTTGTCCTGCCGTGCGTTGATGGCGACCCCTCTTGAATCGCGGATGAAGGCATAGGTGTACGCGCCCAGCGTATTTTGCTGGGTAACGTCGATCGAGCTGCGCGATGAATTGGTGATCCCGGTATACGCCTTCGTCGGGTCCTTGGACACGCCGCGCATCCCGAAGCCGGACCTGTACTGCGTGATCTCGATCGAGTTGTCCTCGGCGGTTCCGCCAGTTCCGTTCTCCGCGTTGCCCTTTACGATATAGGCCGTCGCCGTGACCGAGCCGGTGAAATCCTGCTGCAGGATTTCCACCCTGTTCTTGGCGCCGCCATCGATCTTGATCTCCGCGCTGGCCAGGCCCAGGTCCTTGTCCTGAGCCTGCTGCTTGATGGTCGCCTCGCTGCCCGCGCCGGCGGCCTCGACTTCGATCGTGGCCTCGGTGAAATTGTCCTTCTTGGCGTTCTGCTCGACCGTCGCCTTGACCTTGTCGGCGGCCGTTCCGATGAAGTTCTTCAACGTGACGGTCGCCGTCTCCGTGCCGGAATTGAACTGCTTGACCGCGATCACGTGATGGGTCGCGTTGGTGATGTCGAGCTTGAGGCTCGAGCCGGCAAACGCGGCCTGCGCCGAGACAAGAAGGGCCAGCGTCGCGGTGGTTCGCATCAGGATGTGGGGCGTCATGGTCGGTTTCCTTGTTGGGCGGGGGCGGTTGGGACGGTCATCGTCCGTCAGAAGTTGATCTCAAAGCCGGCCGGCCGTGATCCCTGATAGATTTCGATCCCCACGTCCGAGGTATTGCTCATCTGCAGATCGGCCACCACCGAGCTCGACTGGTAGATGCCGGCGGCGGTGCGGTGTTCGTTGTTGATGTTGACGGAGATCTGAGGATCGCCATTGAACTGGTAGATCTCGTATTTGGAGTCGGCCGATCCGTCGATCTCGATGTCGACGTTCTGCCCGGTGTGCTGCTGGCTGACCTTGATCGAGGTCCCCAGGCTAAGGTCTCGAGCGTTCACGTTCGCCGTCTTCGAGCCGAAGCTGATCTGTTCCACATCCACTTTCGCATCGATGCTATCCGAGACCGAAATGGAGGCGGAAGACGGGTCGGTATTGTTCTGCAGCAAATGGACCGAGACCGATTCGGTATCGCCGAGCGAGACGATCGACGAGACCCCGGACGAATCCCACTGGTCGATGGCGATCTTGCTGTTCGAGGCGTTCGCGATGGTCGCGTGGGCGCTCGTCGTCTTGCTCCCGTCGGCCGGGCTGGAATTTTTCACCCGCGCCTGGTGGATCGTGATCGTGTTGTTGAAGGCCTTGCCCGGGCCTTCGTCGGTAGCGGCCTTTAGGATGCTCGCCACCGCTTCGGCGTTGCCCTCGTGATTGTTTTGCAGGATCGTGACGACGTTGCCCTTGTCACCGTCGATCTTCACGTCGGCCAGCCCCTTGCCGACATTATCCGCGCCCGCCTTCTGCTTGACGGTCGCGCCGCTGCCGGCGCCGGCCTTGTCGATGTTGACCTTGGCCTCGACGGCGCTGCCCGTCCTGGCCTCCTGCTCGACGGTCACCTTGACCTTGTCGGTGGCCGTTCCCTGGATGTTGGTCAGGTTGATGGTCGCCGTCTCGCCGGCGCCGCTCAACTGTTTGACCGCGATCGACTGATGGACCGAGTTGGTGATGTTGAGCTTGAGCGTCGAGCCGGCAAACGCGGTTTGCGCCGAAACGAACAGAGCCAGCGCGGCGGTGGTTCGCATCAGGGTCTGGGTGGTCATGATCGGGTTCCTTGTGGGGCGGTTGGGTTGATCATCATTGAAGGGTCGGTTGCAGCGGCGGGCGCTGTTTTTCGTCGAGGTAGGCTTCGAACCGCTCACGCAGGTCCGGCGTCTCGGCTTCGAAGCCCCAGATGCCCTTGCGCGCGCCTTCGAACACCAGCGCGATGACCGCCTTCTCGATCGCCTGTTTCAGCGCGAAATGCTCGGGCTCGTTATAGGTCGCGCCGGCATCGAGCTCGAAGATGCGGAAGTCGGAGACGAAGCGGAACACGTTGGCCGCCAGGCCGACCGAGAACACGGTCTTGGTCACGTTGACGTTGGCGAGGATCTCGCCGTTGAGCACCGAAGCGGCGCGCAGATAGACGGCGACCACGTCGCGGCGATATTGCTTATTGGCGCCGATGCCCAGATAGCGCGCACCGGCCCCGCCGGTCATCTGGTTGGAATCGAAGCCGATGATCCCGCCCTCCAGCAGCACGCCGGCTATCGTCAGCGGCGGCACGGCCTTGGGATCGTCATTGTCCTGGTAGATGGCGAAGCCCTCGCGCAGGATCTGCCGCTCCTTGAGCAAGGCGTTGAGCCCCGAGCGCTCCACCACCGTGAACCACTTGCCGTCGCCCGCATCGTGCAGCGCCTTCAACATGATCGCCTCGGCGCCCTGGGTGACCGCCCGCGACAGCGGCTGGAAGTTCTCGCCCGCCTCGTATTTGCCGGTCCGGTCGGGATAGGCGTAGAGCGCGACGACCACCTTCTCATTCGGCGGCGGCAGTTTGACCAGGTCGGCGTGGGTCGTGTCCTGTTCCGCCACGCTGGGCGGCGTTCCCACACCGCCCGGCGAGGGAACCTGCGTCATCGTGCAGGCGGCCATCATCATCGCCAGCACTCCGGCCGCCACGGCCCTGCCAACGCCGGCAAATGCTCCTGCGAGCCTATGTTCATCGATCCTGGACATGCCGCCGGCATCCTGCGCGCTAATTGGTCTGCAGGATCGGCACTTCGATCCGGGTGACGCCGGTTTCCGGATCGGTGATGGTGAGCTGTATGGTCTCCAGCCCGCGCAGGAAGGTCACCTCGGTCTCGCCGAACACCACGCGGCCTGAGTCTTGGGGATTGTCGCCGAAGATCGCGTCGGCCACCTGGCGCGACAGGTTCGACAACAGCCGCGATTCCAGGCTGGAGATGAAGCGCTGGGCGTTGGACAGGCTGCTGGAAGCGGTCGAAGACCCCAGCGAGGAGGAGCCGTCGCCCTTCTGGGATTCCGCCAGCGCGCGCAGATGCGCCGAGTTCAGCGGATTGCCGCCGAACGAAGGATTGATCGGCCGGTAGATCAGGTCCGAAGCCGCCGCCGGGACGGCGGGCGAACACAGCATGGCCGCGCAAAGGGCGGCGAAAACGTCTTTCAACAAGATGCGTCGGCTCCCTGCTCAACCCGCGCATTGCGATTCTTCTTCTGCTGGTCATACTGAAGCTAAGCCGAGCGCGGGGCGCGCGTCATACATCATATGAATGATGCGCGGTGTCGGCGTCCCGTGCTTCAATCTCTTGGATTCTGCCTGGTGAGCTGGGGAATGACCGGCAATTCCGCCGACAAGATCCGACGCAAGGACTCGAAGCTGGTCAGTCGCATCTACGCCGGCGCGCTCGACCCTTCCCACTACAACGACCTGTTCCGCGCCTGGGACGAACTGTTCGAGGCGCTGGTGGAGGAAGACGAGCGCCGCCAGTGCGAGGACTTCGGCTGGGCCGACGAATATCTGGGCCATTTCGAGCAGGCCGGGAAGCTGTTCGACAAGCTGGCGGCCAACAAGGAGCGCCCGCTGGCCGAGCGCATCGACGAGATGCCCTATGCGGTGCTGCTGTGTCGGCTGGACGGCTCGGTGCGCGCGCGCAACAAGCATGTCGATCCGGCGATCGCGGAGAAGTCCGGCGCCAGTGTGCAGGACCTGGTGTTCGATCCCGTCTCCGCCAGCGCGCTCAAGTCGCTCTGCCAGACGCCACACGCGGACGAAGGCGCTCGCGTGGTCGTGCGCCTGTGCTCGGCCGACGCCGAAGAGCCGGACATTTTCCTAGCCGAGATCGTCGAGGAGATTTCCCAAGACAATGGCGGTAGCGAGCGCCTGCTGCTGCTGCGCGCCATCTCGGCGGCCTGGAGCGACAATGTGGAGCGCGCGCTGGCCGGCGCGTTCCAGTTGACGCGGGCCGAGATCGAGCTGATCGAGTCGCTCTATCGCGGGCTGACGATCAAGGAGATTTCCCAGTGGAAGGGCCGCAGCCAGGCGACGCTACGCACCCAGCTCTCCTCGATCCTGCAGAAGACGGCCACCAAGAGCCAGGCGGACTTGTCGCGCATCGTCTCCGGCCTGGTCCAGGTGATCCAGCGCGAGGAGGCGAGCCCGCCCGCCGGCGCGTTTGCGCCCAAGCTGATGAAGAGGACGCGCCAAAGGACCCACGTGGTCGAGCTGGCCGACGAGACGACGATCGAGGTCGTCGAATCCGGCGATCTTGCCGGCACGCCGTTCTACTTCCTGCAGACGTCGAGTACCCCCAACCTGACCCCGGTGATCGTCGACCGGCTGGCCGTGCGCGGCGTGCGCCTGATCTCGCCCTATCGCTCCGGCCTGGGCGCGACGACGCGAAAGCCGGTCACCTTCACGCCCGCCGACTGGGCGAAATGCCATCTGGAGGTGATCGAACGTCTGGATGTTTCGGTGAGCGGCCTGGGCGGCCATCGCTGCGGCGGCATCTACGCCATGGAGCTTGCCCGCCTGATCGGCGCGGACTGTAAGAAGATCCTGCTGGCCGACACCGGCGTTCCGCTCAAAAGCGCGCGCATGATCAACCAGATGCCGGCCGCGCCCAAGCGGTTGTTCCTGGCCGCGCGCTACTTCCCGCCGCTGCTGCGCACCCCCTACAAGCTGGTCACCTCGGATTTCTACTCCGGCGGTGAGGCCGAGAACCGCATGGTCAACTATTTCTACGACGGCTCGCCGGTCGACCAGGAGATCCTGTATGCGGGCGAGAACTGGAAAATCTCCCGCGACAACATCGACTACTGCCTGCGCAACCCGTTCCAGACCGCCCAGGACGTCACCTACTGGAGCCGCGACACCTCGGCCCTGATGGACGCGGTGCTGAAGCACTCCTGCGTCCATTTCTTCCACGGCCGCTGCAACCTGGTGCACCGCGCCGACAACATCGAGAAGTTCTGTGAACGCGTCCCCAACGCCACCCACACGATCGTCGAGGGCAGGGGCCAGCTTCTGATCTACGCCGAGCCCGAAGCGTTCGCCGACCAGGTCGCTATGGCCGCAGGCGCCGCGCCGAAAACAGCAGAGCCGCCACCGCCACATTGACGACGGCCAGCGCCGCCAGCAGCCAGCCGAACGTCAGCCCGGCCGCGAACAGCACCGCCAGCAAGCCCGCGACGATCGTGTTCGCCAGCGCGTCCAAGGTGACGGAGCCCGAGACGCGGGCCGTCAGCTCACCGCCGTCGGCGATGGTCTGCAACAGCGCGTATAGCGGCGCCAGGAACAGCGCCCCGAAGGTCGCCAGCGCGACCAGGTCCGCCAGGATGCGCACGCCCGCCGCCGTGCTGACAAAGCCCGCGATCGAGGCCGGCGCGCCCGCTGAAGCGGGGAACGCGTCCACCGCGAAGCTCAATTCGACGCAGAACACCGCCATCCCGACCGCCGCCAGCGGGCTGTAGGCGGCGGTGAGCCGGCCCTTCGTAAGCGCCGAAACCAAATAGCCGCCCAGCGCGATCCCGACGACGAACGCGCCGATCAGGGCGTTGGCGGCATTGGCCGAGATGTTCATCTGCCGCTGCGCCACGTCGGGCAGCAGGCTGGTCAGGATCAGTCCGATCATCCAGAACCAGGTGATCGCGATCGCCAGCGTGCCGGCGGTGCGGCTGCGGAACACCGTCGCCAATGCGTTGGCCGCCGCGAACAGCGGGTTGAGGTCTTTTGCCGACCAGGCCCCGCCGGCCCCCACCGCGATCTTCGGCAGCGACCGCGCCAGCGCGTAGCCGATGACCGCGGCGGCCGGCATAGCGCCGGCGAACGCCCATGTCTGGCCGTTGCCGATCGTCACCCCGCCGAAGATCAACCCGCACAGGATGCCGCCAAGCGTCGCGGTCTGAATGCGTGCATTGGCCGGTATCAGCCGCTCGCGCCCGGCGAGCTGCGGCAGATAGGCCAGTTTCGCGGTGGTGAAAAACGTCGACTGGATGGAGTAGACGAACAGGCAGGCCAGCAGCAGCGTGCTGGACTGAAAAACGATCGCCGCGCCCGCAATCAGCGACAGCGGGATCTCGGTGAGCCGGCTCCACTCGATCACGCTCGCGCGCGGCACGATCGAGGCCACCACGCCGCCGGTCCCGGCGAACAGGAAATAGGGCGAGGCCAGCGCCAGGGCCGCGATCATCAGGCCGACGTCGGCGGGCAGGCCCCAGAGCTGGTGGCCCTGGAAGGTGATGAAAAACCCGAAGCCGGCCTTGACCGCATTGTCCGCGAACGCCAGCAGGAACTGGACGGCTACCAGGCGCGTGATGGGTTGCATGATTTCGCCGTCTCTAGCCTCGTTCCCCGGCGCCGGATCGCCATTGCGCCCGCCCGGCGAACGGCCCGCCCCATTCGAAGATCTACCAATAGACCATTGCACGAATGCGACCGTGAAGACTACAAGCACCGCTATCGCCGCTTCGCTTTGGACCAACGACCTTGCCGCACCCCGACCCGACCCCGTCTTTCTCCGGCCCGCCCCTGTGCGCGATGGAGGCCCATGAGGTGGTGGCCATGCTGCGCGCAGGCGAGGTCTCGCCGGGCGAATTGCTGGATGCCTGTTTCGAGCGGATCGGCCAGGTGGAGGGCGCGGTCAACGCAACACCGACCCTGTGCGAAGACCGCGCAAGGGCGGCCGCCGCCGGTCTGCCCCAATCGCGCACCGGCGAAGCCGGCTGGCTCGCCGGCCTGCCGATAGCGATCAAGGACCTGAGCCAGGTCGCCGGCGTGCGCACCACCTTCGGCACGCCCTCGAAGGCCGACTTCGTGCCCACCGGCAGCGATCCCATCGTCGCCCGCCTGGAGGCCAACGGCGCCATCGTCGTGGGCAAGACCAACACGCCGGAACTGGGCGCCGGCGCCAACACCTTCAACGAGGTGTTCGGGCGCACCCGCAACCCCTGGAACACCGCCAAGAACGCCGGCGGCTCTTCGGGCGGGGCGGCCGTCTCCCTGGCTACCGGCGAGGTGTGGCTGTCACACGGGTCCGATCTGGCCGGGTCGTTGCGCACGCCGGCCGGCTACTGCGGCGTGGTCGGCCTGCGCCCGTCGCCCGGCCGGGTGCCGGCGGGCGGCGCAATCGCGTTTTCCACCGAGGGCGTCCAGGGCCCGATGGCGCGCACCGTGCGCGACTGCGCCCTGTTCCTCGACGCCATGGCCGGCTTCGACGCGAACGATCCGCTGAGCCAACCCGCGCCGGCCACGTCGTATTTCGAGGCTTCCGGTCGGCCATTGACGAAAGCCCGCATCGCTTGGGCCGGCGACCTGGGCGGCTTCGCGCCGGTCGAGGCCGGGATGCGCGAACTGCTGGAGGCCGCGCTCGCCCGCTTCGAAGCCGCCGGCGCCACGGTGGAAGAGGCGTGCCCGGCGATCCCCGATCTCGACAAGATCTATCGAACATTACGCGCCATGGTCTGGGCGGCCACCGCCGGGCGCGAGTCGCAATCCATGCAGGCCGGGTTCAAGGCCACGCTCGCCGACAACATCGCCTATGGCCAGAAACTGGCGATCGAGGACGTCTATGACGCGCAGCGCGGCCGCACCGTCCTGTTCCAAAACGTGCAGGCGCTGTTCGATCGTTTCGACGCCATCGCCCTGCCGGTGGTCGGGCTCAACGCCGGCGATGTGGAGGAAGAATTTCCGCGCACGGTTGCCGGCGAGCCCTGCGGCGATTATCTGGACTGGCTGAAGTTCTCGTTCCTGGCCACCACCACCGGCCACCCGGCGATCGTCGTGCCGGCGGGGCTCACCGATGAAGGCACCCCGGTCGGCATCCAGCTCGTCGGCCCGAACCGGGACGAGGGCAAACTGTTGCAGGTGGCGCGCGCGTTCGAGCTGGCGAGCGGTTTCCCTGCCACGCCGATAGACCCGCGCACTTGAGCGAGCTGTATCCATGACCGCCAAGACCATCATCGCCCCCTCCCTGCTCGCCAGCGATTTTTCCGCGCTGGGCGAGGAAGTCGACGCGATCATCGAAGCCGGTGCCGACTGGGTCCATCTCGATGTGATGGACGGCCATTTCGTCCCCAACATCACCTTCGGCCCGCCGGTGATCGCCGCCATCCGCGATCGCACCGACAAGGTGTTCGACTGCCATTTGATGATCGAGCCGGCCGATCCCTATCTGGCCGCGTTCGCGCAAGCCGGCGCCGACATCATCACCGTCCACGCCGAGGCGGCGACCCACCTCGACCGCACGCTCCAGGCGATCGCCGATATGGGCAAGAAGGCCGGCGTGGCGCTCAACCCGTCCACGCCGGCAACGGCAATCGAATATGTGCTCGACCGGCTCGATCTCATCCTGCTGATGACCGTCAATCCCGGCTTCGGCGGCCAGGCGTTCATCGAGCCGGTGGTCGACAAGATCGCCGCCGTTGCAGCGATGATCGGGGACCGGCCGATCGACATCGAGGTCGACGGCGGGATTACCCCCGACACGGCGGCGAAGGTCGCCGCCGCCGGCGCCAACGTGCTGGTGGCCGGCTCGTCGGTGTTCGCGGGCGGGCCGGGCGCATATGCAGACAACATCTCGGCGCTGCGCGCGGCAGCCGACAACGCACGCGGCTAAGCAACATTAGAGGAGGCAGACCATGGCAGGCGTTCCCCCACTTTGCGATTTCGGCTGGAAGGCGATCGACGCCACCCTTCCCGGCGTCGACGGCAAGGACACCCGGCTGTTCGACCAGGTCGGCCCAGGCGGGCTGCTGATCGCGTTCATCTGCAACCACTGCCCCTATGTCAAAGCGATAGCCCCGCGCCTGACCCGCGACGCGGCCGATCTCGCCGCGCTCGGCGTCAACGTGGTCGCCATCAACTCCAACGACGCGGTCAACTACCCCGAAGACTCGTTCGACAACATGAAGGCCTTCGCCGCCCAGCACGGCTTCGCGTTCCCCTACCTGTACGACGAGGACCAGTCGGTCGCCCGCGCCTACGACGCGGTGTGCACGCCCGACTTCTTCGGCTTCAACAAGGACCTCGAGCTGCAATATCGCGGCCGCCTCGACGCCTCGCGCGCCCAACCCGGCCCGGCCGACGCGCGCCGCGACCTTTACGAGGCGATGAAACAGGTAGCGCAAACCGGCGCCGGCCCCGCCGAACAGTTCGCCTCGATGGGCTGTACCATCAAATGGAAAGACGCGGCGTAAGGCGCTGCACCCTGTTCTCCCCCCTAATAGGGGGGAGATGTCCCGAAGGGACAGAGGGGGGTGAAGCCGTCTGCTCATAGTTTGCCGCCACACCCCCTCACTGTCGGCTGCGCCGACATCTCTCCCCGAGGGGAGAGAGCAGAAGCGGCACCGCCGCGGGCCTACCCTCCGATCACCGCGCAGATCGCCTTGGCGACCTCGTCGAGGCGGTCGTCGGGCAGGCCGGCGATGTTGATGCGGCTGTCTTCCACCGCGTAGATGGCGAACTCCTCGCGCAGGCGGATGATCTCGTCGCGGGTCAGCCCGAGTTGCGAGAACATGCCCCTCTGGCGCGCCAGGAAGTCGAAGCGGTCGGAATTCGATTGCCGTCGCAGGGCTTCCGCCAGCCCGCCGCGCAGCGCGATCATGCGTTCACGGGTTGCTTTCAGCTCCGCCTCCCACTCGGTCCGCAGGCCCGCGTCGGCCAGCACGTCGCGCACCAGGGCGGCGCCGTGGTCCGGCGGCATGGAATAGTTGGCCCGCGCGATCGACAGCATCTGCGAGAACGTGGCGTCGGCCTGGGCCGCGTCGCAGGCGACGATCATCGCCGCGCCGACCCGCTCGCGATAGACCGCGAAATTCTTCGAGCAGCTCGCCGCGATCAGCAGTTCGGGCAATTCGCCGGCCAGCGCCCGCACCCCGGCCGCGTCTTCATCGAGCCCGCCGCCGAAGCCCTGATAGGCGATGTCGACGAACGGCACGAGACCGCGCTGCGAGAACAGTTTCGCCACCTCGCCCCATTGATCGATGTCGAGATCCGCCCCGGTCGGATTGTGGCAGCAGCCGTGCAGCAGCACCACGTCGCCGGCGTTTGCCTTGCCCAGCGCCGCCATCATCTCATCGAAGCGCAGTCCGCCGCTCGCCGGGTCGAAATAGGGATAGACTTCCACTTCGAGCCGGCAGGCGGCCAGGATCGGGCCATGGTTCGGCCAGGTCGGATCGGAGACCCAGACCTTCGCCCCCGGCTTCGCGCGCGCGATCAGTTCGGCCAGCACCCGCAGCGCGCCGGAACCGCCCGGCGCCTGGCACCCGCGCAATCGCTCGGACGGCACCGCGCCGGCGAGCACCAGATCGCCCATGGCGGCGGCGAAGTCCTTGTCGCCTGCCGGGCCCACATAGGTCTTGGTCGTCTGCGCTTGGTGCAGCCGCGCCTCGGCCGCCTTGACCGCGCCCATGATCGGCGTGACGCCTTGCGCGTCCTTGTAGACGCCGACGCCCAGATCGATCTTGCCCGCGCGCTCGTCCTCACGGAACGCCGCCATCAGCGCCAGGATCTTGTCGGGGGGTGAAGGTTGCAGCACCTCGAACATGAATGCCTCCATCAAACGGGCTCACACCGAGCCGACCCAATGTGAGCCACAGAAGACCACGGCTGGCAAGCGGCGAAGGGCGAGGGCGCGTGCAGCGTCCCCGACAGAGAGGGGGTGGGGCGGCAGACACTGAGCAAGTGGCCTTCACCCCCTCTGTCCCTTCGGGACATCTCCCCCTCGAAGGGGGAGATCGATCGCGGCTCCCCCATCCCGTCACCCTGACGAAGGCCGGGAAGGGTGCCGTTTCCGCTCTCTCCCCGGAGGGGAGATATGTCGGCGCAGCCGACAGAGAGGGGGCGGCAAACTCTGAGCAGGCGGCTTCACCCCCGTGGCGGCCGCTTCACTCCGCCGGCAGCGCCCGTTCGATCAGTTCGATCCAGTAGCGCACGCCGAAGGGGATGGCGTCGTCGTTGAAGTCGTAGTCGGGCATGTGGCAGACCGGGCCGTCGCCGTTGCCCAGCACGATGTAGGCGCCCGGCTTTTCCTCCAGCATGTAGGCGAAGTCTTCCGCGCCCATCACCGGCTGGCACTGGTCGTTGACGTTGTAGTGGCCGGCCACAGCCCGCGCCGCCTCGGCCGCGAATGCGGTCTGCTTGGCATGGTTGACGGTGGGCGGGTAGCCGCGCTCGTAGGTCAGCGTGGCGGTGGCGCCCATCGCCGTGGCGATGCCCTGGGCGACTTGCGTGATGCGGGCCTCCATGCGGTCGCGCACCCCGGCATCCAGCGTGCGCACCGTGCCGCCAAGAACCACCTCCGCCGGAATGATGTTGGAGGCCTGGGAGCCGGAAAGCTGGGTGATCGAGATGACGGCGGAGCCCAGCGCGTCGGTCTCGCGGCTGACCAGCGCCTGTAGCGCGACGATGATGTGCGCGCCGACCAGCACCGTGTCGACGGTCTGGTGCGGCATCGCCGCGTGGCCGCCGCCTGACGCGATGCGGATCACAAGCTCGTCGGCCGAGGCCATGATCGCGCCGGGGCGGATCTCGAACTTGCCCACGTCGACGCCCGGCCCGTTGTGCAGCCCGTAGACCTCGTCCATTTCGAAGCGCTCGAACAAGCCGTCTTCGATCATCTTCTCGCCGCCACCGCCGAATTCCTCCGCCGGCTGGAAGATGAAATAGGCCGTCCCGTCGAACGAGCGCGTCTGCGCCAGCGCCTTGGCGGCGCCTAAAAGCAGTGCGGTGTGGCCGTCATGGCCGCACGCATGCATGACGCCCTGCCGGGTCGAGGTGTATTGCGCTCCGGTGATCTCCTCGATCGGCAGCGCGTCCATGTCCGCGCGCACCCCGATGCCGCGCCCGCCGGGCCCGTTGCGCCCGTGCAGCACGCCGACGACCCCGGTCTTGGCGATGCCCTCGTGCACCTCGTCGAAGCCGAAGGCGCGCAGGTTTTGCGCCACATAGGCCGCCGTCTCGCTCTCCTGGAAGGACAGTTCCGGATTGGCGTGTAGGTGGCGGCGCCAGCCCGTCACCTCCTCCACCAGGCCTTCGACCAGATTGTCGGTCTTGCCGCTCGCCGCTTCGCTCATGGGGTCTCCTTGTGGGTTATCACACACCTGCGATACAAGAAGGCAAAGCAAGCAGACTTTCAAGATGCCGAGTTTCAAGATGAAGGAGCCCGAAATGGCCGCCCCCGCCCTCGACAAGAACGCGCCCGCGCCCGCCTCGTTCAAATGGGACGATCCGTTCCTGCTGGAAGACCAGCTCTCGGAAGAGGAGCGGATGATCCGCGACTCCGCCAAGGCGTTCGCCGAGGGCGAACTCGCGCCGCTCATCGAGGAAGCCTACATGAACGAGGAGACCGATCCTTCCCTGTTCAAGGCGATGGGCGATGCCGGCCTGCTGGGCCTCAACCTGCCGGCCGAATATGGCTGCGCGGAAGCTTCCTACGTCTCGTACGGGCTGGTGGCGCGCGAGGTCGAGCGCGTCGATTCCGGCTATCGCTCGATGATGAGTGTCCAGTCCTCGCTGGTGATGTATCCGATCTTCGCCTATGGCGACGACGCCCAGCGGGCGAAGTATCTTCCCCGCCTGGCCTCCGGCGAGGCGATCGGCTGTTTCGGCCTGACCGAGCCCGACGCCGGCTCCGACCCCGGCGGTATGAAGACCCGCGCCGTCAAGACCGCCGACGGCTATCGCCTGATCGGCTCAAAGATGTGGATCTCCAACGCGCCGATCGCCGATGTGTTCGTGGTGTGGGCGAAATCCGAGGCGCACGACGGCGCCATCCGCGGCTTCATCCTGGAAAAGGGCATGGACGGCCTTTCCGCCCCGAAGATCGGCGGCAAATTATCGCTGCGCGCCTCGATCACCGGCGAGATCGTCATGGACAATGTGGAAGTCGGCGAAGACGCCCTGCTGCCCAACGTGTCCGGCCTCAAAGGCCCGTTCGGCTGCCTGAACCGCGCCCGCTACGGCATCTCGTGGGGCTCGATGGGCGCGGCGGAAGCCTGCTGGCACCTGGCCCTGCAATACGGCCTCGACCGCAGGCAGTTCGGCAAGCCACTGGCGGCCACCCAACTCTACCAGAAGAAGCTCGCCGACATGCAGACCGAGATCACCCTAGGCCTGCAATCGGCGCTACGCGTCGGCCGCCTGATGGACGAAGGCCGCATGGCGCCTGAAATGATCTCATTGGTCAAACGCAACAATTGCGGCAAGGCCCTCGACATCGCGAGGACCGCCCGCGACATGCACGGCGGCAACGGCATCCAGATCGAATACCAGGTGATGCGGCACGCGGCGAACCTGGAGACGGTGAACACGTATGAGGGGACGCATGATGTGCATGCGCTGATACTTGGGCGGGCGCAGACGGGGATTCAGGCGTTTTATTGAGGAGGCGGTGGTCAACACCATCCACTGGGTGGAGCAGTCGAAGAGGCTTCGGGCGTGTTGATCGGAGGCGTACTGAATCTTCGCGACTCGTTTGGATAGCCGAAAGGCGACCATGCGTGTGATGAATTTGCTTACTATCTTTGCAAGTAAGTCTACATCATTATTCAAGCTGATGTAGTATCAATAAATAATGCGGATTTGGAAAATCATATCCAGTAACGCTTTAACGAGGTTTTGGTTGAGTGTATGGGAAGTATTAGCAATGATAATCGGGAAAGACGGAAAATTGACCAACAAACATGAGTATTTCCAGAAGATTGAATTTACAACAGCAGAACTGAAAAAACTACCAAAAGTTCATGCCGGTTTCCTGGTAGGCTCCTGTCTTGCAGTCAACGACATCTCCATAGTCCAGAAAACCTTATTGTTGGCACAAAACACTAGGGTTGGCCATTGGCCAACTGACAGTGAAGCTTTGCAAGAGGTCGCATTTGCCCAGGCACTCGTTCTTGAGCGAAATCTGTCAGCCAAGGTGTTCGAGTATCTGAAGATGTTGTGCGACTACATAAAGCGGTGCGACAGGGTGGGTGACTCCAATATGCAGGCTTTCACAGAACTGGCCAAGAGTGAGTTATCGACGCTTAAGCAAGGAGAAAACTATAATCTTGCAAAATGGTATCGTGATAAAGCTACCAATCACTATATAATATCTGAGTTCTCATCAATAATTGACAATGATAATTCAAGCAATAATTATAGTATTTATCTGCATGAGAAGGATGGAAACTCAAGCTATTTGCTTGGAGAGCAGTTCTTAGTATTTGAAAAATTTTGTAGAAACGGGGAGTTTTTTTCTGAAGAAATGGAAGAATTCATCGATTGGATACTCGAGGCCTCTGCAAAAATAACGAAACTTCACAACGAATTCTGTATACAAATCTTCAAGGTATTCCTGCCAGAAAAAGGGGCCAAGGCAATAACGGCATCATTTCAACAGCATCATGTTGGCAAAATCAGAGGGACATGTCTTCCCATATTGTGGAATTTTCAAGATATGGAGGAGTTTTGAAGGCGGTATTTCCCGAATATGCTCGAGATACCGCTGTCATAGTGACCTAGCGGTGTCCCGAACCCTGCCATGCCCACAATCTCTGACCTCGCGGCCAATCAACTAGCCTCGCAGACTAGGCCGAAAGCAATCATCTGCGATTTGGCGGCCATGGACATTCACCTTAACGTTTTCGGCGTAGACCAACCAAACACCCACCCCCTTTGACACCCACCCCAAACCCCTCTACAGCCCGCCCATGCCCCCCGGCGACATCATCGAAGTCAACGACCGCATGCAGACCGGCTATCGCTACGAGCTGGTCGCGCCGGCCGGCGAAGGTTTCGATGCCGGCTTCGAGCCGTTCTATTCGCCGCGCGAAATGCTCCAGATGGGCGTGTTCGAGGGCAAGTATTGCAACGATTGCGGCGCGGAGTTTCCCGCCGAGTGGTTCGAGAACGCGAAGCTTTCCGATGCCCCCGATCCGTCTCTCAACTATTTCGGTATCAAGAGCCGGCAGCCCTTGAGCGTCTGGCGCGAGAAGGGATGGATTTACGGGCCCGATCCGCGTGGGTGGTTTCAGTGGTATTGCCGGTATTATCTGGGCCGGCGGCTGCCGCAGATCGATGCAATCCAAATCAAACGCTGGCGGGCGTTCGCGCGCCATGGCGGGCAGGTTCGCGCCAATTGCGCGCCCGGTGACGTCTTATGCCGCCCCCGCCAGCGCCAGGCGCTGCTGCAATGGGCGCATGATGCATTGATTTGAGGGCGGTGGGAGGCGCGGCGGTGCCTCCCCCTCTCCGTCACCCCGGCGAAGGCCGGGGTCCAGGTGCGCTTCGGCGGATTCGTGGTTTGCTGGGGACCCGCGACCCCTCAATTTAGTCATTCTCGGGCTTGTCCAGAGGACACAGTAACCAAACGCCGTGCCGTGTGGCCCCTGGGTCCTCGCCACAAGGGCGAGGATGACTAGGTTGATAGGTTGGCCCAAGAACAACCCACACCGAGCAAATGGCGATGCATCTGGATCCCGGCCTTCGCCGGGATGACGGTCGTGGATGGGGCACTGGCGTGGCCGCACCCTCTGCCGTCACCTTGGCGGTGGGTGGGGCGACGGCGGTGCCCGCCTTACGACGTTGCGTTGCGCTCCACCGTCAGGTGGTCGAAGCCGTGGTTGCGCGCGCCGGCCAGTTCCCGCGTCGCCGCGTCGTGCCAGCGGAAGCCCATGACGGCGGCGGTGGAGTAGTCCGAGATGATGTTGTCGGTGATCACCGTCGGGCCGCTGCCCTCGACCACCGAGACGTAGACGCCGATCTGTACGCCGCGCAGCACGTTCGAAGTCGCCACCACGTTGCGCAGATACGGGCCCCAGCCCAGCGACAGGCCGTAGTGGCTGGCGGTCTCGACCACGTTGCCGGTGATCGTGGTTTCGGCCTCCACGCCGATGCCGATGCCGACGCGGTCGTCCTCGTCGTAGGAGATGATGCCGTGGGCGTTGCGCACGATGTTGTTGGCGACCAGCGCCAGGCGGCCGCCCTGCATGAAGTTGACCACCGAGATGCCGCGCGCGCAGGTGTCCACCAGGTTGCCGGAGATCACCGCGCCGGTGAACTCGAATTCGGAATAGATCGCGGTCTCGCCCGAGCGCAGGCAGGTATTATTGGCGATCTGGATGTTGGTGCCGGCGTTGGAGCGGATCGCCGAGAACGCGCAGTCGGAGACGTGGTTGTTGGAGACGATCACCGCGTCGGCGCGGAACACGTTGATGCCGTTGCCCCACTGGCCGGTGCCGCCGTTGGCCGCGCCGATATTGGAGACCCGGTTGTTGGAAACGATGGTGCCGTCCTCGCCCGGGGTCCAGCGGTGCACCAGGATGCCGCCGGACGAGCAGTCGGCCACCGTGTTAGACGTGAACGCCAGCGCCCGGTTCTCCAGCCCGTAGAAGCCGGCCGCGCCGGCCGCGCCACTGATCCGGGTGTTCTCGATGCGCCCGGACGAGCGGTCGACGTAGAGGCCGATTTCGGCACTGCCGAGCAGCTCGCAATTGTCGATGACTAGGTGGCGCGTGTCGGAGACGCGCAGCAGGGCTTCCGAATAGCCGTCGATCGGCCGGTTGATGCCGTCGAGCACCAGGCCGGTCAATTCCACATGATCGCCGTTCTCCGCCAGCAGCAGGTGGCCGCCGCCGCCATAGACCAGCCGCGAGGCGCCGGGCACGCCCATCAGGCGGGTATTGGCGGGAAGCGTGATGTTGGAGACGTGATAGTTGCCGGGCGGCAGGAACACCGGCTTGTTGGCGGCCGCCGCGCGCTCCAGGATGGTCTGTAAAAGCCTGCTCTGGTCGTCGATCGCGCCCGGGCGCAGGCCATCGTCTTCAGCGTTGAACGAGCCGCGCAGGTCGGCGGCGGTGAATTCGCCGGCCGCGCCCGCGATCGTCGGCGCCGCACCCACGGCCGCCCCGGCGGACATTGTGGACAAGGCGGTCAGGAAGCCCCGGCGGTTCAGTCCCATTTTGGCACACCCTCATTGTCGCTTGCTAAGGACGGTGCAGGGTTCGTGCCAATTGGGGGATGCGGGCCGGTTTGAGGCCGATTTGCCATTGCCGGGCGTTGCGGGCGCGGACTATATCGCTACAACGATTAAGCGGCCGCGGCGACCCGCCGCGAGGGGAGACAGGCATGATCGAACCGGACAAGGTCTATGTGGGCACCAGCAGGCACCCGGACGATTCCATTAACAAGGGCGAGCACCTGCATCTGAAGCTGGCCAACCGGCACGGGCTGGTGACCGGGGCCACCGGCACCGGCAAGACGGTCTCGCTGCAGATCCTGGCCGAGGGCTTCTCCAATGCCGGCGTGCCGGTGTTCTGCGCCGACGTGAAAGGCGATGTGTCGGGCCTGGCGGCGGCCGGCGAGCCGAAGGACTTTCTGCTGGAGCGCGCCCAGACCATCGGCTTCGATGAATATGATTTCCAGGAGTTCCCGGTGATCTTCTGGGACCTGTTCGGCGAGAAGGGCCATCCCGTCCGCGCCACGATCTCTGAGATGGGCCCGCTGCTGCTCGCCCGCCTGCTCGACCTCAACGAGACCCAGGAGGGCGTGCTCAACGTCGCTTTCCAGATCGCCGACGACGAGGGTCTGCTGCTGCTGGACTTGAAAGACCTGCGCGCCCTGCTGGTCAACATGGCCGAGAACGCCAAGGAGATCGCGTCCACCTACGGCCTGGTCTCCAAGCAGTCGATCGGCGCGATCCAACGCCAGTTGCTGGTGCTCGAGCGCCAGGGCGGCGAGAACTTCTTCGCCGAGCCGGGCCTCCAAATCGCCGACATCATGCGCACCACCCGCGACGGGCGCGGCGCGGTCTCGGTGCTGGCCGCCGACAAGCTGATGCAGTCGCCTAGGCTGTATTCGACCTTCCTGCTGTGGCTGATGTCGGAACTGTTCGAGGAACTGCCCGAGGTCGGCAATCCCGACAAGCCGAAGCTGGTGTTCTTCTTCGACGAGGCGCACCTGCTGTTCGACGAGGCGCCGAAGGTGCTGCTGGAGAAGGTTGAGCAGATGGTGAAACTCATCCGCTCGAAGGGCGTGGGCGTCTATTTCGTCACCCAGAACCCGCTCGACATTCCCGATCCGGTGCTCGCCCAGCTCGGCAACCGCGTCCAACACGCGCTGCGCGCCTATACCCCGCGCGAGCAGAAGGCGGTGCGCACGGCCGCCGACACGTTCCGGCCCAACCCGGAGTTCGACGCCTTCGAGACGATCACCCAGCTCGGCGTGGGCGAGGCGCTGGTCTCCACGCTGATGAAGAAAGGCGTGCCCTCGGTGGTCCAGCGCACGCTGATCCGCCCGCCGTCCTCGCGCCTTGGCCCGCTCACCGACGCCGAACGCCGCGAGGTGATGGCGAATAGTCCCGTCGCGGCACAATATGACGAGGCGATCGACCGCGAATCCGCTTTCGAAGTGCTCAAGCGCCGCGCCGAAGCCGCCGCCAAGGCCGAGGCCGAGCAGGAAGCGCGCGAGGAACGCGAACGCGAGGAAGAAGGCCGCATGCGCCGCTCGCGCACCGGCTTCGAATGGCCGGATTCCCACCGCGACGACCGCCCCACGAGACGCTCACGCACCCGCCGCCGCAGCCGGCGCAGCCGGCGCCAGACCGTGGCCGAGGCGGCGACCAAGACGCTGGTGCGCACGGTGGCCAATCAGCTCGGCCGGGCTTTGGTTCGCGGCATGCTGGGTAGTTTGAAGCGGGGGCGGTGAGGGGCGGGCGAATTATCGATCCCACCGTCCATTGTCTCACCGTCACCCTCATTCCCTCCCCGCAAGGGGCAGGGAACGAAAGTGTGGCCCCCCGTCCACTGCGTCATCCTCGCCCTTGTGGCGGGGATCTAATGCGGCCAGCGACGCCATTCAGCGTGGATGGTGGGTTAGATCCTTGGGACAAGCCCAAGGATGACGGCAGAGGAAGGACGGCACGGCCTCATCCCCCTCCCACCTAAGGGGAGGGGTTAGGGATGGAGGTGGGTGGAAACATGCGCAGATGTCTCGCCCGCTACACTCCCAACCCCGTCAAATCCCGATACACCGCCACCGGCGCCAGATCATCATACTCGTCCGGCTGGCCGGTGCGGTTGATCCAGTGGCAGGCGAACCCGAAGGCGACCGCTCCCGCGATGTCCCAGCGGTTTGATGACTGGAACGAGACCTCGCCCGGCGCGACGCCATAGGTGTCGGTGACCAGCGAATAGGTCTTCGGATCGGTCTTGAACACACCGACGGAATTCACCGAGAGCACGTCGTCGAGAATGTCGGTGAGCCCGGCATGGGCTACCGCGCTTTCCAGCATATCCGGGCTGCCGTTCGACAGGATCGCCAGTTTCGCGCCGCGCGCCTTCAGGTAGACCAGTACCTTCGGCACCTCGGCATAGGGGTCGAGCGTCTGATAGGCCTCCAGCAGCTTGTCCCGCGCGTCCGCGTTGGTATCCGGCACGGCGGCGAACGCGAAGTCGAGCGCCTCGACCGTCAGCGACCAGAAATTGCGATAGCGGCCCATGCCCGAGCGCGTCCAGCTATATTCGAGCTGCTTGTTGCGCCAGACCTCGCTCAGCCGATCCGCGTTCGGCCCCACCAGCGCGCGGTGGCGCGCGACGGCCGAGTGAACGTCGAACAGGGTGCCGTATGCGTCGAATGCGTAGATGTCGTAGGTCATGCTCGCCTGCTTGTTTGCCCGGGCGAATGTGGCGCGTTTTTCGCTGCCGCACAATGGTACCGGCGGCTGGCCCATTGCCTGTTCGCCGCACAGGCCATACATAGTGCCACGGACCGAGGACCGGACGGTTTCGTAAGGGGAACCGCGTCAACCAGGAGATTTGCCATGTCGTTCGAATTGCCCGATCTGCCCTATGCCCATGATGCGCTTGCGCCGGTGATGTCGGCCGAAACGCTGGAGTTCCATCATGACAAGCACCACCAGGCCTATGTGACCAACGGCAACAACCTGCTGGAAGGCTCAGGTCTCGAGGGCAAGTCGCTCGAAGACATCGTGCGTGGCAGCCATGGCTCCAACGCCGGCCTGTTCAACAATGCCGGCCAGCACTACAACCACGTCCACTTCTGGAAATGGATGAAGCCGGGCGGCGGCGGAACCAGCCTGCCGGGCAAATTGGCCTCCGCGATAGACTCGGACTTGGGCGGCTACGACAAGTTCCGCGCTGACTTCATCAACGCAGGCGTCACCCAGTTCGGCTCGGGCTGGTGCTGGCTGGCGGTCAATGGCGGAAAGCTGGAGATCATGAAGACGCCCAACGGCGAGAGCCCGCTCGTCCACGGCGCTTCGCCGATCCTCGGCTGCGACGTGTGGGAGCACTCCTACTACATCGACTACCGCAACGCGCGGCCGAAATATCTGGAAGCCTTCGTCGATTCCCTGGTCAACTGGGAATATGTCGAGGAGATGTTCGAGGCCGCGACCGGCTGATCGGCGCGCATTGCAGAGACAATTTCGGGGCGGCGGCTGACAGAATGTTTACCGCCGCCCTTTCAGTTTATCCTCGAACACTCGCGTGCGCGATGCCATAGTTCGACCGGGGTGAACCGCAGCGCCGGCTTTTTTTGCCGGCGTAATTTCGACCAACCGCCCGTCACCGGGCGCGCATGCGGAGGAAAATATGCGAAAACTGTTCTTTGGTCTCATCGCAGCCGGGGTCATGGTAGCCGGTTCGGCCCACGCCGACGCGATCGCCGATCGCAAGGCGACGATGAAGGGCGTAGGCGGAGCGATGGGCACGCTGGTGCGCATGGTGCGCGGCCAGGCCGACTTCGACGCGCAGGCCGCGCTGGCGGCGTTCACCACCATGAACAACGCGACCACGGGTTTTGTCGATCTGTTCCCCGAAGGCACCGAGACCGGCGGCAAGACCACGGTCAGCGCCAAGGTCTGGGAAGACCGGGCGGGGTTTGAAGCCGCCGTCAATAAGTTCGCCGGCGACACCGCCGCGGCGGTGGCAGCCGCGCCGGCCGACCTCGACGCCCTGAAGGCGGCTTTCGGGCCGGTCGCGGGCAACTGCAACGCCTGTCACGAGGTCTACAGGATACCGCAACAATAACGACGACAAAGGTCGGATCATGATGCGGCGGCTGGCGACACTGGTTGGGATACTGGGGCTCGCCGCCGCCGTCTTTCTTTGGGTGCTTTCCGGGCCGAACCCGTTGCCGGACGAGGAACTGGCGGCGATGGGCGACGGCGACGCGGCGCGCGGGGAGACCGTGTTCTGGGCCGGCGGCTGCGGCTCGTGCCACGCGGCCAAGGGCGCCAAGGGCGACGACAAGCTGACCCTCGGCGGGCGTCATCCGCTTGTCACCCCGTTCGGCACCTTCTACGCGCCCAACATCTCGCCGCATACCGAGCACGGCATCGGCGCATGGACGCGCGATCAGTTCGCCAACGCCATGGCGCGGGGCCTGGCCCCCGACGGCTCGCACTACTATCCCGCCTTCCCCTACACCTCGTATGCGTGCATGGAGCTGGCCGATATCGCCGATCTGTGGGCGTTCCTGGGCACCCTGGAGCCGGTGGACACGGTCAATCTGGATCATGACCTGCCGCTGATCTTCTCCATCCGCCGCGGCCTGGGCCTGTGGAAGTGGCTGTTTCTTTCCGACCAGCCGGTGGTCGCGATCGACGAGGCCGACGCACAACTGGTACGAGGCCGCTACCTGGTCGAAGGGCCCGCCCATTGCGGCGAGTGCCATACCCCGCGCAATTTGATCGGCGGCGTCGATCAATCGCGCTGGCTAGCCGGCGGCCCGGCGCCCGAGGGCGAAGGCTTCATCCCCAACATCACCCCGCACGAGACCGGCATCGGCTCATGGACCGCCGACGACATCGCGTTCTCGCTGGAGTCCGGCTTTACCCCGGAATTCGACTCCTTCGGCGCTTCGATGGTCTCGGTGCAGGACAACATGGCCAGGCTGCCGGCAGGGGACCGCGAGGCGATCGCGGCGTATTTGAAGCACGTGCGGCCGGTAGCGACCCGGAAGCCGGTGGAACCGGGTCAGTAAGCCAACCCCGCGCTCATCGTTTCACCCCTCCCTTTATTTCTATTACCCCTACCCTCATTCCCTCCCCACAAGGGGGAGGGAAGGTTTTGCGGCAACCTCCTGCCCCAATCCACTGCGTCATCCTCGCCCTTGGGGCGAGGATCCAATGCGATCGGCAACGCCATTCAGCGTGGATGTTGGATTAGATCCTTGGGACAAGCCCAAGGATGACGTGGGAGAGAGCGGCCCTGCGCAAGTCCCCCTCCCTTGAGGGGAGGGGTTAGGGGTGGGGGTTCGGTCAATGCTAACGCAGCGCCAGCCCCGCCGTCTTGACGGCAAACGCGTAGGACAGCGCGACCTCCGTCAGCCGCTCGAAGCGGCCGGCCGCTCCCGCGTGGCCGGCGCCCATGTTGGTTTTCAGCAGCACCGGGGCGTCGCCGGTTTTCATCGCGCGCAGCCGGGCGACCCATTTGGCCGGCTCCCAGTAGGTCACGCGCGGGTCGGTGAGCCCGGCCACCGCCAGGATCGGCGGGTAGGCCTGGGCGCATACCTGGTCGTAGGGCGAATAGGAGGCGATGTTGGCGTGGTCGGCGGCGCTCTCGATCGGGTTGCCCCATTCCGGCCATTCCGGCGGGGTGAGCGGCAGGGTGTCGTCGAGCATGGTGGCGAGCACGTCGACGAAGGGAACCTCGGCGATGATGCCGGCGAACGCGGCCGGCTCCAAGTTGGCGACCACGCCCATCAGCATGCCGCCGGCGCTGCCGCCATGGGCGACGATGCGGCCGTGCGAGGTGTAGCCTTCGTCGGCCAGGCACTGAGCGCAGGCGAGGAAATCGGTGAACGTGTTTTTCTTGTGCTCCAGCTTGCCGGCCTCGTACCAGGAAAACCCCTTGTCCTTGCCGCCGCGCACATGGGCGATGGCGTAGACGAAGCCACGGTCGACCAGGGACAGGCAGTTGGTGTTGAACGAGGCGGGGATGGCGATGCCGTAGGAGCCGTAGCCGTAGAGCAGGCAGGGCGCGGAGCCGTCCAGCGGGGTGTCCTTGCGATGCACCAGGGAGATCGGCACCTGCTCGCCGTCTTTGGCCGCCGCAAAGATGCGCGTGGTCGCATAGTCGGCCGGATCGTGGCCCGACGGCACTTCCTGTGTCTTGCGCAGGGTGCGCTCGCGCGTGGCCATATCGTAGTCGTAGGTCTGGGTCGGCGTGGTCATCGACGAATAGGTGAAGCGGATGACATCGGTGTCGAACTCCAGCGCCCCGTCGAAGCCGAGCGAATAGGCCGCCTCGTCGAACTCGATCGCGTGCTCGTCCCCGTCGCCCAGGCGTCGGATGACGATGCGCGGCAACCCGTCCTCGCGCTCCAGCCGCACCAGGTGGCGGGCATAGACCGCGTGCGCGATGATCAGCCGGCCGGGCTTGTGCGGCACCAGATCGGTCCAGTTCTCCGGCCCCGGGGCATCGGCCGGCGCGGTGACGATCTTGAAGTCCTTCGCGCCGTCGCGGTTGGTGAGAATGTAGAGCACCCCACCGGCCTCATCGATGGAATATTCCACGCCGGTCTCGCGCGCGGCGACCAGCCGGGGTTCGGCGGTCGGCTCCTCGGCGGGGATCAGCCAGGATTCGGAAGTGCGGTGATCGTGAATGTCGATGACGATGAATTCGCCCGACTGGGTCTTGCCCGCGCCCATGAAGAAGCCGGGGTCGGTTTCCTCGTAGACCAGTTCGTCGGCTTGCGCCGATGAGCCCATGGCGTGGCGAAACAGTTTCGAAGGGCGGTGATTGTCGTCGAGGCGGGTGTAGAAGAAATTCGCCGAATCGGCCGACCAGGTGCCGCCGCCGCCGGTGTCCGTGATCCGGTCGCCCAGGTCCTCGCCGGTGACCGGATCGCGAAAGGCCACGGTGTAATATTCGGAGCCCTTGTCGTCGAACGCCCAGGCGATCAGCCCGTGGTCGGGCGAGTGCCTGGTGCCGCCGAAGCGGAAATAGTCGCGGCCTTCGGCCTCTTCATCGCCGTCGATCAGCAGGTGTTCGGCCCCGCCCTCATCAAGCCGGATCAGCCGCGGCTGTTCGCCGCCGGCCACATAGGAGATGCCGTAGGACCACGGCCCGTCTTTCATCGGCACCGATGAATCGTCCTCCTTGATGCGGCCCTTCATCTCGGCGAACAGCGTCTGCTGCAGGCCGGTCGTGTCGGCCATCAGCGCTTCCTGATAGGCGTTCTCGGCTTCCAGATGGGCGCGGATGTCGTCGGCGAGGACGGAAGGGTCGCGCATCACCTCCTGCCAGTTGTCGGCGCGCAGCCAGCCGTATTCGTCGGTGCGGGTTCGTCCGTGCTCGGTGAAGATCTGCGGCCGGCGCTCGGCGGCCGGCGGGCGTGCGTCGCCCGTGAACGCGTCAGCCTTCATCGGGTTCGAAGTCCAGCGCGTGGCCGTTCATGCAGTAGCGCAGGCCCGTGGGCTGCGGGCCATCGGGGAAGACATGGCCGAGATGGGCGTCGCAGTCGGCGCAGCGGATTTCGGTGCGCTTGACGAACAGCTTGCGGTCGTCATGCTCGCTGACCGCGCCCTCGTCGACGGGCTGAAAGAACGACGGCCAGCCGGTGCCGGAATCGAATTTCGCGTCGGTTCGAAACAGCGCCTTGCCGCAGCAGATGCAGGTGAAATCGCCTGGCCGCTTCTCGTCCTGATGCGGGCCGGTGAAGGCGCGTTCGGTGCCGTGCCGGCGGGTGACGTGATACTGTTCAGGCGTCAGTTGCTGACGCCATTCCTCATCGGTCTTTTCGATCTTCGCCATGGGGCCTATCTAGGGTCGGTTGGTTCGCAGCACAACTTAAATGAAGTTCACGATCAGCGCCGCACCCAGCAGCGCGGTGATCCAGAACACCATGGCGCCGGCCGGCTGGGTCCGCGTGACGCGCCCGTCCGGGCCGTACTGGTCGCGCAGCAGGCCGATCAGCCGGCCGAGCGCGCCTTTTGCGATGCCGGCAAGCGCGTCGAAGGCGGCCGCGTATGCCCTGCCGGCCGCGTTGACCCATGACAAGAGCAATCTGCGATAGAACCAGTCCACGTCGAGATTGGTGGACGGTAGCTCCGGCGGATAGATGCCGGTGCGCATCAGGATGGCGAAGGCGAGCGCCGAGAACAGCAGCAACTGCATCTGCCCGACCACGTGATCGAGCGTGTAGACCGCATAGGGGACCTCGAACGGCAGGATCGACATGAACCACAGCGGCAGCACGCCGATGCCGATGCACAGCACCGCCGCCAGCGCCATCGCGACCAGCATGTTCGCTGGCGCTTCGGCGCAGCGCTTGCCGCTGTCGTGGGCGAAGAAGGCGAAGTAGGGGATCTTGATGCCGGCATGGTGAAACACGCCGGCGCTGGCGAACATTAAGATCAGCCAGGTCCACAGATAGCCTTCCTTCATCGCCGCCGACATGATCATCGATTTGGCCACGAAGCCGGAGAACAGCGGGAAGGCGGAGATTGAGGCCGCGCCGACCATGCAGAAGACGGCCGTCCACGGCATGGATTTGTACAGCCCGCCCAGCTCCGAGCCCTTGATCGTGCCGACCCGGTAGAGCACCGCGCCCATCGACATGAACAGCAGCGCTTTATAGATGATGTGCGCGAAGGCGTGGGCGACGGCGCCGTTGAGCGCCAGCTCCGTGCCGACGCCAATTCCCACCACCATGAAGCCGAGCTGGTTGTTGAGCGAATAGGCGAGCACCCGGCGCAGGTCGTTCTCGATCACCGCGTAGAAGATCGGGAACGCCGTCATCGCCGCGCCGATCGGCACCAGCAGTTCGGTGCCCGCATAGCCGCGCGCGAGCGCATAGATGGCGAGCTTGGTGGAAAAGGCGGACAGGAACACCGTGCCGGTCACGGTGGCTTCGGGATAGGCGTCCTCCAGCCAGCTGTGCAGCAGCGGGAAGGCGGCCTTGATGCCGAAGCCGAGAAAGATCAGCGTCGTGCCGGGCGAGACCAGCCCCAGATGCTCGAACGCCAGCGAGCCGGTGGCGCGATAGTGCAGCAGCACGCCCGACAGCAGCAGAACGCCGGAGCCCACCTGCACCAGGATATAGCGCATGCCGGCGCGATAGGCCTGATGCGAGCGCGCGGCGAAGATCAGGAAGACCGAGGCGATCGCGGTCACTTCCCAGAAGATGAACAAGGTGACCAGATCGCCGGCAAACACCGCGCCCAGCGCGCCGCCGGCATAGACCAGGCCGGAGACGTGCTGGATCTTGTCGCGCAGGTGCAGCGAATAGATGGTGGCGAGAAAACAGGCGATCAGGAAGACGTAGCCGAACAGGGAGCTCAGCTTGTCGACCCGAAGCATCGTCAGCGACAGGCCGAGCACCGACATCTGCCCGCCCGCGCCGTTCTCCAGCGAGATGAGGTGGAGGAAGGCAACCATCGACAGGGCCACCAGATAGACCTGGCACAGCCGGCCGCGCAGGAATGGGACCAGCAGCGCTCCGACGATCAGGATCAGGCCGGGAGAGACCTCAGCCATCGTAATAATCCTCGCCCCGCATGACCATGCGGCGCAGCACCTTGGCCATCAGCACCAGCGCCACGCAGGAGACGAAGCCGTACCAGCCGTAGAAGCCGAACAGGTGCTCGATGGCGAACGGGCCGTGCTTGGGCACGAACACGTCGATGGCGAAGATCACCGCGCACACGACATAGAAGCCGTACACCAGCCGGTCGACATTGCGCCTGTCGTCGAGCCAGTATTTCTTCTCGTCCGGTTTAGGCGTCATGGCGAACCTCCGTCACGATATCAAGCCGGCGAGCAGCCGCTCGATGGCGCCGGCCTGAAAGAATAGCACGATGGACAGCAGCGCGGTGGCCACCAGGGCGATCAGACAGGCCACCGGCGCTTCGGCAATCGCGCCGGCATCCTCGCCGTCGTCCGCCGGCAGGAAGAAGGCGCGCGCGACGATCGACAGCAGATAGGCCACGTTGAGCAGGGAGCTCAGCATGAGCACGGCGACGACGAACACCTGGCCCGCGTCCAGCGCCGCCAGCCCCAGCAGCCACTTGCTCCACATGCCGCCGAACGGCGGCAGGCCGATGATCGACAGCGCGCCGATCATGAACGCGGCCATGGTCAACGGCATCTTGCGGCCGATGCCGTTGAGCTCGCTGACCAGGGTCTTGTGGTGGGCCACATAGATCGCGCCGGCGCACATGAACAAGGTGATCTTGCCGGCCGCGTGCATGGCGATGTGCATGCCGCCGCCGACCACGCCCATGGAGGTCGCCAGCGCCATGCCCAGCGTGATGTAGGAGAGCTGGCTCACCGTGGAATAGGCGAGCCTGGCTTTCAGATTGTCCTTGGTCAGCGCGATGACCGAGGCGATCAGGATGGAGGCCGACGCCAGCCAGACCAGCCAGTCCGACGCGCTGGTGGAGCTGAGAAAATCGATGCCGAAAATGTAGACGCCGACCTTGAGCATGGTGAAGACGCCGGCCTTGACGACGGCGACGGCGTGCAGCAGCGCGCTCACCGGCGTCGGCGCCACCATCGCCGCCGGCAGCCAGCGGTGAAACGGCATCAGCGCCGCCTTGCCGATGCCGAAGGCGAACAGCCCCAGCAGCACGGCGACCATCGGGCCTTCGATGTTGCCCGCCAGAATGCCGCCCAAGGTGAAGTCGGTCGTGCCGGCGATGATCCAGGTCCAGATCACCGCGACCAGCAGGAACACGATCGACGTCGACATCAGGATGCCCAGATAGGTGCGCGCGCCGGCCTTGGCCTCGTCGGTCTCCTTGTGCGCCACCAGCGGGTAGGTCGACAGCGTCAGCAGTTCGTAGAACAGGAACAGGGTGAACAGGTTCGCCGAGAACGCGATGCCCATCGTCGCGGCGATCGAGAACGAGAAGAAGGCGAAGAACCGGGTCTGGTGGTGCTCATTATTGCCGCGCATATAGCCGATGGCGTAGATGTGCGTGACGATCCACAGGCCCGACGCCACCAGCGCGAACAGCAGCCCCAGCGGCTCCACATGGAACGAGAGTTCCAGCCCCGGCATCACCGAGAACACAGTCACGGCCGCTCCGTATTCGCCGGAGACGGCCAGCGCGACGACAAGGGCGAAGGTGACGAGCGAAGCGACCAGCGTCGCCCCGTCGCGCCAGTTGTCGTTGTCGGACAGCGCCATGTTCGCGGCCGTGGCGATCGCCGGCACGACCAGGCTCAACAAGATCAGGGTGGTTGGCTGCAACCGCGTCGCTCCTCCCTAAGCGCCGGTGTTTATCTGGCCGCGAATCCGCCGCCGAACAGGCCGTTCGCCGCATCCGTCGCCGCATCGATGGTCAGATCGGCCCACAGGCCGAAGAACACGCACGCCGCCGCCAGTCCCCACGTGGGCAGCAGCAGACCCAGCGGCGCCTCGCCGACCGACGTCTGCGGCGCCGGCTTGAGATACATTATTTCGACGATCTTCCAAACGTAAACCACCGCCAGCAGCGAGGAAGCGACGATCAGCAGCGCGACCGGCCACCAGCCCTTCTCCAGCGCCGCGCTCACCAGCACCCATTTGGAGATGAAGCCGGCGGTGCCCGGAATGCCGATAAGACTAAGCCCGCCGGTGACGATCGCCGCCCCGGTCAGCGGCATCGCGCGGCCCAGGCCGGCAAGCTTGGGGATCGCGGTGTGCCCGGTCTGCATGACGATGGCGCCCACCGCCATGAACAGCGCGCCCTTGGTGATCGCGTGGTTGAACAGATGGATGATCGATCCGGCGAGCCCGGTGGCGGTCACCAGCCCGATGCCGAGCAGCATGTAGCCGATCTGCGCGATCGACGAGTAGGCCAAGAGCCGCTTGATGTCCTGTTGGAAGACTGCCGCGATCGAGGCCAGGAACATCGCCATCACTGCGAACGGCAGCACCACGTAGAGCAGGGTGAAGCGCTCGAACTCGAAGCCCGGGCTGAACACCGAGAACGAGAACCGCAGCAGCACGTAGATCGCCACCTTGGTCGACGTCGCCGCCAGGAAGGCGGTCACCGCGGACGGGGCGAAGGTATACGCATTCGGCAGCCACATGTGCAGCGGATAGATGGCGAGCTTCATGCCGATACCGACCACGATGAAGGCGAAGGCGGCGCGCACCGTGCGGTTGGATTCCAGCTGCGCGATTCGCTCGGCCAGGTCGGCCATGTTGAGCGTGCCGGTGGCCATGTACAGAAAGCCGATGCCGATGACGAAGAAGGTCGCGCCGATCGTGCCCATGATCAGATAGTTGTAGGCGGCGGTGAGCGCGCGCTTGTCGCGGGCGGCCCCCAGCGCGACCAGCGCGTAGGTCGACAGCGACGAGATCTCCAGGAAGACGAACACGTTGAACGCATCGCCGGTGGCGGTGACGCCCAAAAGCCCGCAGATGCACAGCAGCAGGCAGGTGTAGAACAACGCGTGATGCTTGGCCTCGATCTCGGCGGCGATCGACTGGCGCGCATAGGGCAGCACCAGGGCGGCGATAGCCGAGACGATGACGAGGACGAAGGCGTTGGCCGTGTCGATGCGGTATTCGATCCCCCACGGCGGCTCCCAGCCGCCCAGGTGATAGGAGATCACCCCGCCGTCGACGACCGTCGCCAACAGCGCGATGGAAATCGCCAGACAGGCCAGCGAAGCGGCGAACGCGATCGCCCAGGCGAGCCCTGCGCGCGCAAACAGCATGCACAGGGGCGAAGCCAGCATCGGCACGACCACCTGCAGGACGGGAAGGTGGTCGACCAGCGTCTTTGCGGTTTGCGCCGCCTCGCCCGCCACTATCGCTCACCGTCCATGTCGGCGAGCTCGCGCCGCGCGATCGCCAGTTCGGCGGTCAGGATGTGCGATTCCTCGATCGTGTCGTATTCCTCGCGGATGCGCACGATCAGCGCCAGGCCCAGCGCCGTGGTGGCCACGCCGACCACGATCGCGGTCAGGATGAGCACGTGCGGGAGCGGGTTGGAGTAAACCACGCTCTCGTCGATCTTCATGTCGGCGGGAAAGATCGGCGCGGTGCCGCCAGAGACCTTGCCGACCGAGATGTACAGCATGAACACCGCGGTCTGGAACAGGTTCAGCCCGACGATCTTCTTGACCAGGTTGCCGCGCGCCACCACCACGTACAGGCCGGTCATCATCAGCACGATGAACAGCCAGTAGTTGAGATGTCCGACGATGAACTCGAAATCCATGGGCTTACCAGTCCTCATCGCTGATGGTGGGCGGACGCCCGGCGAATGCGTAGTAGACGGCGATCATCACCGAGGCGACGGTGACCCCGACGCCGATCTCGACGGCCAGGATGCCGTTGTGCTGGCCGTGCTCGGGATGGGCGCCCAACACATCGTAGTCGAGATAGTTGGCGCCCAGAAGCATGGAGACCACGCCGGTGCCCGCATAGATCAGCACGCCCAGCGCCACCAGCTTGTGCACCAGCCAGGGCGGAAACACCGCCTGGACCTGCGCCAGCGAAAACACGGTGCCGTACAGGATGAAGGCCACCGCGAACAGCACGCCGGCCTGGAACCCCCCGCCCGGCGAGAAATCGCCGTGGAACTGCACATACAGCGCGAACATCAGGATCGGCGCCACCAGCAGCTTGGTGATCGTGCGCAGGATGAGATGGTGGCGCATCAGGCCTCCTTCCCCGGCCTGCCACCGCGCCCGCGCCGGCCGCCCCGGCCCAGGCCGCTGATCAGCGCGATCACGCCGACGCCGGCGGTGAACACCACCACCACCTCGCCCAGCGTGTCATAGCCGCGATAGCTGGCCAGAATGGCGGTGACCACATTGGGCACGTCGATCTCGTGCGGGGTGCGCTCAAAATAGCCCGGCGCCACATGCTGGTGGACGGGCGCATCGGCGCTGCCGAAGTTCGGCATGTCGAGCGTGCCGTAGATCAGCACCGCCCCGGTCACCAGACATACCAGCAGCGGCAGCCACTCGAAGTTGACGGTCAGCCGCTCGGTGCGCGAGGTCAGCGCGATGGTGCCCAGCAGCAGCACGGTGGAGATGCCCGCGCCCACGGCCGCCTCGGTGAACGCCACGTCGACGGCGTCGAGTGTGACGAACAACAGCGCGGACAGCAGGCTGAACACGCCCGACAGCATGACCACCGCGAACAGATGGCGCATGCGCACGATGGCGAGCGCGGTCGCCACCATCATGGTGAACAGGACGATGTCGATCAGGGTCTCTATGACTCGTGCGCCTTCTTGTCTGCGTCCGGTTGGTCGTCGCCGGCCGGGCGCGAGCCCGACACGAACGCCGCGTTGGCCACCGCATGGGTGGCGGTCGGCCCGGTGATGAACAGGAACACGCCGATGATGATCAGCTTGACCGTCACCAGGGTGAGCCCGGCCGACAGCGCCATGCCGATGATCAGCAGGATGACGCCCGCCGAATCGAGAACCGACACCGCGTGCAGCCGCGACCAGAAGTCCGGCAGCCGCACGATGCCGACCGCGCCGATGACGACGAAGATGGAGCCGGCGCCTAAGCTTGCCCAGCGCAGGATGTCGATCGCCAAGGTCATCCACTCGCCGCTCATTGCGTCGGCTCCTTGGGCGGCAGCCAGCCCACGTCCGGCTCGCGCTTGATCTGCGGAATGTCGCCCAGCGCCCGATAGCGGAAGAACTTCAAGATAACGATGGTGCCGACGAAGTTGATCAGCGCGTAGAGCAGGGCGATGTCGAGGAAATCCGGCCGCCCGGTCAGGAAGCCGATCACCCCGATCAGCAGCACCGTGGTGGTGCCGAAGGCGTTGAGCGCCAGGACCCGGTCATACAGGGTGGGGCCCACATAGAGCCGGTACAGGGTGAGCACCATGGCGATGAAGATGGCAATCGCGGTCAGCTCAAACATGCTCGCCCACCTTTTCGTCTCCCGTCTCGACGACGGCGACCCGGTGATCCATCTCGGCCAGTTCGGCCTCAGTGCCCTCGGTGTGGTCGAGCGCGTGCACCAGGAAATATCCGCTCTCGGTCTCCACCGTGATCGTGCCCGGCGTCAGCGTGATCGAATTGGCGAACACGACGCTGGCGAGATCGGAAGCCTGGGAGCTGGGAACCGAGAACAGCTTCTGGTTGATGTTCAGCGACCGCGCCACGATCGCCCGCGCGACCACCACATTGGCCTTGGCGATCTCCATCATCAGCCAGGCGGCGTAGCCGAACGCCTTGACCGGGTGCAGCGGCATCGGCATGTGCTCGCCGTCCACCGCCTCCATCCGGTAGGCGATGGCGGCGGCCAGTGCGCAGGAAATCAGCCCCAGCACGATCAAAAGCGGCTTGAAGAGTCCCGACAGCAGCAGCCACAGGCCAAACAAGACGATCATTGAAGTAAGAATCTTCAGCATGTTCGGCCGGCCCCGATGAGCCGCCACCCCGGCAAATCCACGATTTTCCCGTATAGCGTCGCGTACATGCGGTTTCAAGGCGATGAGACCGCCGCCGGGCAGATGATCCTGCGGCCGGCTTCAATTGAAACCGCGGCCGTTTTCAATTGAAACGCGCCCGCCGGCCTCGACTTTCCACGATTATTTTGTCTGGCAGCCCGGTAACTGTGAATCACGGTAACCAAAGCATTGCATCGGCGGTGTAATATACTTAAAATTGTATAATATGAATTGATTCGCGTTATAGTTGTATAACGGCCAAGCTTGAAACACGTTGCGGCCCATGGATTTAACGGGTTTCCAGTACTTTGCGCGCCCCGATCGCTTCAATCCTGTATCGATGCGCATCCTATTCTGTCAGGCTTGGATTAACCGCTTTTGTTACCTGTATCTGACGATCAAAAGCAACCAAGACGGATTAATGACAAATATTGATCAGAATAAAGGCTTGACAGTACAGGTTTGGACAATATATCCGGCGCGTGTGGCAAATGCCCACCGGGCCGAAGTTTGCGCCGTTCGCTGATCGGTCGTGAGCCACGGTCATAAAACCAAAAAAAACTAACATGAGATGAGCAAAATTATGGACAACTCCGACACTCAGAGCAACCCGGACGAAGGCGCATTGGTGGAACTGACCGCCGACGTCGTCTCCGCCTATGTCTCCAACAACCCGGTATCGGCCTCCGACCTGCCGAATATCATCGCCGATGTGCACAACGCACTGGGCGCGGCCAAGTCGACGGGCTCGAACGCGGCGGCGGACAAGCCGAAGCCGGCGGTTTCGCCAAAGAAATCAATCCAGCGCGACTACATCATCTGCCTGGAAGACGGGAAGAAGTTCAAGTCGCTCAAGCGGCACCTTCGCACCCACTACGACCTGTCTCCGGAGGAGTATCGGGAGAAATGGGGTCTCGCCCCCGATTATCCCATGGTCGCTCCGGCCTACGCGGAGGCGCGCTCGCGCCTTGCCCGTGAGATGGGTCTGGGCCGCAAGAAGGGACCGCGAAAGTAACGATTCGCGTTCCCGGGGTTTCTACCTCTCACCACGTTTGCCGCGCGGCAGCCCTGTTGGCGCAGGGCCGCCGCGCGACGCAAACCATTTCATCGCCTGATTGAGCGCGATGTGGCGGTTGAGATCGTAATCGCCATGGCGTGAACGCGCGCGCTGTCGCTCGCGCACCGCCGCCGCCGATAATTTGGCGACGACGAGCGCCGCCTGCTCGCGGGTCGCCGCGCCGCCGGCTCCAATGTCGTGGCCGGTCAGCGCCAGCACGATCGAGCGGCAGTTGTGTGCCGCCGCCGCATCGCCCGCCAAAAGGCCGGCGAAAGCCCTGGCCTGTTCTCTGAGATCCCGTTCCAGACCGGCGGAACCGGCCGCTGCTTTTCGCTGCGATGTCGTGCGTGTCATGCGCCGAACATCGGCTCGATGCGCCTGGCGGGGACAGATAAGTTCTACAACTTCTAATTGAAGCTACTTTTTATACGGTGAACTCAATCGCTTGGGCCCGCACGGCCGGGCGGGTGCCGCCGAATCTATCCACGCGATCGTTTGCGCTTCGCAATAATGGGAATATATTCTCATTTTGCGAGGCGACGCGATGCGGATTTCCATCGAACGAGATGAAGAAAACGAAACAATACTAGGGCACTCCGAGGATCTGGGCACATATGGACTTGGCGCGCTCAGCTCCGTGGTCGCGCCGGCCGGCCGGCGGACGATCTGTACCGGCGGGCCGCCCGGATGCGCCCGCCGGGGCAAGCATGACACCCGGCGCGCCTGCAACCTGGTGTTGTCTATCGTCGCGGGACACTATCGCATACCGCTGGACTCGCTGCGCTCGGCGCGCCGCGGCGCCGCCGAGGTCTCCAGGGCCCGCCAGATCGCCATGTATCTGGTCCACACCACCTTGTCCGTGTCCTATCAGGACGCGGCCGCCGAGTTCGCCCGCGACCGCACGACGATCGCGCACGCCTGCGGCACCATCGAGGACGCCCGCGACAGCCGCGAGTTCGATGCCGAGCTCGCGGTGCTGGAGGCCATCATCGCGGCCGCCGCGGACTTCGCCATGAGCCTGAGCCGCGGTGCGATCGATGGCGAGCGCTAAGGGCGGGGCGGGGCGCGCGTCGCACAATCGCGCCGACCGGCAGCTGCGCCGGCTGCTGCGGGCGCTGGCCGGCCAAGGCGCCGCCGGCGCACGCTGCGAAATGCCGGCCGACGAGGCCGGGCCGGACGCCAAGGCCCGCGTGATCTTCACCGGCGCGACCGGGCCGAAGACGTTCGACTGCCCGGTCCTGCGCGAGGCGATCGCCGAGGCGCTGGTGCTTCGCGCCGGCGAACGGCTGCGCATATCGAAGCTGGGCGTCGCGCATCTCAAAAGAATGCTGGCCGCCGCCGATCCGTTCCCCGCCCAGCACCGGCGCATCGAGCGCGCGACGATCAAGACCGATACGGGTCCGCAGGAGGTTCGCGTCAACCTGGCCGAATCCCCGCTGACCAGGCTGTTCGCCCGCAAGCGCTCCGACGGCAGCCGCTATATCGACGATACGCAGTTGCAGGCCGGCGAGCGGCTGCGGCGCGACTTCGAGCGCGGCCGCCTCAGCCCCTCGGTCTCGGCGCGCTGGGAGGGTTCGGTGGCGCGCGCGCCGGCCTCGCCCGACGCCGGCCTCACCATCACCGAGATCGCCATGGACGCGCGCAAACGCGTCGATAAGGCGATGGCGGCGCTGGGTCCGGACCTTTGCGGCGTGGCGCTGGACGTGTGCTGCTTCCTTAAAGGGCTGGAGGCGGTCGAACGCGAGCGCGGCTGGCCGCCGCGATCGGCCAAGCTGATGCTCAGGACCGCACTGTCCATGCTCGCCCGCCACTACGGCATCACCGCAGGCGACGACGGCGTCCGGCCGATGCGCCAATGGGGCACGCCCGATTTCCGGCCCTCGCTTGATGGTGGTGAGTGAAGATGGGTGCGGCGCCTTCCAATTTCCCCCTTGCGGGGGAGATGTCCCGGGCGCTCGCCTCAACCACCGTCACCCCGGCGAAGGCCGGGGTCCAGGTGCGCTGCAACAAACTGGTGGTTTGCTAAGGATCCTCGGCCTCTCCATATAGTCATCCTCGGGCTTGACCCGAGGACCCAGAAATCAAGCGTCGCACTCCTCGGCCCCGGGTTCTCGTCACAAGGGCGAGGATGACTAGGTGGAAGGGTCTGAGCAAAAGCAGCCCACACCGAGCAAGCGGTCACGCACCTGGATCCTGACCTGCGTCAGGATGACGGCGGTGGGTGGGAGGATGCCGCGCCCCCAACTCGGCTTCGACCGGGGAGGGCTGGCCGGCAATGCGAATTCGTCACACGGCGGACCCGTTTACAGCGCCGCCCTGGCGTGGTCCTTGATGCGGGCGACCAGGGAGTTGAGGCCGTTGGCGCGCTGAGGCGTGATGTGTTCGTCGAGGCCGATGCGCGCGAAGATCTCCTTTTCGTCGCGCTCGACGATGGCGCTGGCGTGTTGGCCGGAGAAGATCGCGAACGCCACCGCGATGAGCCCGCGCACGATATGCGCGTCCGACGTGCCGGAAAACTCGATCACCGGGTCGGGGCCGTCGCCGGGCGCGGCCACGATCCACACCTGGCTCACGCAGCCGCTGACCTTGTTGGCCGGCACCATCGCCGCCTCGTCGAACGCCGGCAGCCCGCCGCCCAGCTCGATCAGATAGCGATAGCGGTCCTCCCACTGGTCGAGGAACTCGAAATTCTCGATGATTTCGCCGATATCCATCGCGCCCAATATAGGCGTGCACGGGGATTTGCCAATGGAAGGATCGGCGGCGCGAAGGCCGCGCCCCACCCACCGCCGTCATCCTGACGAAGGTCAGGATCCAGGTGCGCCACCATTTGCTCGGAGTTTGTTGTTCTTGCCGTCGGGGTTGCACGGATGCGCTGCCGGCTCATCATTGCCCAGCAAGCCACGAACCCGCAGAGGCGCACCTGGACCCCGGCCTTCGCCGGGGTGACGGCAGAGAGTGGGGTGTCGCCGGGAGGGCGGAGGTGGCGGCTCGCACCCGCGATCTCCCCCGCAAGGGGGGAGATTGGAGGCGGCCGCCGTTCGTTCGTCTATTCGTCGGCCTTGGAGACCGAGCCGGTGTGCACGGCGTCGGTGGGCGTGGCGGCGAGCTTTTCGTCCAGCCGGGCGACCAGCTCTCCCGCGCCGGTGCGCACTTTCTGGCCGTATTGGATGACCAGGGCGCCCGCCGTGTTGCAGGTCGCCGGGTTGCGCTCGCAGAAGCCCGCCAGGTCGTGCGCGGCGGCCTGGACCGCCGCCAGCGTCTGTTCGCCGGAAATGCCGGCCGGTCCGCCCTCGCCGCCGTCATCGCCGATCGGGATGAACAGCATCACCAGGGAAAACCAGAAAATCGCTCGGATGAAAAACATGATACCCCCGCTCCGTTGTGGCCCAAGCTCTACCAGCAACGTTTGAAAGCCCGGTTGAACCCGGTTTGCGCAATTGATTCAAATTGCGCCGAACTCGATTCACCTCCCGATCGGAGCCCGATTCTCGGCCCCGACCCTAATCCCCTGTTTACCATGGGGATAAAATAGGCCCGCCAACGGCGCCGAATCCGCTCTCGCCGGCTTGGTTGGCCGATCGTTTAGGGTTCCCTTAAAATCTGGTGTGACAGGCTGGCGCTCGAATTCGCCGAACCCGGTCGGCGAAACGTTTCGTCGGTGGGAAGAAGGTTTGAGTATCGCGCTGACAGCCGCCCTGATCGCTGCCCCCGCAAGCGCGGCCAGGGCCGCCGCCAAAGGGCTGACGAGTTCCGCAAAGCGCCTGCGGCCGCCGCCGCATGGCGAAGACGGCGAGCCCGGCGGAGCCTTCGCCGCGCCCGACGGGTTTCCCGATGCGGTGTTCGCCGCCGATGAGCAGGGCCGGTGGCGCCGCTGGTCGCACGGCGAGCTTCCCGGCTGCGAAGACCGCCCATGCGATGATCCGACCGCCTGGATTTCCACCCATGTCCATCTGCACGACCGGGTCGGCGCGCTGCGCGCGATCAGCGAATGCCAGAACGCTTCCCGATCGGCCACCATACAGATGCGGCTGGTCGCCGCCCAGGCCGACGCGCCGGCGGCGGACGAGCGCTGGTTCGAGCTGGTCTGCGTGCCGCAGCAAGGCCGGGGCGGCTCACCGCTCACGCCGGTTCTGGCGATCGTTCGCGACATCACCGCGCACAAGCAGGCCGAGGCCGGGCTGCGCGCGCAACTGGACGACGCCCACCGCGCCAGCGCGTCGAAGACCCGGTTCCTGGCCAATATGAGCCACGAGCTGCGCACGCCGCTCAACGCGATCATCGGCTTTTCCGACATTCTGCGCTCGCGCGCCGTGCCGCCCGGCGCCGAGCACAAGCGCGCCGAATACTACGACCTGATCCACCAGTCGGGCATGCATCTGCTGGAGGTGGTGAACCAGATCCTGGATGTGTCGAAGATCGAGGCCGACAAGTACGACATCCGCCCCGAGCCGACCGATGTGGGCGCGTTGCTGGCAAGCTGCGTGGCGATGTTCGGCGCCCAGGCGTCGCAGAAGGGCGTGGACCTGGCGTTCGAGCCGGCGCCCGACGTGCCGCAGATCATGGCCGACCCGGGCGCGCTGCGCCAGGTTGTGATCAACCTGATCGCCAACGCGATCAAGTTCACCGACTCCGGCGGCCGGGTGCGCGCGAAGCTCGGCCGCGGCGAGGCGGGCGTCGAAATCGCCGTCGCCGACGACGGCATCGGCATCGCCGCCCAAGACATACCCGTTCTGTGCAACCCGTTCTTCCAGGCCGGCGGGCCGAATGAGCGCTGCAGCGAAGGGCTGGGCCTGGGCCTCTCGATCGTCGTCGGCCTTGTCGATCTGCACGGCGGTGCGATGGCTATCGAAAGCGAGCCCGGCGTGGGGACCACCGTGCGCGTGACGCTGCCGGCCGCGCCCGCGCCGGCCCGCCCGGTGCCGGGCGAGGACATCGCCACCGTGGTTGCGCTGCCGGCTACGCCTGAGGACCGCCAGGCCGGGTCGCTGGCGCGCGCGAGCCGGGCCGGCTGAACGAGAACGAGACGGATATCGGAATTGGGGGATATCGCATGGCAGAAGACCGCATGATCGGGCGAATTGGATCGATGGTTCCCGAAAACCTCGGCGCCGTCGCGGTGGTCGGGCTGTTCGCCGTCGCCTTCGCGCTGTTCGCCGGCAACGCGGCGTTCTTCCAGGCCGGCGACCATCCGCGCCCGATCTGGACGCCGGTGGGCGGCGAGACCGCCGCGACGGTGGAAGAAGGTGCTCAGCCGCGCCTGCCCGTGCGCCGCGTGCAAACGCGCCAGATCGTCGAGCCGGTGGCCCAGGCGCCCACGGCCCGTGCGGGCGATCGCGCCGACGAAGCCGTCTCCCAGGCCGCCATTTCCCAGTTGCAGCGCTCGCTGGCCCGGCTGGGGCTTTATGACGGCGCAATCGACGGCATCGC
This sequence comes from Rhizobiaceae bacterium, assembly GCA_028281105.1. GTDB lineage: Bacteria > Pseudomonadota > Alphaproteobacteria > Rhizobiales > Rhizobiaceae > JANQKQ01. The sequence goes on from JANQKQ010000032.1 coordinate 58,032, forward strand.
CGGCCCGATGACGCGCCAGGCGGTCGCCCGGTTCGAGGCCGACAACGGCCGGCCGGTCACCGGTCGCATCGACCCGGCCATCGCCGCGACCATTCGCGCGGCGGCGGAACTGGCCGGCTCCGCGCCGGTTCCCCAGCCCAAGCCGGTCTCTTCCGCACCCGTCAAGACGGTCGAGATCGTCCGCACGCGCGACCCGCAAGCACCGCAAACGACGGCCGCGCCGACGCCGGGCTTCGATCCGATGCTGGTCACCCGGGTGCAGATCGGCCTGATCAACTACGGCGCGCGCGCGGTCGAAATCGACGGCATGATGGGCGAGCAAACGGCCGCCGCCATCCGCGACTTCGAGCGCCACTTCGAACTGGAGGTGACCGGAGTCCCTTCGGCCGCCCTGGTGCGCAAACTCGAAGACATCGGCGCGCTCACCAGCGGCTAGGGCCCGGGTAAGGCCACCCGTTCAGAGCCTGCCGCTCCCCCTCTCTGTCGGCCGCGCCGACATCTCTCCCCCTGGGGGAGAGAAGCGAAGCGGCATACTCCCCAAAACGCCGGGAAGACCGAAGCGGAAGCATCGCGCTTCTCCCCCTTCTTGGGGGAGATGTCCCGAAGGGACAAAGGGGGTGAGGCCACCCCTTTGGTGCCTGCCGCCCCACCCCTTACCGTCGGCCGCGCGTTCTGGCTCGAATCGCGCTTTCGTGACAGGGTGGGGCGTGGGAGTGCGGCATTGCGAGTGACCAGCGATCTGTGGGTGCATGCGTTCATGCGGCGCGAGCGGGCGCGGGGGGCGTTTTGTGCGGTGCTGGCCAAGGGCGCGGCCGAGGCCGGCGCCATCTTCATCGTCGAGAACCGGCTGGAAGAAGGCTTCAACCTGTATGCGCCCGCGCCGCAATCGCTGGTCGCCGAAGACGGCGACGGCGAGCGCGCGTTCGAACGCGTCATCGCCGCCGGCGATCAGGCGCGGGTGGACGAGTATCTGGAAAAGCAGCGACGGTTCGACGCCGACGTGTGGATCGTGGAGACCGAACACCGTTCCGGCGCTCCGTCGCTGACGCTGGTGGGCGACTGACCGGGCCTTACCCGGTCCGCAGCCGATCGGCCCGTGTCGCCTGGCCCTGGCGGGTGTGGCGGGGGCGAGCCGCGTGTGCGCTGCGCCGGTCGCGGGCCGCCCGGCGAAAGTCCTCCAGGCCCAATTCGTCGCCGATGGCCGGCGGACGGCCGGTCCAGCCGCCCAGCTGGCGCAGCACGGCGGTGCACTGGGTTGCCGACAGCCGATCATAGGCGTCCATGACCTGGCGGAACTGCGCGGCCTGCCGGCCGAGCTCGCTTTTCAGAAACAGCAGGATGCGCGACACCGTCGGCTTGGGAATGTCGAGCGCCTTGAGCACGACGATCAGCTCATCTGCGCTGGGCGCCAGCACCAGCTTGGCGATGTCGTCGCCGGCCAGGCCGCAATGGACCCCCAGCGCCTGGGCGAACGCGCGCCGGTCGCGGTCGCGCGCGATGTCGAGCAGCTGTTCGCCGACGCGCTGAGGCCGCGTCTCGCGCTCGCCCGATCCTTTGCCCGGCGACCGGCCCAGGCGGCCCGAACGCCCGGCCAGCTCGAGCAGGCGGTCCTTGGCCTGGCTGGCGGGCCGTTCGTTTGCATTGGGGGCGGCGGCTTGCTCGGCCGCTTCCGCCTGGCGCGGTTGCTCGGTGGCGGGCGGTTCGTCCGCCGCTTCCTTAACTCCGTCAGACGGCTGCGCCATGCGCTGGCGCAGTTGCTCGCGCACCCGCTCGCTCAGATCGCGCCGGCGCGCCATGACCTCGTGATGGGCGCGGTCCGACTTGGCGATGATCTGCTCGAAGTCGTGGTCGGAGAAGATCTGCGAGGTGAGCAGGAAGGGCGCGGCGATGCGGATATCGTCCAGCGCGAAGAAATAGCCGATCGTCTTGGGCGTGAACGGGCTGCGGGCCAGGATGGCGCTCACCTGGCGGCGGGTTTCCGGATCAGCGCCCACCACCAGCGCGTAGAACAGTTCCTTGTAGCGCGCGGTGGCCGCAGCATCGCCCTTGGTCGCGTTGGCGAAGTCGCGCGTGGCGTCGACCAGGACCTCGCGGCGGTCGGTCCGGGAGTCGGAGCGCAGCATACGCTGGCGATGGGAATCGAAATCTGGGCTGGCGCGCATCGGTTTGCAGATAAACGGGGCGGGGCGGATGCGCCTTTATCGACCGCAATCATTTTACAAACTGTTAACCATAATCGCTTTGAATGGGCTCAGCCGACGCCGATCGGGCGCGGCTCTTTGGGGATTGCTCCAAGTCGAGAGGCCAATCATGGGAACCATCATTCCGTTCCCTTCGCTCAACGCCGCCGCACCGCGTGGCCGGGTGCAGGCGCCCGGCGAACCGCATCGCCAGGCGGAGATTCTGATCTTCACCGGCGTGCGCTACTCGCGAACCGGTCCGGAGCCCGGCGACGGCAAACCCGCCGCCACCCGTTCGCGCCGCCCGCGCAAACGGCGCTCGAGCTCTTAGGGCTATTGCGGCATGGGTCGCGCGACCGGCCCATCATTCTCCAGCAAACCACAAACCTCCAAAAGCGCGCCCAGCCCTGGCCTTAGCCAACGCGCTGAGGCAGCGGCCCGGCCGATCTCCCCTTGCGGGGAGATGTCCCGAAGGGACACAGGGGGTGAAGCCGCTTGCTTGGAATCTGCCGCCTCACCCCTCACTGTCCCTGCGGGACATCTCTCCCCTGAGGGGAGAGAGGGGGGCGGCACGCTCCGCGAAACGGCGCGAATACGGAAGCGGAGCCACGGCCTCGCCCCACCCACTGCCGTCATCCCGGAGAAGGCCGGGATCCAGGTGCGGCTCTGCTTGCTCGGAGCTGGTTGCTCTTGGGCCAGACCCTCCACCTAGTCATCCTCGCCCTTGTGGCGGGGACCCAGGACCACACGCTACGTCGCTTGATTCCTGGGTCCTCGGGACAAGCCCGAGGATGACCGGATGGAGAGGCCGAGGGTCCCCGACAAACCACGAACCCGCCGAAGCGCACCTGGACCCCGGCCTTCGCCGGGGTGACGGTGGTGAAGGCAGCCTATCCCAGCACTTCCTGCGGGCGGCTGTGGTAGGGGCCGCATACGACGTTGCGCATGATGGCGTTGGTGACCTGGAGGTAGGTGTCGTCGGGCATGAACTGGCGCAGGATGACGAAGCCCTTGGTGATCTCGGCCTCGACCACGACCGCGCGGTCGATCTCCTCGGGCGGGGCCTCGCGCAGTTCCACCATCTGGACCGGGGTGAGCACGATGAGATCAAGTCGGTCGTTGATCGCCGTGCGGGAGTTGAGCGAGTAGACCACCGCGCCGTTCTCGTCGAACACCGAAGCCGACCACAAAAGCGCGGTGGCGTCGCCCTGCAGGCGCAGGCCGGACTGCGACAGGTCGAAGGTGCACGCGCCCAGGCGGAAATACGGATCGGTGTTCGCCAGCAGCTTCTCGCCCTCGCTGCCCGGCCCCATGTCGGCGAACGTCCACAGATCGTTGCTCTTGGACAGAAGGTTCCAGGCATCGCGCGAGCCGAACTGCGGGATCATCAGCACGATGGCGATGTGCACGATGCCGGCCATCACCACCCCGCACACGGTCAGATAGATCGCCCGCGTCTTCATGTGGGGCATCCCAGCGGGATGACCCGCGGCATGACGGGGTCGACCAGGCCGGAGCTCGACGTGATCGGCGTATCGTACAGGCGCATGACCAGCCGGTAGCGCCCCTCGCCGCGCGCCGCGATCCAGTTGCCCGGCGCCGGCGGGCCGCCGACGGTCAGATGGAACGTGCCGTCGGGAAACCATAGAAGCCCGTGGGAAGAGGCGTGCACCGGCATGTCGCCCACCGACTCGATCGGCCGGTCGTCCAGCCGGTAGGGCGTCAGGGTCCACAGCCGCGCCGGCGGCGTGGAGCCCTCCAGCCGGTAGGCGCATTCCAGCCGCAGCGGCTCGCCGTCCTCATCGGCGACGGTCTCGAACGCCAGCCCTTCGGCCGCGCCAAGCGGCACCGCGCTGTCGGAGATCACCCGGGCCACCGTATAGGGATCGGCCTGGCTGCCGCCGGCGAACGGCCAGGCCGTCCACACGCCGATATTGATGGCGCCGATGCCGTGGGAGCGCTGGATCGAGAACCAGGCCGTCACCGAGCCGACTCCGATGCCGATGGCGAGCACGAACAGGATCTGCACCATCAACCGCATTTGGAGAAAGTACTCTTAGCTCACTGGCGCGAGACGCCGGCCGGTTCGCCCGCCTCGTCTCCGCCGGTCCTGCGCGCGGCGAGCTGCTGGTTGAGCCGGATCGGCTTGGCCGCCTTGAAGATGGTCTCCAGTTCGCGCAGCGCGCGTTCGGCCTGGACCGACAGCACCTTGGGCCGCACCGCCGGCTGCTGCCCGTCTTCGGCCGGGGCCGGCTGGGCCACCAGACGCTGCTGCTGCTCGCCGCCGGGCAGGGGATCGACGAACGGGATCGCCCGCAGCTCGATGTTCTGGTGCGCGTAGGTCATGAACTTCTGCCAGGTCATGGCCGGCAGCCGGCCGCCGGTCAGCCGCCGCGTCGGCTGGTAGTTGTCGTTGCCGAACCACACCGCCGCCACATAGTTGCCGGTGAAGCCTACGAACCAGGCGTCGCGATAGGCCTGGGTCGTGCCGGTCTTGCCGGCCGCGCGCACGCCTTCAAGCGCGGCGCGCCGGCCCGTGCCCCATTCGGGGATCTGCACCAGCATCTTGTTCATGGAGGACGCCGTGCGCTCGGAGATGGCGCGCCGCGGCGGCTCGCGGTCGGTCTTGTAGTCGTACAGCGCGTTGCCGTGGATGTCGGTGATCTGCACGATCGCATGAGCGTCGAGCGCCATGCCGCCGGCCATGAAGGTGCCGTAGCCGCGCGCCATCTCCAGCACGGTGAGGCCATTGGAGCCCAGCACCATCGGCGCGTTGACGATGAGCGGCGAAGTGATCCCCATCGTGCGCGCCATCTGCTCGACCCGCTCGCCGCCGAGCCGCTCCAGCCCGTCGCGGCCGATATACAATTTGGCGGGGATCGTGTTGTAGGACTTGACCAGCGCCCGGGTGAAATCCACCCGACCGGCATAGCCGCCCGAATAGTTGCGCGGACACCACGGCTTGCCGCGGCCGATGCAAACCGGCCCGTCGGTGACGCGGGTGTTCTCGTCATAGCCGAAATGCTCGATCGCGGCGGTGTAGACATAGGGCTTGAACGACGAGCCCGGCTGGCGGCGCGCCTGGGTGGCCCGGTTGAACTGGGACAGGCCGTAGTCGCGCCCGCCCACCAGGGCGCGGATCGACCCGTCATGCTCGGCGGCGACCAGCGCGGCCTGGCGCACTCCATAGGCCTCGCCGTGCAGCTTGAGATGGGTCTCGATCGCGTCTTCGGCGGCGCGCTGCAGATCGAGATCGACGGTGGTTTTCGCCACCAGCGTGCGGGTCGGGAAGCGGGCCGCCAGACGCTTCACCTCCTCAAACGCGAAGTCGAGGAAATAGTTCGGCCCCTCGTCGCCCTCGCGCTCGATGATGGTGGCCGGCTGGCGGCGCGAGCCGATCACCTGGCCCTCGGTCATGAAGCCGGCCTGGACCATGTTGGTCAGCACCTCGTTGGCGCGGGCGCGCGCGGCCGGCAGGTTGACATGCGGCGCATAGCGCGTCGGCGCCTTGTAGAGACCGGCCAGCAACGAGGCTTCGGCTAAAGTGACGTCCTTGATGTCTTTGCCGAAATAATATTGCGCGGCCGCGCCGACGCCGAAATTGCCGCCGCCCATATAGGCCCGGTCGAGATAGAGCTTCAGAATCTCTTTCTTGGTCAGGTTGACCTCCAGCCACAGCGACAGGAAGGCCTCCTTGATCTTGCGCTCGATGGTGCGGTCGTTGGTCAGGAACAGGTTCTTGGCGAGCTGCTGGGTGATCGTCGAACCGCCCTGGACGACGGAGTTGGCGCGCACGTTCTCGGCCATGGCGCGGACAAGGCCGACGAAGTCGATGCCGTAGTGATCGAAGAAGCGCCGGTCCTCGGTCGCCAGCACCGCCTTGATGAAATGGTCGGGAAGGGCGTCGATCTCGGCCGAGGAATCCTGGCGGATGCCGCGCTCGCCGATCTCCTTGCCGTAGCGGTCTAAGAACACGACGGAGAAATCCGCCTGGTCGCGCCAGTTCTTCTCGGTCTCCTCGAACGCCGGCAGCGCCAGCGCCAGCATCAGGATCGAGCCGACCAGCGCCAGGGACACGCCCTCGTCGGCGATCTCGACGATGAACTTGGACAATCCCGAGACCCGGAACCGGCGGAAGAAGATGGTGACCGATTCCCACAATTCGCCGGCGCCGGCATACAGGTTATACATGGACGAATCGATCCACGAATCGATGTCCAGCAGCCGGTTCCAGCCATGGCCCTTGCGATTGTTGTCGAACGGGTCGCGCATCATGAAAGTGTCTCGGATCGCCGCTAACGATCTGCTACCCTGCGGTGCCGACCCCATACCATCATTCGCCCGCCAACAGAACACCGCCGGCCCCGGTTTTTGCGCAAAGCCGTGTGATCGTTAAGCCGGCCCCGGGGCACACAGGGAGACCATGAACCGTTGAACAAGCCCGCCCAACGCCCGTTCTGGAAGACCAAGACCCTGGCGCAGATGTCCTCCGAAGAGTGGGAATCGCTGTGCGACGGCTGCGCGCGCTGCTGCCTCAACAAGCTGGAAGACGCCGATACGGCTGAGATCGCCTGGACCAACGTCGCCTGCCGCCTGCTCGACGAGAAAACCTGCCGCTGCACCAACTATACCGGCCGGCAGAAGCTGGTCGCCGACTGCATCCAGCTCGACGTGGAAATGGTGCGCAGTTTGTCGTGGCTGCCGCCCACCTGCGCCTACCGGCTGGTGAACGAGGGGCGCGATTTGTACGACTGGCATCCGCTGGTGTCGGGGGATCGCGAGTCGGTGCACCGGGCGGGGATTTCGGTGCGCGGGAGGACGGTCTCGGAGGTGGGGATGGAGCCGGAGGATTTGGAGGAGTTTGTGGTGGATTGGCCGGGGGAGGGGGTGTAGCTGAAACACTCCAATATTGGAAAAATCCGAAGCTGAAAACACTACTACTTAGTACAATGGTGGACTTGCAAATAAAAAACACTTAGCAGAGAAGCATGCAAAACATGGCCATTATCTACGCGCTGGCATTATGTTTGGTGGCGGGATTGGGTGCCTTCTTCTCCGTAGACTATATTGTTAAACGAGTTGTCCCGAACGATAAGGACCCCACCGTAGCCGCTGAAAAAGCTGAACTTGACGATCCCGCGGTAGCTGCATGTGAGTATTATCTGAGAAAGCAAGAGATCATCAATCCGGGGCAATACCAAAGACTGCATGCAAAAATTTCAGGCGATCAAGTTACGATCAGATATCAGATCGCATCCTTGAATGTTGAACCGACTCATGGCGAAGGCCATTGCGTATTCGAAGCTGACGATCAGGGAAAATTCACAATCAAGCCGCCGCCAATCTTGGGGCTGCGGGAATGCCAGCAAACCGGAATCCACGAGTTAGCGCAACATGGATTAAAAGCTGGCGAGGCAGCCACATCCGCCGAGGAGTGGCAAAGCTTGTTAGCGCCATTCAAAGAAAGAATCGCATTCTGCAAGGAAGTTCTCCAACGCGCTGCTGCCTGGCAGCAAGCGCACGTTGCGAAAGTGTATATCCCGCTTGCAATCCGAGAAATCTATCCAATTGAACCGGAAAAAACAGCACTGGAAGTCCCTATGCAGTTGGAACAGTGATCAGCTCGGGAAATTTTCCTGCACAGGAATAAATTCCTTGACACCGCACCGCTGATCCGCTACAACCCGGCTACGGTCGCGAAATTGCGCTCAGGGGCCGATGGTTTTTCGAGCTCCACCGCCTCAACACCCCCGCAGCGCATCTGACCACACACCCTTCAACCCCCGCGCCTGCCAGCGATTGCCCGGCACCCGCCGCCACCGCCCGCGCCGCCGTGCCCTCGAAAGCCCCAATGCCCCAAGCCGCTGCCATCGACCGGGTGATCGACCGCCTGGGCGAGACGATCGATGCCGAGTTGGACCGGCTGGGGGAGTGCCGCGATGCGGGCGAGCTGGAAAGTTTCACCAAGGCGATGGGGGCGGTTGCGCGCACGTTGCACAACCTGCGGGGCCTGTTGGCCGATCTGACGAAGGACGCCGATGCAAGCGACGGATCAGAGCCATCCGATGTGGATTTCCGCGCGGAGCTTGCTCGACGCATTGAGGCGCTTGCGCTCGAAGGCGGCGATCTCGGGGTTTCTTCAAACGCTATCGAGCCTGGAGGCTGAGCGACTCATACACGACTGGCTGGTGTGGTGCCGCGCCAGCCAGTTCCCATTAACGGACGACTGGCGCTCCTGGCTGCTGCTGGGCGGGCGCGGGGCGGGCAAGACGCGGTCGGGGGCGGAGTGGGTCAAGCTGGCGGCGCTGGCGCCGCCTTCTTCGGCGATGAGCTGCGGCGGGCGGCTGGCGCTGGTCGGCGAATCCTATGGCGACGTGCGCGACGTGATGATCGAGGGCCAGTCCGGCCTGCTCGCCATCCACCGCCGCGCCGACCGGCCGAAATGGACCGCGTCGCTACGCCGGCTGGAATGGCCCAACGGCGCGGTGGCCCACGCGTTTTCCTCGCACGACCCGGAGGGGCTGCGCGGGGCGCAGTTCGGCGCGGCGTGGTGCGACGAAGCCGGCTGTCCCGCCGTCAACAAGGGCGCCAACCAGCCCAACGTGTTCCCCGATCCCAAGTCGGCCAACGCCGCCATCCCCCACTTCTCCAACGGCGGCCGCGACGATCTGATCGCACGCCGCGCCGTCCAGGCGCAGCTCGCCTATTGGGACGAGGCCAACCCGGACGCGGACACTTTCAACCCGGCCTCGACCGTCTATTCCGGCCGCATGGTCGACGCCGCGATGATCTCGCCATGGGCGTGGGACGCGCGCCCGTTCCCCGAATTCCCCAACGCCACCGATGTGTGGTCCGACGGCGGCAACTGGGCCACCGGCCACTGGCTCAACGGCCGGCTGGGCGGCTGCCCGCTCGATGATCTGGTGACCGCCATTCTCGCCGATTACGGTTTTGCCGATGTCGACGCGAGCGGCCTGGACGGCATCGTCGACGGCTACCTGGTGCCGGCTTCCATGTCGGCGCGCGCGGCGCTGGAGCCGCTGCTCGCCGTCCATGGTGCGGTGAGCGCAGAGCATGACGGCCTGGTGCGCTTCCGCTCGCTCGCCCATGCCGACGAAGCGACGGTCACCGCCGCCGACTGGGTCGACACAGAAGACGCGGCGCTCGTCACCCGCACGCGCGATCACGAAAGCGATCTGCCCTGGGAGGCGGTGGTCAATCACGGCGAAATCCGCGCCACCATCGACGACGTGACCAGCAAGTCGCGCCGCCTGGAGACCGATAGCGGCCGCCAGATCCACATGGACGTGCCGGCCGTGCTGCCCGCGCCGCTGGCCTCCACGCTCGCCGACGCGCGCCTGCGCGAGCGCTGGGTCGCCCGCCAGCGCCTGGCCTTCCGCCTGCCGTTGCGGCACCTGGGTCTGGCGCCGGGCGACGTTATCGAGTTCACCGACGACGGCGAGGGCAAGGGCGCGGGCAGGTGGCAGATCGCGGCCATCGACGACGATTTCGCCCGCTCGGTCGAGGCGGTTGCGGTCGAGGCCCCGGCCTCGCTGTCCTTCCAGCCGGCGCCGGTGGCCGGACAACCGCAGCCGGCATCGGGCTTCGGCGCGCCGCTGGTCGTGCTGCTCGATCTGCCCAGGAATCTGTCCAGCCCTACCCACGAACCGCTGCTGCTGACCGCACTCAACGCCGATCCGTGGGCCGGCAGCTATCTGTTCGCGTCGTCTTCGACCGACAGCGGCTTCCAGGCCCGGTTCTCCTCGCGCCGCCGCGCGGTGATCGGCGAGCTGACCCAGCCGCTTGCCGCCGGCCCGGCCTCGCGCTGGGACTGGGCCAACGAAGTTCATGTCCGTCTGTTCCACGGCCAGCTCGATGCCAAAGTGCGCGAACTGGTGTTGAACGGCGCCAACGCCGCCGCGATCCAGACGGACGAGGGCGGCTGGGAGATCGTGCAGTTCGTCGATGCCCAAGTGGTGGCGGAAGGGGAGTGGCGGCTCGCCCAGTTGCTGCGCGCGCAGTTGGGCACCGACGCGGAGATGGCCGCCGGCGCAAGCGCGGGCAATCTGTTCGTGCTGCTGGACGGCCAGTTGCAGGGCTACGCACTGTCCGACACCGAGCGCAACCTGCAGATCAACTGGCGCGCCGGCCCGGTCTCCGACGCGATCGCCTCGGCCAACTACACCCAGCAGGCGTTCACCCACGCCGATCGTGCGCGCAAGCCGCTCAGCCCCGCCCACATCCGCGCCGCCCGCCCCTCCGGCGCCGACATCGAGATCGACTGGGTCCGGCGCACCCGGGTCTCCGGCGACGACTGGACCCCGGTCGAGGTGCCGCTGGGCGAGGCCGAGGAGCGCTACCAGGTCGATCTCTACGATGGCGCGACCCTGGTGCGCACGCTGGCGGCCACCACGCAAGCCGCGACCTACACCCACGCCGACCAGCTCACCGACTTCGGCTCCGCCCCGGACGAACTGACCATCCAGGTGGCGCAGATCGGCATCGACGGCCATCCGGGAACCTGGGGTTCGCGCCTCGTGCAGTTGTAAGCGCGATTGACATCGCCCGCCGACCGGCCTCAAGTTCCGCCTCGGGTGGCGTTTTTGTCCATCGCCCCGTCGTTCAGCTTTGGTTCACAACGCGGATGCTATAACCGCGACCCATGAGATGGTTTTTGACATCGTTGTCGTTGGCGCTGCTGGCCGCAGGCCCCGCCGCCTGGGCGGCTCCGGCGCTGGAACGCGCCACCCCTCTGGTCGAACGCGACGACGCGCCGGTCGTGCTGGCCAGCGGCGACTGCTCGGCCGCCGCCAACGCCTGGGCGCAAAGCTACCCGGATGCGCAGATCCTGTCGGTCCAGCAGTCGGGCGGCGGCGGCGACGTCACCTGCACGGTGGTGTTGCGCGTCAAGGAAGCGTCCGGCAAACAGCCGCGCGTGATCAAACAGACCTTCAAGCCCTAGGTCCGAGCCATGCGCATCCTGGTTGTCGAAGACGACGCGGACCTGAACCGCCAACTGGTCGAAATCCTCACCGACGCCGGCTATGTGGTCGACACCGCGCTCGACGGCGAGGAGGGCCATTTCCTCGGCGATACTGAGCCCTACGATGTGGTGGTGCTCGACGTCGGCCTGCCCAAGATGGACGGCATCACCGTGCTGGAATCCTGGCGCGCCGATGGCCGAAACATGCCGGTGCTGCTGCTGACCGCGCGCGACCGGTGGAGCGACAAGGTGGCCGGCATGGATGCGGGCGCCGACGACTACGTGGCCAAACCGTTCCACGTCGAGGAGGTGCTGGCGCGCATCCGCGCGCTGATCCGCCGCGCCGCCGGCCACGCCTCCTCGGAATTGGTGTGCGGGCCGATCCGCTTCGATACGCGAACCTCGAAGGTGAGCGTCAGCGGCGCGGGCGTGAAGCTGACCTCGCACGAACTGCGGCTATTGTCCTATCTGATGCACCACCAAGACGAGGTGATCTCGCGCACCGAGTTGACCGAACATCTATACGACCAGGATTTCGATCGAGATTCCAACACGATAGAGGTGTTCGTCGGGCGGCTGCGCAAGAAGCTCGGCGCCGATTCGATCGAGACCGTGCGCGGACTGGGCTACCGCCTGCGCTCGCCGGGCGACGGCGCCGACCAGTGAGGATCGATGCGTCGCGGCCCCAACACGCTGGCGTTCCGGCTGTTCTTCTTCACCTCGCTGTGGATGGTCGCCTCGCTGGCGGTGATCGCGGTGATGATCTCAGCCGATTACAGGCGCAACGCGGAAGCGCGCTTCGGTGAGCTGATCACCGCCAATCTGTACAATCTGATGGGTTCGTTCGAGCCGGCCGCCGACGGGCAGTTGACCGGCGCTCCGCAGCTCGGCGACGGGCGCTACGCCCAGTTCAACTCCGGCTGGTACTGGTCGGTGCATTCGATGAATACGCAAGCCGCGCCACGGCTGTCGCCGTCGCTGGCGGGGGCGGGCTTTCCCGACGCACCCAGGGCCGACTTCGACGAGAATTTCCAGCGCATCTATCGCGCCGCCGACGCGCGGGGGAATCCGATCCTTGTGGCCGAGGGCCAGGTCTTCCTGGGCGAGGGCGACGACCTCTACACCTTCCGCGTCTCGGGCAATCTGGTCACGCTGAACCAGGAGATCACCGATTTCCGCCTGCGGCTGGTGAGCCTGCTGGCGCTGTTCGGCCTGGGGCTGGTGCTGACGTCGTATTTCGTCGTGCGCGTGGGCCTGCGCCCACTGATCGCCGCCACGGTGCGCCTAGGTGACATCCGCGAAGGCCGCGCGGAATCTCTGCATGGGCGGTTCCCCAAGGAAATCCAGCCGTTGATCGACGAGACCAACGCGCTCATCGTCTCGAACCGCTCGATCCTGGAGCGCGCGCGCACCCAGGTCGGCAATCTGGCGCATTCGCTCAAGACGCCGCTGTCGGTGCTGCAGGTCGAGGCCGACAAGCTGCCCGCGCGCCGCGCCGACATCTTCCGCGAGCAGCTCGCCCAGATGCAGTCGCAGGTCCAGTCCTATCTCAACCGCGCCATGGTCTCCGCGCGCCACGGCACCATCACCTCGCGCACCAAGGTCGCCCCGGCTCTCGCCCGACTGGTGCGCGTCATGACCAAGCTCAATCCGGAGCTCGACATCCGCGCCCGCCCAGCCGCCGACGAGACGCTGATCTTCGCCGGCGAGCAGCAGGACCTGGAGGAGATCGCCGGAAACCTGCTGGAGAACGCGGCCAAGTGGGCCAAATCCACCGTGCAGATCGGCGTCGAGCGGGTGCCGGGCGATGAACAGGGCGCGCGGCTGCGCCTGACGGTGGGCGACGACGGACCCGGACTGAGCACCGACGAGATAGCGGTCGCGCTCAAACGCGGCGCGCGCGTCGACACCAGGAGCCCCGGCACCGGCCTGGGCCTTTCCATCGTCACCGACATCGTCGGCGAATATGGCGGCACGTTCGAACTGGGCCGCAGCGGCCTGGGCGGCCTGGAGGCGGTGGTCATCCTGCCGGCGGCGTGACGGTTTGTGGGCGAGTTTGGTCTTTTTTTACCATCATGCGCGAGTTTGGCGTTATAGTCGGAATTTGAAGTTTCAATTCGGGTGGCGCGCGTTTTCATGCAATCGTTTCCTGCTTTCGCAACACGGCTTTGCGCGCCCGCGCTGACGGCCGGCCTGCTGCTTTCGGGCTGTGCCTCGCTCGAACTCCCCTCGACCACGCTGGCCGCGGTCTCCACCGGCGACGGGACCAACCCGGTCATCGCCGAATTGGGCGACGAGTTGAGTTGGAACGCGGAACGAAAGGCGCTCGCCGCCGAGCAGGAAGCCCTGGAAACCGGCAGCACCGGCGTACCCGTCGAATGGGTCCATTCCGACGACGTGCGCGGCCGCGTTGTGCCGTTCCAGCCCTATTCGGTGGGCACTTCGAGCTGCCGTCGCTACACCCACACCGTGTTCATATCGGGCGCCGCCAATGCGGTGACGGCGACCGCCTGCCGCGATGAATCGGGCGACTGGAAGCCGCTGACCTGACACGGTCTGACGGCGGCCGGCGGCGGGGGCCGTTCACGATTGCGCCATCCGCCCGCCAATCGTCCAACCGGTCGCATTGTTTCCGACAAATTCATGCTTATGAATGACGGTGATGTTCTGGATCATTCTGGCCCTTGTCACCGTCATCGCGGTCGCCGTCGTAGCGCTGCCGATCCTGCGCGCCGGTCAAGTTCGCATTGAGCCGCTCGATCACGACCGCGAGGTCTACAGGGCGCGCTTAGGCGAGATCGACCACGACCTGGAGCTGGGCCGCATTTCCTCCGCCGAGGCCGGCGCGGCGCGCGCCGAAGCCGGCCGTCGGCTGCTGGCGCTGGCCGGTGAGGAAGCCGGGGCATCCGCCGACGGGCCGCGCGCCGCATCCGGCCGCCTGGCGCTTGTTGCGTGCGCGATCGCGATTCCCCTCATTTCGCTTGGTGTCTATTGGCAGGTGGGCGCACCCGGCCAGCCCGATCAGCCTTTATTGGCGCGCCTTTCCGCCGACCCGTCCGGCCAGTCGATCGAGGCCCTGCTGCGTCGCGCCGAGCTTCGCCTGGCCGACGATCCCGACGACGGGCGCGGCTGGCGCGTGGTGGCGCCCGTCTATCTGCGGCTCGGCCGCATCGACGAGGCGGTGCACGCCTATCGCAACGCCATCCGTACCCTTGGTGAGACCCCCGCGTTGCAGACCGACCTGGCCGAGGCCCTGTCGATCGCCGCCGGCGGAGTGATCACGCAGGAAGCACATGCATTGTTCTCGGCTGCCGCCCAGGCCGACCCGGCCGCTCTGAAGCCGAGACTGTTCCTGGCCATGGCGATGAGCCAGGCCGGCGATTTCGCCGACGCGATACCCGCCTGGGAGCGGCTGATCGACGCCGCTCCGGCGCAGGCGGAGTGGCTGCCGCTCGCCCGCCATCAGCTGGAGATTGCGCGCGGCACCGTTGCCGGTGACGCGCCCGGCGATCCCACGGCCGAGGACATCGAGGCCGCCGGGCAGATGAGCGCCGAAGACCGCACGCAGATGGTCGAGACCATGGTGGCCTCGCTCGCCGACCGGCTGGCGGAAGATCCGGACAACCAGGCCGGATGGCGTCGGCTCATCCGCTCCTACATGGTGCTGGGGCGCGTCGATGAGGCGCGCGCGGCGATCGCCACGGCGCGCGGCCATTCGGATGGTGATGCGCAGTTCACCGCCTATCTGGACGCCGCGCAAGCCGAATTGGACGGCACAGCCGGGGGAGGGGACCAATGACCCGCAAACAGAAACGGCTGGCCGGCATCGGCTCCATCGCGGTGGTGCTGGCACTCGCCGTCGGCCTGGTGCTGGTGGCGCTGCGCGACGAGATCGTGTTCTTCTACTCGCCGACCGACATCATCGTCGAAGCCAAGACCGGGACCGGACAGCGCTTCCGCCTCGGCGGGCTCGTCAAGCCCGGCTCGATCGTCAAGGACGGCACTACGGTGCGCTTCGTCGTCACCGACACCGACCACGACCTGCCCGTTACCTATGTGGGTATCCTCCCCGACCTGTTCCGCGAGGGCCAGGGCGTGGTCGCCGAAGGCCGACTGGGCGCCGACAACCAGTTCGCCGCCGACACCGTGCTCGCCAAGCATGACGAGACCTACATGCCCAAGGAAGTGGCGGACACGCTGAAAGACAAGGGCGTTTGGAAGGGCGAGCAATGATCGTCGAACTGGGCCACTATTTCCTGGTGCTGGCGCTGGCGCTCGCCATCGTCCAGTCGGTGCTGCCGGTGGTCGGCGCGCGCATCGGCCATGCCGGCTACATGCGCTCGGCCGACTGGACCTCTGTCATGAGCGCGCTGCTGGTGGCCGGCTCGTTCGCCGCGCTCACCTATGCCTATGTCAATTCGGACTTCTCGGTCGCCAACGTGTGGCAGAACTCCCATTCGCGCCAGCCGCTGCTGTACAAATACACCTCCGTGTGGGGCAATCACGAGGGCTCGCTGCTGCTGTGGATCCTGATCCTGGCTCTGTTCGCGGCCCTGGTCGCCGTGTTCGGCCGCAACCTGCCGGCCGATCTGCGTGCCAACGTGCTGGGGGTCCAGGCCTGGATCATGGTCGCATTCCTGCTGTTCGCCCTGTTCACGTCGAACCCGTTCGAGCGCCTGGACGAGCCGCCGCTGGAGGGCCGCGACCTCAATCCCATCCTCCAGGACATCGGTCTCGCCATCCACCCGCCGCTGCTCTATGTCGGCTATGTCGGCTTCTCCATCACGTTTGCGTTCGCCGCCGCCGCGATGATCTGCGGGCGCATCGACGCGGCGTGGGCGCGCTGGGTGCGGCCGTGGACCCTGCTCGCCTGGGTGTTCCTGACCGCCGGCATCTCCATGGGCTCCTACTGGGCCTACTACGAACTGGGCTGGGGCGGCTGGTGGTTCTGGGACCCGGTCGAAAACGCTTCCTTCATGCCCTGGCTCGCCGGCACCGCGCTGCTGCACTCGGCCCTGGTGATGGAAAAGCGCGAGGCGCTGCGCATCTGGACGGTGCTGCTCGCCATCCTCACCTTCTCCATGTCGCTATTAGGCACCTTCCTGGTGCGCTCCGGCGTGCTGACTTCCGTCCACGCCTTCGCCACCGATCCGTCGCGCGGCGTGTTCATCTTAGCCATTCTCACCGTGTTCATCGGCGGCTCGCTGGCGCTGTTCGCCGCGCGCGCCGGCACGCTCAGACAAGGTGGATTGTTCGCGCCGATCTCGCGCGAGGGCGCGCTGGTGTTCAACAACCTGTTCCTCACCACCGCCATGGCAACCGTGCTGATCGGCACGCTCTACCCGCTCATTCTCGAAGCGTTCGGCGGCGCGAAGATTTCCGTCGGCCCGCCGTTCTTCAACCTGACCTTCGGCCCGCTGATGGTGCCGCTGCTGCTGGCGGTCCCGTTCGGGCCGCTATTGTCGTGGAAGCGCGCCGATTTGCTGGCGGCCCTGTCGCGGCTGTATTTCGCCCTGGGCGCAGCGTTCGTCGCGGTGCTGACCGTGCTGGGCCTGACCGCCGGTGGCGAGGTCGCCGCCGCGCTGGGCATCGGGCTGGCCGTGTGGCTGATGATCGGCGCGTTCGCCGAAGTCATCACCCGCTCGCGAGCGTTCAGCGGCGGCGGCTCGACCCTGCGCCGGCTGGCCGGCCTGCCCGGCTCGATGTGGGGCACCGCGCTCGCCCATTTCGGCCTCGGCGTCACCCTGCTTGGCATCGTCGCGGTCAGCGCGTTCGAGCGCGAGGCGATCGACAATCTCACTCCCGGTGGCTCGATGACGATCGCCGATTACCAAATCGAGCTGGTGCGCGTCGGCCCGGTCAGGGGTCCCAACTATGTCGAGGACGTGGTGCATTTCCAGGTGACGGGACCTTCGGGCAACCGGTTCGCCATGGCCCCGTCGAAGCGGGTCTATACCGCACGGACCATGACCACGACCGAAGCGGCGATCCGCACGATCGGCTTTTCGCAGCTTTATCTCTCCGTCGGCGACATCAACGCCGACGGCTCGCTGGTGGTGCGGGCCTGGTGGAAATACCAGGTGATCCTGATCTGGCTGGGAACGCTGGTCATGGTGGCCGGCGGCTGCGTGTCGCTGGCCGACCGTCGGTTAAGGGTCGGCGCGCCGCGCCCGGCGCGAACGCGCGGCAAGCGGGAGCTGGCCAATGCGTGAGCGCCTGACCGCAGTCATATTAGCGCTGGTGTTGGCGATCGCATCGGCCATGCCGGCGCTCGCGGTCAACCCGGACGAGATTCTCGACGATCCCGCGCTAGAACAGCGCGCGCGCGATCTTTCCGCCGGCCTGCGCTGCATGGTCTGCCAGAACCAGTCGATCGACGATTCCGACGCGCCGCTGGCCCGCGACCTGCGCCTGCTGGTGCGCGAGCGGCTCAAAGCCGGCGACACCGACGAGCAGGTGCTCGGCTACATCGTCTCGCGCTACGGCGAGTTCGTCCTGCTGCGCCCCTATTTCGGGCTGCACACCGCCGTTCTGTGGGCAATGCCGGTCGTCGTGCTCGCGATCGGCGCGATCCTCGCATGGGTGATGATGCGCCGGCGCGCGGCTGCCGCGCCCGCCGCGCTCACGCCCGAGGAAGAAGCCCGCATCACGAAAATATTAGACGAAGGTGAGTGAAGCCGTCACTATCTCCCGGTCGCGTTCGACGCATCGATTCTGAACGACGCATTGATATTGATTGGGGACCCCAATGGACTTCACCACCCAGCGGCTGGATTTCGACGGCAGCCACGGCGCCAAGCTCGCCGCCCGCCTGGACATGCCGGTCACCCCGGTTCGCGCCTACGCCATCTTCGCCCACTGCTTCACCTGCTCGAAGGATTTGCACGCCAGCCGCGCCATCTCCTCGTGCCTGGCGCGGGCGGGCATCGCCGTGCTGCGGTTCGATTTCACCGGCCTGGGCTCTTCCGGCGGTGACTTCGCCTCGACCAACTTCTCCTCCAACATCGAAGATCTGGTGATCGCCGCCGACCACCTGCGCAAAAACTTCGCCGCGCCGTCCATCCTGATCGGCCATTCGCTGGGCGGGGCCGCCGTGATCGCGGCGGCCAGCCAGATCGACGAGGTGCGCGCGGTCGCCACCATCGGCGCGCCCGCCGACGCCGAGCACGTGGCGCACAATTTCGCCGCCGACATCGATGAGATCGAGACGAAGGGCGAGGCCCAGGTCGAGCTGGCCGGCCGCACCTTCTCCATCCGCAAGCAGTTCCTCGACGACCTGAAGAAGACCTCGGTTACCGAGCGCGCCGCAACCCTGGGCAAGGCGCTGCTGGTGCTGCATTCGCCGGTGGACGCCACCGTCGACATCGACAACGCCGCGCAGATCTACACGGCCGCGCGTCACCCCAAGAGCTTCATCTCGCTCGACAAGGCCGACCACCTGCTCGCCCGCGCCAAGGACGCCGACTTCGCCGCCAACATGATCGCGGCCTGGTCCGCGCGCTATCTCGATCCCGTCGATGCGTCGGTGCAGGAAGCAGGCGAGGGCGTCGTCGTGAGCGAGACGGGCCTGGGCAAGTTCCACAATACCGTCCAGGCCGGCCGCCACCGGCTGATCGCCGACGAGCCCGAGAGCGTCGGCGGCCTCGACGCCGGCCCCACCCCCTACGGCTACCTGGCCACCGCGCTGGGCGCCTGCACCAACATGACGATCCGCATGTATGCCGACTTCAAGAAGCTCGACGTGGGCGCGATCTCGGTGCGCGTGCGCCACGACAAGATCCACGCCGCCGACTGCGAAGAATGCACCCACGAGGAGCGCGAAGCCGGCGGCAAAATCGACCGCTTCGAGCGCGAGATCACGGTGGAGGGGCTGAACGACCCCGACCTGGCCGACAAGCTGCTGTCAATCGCCGACAAATGCCCCGTCCACCGCACCCTGGAGGCCGGCGCCAAGGTGGCGACGAAGATCGGCGGGTAGGGCGGGCGCGGAAGCCGGCGTGTCAGACTTCAATGTCTGATTTGCCTCCCCAGATGGTGACCTGGCCTGCAGGGTTGGCCGGCCGCTTTGAGCCCTTTCTGCCAAATCCGCTTTGTCGCTAAAAGTATGGCCGTGCCGCTGAGGTAAAGTCGGAATGCCCTTGATCACCGATTTGAACCTACTCCACCAGTCTTGCATCTGCCTTGTGCGTTTTCTGACATCTACCGCGCAAATCAAACTCCTGCAATAAGGCAAAGAAAATTCTCGTCTAGATGCCGCGTCTCGTTTTTATTCCAAATGACAAATGAAGAATTTACTTCTTTATTACAGGGAGTTAGTATTCTATTGAGACTATCATGCCTTCATTTTGAGCGAGATTGACATAAGGATAGCTGTTCTATTAATATCAATTTGATTTTCGGGCAACTATATGCCCAATTACGGAGACTATAAGATGGGTGGGCCGCACGGACATAAGGTAGATCTAGAGAAAGAGCTTGATCCAGGATTCAAATCACCAGAGCATATGCTTGGATATTTGGCGCCATCCGTCGGCTCGTTTACTCTGCGGCATAATGAAGAAGATAAAAATTCTGGTCGTGCGGCATTTGTCTGGCATCATCTAGAGCCGCATGGCGGTCATAGCCATTTCGACGTGGATTGGCATGATGACGACATGGCATACGTTGGCGGGCTCATAAATAATGAGTACTGGTGTTACGAGGTGGTCGAAGACCCGCCAAACCAAGAGGGACCGGTCTACATAGCATTTGCGCGACAAATAATGCCTGAAAGCGCGTTAGGAACGAATGATGAGGGCTATCGCATCCTCTATATCGATCACGGTTTCGTCCACCTTTGGAGTTGGGACGCAAAACGTTTTCATGGGCATGCTGGCGGTCATCACGCGGGGGCTTAGACTAAACTGAAGACATGCAGATTCAGCGAAGACTGGCTGGAAAGGGCGTCGCGGCAATACCGAGCGGAAGTGCAGCATGAGCAAGAAACCGTATGAAGGAGCCTCGGAAGTTGGAAACTTCCAAGAAGCTCTTGAAAAAGCGATATCTTCTGCTGAAGCTGGAGAAGGTCATAATGTTAAGTGGGAACTACAGAAAGTTTCAGGGCAAACGGGGGGCACGGTTGGCAACAGAATCGTGGTTGCTATTGTGGCAGTTTCCTAGCCGGAAAGTTATATTCTAACTGCCGGTCGGCGCTGGAGACGGATGGCGTCTGAAACTCTCAAACGGGTCCCATGCCTGGCAAGGTGCGAAAGGGTTTATGTGTAAGTCCCCGCAACAACCGTGTTGCCAAGCAAGTGCCCATTCTTCAAGACACACTAACAGTTGGCAAACTAGCTCATCGCGACGCTGATCGACTTGTCGTCCGTTGAACATCAGTCGCAGTTAAAAATGGTGAAAAGTCCGCATTGTTGGCTTACGCGGTCGGTTGATTTGTTTGAGAGGTTCTGCCGAACGCGGCCGTCGACATCCAACCGTTTGTCAGCATACGCCCAAGCCAACCTCCCCCAATCCCGCAAACTTGGCGAAAGCTTCGTGGCCTAGCCTGCCCGCGGGGCTATCTGCGGCGGCCGGGCGGTCGCTCGTGCACGCGGGAGCATGCGATGAAACGCGATATGGATCTGGCGCGGCGGATATTGCTCGCCATCGAGGACGCCGAGGACGGCGCGTTCACGTCGATCAAGCTGCCGACGGAGGAATATGGCGACCTGGTCATCTCCCACCACATCCGCCTGCTCAAGGAGGCGAACCTGATCCACGCCATCGAGACCAAGGGCTATACCTCGTCGGCGGCCAACTGGGTGCCCCACTCCCTGACCTGGAAAGGTCATGATTTCCTGGATGCGGTTCGCGACGACGCGATCTGGCGCAAGATCATCGCCAAGCAGACGATGGTGGGCGCCGATCTGCCCTACGAGTTCATCCACCAGCTCGCGATCGACGAGCTGCGGCGCAAGGTGGGCATGAGCCTGTTGCCCGTGCGCACCGACCAGATCCGGCCCAGGCCGGCCGGCCCGGCCTCTCCGCCGGCCCGGGCAACGGCCGGCGACCGGGCCTGAGCGAGCGCGGCCCCGCCCGTCACGTCGCCCCGCGCGGCAAGGCGGCGTCGCGTTTCATTACCAATCTTTAATCACCCGGAAATGTTCGCGTAATCTGGCGTCCCCCATATTGGCTTTTAAGGTTGGCGGGCTCGAACCCCGACCACGCCCAGTCGATAAAGCAAGGGAACTCCCAGATGAAACGCACCCTTCGTTGGAAACCAGGTACCCGCGCCGCGCTCACCGGCGCATTGCTGCTGGCGGTCGCCGCCCAGCCGCAGATTTCGCAATCGTTCGTCTCCTCCGCATTGGCCGATCCGGTCCTGGTCGAAGGCGCCAAGGCGCCGGGCTTCGCCGACGTGGTCGAGGCCGTCTCGCCGGCCGTGGTCTCGGTGCGCGTTGAGGCGGAAGTGGAACTGGCCTCGCGCCGGCCCGGCTTCCGCTTCGACCGCCGCTTCTTCGACGAGGACGATTTTCCCTTCTTCCGCGACGGGCCACGCGGTGGCGACCGCTTCTTCATCGAGCCTCCCCGCCGACACGGCGAACGCCGCCGCGGTGACCGCCGCCATGGCGACCGCCACCGCGGCCCGAACCGGTTCGGCATGTCGCAAGGGTCCGGCTTCTTCGTCTCCGACGACGGCTACATCGTCACCAACCATCACGTGATCCGCAAGGGCAGCAAATTCACCGTGGTGATGAACGACGGCACCGAGATGGAAGCATCCCTGGTGGGCGCCGACCCGCGCACCGATCTGGCCGTCCTGAAAGTCGAAGCCGATCGTGAGTTCACCTATGTGGGCTTTGACGATTCGGACGTGCGCATCGGCGATTGGGTGGTCGCGGTCGGCAATCCGTTCGGCCTGGGCGGCACGGTGACCGCCGGCATCGTCTCGGCGCACGGCCGCCAGATCGGCGTCAACCGCTACGACGACTTCATCCAGATCGACGCCGCCGTCAACAAGGGCAGCTCCGGCGGCCCGGCCTTCAATCTCGAAGGCGAGGTGATCGGCGTCAACACCGCCATCTTCTCCCCGTCCGGCGGCAATGTGGGCATCGCGTTTGCCATTCCCGCGTCGACCGCCAGCGAGATCGTCAACGACCTGATCGACGACGGCCAGGTGGTGCGCGGCTGGCTGGGCGTGCAGATCCAGCCGGTAACCGAGGACATCGCCGATTCGCTCGGGCTTGCCGAAGCCCACGGCGCGATCGTCGCCGAGGCCCAGCCGGATTCACCGGCGCTCGCCGCCGGCATCGGCTCGGGCGACGTGATCACCGCGGTCAACGGCAAGAAGGTCGAAGGCCCGCGCGCGCTGGCCCGCGAGATCGCGTCCTATGAACCGGAATCCGACGTGACCATCTCGCTGTGGCGCGACGGCGAGACCCAGGAGGTCACGGTGACCCTGGGCGAGTTGGAACTTTCCGCCGGCGGCCGGTTCGATGGTGAGAACCGCCCGCCCAAGAGCCTGGCGCGCATGGGTCTTGAGTTGCGCACCGCGCCCGACGGCGACGGCGTCGAAGTGGTCGACGTGGTGCCCGGCTCCGAGGCCGCGCGGCGCGGCCTGCGCGTCGGCGACACCATCGTCTCGGTCAACGGCGAGCGGATCGACGATCCCGACCACATGCTGGACCTGGTGCGCGAAGCGCGCGAGGCCGGCCGCAAAACGGCCCTGTTCCAGGTCCGTCGTGGCGAGCGCAGCCGCTTCGTGGCCGTGCCCATCGCCAAGGGCTGACCCGGCGCCAACAAGCCACCGCGCCTTGCACGCAAAAAGCGGTCGCCCCCCGTGCGCAAGGAGCGGATGGTGGCGGGAACATGTCTAGCGGACCCGTTCCCGCCACCGCTTTCTTCCCCACCGTCGATGAACCGTTGTAAGCTGGGGCCATGAGGATTCTCATCATCGAGGACGACGCCGACGTCGCCAGCTACCTGACGCGAGCGCTGGGCGAGGTCGGCCATGTGGCCGATCACTGCGCCGACGGAGAATCCGGCTACGAGATGGCGGCCACTAGCGACTATGACGTGCTGGTGGTCGACCGCATGCTGCCGAAGCTCGACGGCCTGTCGATGCTGAAGAAGCTGCGGGGCCACCAGGTCGACACGCCGGCGCTGATCCTGTCGGCGATGGGCCAGGTGGACGACCGGGTCGAGGGGCTGCGTTCGGGCGGCGACGATTATCTGGCCAAGCCCTATGCGTTCTCGGAACTGCTGGCCCGCATCGAGGTGCTGGCCAAGCGCAAAAAGTCCGAGGACCAGGACACGGTGCTGGTCGTTGCCGATCTGAAACTCGACCGCCTGTCCCACAAGGTCACCCGCGCCGGCACCAAGATCCTGCTGCAGCCGCGCGAGTTCCGCCTGCTGGAATTCCTGATGAAGAACGCCGGCAAGGTGGTGACGCGGACCATGCTGCTGGAGAAGGTCTGGGACTATCATTTCGACCCCCAGACCAACGTCATCGACGTGCACATCTCGCGGCTACGCGCCAAGATCGACAAGGACTTTCCGGTTCAGCTCCTGCAAACCATCCGCGGCTCGGGCTACATCCTGCAGGCGCCCTCGGGCGGCTAGGGCGCTTATGTTTGTCCGGCACCAGCCCGCTCCCCCACCCAGCCACCCCTCAAGGATACTGCCGTGGGGTGGCTGGGTGGGGGAGCGGGCTGGTGCCGTGCGTTGAGCACTACCATGAAACATATCCGCGCCCTGTGGTCGGTGACCGCGTTCCGCCTGTCGGTGATCTATACGGTCCTGTTCGGCCTGTTCGCGATCGCGCTTACCATCTTCGTCGCCGCCAGCACGTTCGACGTGGTCAAGCGCCAGCTCATCGCCTCGATCAACGACGAGCTGGCGGGCCTGGCCAGCACCTACGAGGCCGAGGGACTCAACGCGACGATCCGCGCCCTGGAGGTGCGCGCGCGCGCGCCCGGCGCCAACCTCTACGTGGTCGCCGACCCGGCCGGACGCATTCTCGCTGGCAACGTGCTCAACCTGGACGCCGGCGTGCTCGACGCGCTGGGCTGGACCCGCGATGCGTTCTCCTACACCCGCTTTTCCGACGATGAGACGCATCGCGCGGTGGCCCGCGTGTTCGAACTGCCCAACGGCATGCGGGTGCTGATCGGCCGCGACGTGGGCGAGCCCGAGCGCTTTCGCGGCATCATCGCCCGGGCGCTGGCGGCCTCGCTGGGCGCGATGGCGCTGCTGGGCATCGCCACCTGGTTCCTGGTCGGCCGCCGCGCGCTGAAACGCATCGATAAGGTCTCCCACGCCACTACGCGCATCCTGGCCGGCGATCGCGACGAGCGCCTGCCGGTGACCGGTTCCGGCGACGAGTTCGACCGCCTGTCGCGGCGCCTCAATGAGATGCTCGAGCGCATCCACCTGCTCGACGACGGGCTGAAGCGGGTCTCTGATTCGATCGCCCATGATCTCAAGACCCCGATCACCCGCATCCGCAACCGGGTAGAGTCGGCGCTGGCCTCGAGTGCCGATGAGCCCGACCATCGTCCTGTGCTGGAAAGCGTGATCGAAGAAGCCGACCGGCTGATCGCCACCTTCAACGCCCTGTTGATGATTTCGCGCGTCGAGGCCGGATCGTCGGCGGCCGAATTGACGCGGATCGATCTGTCTGAAATCGTCGCCGACGTCGAAGAACTCTATCAACCGGTGGCCGAGGACGCGGGCTTCGAGCTGGTCGCCGACATAGCTCAGGGCGTGATGGTCCGCGGCAACCGGGAACTGTTGGGGCAGGCGATTTCCAATCTGATCGACAACGCCATCAAATATGCGCACGGCGCTGGCGGCGCGCCGGCCATCGCGCTCGCGCTTTCGCGCGACGGCGACGAGATCGCCATCCGCGTCGACGACAACGGCCCGGGCATCGCCAATGAAGACAAGGCCACCGTGGTCGAGCGCTTCACCCGGCTGGAGGCGAGCCGCACCCTTCCCGGCAGCGGACTGGGCCTGTCCCTGGTCGCCGCGGTCGCCAAGCTGCACGACGGGCGGTTGGAGCTGGCCGACGCGAACCCGGGCCTGAGCGCGCGCCTGCTGCTGCCGGCCCCGGCCGGCTGACCATGGCCCGCGTCGGCGACCCGCCGCTCCCCCTCGAGCCGCCCGACCGCGACGACGCGCGCGAGGCGCTCGAGCAGATCGCTCAGGCCGCCCGCGATGCCGATCGCGCCGACCTGGCCGCGCGGCTGGGCAAGGCCGGCCGGCTCACCGATTTCCTCGGTGCGGTGTTCGCCCACTCCCCCTATCTGCGCACGATCGCCGAGCTGAACCCGGACCTGCTCGACGAGACCCTGAACGCGCCGTTCGACGCTGCGGCCAGGCGCATTGTCGATCACACCAGAGTCCTTGGGACTTCGGCCGCGAGCGAGGCCGAACTGATGAAGGCGCTTCGCCGGGCCAAGAAGCACATCGCGCTCACCTGCGCGCTGGCCGATCTCGGCCGGTGGTGGGACGCGGCGGCGAGCGCGCGGGCCCTGTCGGATTTCGCCGACGCCTCATTGTCCGCCGGCCTCGACTTCCTGCTGCGCCAGGCCGCCGCGCGCGGCCATATCGAGCTCGACGACGACGCCGACCCCCAGGCCGGCAGCGGCATCATCGTGCTGGCCATGGGCAAGCACGGCGCGCGCGAATTGAACTACTCCTCCGACATCGACATCGTCGTCTTCCACGACGAACCCACGGCCATGCGGCTCGACACCGACGATCCGACAACGCTCATCACCCGTTGGATCAAGCAGCTCATCCGCATCCTGCAGGAACGCACCGGCGACGGCTACGTCTTCCGCGTCGACCCGCGCCTGCGCCCGGACCCGGCCTCGACCCCGCTGGCGATCCCCGTCGCCGCCGGGCTGGTCTACTACGAATCCCAGGGCCAGAACTGGGAGCGCGCCGCGCTGATCAAGGCGCGCGCCGCCGCAGGCGACATCGCCGCCGGTGAGCGCATGCTGGAAGAGCTGGCCCCGTTCATCTGGCGCAAGCATCTCGACTATGCCGCGATCGCCGACGTCCACTCGATCAAGCGCCAGATTCACTCGCACAAGGGCCACGGCGTCATCGCCACGGCCGGCCACAACGTCAAGCTCGGGCGCGGCGGCATCCGCGAGATCGAGTTCTTCGTCCAGACCCAGCAGCTGATCGCCGGGGGCAGGGTGCCGGCGCTGCGCACCCGGCGCACCGACGAGACCCTCGACGTGCTGTGCCGCGAGGGCTGGATCGACCGAGCCGTCGTCGAGGAGCTGACCGAGGCCTATTGGTATCTGCGCGACGTCGAACACCGCCTGCAGATGGTCGGCGATGAACAGACCCACACCCTGCCCGAGGACGACGAGGGCATGCGGCGCATCGCCCTGATGATGGGCGCGGCGGGCCAGGCGGAGTTCGCCGCCGGTCTGACGAAACGGCTGGAGACCGTCCAGCGCCACTATGCCGGCCTGTTCGAGGCCGCTCCCGCGCTTGCCGGTGAAATGGGCAATCTGGTGTTCACCGGCGAGGAGCCCGACCCCGACACGGTCGAGACCCTGGCGGCAATGGGCTATGAGCGCGCGGGCGACATCGTGCGCACCGTGCGCGGCTGGCACTTCGGCCGCTACCCGGCGCTGCGCACCGCCACCGCGCGCGAGATGCTGACCGAGATCGCGCCCTCGCTGCTGGCCGAGATCGCCGCGACCGGTCGGCCCGACGAGACATTGGTCGCGTTCGACCGCTTCATCGCCGGCCTGCCCGCCGGCATCCCGATCTTCTCGCTGATCAAGTCCAACCCGCATCTGGCCCGCCTGCTGATGCTGTTGCTGGGCGCCGCCCCGCGCATGGCCGCCCAGATCACCCGCGCGCCGCATGTGTTCGACGGCCTGCTCGATCCCGCCTTCGCCGCCACCATCCCCGACCGCGCCGCGTTGGCGGACTGGCTCAACGCCTATCTGTCCAAGGTGCGAGCCTATGAACAGGCGCTCGACCGCGCCCGCGTGTTCGCCGCCGAGCAGAAGTTCCTGATCGGCGTGCGGCTGATCACCGGCACCATCGACGCGCGCCAGGCCGGCCACGCCTTCTCCGCGCTGGCCGAGGTGCTGATCGACGCCATGGTGGCCCAGGTGACCGCCGAGTTCGCCCGCCGCCACGGCCATGTCCCCGGCGGGCGCATCGCGGTGCTCGGCATGGGCCGGCTGGGCGCGCGCGAGCTGACCGCCGGCTCGGACCTGGACCTGATCTTTCTCTACGACCACCCGGAAGACGCCGAGGCCTCCGACGGTCCCAAGCCGCTCGCCACCTCGCAATATTTCATCCGCCTGACCCAGCGCCTCATCGCCGCGATGAGCGCGCCGACCGCCGAAGGGGTGATCTACGAGCTGGACTTCCGCCTGCGCCCGTCCGGCAAGGCCGGGCCGTTGGCCACCCACATCGCCGCGTTTTCCAACTATCAGCGCCACCAGGCCTGGACCTGGGAGCACCAGGCGCTGACGCGCGCGCGCGCCGTGGCCGGCGATGCGGAGTTGTGCGCGGCCGCCGAGCGCGAGATCGCCGACATTCTGGGCGAGCGCGCCGACCGCGCCAAGCTCGCCGCCGACATCGTCGACATGCGCAAGACCATCGACCGCGAGAAGGGCTCGGACAATCCGTGGAACTGCAAGGACGTACGCGGCGGCCTGATCGACATCGAGTTCATCGCCCAATGGCTGGTGCTTTGCGGCGCGCTGGGTGACGGCGAACGCGCGGTGGGAACCCGCGAAGTCCTGCACGCCGCCCCGCACGACCGGCTGCCCGCGGCGGATCGCGAAACCCTGCTCGCTGCCTTCGATCTGTTCAACACCGTGCTGCAGACCCTGCGCGCCTGTCTCGACGAGGATTTCATCGCCGACGAAGCGCCGCCGGGCCTTGCCGAGTTGGTGGCGTTGCGCACCGACTTTCCGGAGCTGGGCGCGGCGCAGGCGCGCCTGCGCGAGATGCAGGCCCAGGTGCGCGACATTTTCATCCGCACGCTCGGGTGAGGTCGCCCCCATCGCCGCAAGGCGCAAACCCCAGGAAAGGGTTAAGAAAAAACCGGTAAAACCAAGTTACGATGGCGGCCGGCTTGACGGTCCGTGCGAAGCTTGCTTGGCTGCCGGTCGATCAGGCATGAGATGCCGTAACCTCGGGGCGAACATGGCGGATGGCGCCGAACAGACGAATTGGCTTGCCCGGT
This sequence comes from Rhizobiaceae bacterium, assembly GCA_028281105.1. GTDB lineage: Bacteria > Pseudomonadota > Alphaproteobacteria > Rhizobiales > Rhizobiaceae > JANQKQ01. Next base: position 86,407 of record JANQKQ010000032.1, read on the forward strand.
GGATCGCCGTTCTTTTGGCGGCGGCGGTCCTGGCTGCGGTGCCGGCCCTGGCGCAGGAGGCCACCGACGAGCCCGCGCAGCTCACCCCCGGGCCGACCCCGTTGACGCCCGAGCAGCCTCCGCTGGTGCTCGAACTGGGCGAAACCGTGCCCACGCCCACCCCTTCGCCTGCCGGGCGCGAGGCGGCGACGGACGAGCCGGCTGCCCTGCCCGAACCGGCCGCCGTGCCCGAGCCGCAACAGGCGCCGCAGCAGCTGGCCGTGCCCGAACCGCGGGCAACGCCCGAACCACGACAATCGGCCACACCGCCGGCGGCATCCGAACCGGCCCAGCTGGCCGCCCCGCCATCGTCTTCGCCGCCGCCCGCGTCGGCCGCTCCCACGGTGGGCGGCGTATTCCTGACCTCGCTGGCGCGGGCGCCTTCCCAGGTCAAGCTGTGCCCCGCCATCGACTGTCCGACGATGGACGAACATCCGTACGGGCGGGTACTCACGGTCGCCATCTACGAAGCGAAGGACGGCTGGGTCCGCGTCTCCAAATATGTCGGATCGGACCAGTTAAAGGCGCGGTATCCGGGCGTGGAACTGCCCGCCCAGGTGGCGATGTGGGTGCCCGTCGACACCCTGCCCAGCGCAGTGGCCGCGCTCTATCCGGGCGCGCCCAAACAGGTTGAAAAACCGGCCCAACCCGCGCGGCTGGCCGCGCTGCCCGGCGACGTGGCGGTTCCGACCCAGCGCCCGGCCGTCGGCGACGTTGAGCCGCGCGCGCCCGAACCGGATCAACCCTCTGAATCGGCGGCACAATCGCCCGCCGACGATGACGAGCGCGAAGCAGTAGCGGCCGTCGACCCGTCCGCCGACGATGAGCAGGCGCAACCCGAAGCCCCGGCCGAGGAGGAAGCCGAGCCAGCCGAACCGGCCGCCGAGGAAGCCGAACCGGCCGCCCAGGAGCCGACCGGACCGCCCGAAACGCTGACCGCGGAACTGAAAGACAAGCGCCTGGCGAACCTGCCCCTGAAACCGGACGACCAGATCAGCCTGAAGGCGATCATCGCGCTGCGGTATGAGGCGCTGCAGCTCCTCGAATCCGGCGAATGCAGCGGCATCAGGGAAGGCGGTCCGAGCCTGAGCGGACCGGGCTGGGTCTACGTCACCTGCGAAGACGACTACCAGTTCCGCCAGTTCTTCGTCGAATAGCCGGTTGCGGCCGGGAATCCCGCCGTCGCGCGGCGGGGGCGCCCGTAAGGTCGGCTCACCACCACATAAGCCTTTGTTTTCTTAGGCGTTTCCGATAGAGGGAAATTGCGTTTTCCCCACCGGAGGCGGCCTTGAGCCTCGATCACTGTTGCATATGCGCAACGTCAAAGCCGGAAATTCACCAAGATCGCGATTTTATTGCTTTTTTAAGTTTTTGTTCCAATTCGGGATTCGACATCTCGACCGTTTTTGATAAACCTCTCGTAACTACGAATCGCATCGTGGCGTTTTGTGTCGAGTCGGGTCTTAGCAGGGCCTTTGCCACCAGACGGTTCGTGAACACTGCAGGGGATGGGGCGGATGACCATCAATGTTCGGCTGCGCGAGCAGCGTATCAGTGGCCTTTTGGCCACAGCGTCGATTAGTGCGATATTGGCGGGGACCCAGGCGGTCGCCAATCCCAACAATCCGACGGTGGTCGTCGGCGACGTCAATGTGGGCGGGCTCGGCACCTCCCAGGTGATCGTCGACAACGGTTCGATGCGCTCGATCGTCGACTGGGAAGACTTCTCGATCGGCGCCGGCGAATCGACCGTCATCAACCAGATCTCCAACGAAGCGGCGATCCTGAACCGCGTCACCGGCAGCAACATGTCGGAGATCTACGGCTCGCTGACCTCGAACGGCGAAGTCTACCTGATCAACCAGAACGGCATCGTCATCGGTGCCTCGGGCATCATCGAGACCAACGGCTTCGTTGCATCCACTCTCGATCTGTCCAACGAAGACTTCCTGGGCGCCGGCGACATGCTGTTCAGCCAGGGCATCGACACCGGCAGCGGCATCACCGTACACGGCAAGATCCGCTCGATTTCCGGCGGCGACATTTTCCTGCTGTCGCGCGAGATCGACATCTCCGCTTCCGCGCAGATCGACGCCAACGGCGGCTATGTGGGCCTGGGCGCGGGCGAAGAGATTCTGCTGCGGCCGACCGACACCGGCGACGGGCGCATCTCGATTCGCGCCGGCAAGGGCCGCATCAACAATGCCGGCGACGTGGCCGGCGCCGCTGCCGAGCTGAAAGCGGCCGGCGGCAACGAATACGCGCTCGCCATCAACAATACCGGCGTGGTCCGCGCCACCGGTGTGTCGCGAAGCGGCGGCCGGGTGATGCTGACCGGCGGCGGCAAGGTGCGCAACACCGGCCGCGTGCGCGCCACCCGCAAGGTGGTCGTGCGCTCCAAGGTCAAGGTCGAGAACAAGGGCGAAGTGCGCGCGGTCAACGGCGACAAGGGCGGCGAGATCGTCTTCGAGGCGCCGGAAATCGTCATCGAGACCGGCTCGGTCCTCGACGTCTCCGCCGCGCTGGGCGGCGGCCGCATGTATGTGGGCGGCGGCTTCCAGGGCTCGCAAACGAACCGCGCGGGCGAGGCGATCGACATTTCCGAAAACGCCCGGTCCGTGGTCGTCGAGTCGGGCGCGCTGCTCGATGCCTCGGCGACCCAGTCGGGCGACGGCGGCGAGGTCATCGTGTGGGCCGACGGCTCCACCACGTTCGCCGGTGACGTCAAGGCGACGGCGGCCGACGGCGTGGGCGGCTTCGCCGAGATTTCCGGCAAGCAGGTGCTCAACCTGGCCGGCTTTGGCGCCGATCTTGCCGGTTCCAAGGGTGCAGGCGAGCTGTTGCTCGATCCCGACGACATCACCGTTTCCGCCGCCACGGCGACCGGCACCAACATTATCCTTGACAGCGATATCGAAACGTTACTCGAGGCGGGTACGAGCGTAACCATCTCGACCGGTGCGCCTGGGGCGGGCGACAATTCCAGTAGCGCGACGACGACAAATCCGGTCGGAACCGTCGCCGGCTATGCCGATGACGCCGATGGTACCGATGAGCCGGGGAACGTCACCTTCGAGGCGGGCGTGCGCATCACCTGGGTGGACAACGGGACCGCCATCGGCGGCACTGGCGCCGATCAGGACGCCCTGTTCACCGTTCACGCGGCGGGCGACATCGTGGCCGCGACCAACGTCCAGATCCAGCATTCGGAGCGTTCCGACACAGATTTCATCGACGGTGACGGCGGGATTCGCTTCCTGGCCGGCGGTGACATCCTGCTCGGCCATCCCAGCACCACCGCGCAAAGTGAGCACGTGGCGATCGGCTCGGAATTCGGCCAGAACACGTTTGTCGCCGGCGACGACGGCTCGGGCGGCGGCACGGCATTCGACGGCACGCCGGACAGCGCCAACGGCGATGTCGTACTGCTCGGCGGCAACAAGGCCTTCAACTTCGTCCAGCTCGGCTACAAGGTGTTCACGCTACGTGCCTCCGGCAGCGGTCGCGACCTTGCCAGCGCCGGGGTCCGCGCCGCTAACGGAGCGATCAACGTCAGTGCCGGCGGTCATGTGGTCCTGACAAGCGGCACGGGCGGTGCTTCGTTCGTCCAGATCGGTCATGGTGGTCTGCGGGCGGCTGGCCAGACGTTGAGCGGCACCAAGCTCGCCACGCTCGATACCATCAACATCGTGGCTGAAATCGCTGGCGATATCAACGTCCAGGCGGGCGTGGTCGCCCCTGGCGGCAATGTGGACTTGAATTCGAGCACCGTCCATGGCCCGAGCGCCACAAACTCCAACCTGTTCGATCACGCCAAGATCGGTCACGGCGCGGTGTTGTCCGACACCAACGGCGGCAACTTGGTTCAGGGGGACATCTCCGGCGATATCACGGTCTCGGCCTTGAACTCCGACGTCAGGCTGAACACCAACTTCGCCCCTTCCAGCGCCGACGGCGATGACAAGCTGCGCGCGCAGATCGGCCATGGCAGCACGTTCAAGTTCAGGGGCTCCGGCATAGGCGGTGCCGAGATCAGCCAGGGCCGCATTTCCGGCGACATCGCGGTGACGGCCAGCACGCTGGTGGAGCTCGGCACGACGGCGGCGACGGCGACCGGCGACGACCGGTTCTGGATCATCTCGCAGATCGGCCATGGCGCCTTTGCGGAGCTGGAGTATGACGGCACCGCGGTAAGTGGCGACGCTGATTTCCGTGTGGCTTATGGTTCGATCGCCAATTTCGAAGGCATTAGCGGCGACGACACCGACGGCCACGGCACCGACATCACGGTCAGGGCCGGCACGGTCAAGCTGACCGCCATCGACACCTCGCGCAATTCGTCCGGCGCGACTGGCGACGTCGCCGACAACATGATCCGCAACCAGATCGGCCACGGCGCGTTCACGCGCTATGCCAGCGGCGAGGTCAACGCGGTGGCCTCGCAGGACGAAACCGTCCTCAACGACCAGACGGTGCTGCCGACCAACCAGAGCACCGGCGGCACCTATCAGGAAGAGGTAGCGTTCATCAACCAGAGCGTCACCATTCCTACCATCAACGATCTGGCCACGTTCCCTACGACTACCCTGACCGCCGCTGAGCAGGCCGCGCTCGTACTGTATTTGGTCGCCAACCCCAACGCGACCGACGTGACGGGCACCGTTGCGGCCCGCACGGTGACGGGTGTCGACTATACCGAAGTCGTCACCCAGTCCGCGACCACCGTGAATCTGAACACGCTGGTGGGCAACCAGACCGGGGACGCGCAGGTCCGGGTCGAGGATCTGGCGCTGGTGGACACGTCGGGCTGGACCGCCGCCCAGCAGGCGGCCCTGGCCGCGTTCATCGCCGGGGCGGCGACGCAGACCATCAACACGCCGGCCACCACGGCCGCCGCCGCCAATCTGAGCGGCAACAAGCTCGACGTCACCATTCACGAAGGCGACATCGCCGGCAATATCGCCATCTACGACACCTCGAAAACCGACAATTCCGGCGTCGTGCTCGAGGCACGGGTCACGGCGGGCCAGAACGCGATCACTCACGACGTGATGTTGAACCGCATCGGCCACGGCACGGCCAGCTACATCCAGGCCCATGATGGCGCCAATCTGGCCGGCGGCGGCACAAGCAATCATGCCGGCACAATGACCATCAACCAGGCGAACATCCTGGGCGCCAACATCATAGTCGACACCTCTTCGCAGGGCACGCCCGCGACCGCGGACGACGCTACCGAGTCCGACAATCAGGACATCTCGGTGATCGCCAAGGTCAACGCCGGCCTGGCCAAGGCCGAGGGCAACACGGCCGTCTCCAACATCGGCCATGGCGGCGAGATCGCGGTATCCACCGGTGACGGCGGCGACGCGGCGGCCGGCAACAACGCCTCGGGCAATGGCGGCGACATCGCCATCCAGCGCGGCACCATCTGGGACGGGCTGGAGCACTATAACGGCAGTGCGCAGACCGACGCCGGCTACTACTTCTACGGCGGCAGCGTCGACGTCACGGTTCGCTCCAGCGACCAGGTATTCTTCACTAACGAGACCACGGCAGCGCTTTCCAAGGTCGAGGCCAACGTTACGCTGACCCAGGCCGGCCACGGCTCGATCTTCGATCTGCTGACCGGCAACGGTGGCACGACGGCCGCAGGCGGCTCCGGCGGACGCGGCGGCGACATCATGGTCACCTGGGACAATGATGAGGGCCGCGATTACGGCCATGGCACCGTCGCCTCCGACGATACCGCTCGCGGCATCATGGGCGACATCGCCGTCTTCGCCAACCATGACGGCACGCTGACCGGCACCGGCAACACCACCGGCTACGCGCTCGACATGACTGCGCTCGATTCGGCTGCGCTGTCGAAGGCCGACCACAACACCAATGTGGCCCAGATCGGCCAGGGCGACTTCTTCGAACTGATCACCGGCGACGGCAACAATGGCGGCAATCTTAATGGCGCCACCGGCCAGACCAATGGCGGGCGCGGCGGCAACATCTCCGTCGCGTTCTCCGACATGAAGATCGAGTCCGATGTCACCGTCGACGTCCAGGGCGCCATCCGTGGCGAATCGATCGCCAAGAACGCGCTGTCGCGGCAGCAGCGCGGTCTCGTTGAGACCGTGATCGGCCATGGCTCGCGCTCCTTCGCGGTGGCCGGCGACGGTGGCGCCGGCGGCGCGCCTAGCGCGACGGAACTGGTTGTCGGCTACAATCCGGATACGGCCGGCGGCAGCGTGGACGACGGGTCCGCCCAGGCGACCCTGCGCGGCACCGATGGCGAGATTCTTCGCGGCGGCGCGGTCGGCGGCGACGGCGGCGACATCACCATCGCCTACGGCGACATCACCGACCGGTACCGCTACGACGTCGGCGCAACGGGCGCGTATTACCACGACGGCCTGTACGAACTGCGCGCGCAGATCGCCAACGCGTCGACCACCGACAACATCACCATCTCCGGCGACTCCGATTCCGACATCGTGGTCTACGCCACCCACAACGAATCGATGACGGCGGCCGCCGACAAGGCGCGCAGCGTCTATCTGCATTCGCAGATCACCCACGCCCTTTCCGAAGGTCCGGGCACCGAGGTCAACGCCCAGATCGGCCACAATCCGCGCATCCAGGCCCAGGGCGGTCTGGCCGGCGCCGGCGGCAGTGCCGGCAATGAGCAGGTCAGGTTCGACGCGCTGCAGCCCGACTTCTCCGGCGGCAACGGCGGCGATGTGACCATCTCCAACGGCGACATCATCGGCGATACGACGATCGAGGCCGAGCGCCAGGTCGAGACGTTCGCGCAGGCCGGCCACGGCAAGGAATCCATCGTCACCGCGCTCATCGGCCACAACACCCAGCTCATCGCGATCACGCGCGCGGGCGGCGCCGGCGGCGACCTATTCACCGGCCTGGGCCATACCGACAACAATATCCAGGAATACTGGGAGACCGCCAATCCGGCGGCGAACGGCTATCTTGACGATTCGCCCTCCGGCGAGATTTACACGATCTCGATCGACGACAATGGCGACGGTGACACCGCCGACGCCGGCGAGACGCAGAACATCAACATAAATGCGGTGTTCAACGCCATTCCCACCCTGACCGCCGCATCGACGATCGCCGATCTCGACGGCGCCGATTTGAGCGGCCTTACCGAACATCAGTTGACGGCCCTGGAGCAGTTCGTCCAAGAGCGCTTCAACCACGCGAGCAACGCGCCGGCGACGCCGACCGCGCCGCTGTTCACCCTGGTGCTGCAAGACCTCAACAAGGACGACCAGCACTCGCTGGGCGATGACGGCTCGCTGGGCACCAATCCGGACCGGCCGGCCGACGCCGATGGCTATCACGACGACGGCATCGGCATCGTCTCCGACGGCAACGACGCGGTCGACACCGACAAGGAAGTGCAGACGGCGACCTACAAGCTGCTGTTCGGCTCCAACACCGGCAGCACCGCCGGCGCCGGCATCGATAACGACAACATCGGCGACGGCGTCGACAAGAACCTCGCGGAATCGGCGACCGAATTCTACAAGGCCGGCATCAACCCGACCAATACGAATGTCGGCGACAACACCACGGTATCGGGCTACACCTCGGCCAGCGGCGTGGAAAACGCCGCCATGGTCTACGACAAGGACGGCAATCCGCAGTTCATCCTGGTCGTGGACGCGGGCGACGGCAACAGACGCTTCTATGCGGCCAACACCGTGGGCAACCGCGCGATCATCGCCGCCAACGCCAACTACCTCATCTTCTTGACCCAGGGCGCCGGCGCGGTGTTCGACTCCAACGTCGAGAATACAGGCGGCACTCCGCCAAGCCAGTTCACCTTCGATGACAGCTATGCCTACGAGGCCGACGGCGTCACGTTGAAGGGCGCCGTGGCGCTGAACGCGATCGACCTGACCGTTGCCGACAAGATCAACCGCTCCTGGGTCTATCAAGGTTCCGACGTCACCGGCGGCACGTATGATGGCGTACAGGACGCCGCCGCCGACGGCCTGTTCACCTATGTCGACCTCAATCTCGACGGGTCGATGGACCTGGTCGACTTCGACGCGGACGGTAAGTTCGATATCGTCGACATCGACCAGAACGGCGTCTACGACCGCATCGACGGGCGTATGGACAACACCGGCTCCGACGCCAACGGCAACGCCAACCTCATCGACTACACCAACACCACCGGCATCGATTACAACGCGAATAAACGCGAGGGCGGCTGGTCGGTCGCCGATCTGTCCCACGCGGACGGCGGGCGCGGCGGCAACGCGACGGCCCATGTCGGTTACACCCAGGGCGACATCAACGTCTTCACCGGCAACGTGAACTTCGCCCAGAACGAAGCGTTCGGTAACGGGCCGAATGCGAACAACACCGGCGGGGGCGCCACGGTCCGGGCCACCGCTACCACCGTCACCGATTCCCTGGTCGTGCGCACCGATGTGCAGGACAATATCGTCGCCACCGGCGGCAAAGAGGACACGGTGATCGCGCGCATCGGCCACGGCGCCTATCAATATGCCGACACCGGCGGCGAATATGACGACAACAAGGTCGGCCGCACGGTGTTCTTCACCGGCACCGACACCCACGGCGCGGCCGCCGGCGGCAATGCCGGCAAGAACGCGCTCAACGCCAGCGGCGGCGACGGCGGCGACGGCCGCTCCGAGCTGGGCGACGACCGGGTGATCAAGCTGGCGACCAACACCGGCGGCACCAACGTCACCGAGATCGATCATCTGGTGGGTGACATCAACGTCAACACCCGCATGAGCCATACCGACAACACCATCCGGTGGGATGCGGGGGCCGATGGCGGCAATGGCGACTGGGTTTCCAACGGCGGCTATGCCTTCGTGGTCGATCCCCAGGGCAACGGCATCTCCAACATCACCGGCGCCAGCGCGGGCGAAGACGGCTCGCGCGACGAAAAAGCGCGCAACGAATCGTCGGCCAACCGCGTGGTGGTTTCCTCCAAGGTCGACAACGCCAGCGGCGAGAACATCGGCATCGCCCAGATCGGCCATGGCGCCATCTCGATTGTCGATGCGACCGAAGCCAAGGGCGGCACCGGCGAATCCGGCAACGGCTCGGAAATCCAGGCGCACCAGACCGAGATCGCCAATGGCGGCGCGGGCGGCGACGCCACCTCGGTCGCCCATCACCTGAAAGGCGACCTGGTCGTCTATGCGGGCCGCGCGCCCGATCCGAAAGCCGAGATCACCTCCATCGACGTGATCGCCGAAGAAGGCTCGCGCATCCTGCCCGGCAGCTCCGGCGACGTCGTGGTCGCCCAGATCGGCCATGGCCGCATCGGCTATGCCGGCTCGGGCGCCGGCGGCGAGAGCGACGACGCGCAGTGGATCGCCAACGGCGGTCGCGGCGGCGACGCGGTATCGATCCAGCGCGAGATTCTCGACACTTCCATCGTGGTCAACAGCGCCATTCTGTTCGGCCATGGCATGGATGTATTTGCCAAGGCCTATCAGGGCTCTAACCACATCGTGCGTGCGCAGATCGGCCAGGGCGACATCAACTTCGCCGAATCCAACGCCGGCGGCAACGGCGCGCAGAGCAGGTCCTCGGTCGCCGAACAGTGGAACCAGCAGGTCAACGGCGGTCGCGGCGGCGACGCGGTGGCCCAGCAGGCCGGCTACCAGTACGACATCACGGTGGACGTGGGCTCCGCCCCCGACACCACCGACGCCGACAAGGCTTCGCTTCGGGTGATAACCGACGCATCCAATATCTTCCTGGGCACCCAGAACCACATCCTCGCCACCATCGGCAGCGGCGGCTACAGCCATGCCGACTCCACGGCGGCGTCGGGCGGCGACGCGGGCACGCGCTCGGCGCTGGGCGGCATCGGCGTTCAGGGCGATAGCGAGACCCCGTTCAAGACCTTCGCGTCCTACCGCAACGGCGGACGCGGCGGTAACGCATCGTCCAACATCGGGCTGGAAGGCACCGGGCGCAGCCTCAGCGGTCGGGTGGTCCAGACGGGTCAGGCCTTTGTCGGCGATGAGTATCTCAAGGACGACACGGACGGCGCCGACATCACCGCACGGACCCATGATCGCTCCTATGACAACATTATCTACAACGATATCGAGTATTTGTTCAATTACGCCAACACGTTGGTCGGAGCCACCACGGGCAATATCTTCATCCTGGGCGGCCAGTACACGATAGCCGGCCTGCTGCAGTCCGACGGAGCGACGGCTCTGACCGCCGCTAATATAGCCTTCCTGCGCACGGACAGCCTCGCCACCGATCCCCACGTCTATCTCGGCGGCCTTGACGGCATCAAGGTCGAAGGCCGGAACGGTCCCGGCGACAGCCATACCCGCGCGGTCGACACCAACACCGCGCAGATCGGCCATTCCGGCTTCAACCGCGCCGACGCGGTTTCCGGCCAGGGCATCTCCGGCAATCTGGCCTTCGGCCGCATCACCGCGACCAACGCCGATGGCGGCGAGGGCATCCGGCGGGTGTTCTCGGCCAACATCCAGGAAGGCAATGGCGGCAATGGCGGCGATGCGGTCGCCACCACCGGTTCGGTCGACGGCGACATCGTCGTCACCAACGTCGTGGCCAACGAGGCCAACAATATCGGCGCCACGCTCAACAACTTTGCGGTTTCCCAGACCGACATCGGTCACGACGGGGACGCCAACATCGTCGTCTACGCCACCGGCGGCACGGTCAGCGCCGACCATCGCGTCGACGCGCGCATCGGCCACGGCGTGGCTTCCGAGGCCCTGACCAACGCCAATGGCGGCGACGCGGCCCATCCGCCGCATCCCGCGATCAGCTTCATCGCCGCGGTGAGCACGCGCGGCGGCGGGGCCGGCGACGCCAGCTCGGTCCAGGGCTCGCTGTCGGGCAACGTCTCGGTGGACGCGGAAAACAGCGTCATCCTGGAAGCCAAGAAGAACACGCTTGCCGGCGACGAGGGCTTCTTCGTCGGCATCGGCCACCGCCTGGAGAACGATCTCGAGGCGCTCGGCCAGGGCGGGCTGTCGGGCCTCATGGGCTCTCCGGCCAACATTAGGCAGGCGACGTTCAAGGACGACGGCGACGACAATCGCGACGACCAGTCCGAGGTCGGCTCCGACAAGGCGGACGAGGAGCAGTATCTGCTCGCCACCTACAAGGCGCTGTACGAGGTCAAGCAGCGCATGGACGGCACCTGGGATCCCGATGGCGCCGGCGGCAACGCGGCGGACGCGGCGGTCAACTACGCGACGGCCTATTCGCGGCTGAGCGAGTATGAGAAATCGCTGGTCCGTCCGGTCCTGGGCGATCCGTCGGCGACGGGCGAGGCAGCGCGGGCGATCACCTCCGAGGTCCGTTCCTTCTATGCCAGCCAGCAGAACTATTACGGCGAGCACGCCTATCCGAACTCGCTGATCACCACCTATGACGGCACCGACTACAACGGCTCGGAGACCGGCACCCGTGTCGCCTCGGCGGGCAAGACTACCACCGACAACACTTCCATCGACCACCGCTTCGGCGGCCTGTCCAACAATGAGGGCTACGGCTCCGGCAAGGACATGACCGGCATCGCCGGCAAGAACGGCGTAACCGGCCTGCTCACCCTGATCTTCGGCGCCCGCGACAACGATATCTATACCTCGGGCGTGGACGTCGCCGGCGACTGGGACGCCACCAACGGGCCGGTCAACACCACCACGGTCACCGAAACCAACACGGCGGTCGATGAATCGACCTATGGCAACATCGCCGCGCCCTCGGCCGACGAACTCGAGACCCTGCGCTTCATCCTGGCCTCGTCCGGCGACGGCGGCTCGGTGGCGTCGGGCCAGGGCACGTTGGGCGGCAACATCACGGTCAACGCGAATGCGTTTGACACCGACGGCAACGACGGCTCGACCAACAGCCAGGCCAACGCGCGCGGCATCTATATCTCGACCGTCGACGCGGCGCTTTCGGGCACCGACCTGATGGCCATCGTCGGCCACGGCTCGGAGCTGATCAAGGCGCGCGGCGGCGATGCCGGCCTCGACCACAACGCGATCACCCACACCACCGCGGCGATCGGCGGCGACGGCGGCGACGCCATCATCAGCCAGGGCGCGGCTTCGGGCAACATTGCGCTCAACAGCGACTATGTGATCGACATCACCGCCCACAACAACGCGCTCGGCGTCGCCGAGGAAGACACCCGCGTCGGCCATCAGCTCAAGATCGGCTCGATGCTGGAGGCCTTCGCGACCGGCACCAACGCGGCCGTGGTCGCCGGCATCGGCGGCCAGGACCAGGGACTGAGCTCCGACGGCCGCAACGGCAATGGCGGCGACGTCACCATCATCCAGGGCGGCGCGTCGGGTTCGGTCACCTTCTCGGCCACCGCGTCCCTTTCCACCGGCCACGGCATCAACAACAACAAGACCGCGATCCGGATCTTCGCCAACAACGCCAACGGCCTGTCCGGCGACCATACCGAGGTGCATGTCGGTCACGACCAGCACATCGACTCCGCCCGCGCCGGCGACGCCGGCCGGCATCATTCGCTGGTCAGCTTCGACTCCAAGATGGGCCTGGTGGGCGTGTTGGAAGGCAAGGGCGGCGACGTCACCGTCACCCAGGGCCAGTTGACCTTCGACGATTTGGGGGCTTCCGGCACCCAGAGCCTGTCGATCGTCGCACACGATCTCATCGACATCCGCTCGTTCACCGGCCTTACCGGTGTCACCCGTACCCTGATCGGCCTCGATATGACGGCGGGCAAGGAGTGGCAGCAGGGCGAATTCGACGACTCGGCGACCGGTAACCGCCTGGTCGCCGGCATCGGCGGCGACACCAGGGTCGAACTGTTCGACGATGTGGACGGCGGCGAGGCCGACGGCGGCCGCGTGACCGTGGTCCAGGGCTCCGCGATCACCAACGGTGTCAGCTACTATCGCGCCGCCGTTGGCAACATGACGATCCGCTCGACCCACAACAACGTCAACATCCTTTCGGACGAGAGCGGCGGCTCGACCTATGTCGAGATCGGCCACCAGTTGAAGCTGTCGGCCCAGTCCGGCGATGGCGGCGTCCAGCGAGGCATCACGGCGAAGACGGCCGGCGACGGCGGCGACATCCACGTCACCCGCGGTCAGATCACCGGCGACATCCTGATCGAAACGCCCGGCACGGGCACGGCGGCCGACGGCAGGCTGACGGTCTTCGGGGAGGATACAGCGTTCGCGTTCATCGGCCATGCGGCCGAATCCATCCTGGATACGGGCAACAGTGGCTATTCCACGGCCTATTTCACCGCCAACTATGACGGCACGCTCGCCAACGACGCGCCCGAAGGCAGCGCCACCGCGGCGGGCCGGAACATTGCTCTGGCGCTGGGCGACATCGCCGGAAGGACCGACGCCGAAATCACCAACGTCGACCGGCGCGACGCCAAGCGGCTGATCGACAACACGGTGGCTGCGCTCGAAATGGCGCTGCAATATACCGACCGGCTGACCCCGGCGCAGGAAGCCAACCTACGCACCGCGCACGCGAAAGCCGTGGCGGCACGGACCACGTTGGCCAATGCCGGCGCCGGCGCCAACACGGTCGCCCAGGACGTCAAGGCAGCGGCCCTGGCGGCGGCTGCCGCCATCCAGGAAGCGGGCGAAGGCGTGGCGGGAACGTTCGGCGGCGTGGCCCACACGGTCAATGACGGCCTCGACGGCGTCGGCGGAACAGGCAATGACCTGACCAGCATGTTCGCGGATCACGCCGACGGCGGCGACATCATCATCGTCGACGACACCGACGCCAACGACCAGGCATCTGTCCTGATCTCCGGCCACGTCACGCTGACCGCCAACGCGACCGAAGGCTTCCTCGGCGTATTTGGCGATGGCGGTGTCGTCGAGCTGGGCCACCGTCTGGTAGCCAAGAACACCACCGGCACCGGCGGCGGTGACGGCTCCAACGGCGTCGCCGGCGATGGCGGCTCGATCACGATCGGCGATGTCACGGCCACCCTTATCGGCGATCTGGCCCAGGATGCCGCCCGCAGCGGCTTCGAGGTGATCGGCGACGTGTTGCTGTCGGGCGACGAACTCAGGTTCGAGGCGGACACCAGCGCAACCGGTGAGGCCCGCGCCGGCCATGACGTGTTCGTCAAGAACGCCGCCGGCAAGAACGCCATTAACGGTGGCGTGGGCAATGGCGGCGCCATCCTGTCCAGCCTGATGGTGACGGGCAGTGCGGCGGTCACGATCAACCACATTACCAGCTCTGAAGGCGCCGAGAATGCCGATTGGGACACCGACGACGGTACCTTCAACCAGCTGGGTCATCAGGTCGACACCCAGAACGTCTCGGATTCCGATGTCACCGGCGGCGGTACGGCAGATACCAATCGTGGCGGCAAGATTGTCGTGCGCCAAGACACGTCCGGCGCGGTGACGGTGAACCTGGATCTTGATGGAGACAACGATCCCAATGACATGAACATAGAGACCAGCGATGCCAACAGCCGGTTCCGCCTCGGTCATGAGGTCAACCGTCGCGCCACCGAGGCCGACATCGCGCGCTCCGGCAATGCGGGCGACGACGGCGCCGACGTTACCTTTTCGCAGACCACCGGCGGCGACATTGTCCTTTCCGAGATCGAGAATCTCGAAATCCAGTCCCGCTCCAGCACGGCCGGCGTCTTTATGGGCCACCTGGCGATTGTCTATGCCCAGTCGGGCGAGACCGGCGGCAATGACGACGAGTTCGGCGGCCTGGTCGACGCCGACCAGGTGATCACCGGGGATCTGACCATTGGTTCGGTCGCCCAGCCGTTCAGAGACTTCGAGCTCGAAAGCAGCAGCGGCAGCGACGCGATGGTCGGCCATTTCGGCAAGCTCACCGCCAAGTCCGCCGACGACGGCGCGGCGCCGGCGCCGGGCGCCCGCGCCCGCGACGTGGATGCCGATCAGCGCATCTCCGCGCCGATCACCGCGGTGGCCGGCGACATCGAGCTCGACAGCCTCTCCCCCAGCACCAGCGGGCGCACCCACATCGGCCATGAGGCGGTTATCGCCGTCGACAGCGACGGCGCGCATGCCCAGGTGCATTCGCGCTCGTTCATCAACCCGGTCGACGCGGCCAATCCGGGCGACGACGACATCACCATCATCGTCACCAACACCAACGTGCCGACAGGCAATGATACCGCCACGGACGGCGACGGCGGCGACCTCGAACTCGATAACAATGTCGGCTTCACTCAGATCGGCCACCGTTCGATCTCGACGGTCAGCCACGATGTGCCGGGCAACACCGCGGCCAGCATTTTCGACACGCTGCAGGCAATCGGCGGCGCCCGCGACGGCGCGGCGAGCGATCTCATCGTGCTCAACGCCGACGGCACGGTGGCCGATACGTCCGGTGCCGTCATTTCTCTGGATGTGTTCGACAATACGGTCGTCGATTCCGATAGCGGCTTTGCCCAGATCGGCCACTACATCAGCGAGGAGCAGGGCGCGCTCAGCACCACCGACGCGGTGGTGGGAACCAGTCAGGTGCGCCAGGTGGTCGGCTCCGACATCGTCGCCGGCGACGGCACACCGACCAGCACCACCGGCCTCGGGGATAATCTTCATGTCTTCGCCGAGGGTGGCGGCACCTCACAGATCGGCCATCGCAGCCCTTCCAGCAACGATTTCCAGGTGACCGGCGGCACGGTGATCACTCCGCAGGTGCTCGACGGCGATATTACGCTGGAAGTCGGAGTCGATGCTGCCGTGGACGCGCCGAACGGCTCGGCGATCGACGGCGACGATGTGCGTGTGCGGGGCAATGCCACCAGCACCGCCCGTATCGGCCACAACCACACCGATGTGGCCGAGGCCTCCGGCAACACGGTGCAGTTCTCCGCCGGCGACATCTGGGTGCGCGCGCGGGCCGACTTCCACGTTGAAAACGACGGCAATGTCGGCCACGCCCACTACGACCACGCGTCCAAGGCGATCGACCCCAACAATGCGATCGCCGGCGCCGGCACGGACCGCAACCGCATCCGCGGGCTCACCACCCTGGGCGCCGGCCAGAACAGCCCGCCCGAGGACTCCGTGGTGCTTGCCGACGTGTTCAAGATCGAAGGTTCGGCCACCGCCCCGGTCTCCATCAACTCCGGTTACGGCGGCGTGGGCAATGCGGACGTGGACGGCGAGCTGCGCTTCTTCATGCCCGCGCAGCAGAACCTGACCATCGCCGGCCCGGCGGGCACGGTGCTGTTCAACGACTCCGGCGTGGCCGCCACTCCCGATCCGGTGACCGTGCGCACCGCCAATGCCTCCAACGTGTTCTCGGGCACCGGCGGCACCGACCACGAACATCCGTTCACGCTGATGTCGACGGTCGCGGTGGGCACCACCGCCGACTATACCGACGCGCTGATCGGCACCGGCAACTTCACTTTCTACTTCGAAGCGCCGGCCGGTGGCATCATCCAGGAGTTCTACACGCCCTATCTCAACATCTTCGATTTCGATGGCGGCTTCGACGTCATCTACATCGATCCCGATACGGGCGGCGTGATCAACCTGGGCTTCGTCGGCAACGGCGTGATCTCCACCAGTACGCTCGATCTGCTGTGCGAGGAAGCCGGCCTGATGAGCGACCAGTGCTCGCAGGTCCAGTTCACCCAGCCGGGCTCCAACCAGAACCTCGGTTCGTCAACCGGGTTCCCGGGTTCGGCCGGCGGCAACCAGGGCTTCTTCCAGGACGGCTTCGAGGAAGGCAACCAGTTCGCCTTCCCGTATCAGGTCTCCAATCCGGTGACCTTCGATGCAGCCGGTCTGGTCACCGATCAGCCGACGGCCACCGCGGCGTTCGCCGCCGTCACGTCGGCCGTGGCCAACCCGCCGCGGTTCGAGGTCGCGGCAAACCGTTCGATCAAGCGCAAGCCGCTGATCGCGCGGGTCGCCTCGGCTTCTCAGTTGACCGGGTTCGTCATTCCGGCCAAGGTGGCGGTCAAGCAGCCGGTTGCGGCGGCCTACTCCGCCCATGGCGGACTGGTTACCGGCTATTCGGCGTTCCCGTCGGATGAAAACAGCTACGGTGAGTATCTGCGCGGTCACGACATCGCCCGCGCACAGTTGGAAGGCTCTTTCGGCAGCATGATCTCGTATGCAAGCGCCTACGAGGTTTATGTGAACGAAGCGCTATAAAAGGAAGAATTGTGGGCGGCTTTGTGTTATAGGCATTTTTAGTGCCGCTCGCTGGGCAATATAACAAGGCCGCTTTTGTGGCCACTTAACAGGGAACTTTGGGTCGCGCCGTGCACGCGTGTTCCAAAGTTGGGGCAGGTCAGAGTGATGAGTCAGACGGGTTTTCGCTTAGTGAAATTCGCGTTTGCTGCATGCATTTGCATGGTGTTGCTTGCACCGGGTGACTTGGCGTTTGCCCAGGCGCTCGACCGCTACACCCAGGGAATCACCCGAGAACCGGCCAGACCCGTGGCGCTGACGCCCGGCGCGGTGGCCGATCCGGCCAGCGACGCGACCGTCCTGGTCGATTCGCTCAACGGCATCGTTATCGTCAACGACCCGGCCGCGGTGTCGATCGGCGGCACCAGCGCGGTAGGCGTCGAGGTGCGCGGCGACGCGGTTCCGCTGCTCGTTTCCCAGGCGGCGCTGTCCTATATCGGCCAGCCGATTTCGCTGGCGGCCCTGGATGCCCTGACCCGCGACATGGTTCTCGCCTATCGCGACGCCGACATGCCGGTGGTCAACGTGGTGGTCCCGCCCCAGGACATCTCCAACGGCGTCCTGCAGATCATCGCGGTCGTCGGTCGTCTCGGCCGCCTGGCCGTTGACGGCAATGCTTCCGACCCGGCCTATTATGTCGACGACTTCCCGCTCGCCCAGGGCGACGTGATTCGCGAAGGCGCGGTGCTCGATCATCTGCGCTGGAAGAGCCGTCGTTCCCATCGCCGGGTCGACGCGATCTACTCGCCGGGCGAATCGTTCAGCTATACCGACCTGACCTTCGACGTCACCGAAGAGAAGCCCTGGTCGATCTTCTTCGGCGTCGACAATACCGGCAGCGGCGGCAACTCCGTCGGCCAGTACCGGTTCTTCAGCGGGTTTACCGCCGGCGACTTCCTGGGCTACGCCGACCACGAACTGTCCTATCAGTTCACCACGTCGGAGAAGGGCACCAACGCGCTCGCCGCCCACGTGGTCTCCTACATCCTGCCGATCCAGAACCTGCGCCAGACCGACTTCCAGTTCACCGCCGCGCACGTCAAGTCCAGCGTTTCGGGCACGGTGGCGAGCGAAGGCGAAAGCTATCAGTACAGCGGCACTCTGATCACCCAGCTGCCGCGCTTCAACGTGTGGTCGATCGATTTCCTGCGCGGCTTCGAATATAAGAAGAGCGACAACGTTCTGGAGTTCGGCGGCACCCCGATCACCAATAACACCACCCAGATCGGCCAGTACTTCCTGCAGTTGACCGGACAGCGCGGCAACACCGCCAGCACCAGCAACTTCTACGCCGGCATCTGGATCTCGCCGGGCGACATGTTCCGCAACAACAACAACGTTGCGTTCGCCGGCACGCGCACCGATGCCGTCGCTCATTACACCTACTTCCGCGCCGGGCTGGATCACATGATCTTCCTGCCCGCCGACATGCGGTTCGCCATGGAGCTTGACGCGCAGTGGGCGTCTGAGCGGCTGCTGCCGTCCGAGCAGATGTATATCGGTGGCCTGAACACGGTTCGCGGCTTCGACGAGAACACGCTCAAGGGCGACAATGGCGGCCTGGCCCGCTTCGAGCTCCATTCGCCCCGCTATTCGCTGGCGGCCGATCAGGGCGACGATGCGCTGCGGGTGTACACGTTCTTCGACGTGGCGCAGGTCTCCAACAACGGGCCGATCAACGCCACCGAGCGGACCGGTACGCTGGCCGGCGCGGGGGTTGGCCTGACCTACCAGGTGGGCAGCAACTTCTCGACGGAAGTCGCCTATGGCTGGGAGGTGATCGACAATTCCGATGCCGGACAACAGCCGCACCATGGCCGTCTCCACTTCCGGGCGATCGGCCGCTTTTGATCCCAATGCCGACTGAGGCGCGGGACACCGCGAAGGCCGGGGCCGATCAGGGCCCCGAGGCCTATCTGGTCAAAACCGTTACGCAGATCGAGGCCGAGGTGTTCGAGCAGCTCGCCGCGGCCGGCGCGGCGCGGGCCGATCCGAAAAATCCCGGCAGCTATATCGTCACCGACAAGCAGATGGCTCAGTCTCAGAACATCATGCCGAAGGTGCTCGACCCGCTTGGCCGGGAAGGGTGGCTGCTTTGCGCGGTCAACCGCATGGAGTGCTACATGTTTCGCCGGCTGCCGGTTAACCAAATGGTGGAATACCGGGTGCTATCTCCCGCCGATCTTGACAGAATGGCGCTCGACCGGCTTCAACAGGACGGCTCCATGCGCCTCAACGCGTTCGAAGGCGCCACGCCGGTGTTGGAGGTGACCGACCCGGCAGCGATTCGCATTCAGGATGTGTTGCCGCAGACGCTTGGCGAACTCGCCCGCGACGGCTGGTTCCTGACCACCGTCAACGGGCCGCAACTGTATTTTTTCGCACGTTACATCAACTAAACGGAAGGCCGCTCGGCCAAATGGGGTGTGTAGTGAACCAAAGAACGATTGGCGCGTTTGCGCTTGTGGGTTGCATGCTGGCCGCGGGCGCGGCCGCCGCGCAGGATACGCCGGTGCCGAACCGGCTCACCGAGGCCTACGGGTCCTGGACGGTGGAATGCACCAACGTCAAGGTGCCGGCCAAGACGGATGACGGCAGCGAGGGCGAACCCGAATCGCGGCTGATCTGTGAGGCGGGCCAGACCTTCACCAACCAGAAGACCGGCAACGAAGTCGCCAAGCTGGTGTTCGCGGTCGATGCCGACGACAGCGAGAAGCTGATCGTCGCCGCCCGGATCATCGTCGATGCGTCGTTCGAGAAGACACCGTCGCTCGTCGACGGCGAAGAAGAGATCGCCACCGGCAAGTTCACCCGGTGCAGCGGCAGCTTCTGCTTCATGCAGTTTGACGTCGACAACGACAAGGTCGACCAACTCACCGCGGCCGAGAGCCCGGGCCTGCAGTACCCGATCGCCAACGGCCGGGTGATTCGCATCAACATCGCCGCCGACGGTCTCGTCGACGCCCTGGCCGCGCTGAAGTCGAAAGGCTAGACGGCGGCCTCGGCAACAAGCCGTCCGGCTTTGCGCCGGCGGATTTGCATGAGACAACGGGCGAGGCATTTCCCTGATTCGAAGGAAGCAGGAAACGCGATACACGCACGGTTCATTATCGAGCGAGCAAGATCATGGCCAGCAAGACCAGCAAAACCAGCAAAGACACCAAGTCCGGCGCGGCTGCGCCCAAGCGCGCCACCCGGTCCAAGAAGCAACCGGCCAAGCAGGCCGGAACTGCAAAGGCGACTGGCGCGGCAAAAGCCACCAACGGCGCCGATCAGCGCGAGGCGGCCGCGGCCGCCGGGCCGGCGACCGGCCTGCCGGCGCTGTTCGCCGACGTCCAGGCGCTCAACGCCCAGCTGCATGCCAAGCTGAAGCTGGCTCCGGCCAAGGATCATCGCTTCGCCGCGGTCATGAATTCGATCGTGCTCGCGGTGTCCGAGTTTCCCGAAGCCTCCCGCGATTACCCGATCGTCTTCGCCGACGATGAGGAGAACCCGCTGCCCTATGCGGTCACCGGCCACACCGCCGGCGCCAACCAATATGTCGACAAGGACGGCAGTTGGCGCGCCCAGACCTATATTCCCGCCTATGTGCGGCGCTACCCGTTCATCCTGATCGAAAGCCCGGACGGCAACACGCTCACCCTGGGCGTGGACCCGACCAGCGATATGCTCTCGCCCAAGCAGGGCGAGGCGCTGTATGACGCAGAGGGCAAGCCGACCCAGACCGTCCAGAACGCGCTGCGGTTCTGCCTGGCCTACAAGAACGAGATGGACCGCACCTCGCAATTGTCCAAGCAACTCATGGAGTCCGGCATTCTGGTCTCGCGCGGCGCCGAGGTGACCCTGCCCGACGGAACCAAGTCGATGATCTCCGGCTTCCGCGTCGCCGACGAACAGAAGCTGGCCGAGCTGCCCGACGACAAGTTCCTCGAGCTGCGCAAGTCGGGCGCTCTGGTGATGGCCTACGCCCACCTGATCTCCATGCGCGCCTGGCGCAACCTGCTCGGCTGACCGGCGGGAGATACCCACCGGGCCTTGGCCGCCGTCGGCTATTTCAGGGACCGCGCGAAGAATTCCGGCACGATGCGCATGGCGTCGGCGCGTGCGGCCGCGTGCGTGCCGATCAAGGGCGTCGACCCGTCCTTGAGCCTGGGACCCGAGCGCCGTCGCAGCTTCAGATTGGGCGCGTCGAACGAATGCGCCGCGTCGCGATAGGCCTTGATGGCGGCCGGCCCGCCGCGACCGGCTACGCCCGCGATGAACGCCCGGCACGGACCGGCCGGCGTCCAGTTGTCCCTGGCCCCATGCAACACCAGCAGCGGCGCGATGGTGGCCCAGGTTCCCGGCTCCACGCTGGTGAACGGCTTCGATTGAAGCGTCTTACTGCAGGTGGCCGGGTAAAGCGCGACCGCGGCTTTGAAGTCGTGGCCGGGCGCCGGCGTGGGTCGGCCGATGCTCGCCGTGTTGACGCTCAGCAACACGATGCCGCCACCCTGCGACCAGCCCATCAGCCCGATCCGGTCCGGCGCGATATCGGCGCGCGCCTGCAGGTAGGTCAGCGCGCCGTACGCGTCCGCAGGCCGGGTTCGAAGCATGGTGCGGCGCGCCTGCCGCAGGCCGCATGTAGTGCTGAACCCCCTGGGCCGCGCGCTGTCGAAGGCGAGCACCGCATAGCCGGCCTCGTTGAGATGGCGCGCCCAGGCTCCATAGGTCGCCGAAATGCCGCCGCCGATGCCGATCCCGCTGCACCCATGCAGGAAGACAATCGCCGGGTAGGGCGGGGTGGCCCCGCTCGGCGCGTAGAACCATGCGGGAAGCCGTGTGCCGTCCGCCCCCGCAAACTCGACCCTGTCGGCGGCCGACGCGGCCGCGCCGCCCGCCAGGGCGAGGATCACCGCCAGGATCCAGCTTACCGGCTTCATCGCCATGCCCTTCGCCTTGTCCGCGGCCGCTCTATTCAAGCGCGAACATCGCCGCCCAGTTCGCCGCCGTCATGCCGGCGCGATACTCGCGCTGCATGTCGCCGTCCAGCACCTCGATCAGCAGCCGGTTTTCCAGCCACACCTCGATGCATTCGAACGGGCCGCGATTACACTTGAGCGCGCGCCAGCCGTGCGTGCGCGCCAGCGCGAATATCTCGTCCTCGGTCAGCGGCGAGCCGATCGCCGCATGCGCGAACGTCGGGCCGGCGTCCGCCCCGCCCACCACGCACTCAACCATCGCGTCGCCCGGCTTCAGCGTATGGGTGGTCGGATAGACCTCGATCGCGGTGCCGTCATCGGCGGCGGCGAACGCGATCCAGGAGTCGGGAAACGGCGGAAACGGCTGCGCGCGCCCGCCCAGCAGCGTGGCAAGCGCGCCTGCGACCCGTTCAGGCTCGTCGGCGGTGATGGATAGGTGAAGCAGGGCCATGGATGGGTTAAAGCACATCCGCGGTCGGCAGGCACCGGTTATCCGCGAACGGTGTATGAGCTGTGCCTCTCTTTCTTACCCCCACCCCTAATCCCTCCCCTCAAGGGGGGAGGGGGACTTGGGCCGCGCCACCCTCTGTTCCGTCATCCTCGGGCTTGTCCCGAGGATCCAACCACCCATCCCGCGCCGCAGCCTGTCAGCAACGGGGTTAGATCCCCGCCACGAGGGCGAGGATGACGCGGTGGATTGGGGCAGAGGGCCTGCCACACTTTCCTTCCGTCCCCCTTGTGGGGCGGAACAATGAGGGTGTGGGTCGGAGCAATGAGGGCGGGGCTGGAGGCAGACGCGGTCGAAACGCTATGACCTGCCGCCCGCCCCTCAACCCGCCAGCGCGATCGGATCATCGTCGTCCGCCTCGGCTGCGGCGGAATTCGGGCTTTCTTCGGGACTGGCATTCACCGGGAAGCGCAGGAGCACGGTGGTTCCCTCGCCCTCCTGGGACAGGATCCTCATCGAGCCGCCATGCAGGCGGGTCAGCGAGCTGGAGATCGCCAGCCCCAGGCCGGAGCCCTTGTGGCTCTTGGTGAACTGGTTCTGGACCTGCTCGAACGGCCGCCCAAGCCGCGCCAGGTCCGCCTTGGAGATGCCGATGCCATGGTCGACGATGGCGATCGCGATCACCTCGCCCACCCGGCGCGCGCGCACCCGGATGCGCCCGCCATCGTCGGAGAACTTCACCGCGTTGGAAAGCAGGTTTAAGAGCACCTGCTTGGTCGCGCGCCGATCCGCTTCCAGCATCAGCCGCGACGACAGGTCCTGGGCGATCTCGATATCGCGGTCCCTGGCCTGGTGCGAGATGATCCGCAGGGTCTCATCCAGAATGTCGCGCAGGTTGACCGTCTCGTAGCGCAGCGTCATCCGCCCGGCCTCGATCTTCGACATGTCGAGAATGTCGTTGATCACGCCGAGCAGGTAGGAACCGCTGGCATAGATGTCGCGCGAATATTCCTCATATTTGTCGCAGCCCAGCGGCCCAAACATGCGCTCGTTCATGATCTCCGAAAAGCCGATGATCGCGTTGAGCGGGGTGCGCAACTCGTGCGAGATGTTGGCGAGGAACTCGGACTTGGCCTGGTTGGCCGCCTCGGCCCGGTTCTTCTCGCGCGCATAGTTCTCGGCCAGTTCCTCCATTTGGCGGGCCTGCGCCTCGGTCTTCTGCCGCGACTTGCGCAAATCCGCGATGGTGGCCATCAGCCGGCGCTCGGAATCGACCATCTTGCGCTCGTGCTGCTTGATCGCGGTGATGTCGGTACCCACCGAAACGAAGCCGCCGTCGGCGGTCTTGCGCTCGTTGATCTGCAGCCAGCGCCCGTCTTCCAGCTGTGCCTCGATGGTGCGCGCGGTCTCGTCCATGTTTTGCGAGGAAACGAGCTGGCTGGCCGCCTGCGGCGTGCGCGCCAGCTCCATGATCGTGTCGTAGCGAGCGCCGGGCACCGCGACCTGCGGCGACAGCCCGTGCAGCTGCTGATATTTCGAGTTGCACATCACCAGCCGGCGGTGCGCGTCCCACAGCACGAACGCCTCCGACAGGTTCTCGATCGCGTCGTGCAGGCGCATGTCGGCGCGGCGGCTTTCCAGCTTCAGCCGCTGCTGCTCGGTCACGTCGACGGCGATGCCGATCAGGTGCGGCTCGCCGTCGGCCGAGCGCACCACCTCGACGCGCGCGCGCACCCACACCCAGCCGCCGTCGCAATGCTTCATGCGGAACTGGGCGTCCACGTTCGCCCGGTTCTCGACGAGCACCTGGTTGGCGAGTTCGTACAGATCGACGTCCTCGGGGTGAGTCAGCTCGCACACTTCGGAAAAGCCGAGCACATCGTCCTTGGCCTCCATGCCCAGCAGGGAATACATCGAGGCCGACCAGTAGATGCGCCCGCGCGCCAGGTCCCAGTCCCAAAGCCCGCAGCGGCCGCGGGTGAGCGCGGTGTCGAACCGGTTGTGCGTGACCCGATAGATGCCGTCGGCCTCGCGCGCGCGCGCGGACTGGGCGAAATAGGCATACAGCACGATCAACAGGATGCTCGAAGTGCCCACGAACAGGGTGACGTTGAGCGAAATCGTCTTGCGCCAGCCGGCGAACAGGGCGTCCGTCGGCTGCACCAGGGTGATGCCGCCGTGCGGGGCGGGCAGCAGCCGGTGCACGGCCAGCGCCGTGCGCTCGCCCTCCAGCGTGATCGTGCGCGTGGCCGCCTTGCGGCCGAACGTGGTCAGCAGCACGGTCTGGGAATAGATCGAATCGAGCCGGGTGCCGATCCACTCGCCGCGATAGGGCGCGGCGGCCGCCACCACGCCGGTGTGGTCGGTGACCACGATCTGTCGCTCGCCGGCCAGGTGCTTGGGCGAGACGGTGTCGGAGAGCAGGTTCTGCAGCGCCGCCGGCGAGACCACGCCGCCTTCGATCGCCGGATTGTGCCGCAGCTTCTCGCTCACCAATTCGGCGATGAGGTTGAGTTCGCCCGCCGCCGTGGCCCGGATTTCATCGGCCTGGGTGGACAGCGACATCCAGCGCGCCAGCGCGACGACGGCAAGGAAGATGACGATCAGGATCGGAACCAGCCGCCGCAGAAACGTCTCCGACGACAACAGCCGCTCATAGGCGGGATGGCTCAGCTGCCTGGCATAACCGAACACCCCGGCGGGCGAGCCGGCAAGTCGCGGGCGGGCACGACGCAGCAGGGACAGTCCATTGCGGACCATCGCGCCCGGTGTGTCCGCCTGCGCCATCGCGGCCCTCCTGTTCGGAACTTGCCTGGCAATCCCCGCCGGTTGCGGCCCGGCCTGCCGCGCTGCCGGCAAACCAAAGGTCCGCCGGCCACCCTGCCGCGCCCACGGACGAATCACCCCCATAATGAATCCTGCCGAATCGCCGTGTCTAGAGTCGGAACGGAAAAATTCGTTGGGGGAGGGCAGGGGTGTTTTTGCCGGAGTGGCGGCGTAGGTA
The DNA here is from genome assembly GCA_028281105.1 of Rhizobiaceae bacterium. Classification (GTDB taxonomy): domain Bacteria; phylum Pseudomonadota; class Alphaproteobacteria; order Rhizobiales; family Rhizobiaceae; genus JANQKQ01. The sequence continues at coordinate 112,096 of JANQKQ010000032.1, forward strand.
GTGGCACGGCCGTCGCCCCACCCACCGCCGTCATCCTGACGAAGGTCAGGATCCAGGTGCATCACCGCTTGCTCGCGGTGGGTTGCTCTTGCCGTGTGGCTGCCCAGACTTGCCGCCGCCTCATCGCTCCGCAGCAAACCAGGAATTCCCGGAGGCGCACCTGGACCCCGGCCTGCGCCGGGGTGACGGGAAGCGAAGCGTGCGCCGGAGCAACCCTACCCGTCCAGCGTCCGGCTCAGAATATCGCCCACATCCGCCGAAAGGCTGGACCGCTTGCCCAGTTGCCGGAGCCAGTGTTCGGCGCGCTCGCGGCGTCCCGGCTCCAGGGTCTTGTAGGCGCGGAAGGCGGTGAGCAGGCGGGCGGCTACCTGGGGGTTGAGCGCGTCGAGGTCGCCGACCGCGCCCGCCACCAACCGGTAGCCGTGGCCCGAAGCGGCATGAAAGCCGGTCGGGTTGGCGAACGCGAACGTGCCCAGCAGCGAGCGCACCCGGTTGGGATTGGTCGACGTGAACTGCTCGTGCCCCATCAACTGCTTGACGCCCTTCCAGGCTCCCTTGCCGGGCGCGGCCGCCTGCACCGCGAACCACTTGTCGAGCACCAGGGCATTGTCGCGATGGGCGCGATAGAAGGCGGCCACCGCCTGCTCGCGGTGCTGGCGCGATCCATGCAGGTGCACGATGCGGCGCAGCGCGGCGAACGTGTCGTTCATGTTGCCGGCGCGCTTGAACTGGCGCAGGCTCTGCCGCTGCGCATCTTTGACGCCTGCCGCAACCGCCAGGTCGAGCAGCAGGTTGGCGAGCGCGCGCTTGCCGGCCTGTTCGGCGTCCGGCCGGTAGGGCTCGTCGATCGCCAGCCTCGCGGTAAGATCGGCGCGAACCGGCTCCAGCGCCGCGCCCATCGTGGCCATCAGCGCATTGCGGGCGCGATGGATGGCGTCGGGATCGACCGACTTGCCGATCGCCTGCGCCAGGTCGGCCTCGCCGGGAAGCGCCAGCGCCAGGGCGCGAAAGGCCGGTTCCAGCCCCTCGTCGACGGCGATCGCCACGGCCGATTGCGCGAACCGCTCGTCCTGCGCCATCGCCACCCCGCGCGTGGCCCGCCTCGCGCCGGCCACCAGCAACTGCGTCGCATAGGCGTTGAACGCCTCCCACCGGCAGAACAGATCGCCGTCATGGGCGGCCAGGAAGGCCAGGTCCGCCTTTGATCGCTTCATGTCGATATGCACCGGCGCGGCGAAGCTGCGGTTGACCGAGAGCACCGGGCGCTCGCCCAGGCCCGAATAGACCAGCTTGTGGCGACCGCGCGTGATGTGCACCAGATCGCCGACGCGCTCCGCGCCCGCCATCTTCGCCGGCTCCAGCTCTCGCCCGCCGCCGCCCACCAACCCGATGCGCAGCGGAATGTGCATGCGCTTCTTGTCCGCCTGCCCGGGCGTCGGCGCCAGGGACTGCTCGACGTCGACGGTCAGCCGGCCCGAGGCCTTGTCGAAGTCGGCCGCCAGCTTCACCACCGGCGTGCCGGCCTGGGTGTACCAGCGGAAGAACTGGGCGAGATCGGCTTTGCCGGCCTCCTCGAAGCATTTGACGAACTGCTCCACGGTCGCCGCCTCGCCGTCATGGCGCTTGAGATAGCGCGCCATGCCTTTCGCGAAGGCTTTCGGACCCACGATGGTGGCGATCATGCGCACCACCTCCGCGCCCTTCTGGTAGACGGTGGCGGTGTAGAAGTTGTTGATCTCGCGATAGGTCCCAGGCCGCACCGGGTGCGCCAGCGGGCCGGCGTCCTCGCCGAACTGGGCCGCCCGCAGCGCCCGCACATCGCCGATGCGCGCAACCGCGCGCGAGCGCATGTCGGCGGAGAATTCCTGGTCGCGATAGACGGTCAGCCCCTCCTTCAGGCAGAGCTGGAACCAGTCGCGGCAGGTGATGCGGTTGCCCGTCCAGTTGTGGAAATATTCGTGCGCGATGATCGCCTCGATGTGCTCGTAATCCATGTCGGTGGCGGTGTCGGGGTCGGCCAGCACATATTTGTCGTTGAAGACGTTGAGCCCCTTGTTCTCCATCGCGCCCATGTTGAAGTCGGGCACGGCGACGATGTTGAACACGTCGAGATCGTATTCGCAGCCGAACACGTCCTCGTCCCACTTCATCGAGCGCACCAGCGCGTCCATGGCGTATTCGGCCTGGGGCTCCTTGCCCGGCTCCACATGGATGGCGAGCTTCACCTTCCCGCCGGAGCGCGTCTTGAACGGCCGCTCGATCGAGCCAAGCTTGCCTGCCACCAGCGCGAACAGGTAGCTGGGCTTTGGGTGCGGATCGTGCCAGGTGGCGAAATGCCGTCCGTTCGCCAGCTTGCCCCTGCGCACCGGATTGCCGTTGGAAAGCAGCACCGGCGCGGCGTCGCGGTCGGCCTCGATGCGGGTGGTGTAGACCGCCAGCACGTCCGGCCGGTCGGGGAAATAGGTGATGCGGCGGAACCCCTCCGCCTCGCACTGGGTGCAGTAGATCGAGCCGGAGCGATAAAGCCCCATCAGCTTGGTGTTGGCGGCCGGGTTGATGCGCGTGCTCACCTGCATGGTGAAGCGGCGACGGCGCGGCGGATTGGGCACGGTCAGACCGTCGGCGGTCTCGATATAGTCCGCCGGCTCGAGCCGCTCGTTGTCGATCGCCAGCGACACCAGCTCCAACTCATCGCCGTCGAAGAACAACGGCGTGCCCGCGTCGACATCCCTGCCCCGCTCCACCGTCAGCTTGGCGGTGACCAGGGTCTCCTCGGCCTGCAGCTGAAAAGTCAGATCGACCTCGCGCACCGTATAGTCGGGCTTGCGATAGTCTTTGAGGCGGATGACGGGCGGGGTTTCGGATTTCATCGGTGTAGGCAACTCCAGCGGTCGGTCGAGGCCCGCATTTGTAGCCGCGGGCGGGCGAATTGCAATCGCAGTTCCGGCCGCCGCCGTCGGTTCCATCGAATCCGGAAACGCTATAGAACCCAACCGACCCAACGGAGCGCGAGCGAGATGACCCAGGCGTTGGCCGACCACCTGCCCGAACTCGAATGCCATCGCGACCGCCTGGCCGCTACCTCCATGCGCGCGCTGTTCGCGCAAGACGCCGACAGGTTCGAGACCTTCTCCGCCCCGCTCGACGACCTGCTGCTTGACTACTCCAAGACCCGGCTCGATGCGCCCGCCCTCGATGCGCTGCTGGCGCTCGCCCGCGACGCCGGCGTCGAGGCTGCCCGCGAGGCCATGTTCGCCGGTGAGGCGATCAACACCACCGAAGGCCGTGCGGTCTTGCACACCGCGCTGCGCAACCGTTCGGGCGAACCGGTGAGGGTCGACGGCCGCGACTTGATGGGCGACGTGAACGCGGTGCGCGCGGCCATGGGCGCCTTTGCCGCCGCCGTGCGGAGCGGCGAATATACGGTAACCGGCGGGCCGGTCACCGACGTGATCAACATCGGCATCGGCGGCTCTGACCTCGGTCCGGCCATGGCGACGCGCGCCCTGTCGCCTTATCACGACGGCCCGCGCGCGCATTTCGTCTCGAATGTGGACGGCGCGGCCCTGGCCGATTGCGTCGCGCGGCTCGACCCGGCCACGACCCTGTTCATCGTCGCGTCGAAAACCTTCACCACCGCCGAGACCATCGCCAACGCCAAGGCCGCACGCGCCTGGCTGGCGTCCCATGTGGGCGAGGCGAACGCCGGCCGCCATTTCGCCGCCGTCTCCACCAACCTGGCGGCCACCGGCGATTTCGGCATCGACGAGGATCGCACCTTCGGCTTCTGGGACTGGGTCGGCGGGCGCTACTCGGTGTGGTCGGCCGTCGGCCTGTCGTTGATGATCGCTATCGGGCCGGAGGATTTCGATCGCTTCGGCGATGGCGCCTTCGCGCTCGATGAGCATTTCCGGCAGGCACCGCTTTCGCAAAACCTGCCCGTGCTGCTGGCGCTGATCGGCATCTGGCACCGCAACGTGTGGGGCTACGCCGCCCACGCGGTGCTGCCCTACGACGAGCGCCTGGCCCGGCTGCCCGCCTATCTGCAGCAGTTGGAGATGGAATCGAACGGCAAGCGCGTCACCGCTGCCGGCCAGCAGGTGACCTTTGCCACCAATCCCGTCATCTGGGGCGAGCCGGGCACGAACGGCCAGCACGCCTTCTACCAGCAACTGCACCAGGGCGCCGACATCGTGCCCTGCGACTTCCTGATCGCCGCCAGCGCCCATGAGGCCGATCCGGCCCGCCACCACATGCTGATCGCCAACTGCCTGGCGCAGTCCCAGGCGCTGATGGCCGGCCGCAGCGAGGACGAAGCGCGAGCGCAGCTCGCCGAAGCCGGCTTCGAGGCGGCGGCGATCGACGCGCTCGCCGCGCATAAGACCTTCCCCGGCAACCGGCCCTCGACCACGATCGCGTACCGCCGCCTCGACCCGTTCGCGCTCGGCCGCCTGATCGCGCTCTACGAGCACAAGGTGTTCGTCCAGGGCGTGATCTGGGGCGTCAACTCGTTCGACCAGTGGGGCGTGGAACTGGGCAAGCAACTGGCCGGCCGGCTGCAACCGATGGTCGCCGGCGAGAGCGAAATCGAGGGCCAGGACGGATCGACCGCCGGCCTGCTGCGGGTGATCCGGGATTTGTCAGGGGGGTAGGCTCTACCCCCGAGCCGGCCACGCTCCCTCCCGTCACCCCGGCGAAGGCCGGGATGATGGCGGTGGATGGGGCTCCGCCTTGCCCTCAACCCGTACGACGCGTAGCTGCCCCCTATGGCGCGTAGCCGCACCCTACGGCGCGTAGCCGCGGCCGTCGGGAGCCCTTGTGAGCGCCTGTTTGCGCATTGCTTCGCGGCGGATGGTGTAGATCGAGGCGGCGATGATGATGCCGGCGCCGATCCAGGTGCCGATCTGCGGCAGGGTGCCGAACAGCACGAACCCCCAGGCGGTGGCGTAGAGCAATCGCACATAGTCCAGTGACGCCATGAACGAGGCCTCGCCCCACTTGTAGGCCAGGATGTTGAAATATTGGCCCAGATAGGACACCAGCCCCATCACCACGATCAGGATCCATTGGGTGGCATCCGGCCACTGCCAGAAATAGATGCCCGGCACCGCCATCGCCAGCCCGACGCCCAGGGCCTGGTAGGTCATGATGGTGGTCGGAGAATCGGTCCGCGCCATGATGCGGATCATGATCATCACCGCGCCCGCGCCGGCCGCGCCGATCAGGGCGTACAGCCCGTAGATCGAGAACGCGTCGGTTCCCGGCCGCATCATGATCAGCACCCCGACGAAGCCGAGCGCCACCGCAAACCAACGCCTCGGTCCGACGGTCTCGGCCAGGATGAATACGGCGAAGATGGTGACGAAGAAGCTCTTGGCGAACCCGATCGCGGTGGCGTCGGCCAGCGGCAGGTGGATCACCGCGCTGAAACCCGCCAGCATGCCGATGAGCGCGAAGACAACGCGCGCCAGTTGCAGGCCAAACCTGGTGGTGCGCAGCGAGCCGGAAAACCCCATCATGATGGCGGGCGCGACGATCGCGGTCATGATGATCTGGCGCACCAGCAGAATCTGGGTGATGTGCAGCTGCTGGCCCAGCAGCTTGATCGTCGCGACCATCACCGAAAAGAACAGGGCGGCGACCATCAGCACCACCGCGCCCTTCAGGTTGGCCGGCAGGACGGTGAATCGATGTCGGATTGCGGCAAGCAACATTGAACTCCGGGCGCGGCGACCAAATATGGGATCGACAGCGCCTTGGGCGGACCTTCGGCCCGCCTGCCGGTTTTGTCCAGGCCAATCGCGGCGGGCCTCTCGACAATCAACCGAAATCGGCTAGGATTCGAAAGGGGCCGATAGTCGCCCCAACGGCGGCGGGCGCCGCCATATCCATCCAAATTCCATGCGGAGCAGTTCATGAACACCATGGTGCATGCAAAATTCGGTCTGGGCGCGTCGGTGCTGCGTGTCGAGGACAACGCGCTGATCACCGGCAACGGCCGCTATACCGACGACCACAATCCGTCCGGTACGCTGCACGCCTATGTGGTGCGCTCGCCCCATGCCCATGCCAGGTTGACCGTCAACGACGTGGAGGCGGCGCGCGAAGCCGACGGCGTGCACCTGGTGCTCACCGCCGCCGACATCACCCATCTGAACGCGCTGCCCTGCCGCGCCATGCCCAGCCCCGCCGACGGCAGCAAGGCCGAACGCCGCGACATCCCGGTCCTGTGCGCCGATGTGGCGCGCTATGTGGGCGATGCGGTCGCGGTGGTGGTGGCCGATTCCGTTCAGCTGGCCCGCGACGCGGCCGAGCTGGTCGACGTCGACTACGAGCCGATGGAGGCCGCAACCGACACCGAAGCCGCGTTGGAGGACGGCGCCGCGCTGGTCTATCCCGAGGCAGGCAGCAATCTCGCCTATCGCGAGTTCGACGGCGACGAAGAGAAAACCAAAGCCGCGTTTTCGAAGGCCGCCAAGGTTTCCGAAATCAAGATCATCAATAACCGCCTGGTCTGCAACTATATGGAGCCGCGCTCGTGCCTGGCCGAATGGAAGGACGATGAGGACCGCTTCGAGGTGATCGTCGGCTCCCAGGGCGTGCACGGCATGCAACGCGACATCGCCCATGTGATGGGCATCGAAACCGACAAGCTGCACCTGATCACCCCCGACGTGGGCGGCGGTTTCGGCACCAAGGGCTTCAACTACCGTGAATATCCGCTCACGCTTGAGGCGGCCAAGCGGCTGGGCCGACCGGTCAAATGGACGTCCGATCGAACCGAGCATTTCCTCACCGACGCGCACGGCCGCGACAACGTCACCACCGCGCGCATGGCGATGGACGAGAACGGCCGGTTCCTGGCGATCGAGGTCGACACGCTGGCCGCCATGGGCGCCTACTATCACTGCTTCGGCCCGTTCATCCCGAAACTGTCGGTCACCATGACCACCGGGCTGTACGACATCGAGGCGATGGCGGTCACCGTGCGCGGCGTGTTCTCCCACACCACGCCCACCGATGCTTACAGGGGCGCCGGCCGGCCGGAAGCCGCCTACATGCTGGAGCGCCTGGTCGACCGTTGCGCCATGGATATGGGCCTTTCGGCGGCGGAAATTCGCGAGCGCAACTTCATCAAGCCCGAGCAGCTGCCCTACACCACGGTGACAAACCGCACCTACGACACCGGCGAGTTCGCCGAGCACATGAAGGCGTGCATGGAGCGCGCGAAGTGGAACGGTTTCGACGAGCGCAACGATGAAGCCAAGGCCCGCGGCCGCATCCGCGGCATTGGCATGTCCACCTATGTGGAGATCTGCGCGTTCGCCGGCTCGGAACCCGCCTATGTGGAGCTGAAATCCGACGGCACGGTGGATCTGAAGATCGGCACCCAGTCGAACGGCCAGGGCCACGCTACCGCCTATGCCCAGATCGCGGCCGAAAAGCTCGGCCTCGACACCGAGCAGGTGAAGGTGCGCCAGGGCGACACCGACGAACTGTCCGCCGGCGGCGGCACCGGCGGCTCGCGCTCGGTGCCGCTGGGCGGCGTGTCGGCGCAGATGGCCGGCGAGGCGCTGGCCGAGAAGATCCGCGCCATCGCCGCCGATCGCATGGAGGCTTCGCCCGGCGACGTCGAGCTGGCGGAAGGCGCCGCGCGCATCGTCGGCACCGACCGGGTGATGACCTTCGCCGACGTCGCCCAGGCGGCCTCTGACCCGGAAGACCTGAAAGCCGAAGGCGAGTTCAAGCAGGCCGAAGCCACTTATCCCAACGGCACCCACATCTGCGAAGTGGAGGTCGATCCCGCGACCGGGGTGACCGAAGTGGTCGGCTACACCATCGTCGACGATTTCGGCGTCACCGTGAACCCGCTGCTGCTGGCCGGCCAGATGCATGGCGGCGTCGTTCAGTCCATCGGCCAGTGCCTCAACGAGCGCGTGGTCTACGACGAGGACGGCCAGCTTCTCACCGCCACCTTCATGGACTATTCCATGCCGCGCGCGGCCGAACTGCCCAACTTCGACTTCCAGACCCGCAACGTGCCGTCGACCACCAACGCGCTCGGCATCAAGGGCGCCGGCGAGGCCGGAACCATCGCCGCCACCCCGGCGGTGATGAACGCCATTGTCGACGCGCTGCGCCGCGGCTACGGCATCGAGCACATCGACATGCCGGTGACGCCCGCGGCCATGTGGGCGGCGATCGAGGGCGCGAAGGGCGGGTAGGGTTGGCAATCTCCCGGCGAGGGGATTGGGGGGCCGCGCCACCTCCACTGCCGTCATCCCGGCGAAGGCCGGGATCCAGATGCGCTGCCGCTTGCTCGGATTAGGTTGCACTTGGCCGCACCCTGCCAACGTAGTCATCCTCGCCCTTGTGGCGAGGACCCAGGGGCGGCTCGGCACTGCGTTTAGGCTCTGGGTCCTCGGGACAAGGGCGAGGATGACTACGTTGAGGGCCGTAGGTTCCCCTCAAACCACGAGTTCGCCGAAGCGCACCTGGACCCCGGCCTTCGCCGGGGTGACGGGGGTGTGGGGTGGCGGGGCAGGGTGTTGCGCGCGCCGGCGTGACGGTGGGAGGGGGCTCACCCCGCGCCTTCTTCCTCCCCGTCGAGCGTGGAGCGCGGATCCAGCGCCCAGGTCTCCGGCGTTTCGGCCCGGGTGAGCGGCACCGTCTGGAAGTCGACCGTTTCCAGGTCCTCCGGCCGGGCGCGGCGCAGGATGCGGTAGCTGACGAAGCTGGCGATCGCCAGATGCGCCCCGCCGATCACGGTGAACAGGCCCGCCGGCCCCAAAAGGTCCATCACTTCCGCCGTGACCAGCGGTCCGATCATGGTGCCCGCGCCGTATAGGATCAGCAGGCCGGAAGCGGTCTGCACGAAATCTTCCGCCGCCGCATAGTCGTTGGCGTGCGCGACCACCAGCGAATAGATCGGGAAGATAAACCCGCCGAACAGCACCACGCCGGCGAAGAACATCAGGTCCGGGCTCGCGCCGTTAACCGGATAACCGGCGATCAGGAAGCCCGCCAGCGCGCCGGCCAGCGACGAGCCGATCATCACCCAGCGCCGGTCCATGCGGTCCGACAGTCGTCCGATCGGCATCTGCATCGCCACCGAGCCGATCATGGCCAGCGCCAGCACGTTGGCGATGTTGGCGTTCGACATGCCCACCTGCTTGGCGAACACCGGCGCGAAGCTCATCCAGGCGCTGGAGATGACGCCGGCCAGCACCGCGCAAACCACCGCCGCCGGCGAGTTGCGGTACAGCTTCGAGATGTCGAACTCCACCTGGGTCAGCGGCGCCGGCGACTGGGCCCGCGACAGCGCGGTCGGCAGCACGGCGAGCGCATACAGGATGGCGCCGATCATGAACAGGGTCTCGCGCTCGGGCGGGGCCGCCACCAGCACATACTGCCCGCCCAGCATCGCCACCTGCGAGACCACCATGTAGACCGAGAAGATGGTGCCCCGGTTCTCGTTGGTCATGCGCTCGTTGAGCCAGCTTTCGATCACCATGTAGGAGCCGGAAAAGCACAGGCCCGCCACCGCGCGTAATCCGATCCAGGTGAACGGCTCGACGATCAGCCCGTTGGCCAGCATGGCGATCGCCAGCATCGCGCACAGCGAGGAGAAGGTGCGCACATGGCCGACCCGGCGCACCAGCCGCGGCACGATCAGGCAGCCGGCCGTGAAGCCCACCGCCCAGCCGGCGCCGATCAGGCCGATCTCGGTGGTCGAAAAGCCCTCGATCTGCGCGCGAACGGGAAGCAGGATCGCATGCACCCCGCCGCCGGCCATCAGAAAGGCGGTGCTCGCGAACAGCGCTAAGATGGGCAGCAATTGCCGGGCCATGGCGGTTCCCAGACAGCCGATGGAGGATGGGCGAGACGGGCCGGGCCACTCCTGGCCGCGCGCCTTTCGCCCTCGCTCGCCGATAGGGCAAGCGGACGCGGCGATCAAGCGGAAAGTTTCTGTCGAACCTTCAGCAGGTCCTGCCAGGCGAGCTTCTTCTGTCCCGGCTGGCGCAGCAGATAGGCCGGATGCAGGGTCGGCATGGCGTCGACTGCCGCTGAGCCCACCGTGCAGGTCTTCCATTTTCCGCGCAGCCGCAGGATGCCGTCGGTGGTGTTGAGCAGCACCTTGGCCGCCGCCCCGCCCAGCAGCACCAGCACCTGCGGCGCCACCAGCTCGATATGGCGCTCGATGAACGGCCGGCAGATCTCCGTCTCGTGCGGGGTGGGCGTGCGGTTGCCCGGCGGCCGCCACGGCACTACGTTGGAGATGTAGGCGGAGGTCCGGTCGAGCGAGATCGCCGCCAGCATCCGGTCGAGCAACTGGCCCGAGCGGCCGACGAACGGCAGGCCCTGATTGTCCTCCTCGCGCCCCGGCGCCTCGCCCACCAGCATGATCTTCGCTTGAGGGTTGCCGTCGGCGAACACCAGGTTCTTCGCCGTCAGCCGCAGATTGCAGCCGTCGAACCCGGCGAGCAGGGTCTTCAGCTCGTCCAGCGTGGCCGCGCTCGCGGCCAGTTCGCGCGCTGCGCCGATCACCTGGCTGTCGGGGATCGCCGCCATCCCGGCGGGCGTGCGTGCGGCGGGCGCCGCCGTGTTCGCCGGTCTTCGGGCCGCTGCCGCGCGCGCTTCGATGGCGCGGCGGCGCTCCCCCACGACCCTTTCATGCTCGGCGAACCGGTCGACCGGCGCGTCTTCCAACGCCACATCGACACCGGCATCCACATACCATTGCAGCAGTTCGCCCGGCTCCGGCTTCACGATCGCACCTCCACGCCCGGGTGCGAGCCTAGCGCCGCATGGCGGACCGAGCAACCGCGACGACGACGCGACACCCGGCCGCGTCGTTTGGCCTTTCCAATTTGTCGCCGGTCCGCTTGAATCGTTGCCCATTTGCTGACAAGGATCGGCGTTCGCGGCCCGCCTTTGCCGCGCTTATCAACCGGGAGTTCGCCATGTCGCAGGAGCAGTTGCCCGAACGCGAGAGCATGGAATTCGACGTGGTAATCGTCGGCGCCGGCCCCGCCGGGCTGGCCGCCGCCATTCGTCTAAAACAGCTAAACTCCGAACTATCCGTGGTGGTCTTGGAGAAAGGCGCCGAAGTCGGTGCGCACATTCTGTCCGGCGCGGTGGTCGATCCGGTCGCCGTCGACCAGCTTCTGCCCGGCTGGCGCGACGAAGACGACCACCCGTTCACGACCCCGGTCGCCTCGGACCATTTCAACGTGCTGACCGCCAACGGCAAGTTCCGCCTGCCCAACTTCGCCATGCCGCCGCTGATGAACAACCACGGCAACTTCATCGTCTCCCTGGGCAATGTGTGCCGCTGGCTGGCGGCCAAGGCGGAAGCGCTGGAGGTCGAGGTCTACCCCGGCTTCGCCGCGGCGCACGTGCTCTACGACGACGACGGCAGGGTGATCGGGGTCGCCACCGGCGACATGGGCGTGCAGGCCGACGGCACGCCGGGTCCCAATTTCGAGCGCGGCATGGCGCTGCTGGGCAAATACGTGCTGATCGGCGAAGGCGTGCGCGGCTCGCTCGCCAAGCAGCTGATCGCCAGGTTCGATCTCGACGCCGACTGCAGCCCGCAGAAATTCGGCCTCGGCATGAAGGAGTTGTGGGAACTGAAACCCGAGCACCACAGCGAGGGCCTGGTCTGGCACTCGCTCGGCTGGCCGCTGCCCGGCAGCACCGATGGCGGCTCGTTCATCTACCATATCGGCGACAACCAGGCCTATGTCGGCTTCGTCGTCGCGCTTGGCTACAAGAACCCGTACCTCTCGCCGTTCGAGGAATTCCAGCGCTTCAAGACCCATCCCCACGTGGCCAAGGTGCTCGAAGGCGGCAAGCGGATCGCCTACGGCGCGCGCGCGATCACCCAGGGCGGCTGGCAGTCGGTGCCCAAGCTCGTCTTCCCCGGCGGCGCGCTGATCGGCTGCTCGGCCGGCTTCGTCAACGTGCCGCGCATCAAGGGCTCCCACAACGCCATGCTGTCGGGCATGGCCGCCGCCGAGGCCGCGGCGGCCGCGCTCGCCGACGGCCGTTCGGGCGACGAGCTGACCGACTACGAGAACGGCTGGCGCGCCTCGGCCATCGGCAAGGACCTGAAGAAGGTGCGCAACACCAAGCCCCTGGTCACCCGCTTCGGCACCTATGTGGGCATGATGTTCGCCGGCTTCGACATGTGGGTGAACACGCTACTGGGCAGCTTCTCGTTCTTCGGCACCCTGAAGCACCAAAAAGCCGACTATCAGGCCACCGAGCCGGCGGCAAACCATTCACCGATCGACTACCCCAAGCCCGACGGCAAGCTCACCTTCGACCGGCTGTCCTCGGTGTTTCTGTCCAACACCAACCACGAGGAAAGCCAGCCCGCGCACTTGAAGCTGGCCGACGACGCGCTGCAAAAATCGAGCGAATTCGATGTCTATGCCGGCCCGTCGTCCCGCTACTGCCCGGCCGGCGTCTACGAGTGGGTCGAGGAAGGCGGCGAGGCGAAGTTCGTCATCAACTTCCAGAACTGCGTCCACTGCAAGACCTGCGACATCAAGGACCCCAACCAGAACATCAACTGGACCACGCCCCAGGGCGGCGAGGGGCCGGTTTATCCGAATATGTGAGGGTGGGCTCGATCAGGCTCAGACCGAATCGCGCTGCTTCTTTGCGGCCAATGCCTGCATGCCATCATCGATAAAGCGGCGCACCAGCCGGGTGGTCGGCAGACCCTCGTTCTTGGCGGCGTCCTTCAGCGCGGCGAGCTGATCTTCCGGCAGGCGCACTTCGAGCCGGGCGTCCTTCTTCAGGAATTCGAACTTCACCGTCTTGAAGCCGGAGAAGTCGTACTCAGACAGATCGGCTTCCTCGACAAAGCGCTCAGCTTCCTCATCGGTGAGATGAACTGGAAACTGCTTAAGTTTCTTACCGTCGCTCATAGCGTTCGACCTCCTTGCGATGCAAGTATCGCGCGCTGACCGGGCGGATCAATGGCCCCATCTCAGATTGCCGAAGGGTGAATACGACAAAGACCGCTCTTCCTGCTTCGTTATATCCAACGGCGTTGAATCGCCTTTCCAGCTCCAGCGGATAGGGATCGGGACCCACCATCATCGGATGCAAGAAAATCGCTTCGATTTCCTTTTGGCTCACACCATGCTTGCCGCATTTGGGGCAGTTGCCACGGTCCCAATCGAAGCCGGTGACGTGATCCAATTTCATGTCAAACGAACCGGCATTTTGTACGGATAAATATACGGCTTTTCGTTCGAGGTTTCCAGAGGCGGGTGCGCTATAGTTCGCTGGTTCCCATCAACACCACCGCCCCCAACAACTCCCGCCCATGCCGCAGCCCCGCCGCCGTCGCCACGCACATGGGCGGCAGCGTCAGCCATTCCAGTGTCCAGGCCGCGCCCGAGCGCTCGTTTTCGTGCACCAGGCCGGTGTGCATGGCGGCAAGCTGCGCCGCGTTGAAGCGCGCCAGGGTGACGAGCACCTCCGCCGCCACCGGGTTCTGCTTGTGCGCCATTGCCGAGGAACCACCGCCGCCGGAAAGCTCGATCTCGCCTACCTCGTCGATCGCCATCAGCGCGATGTCTTGGCCGAGCTTGCCCAGGCTGCCGGAGACCAGCGACAGCCAGGAGGCGAACTCCGCCAGATGGTCGCGTTGGGTGTGTCGCGGGCCGGACGGGCTGTTGAGCTCCAGCCGTTTGGCCATGGCCTGCGCCACCGCCGGTCCGTTCTCACCTAACTGCCCGAGGGTTCCCACCGGGCCGCCCAGATGCAATACCGCCACGCCTTCGCGCACGGCGGGCGCCCGCGCCAGTTGCCGCTCTAGCGGTTCGCGCCAGTTGCGCAGGCGGTCGGCGACCGTGATCGGCAGAGCGCGCTTCATCCGCGTGCGGCCCATCAATGGGCGTTCGCCCCACTGGGCCTGGAGCGTGTTGAGGACTTCGATAATTCCTTCAAGCCGCCCGGTCAGAATGTCGGTCACCTTGGCGAGCCGCATCGCCGCACCGGTGTCGATCGCATCCTGGCTGGTCGAACCCATATGAACATGCTCGCTCGCGCGCTCGCCCACCGCCGCGCGAAGCTGGCGCACCAGGTCCGGCACGACCACGCCATCGATCGCCGTCGATTGGTCGAGCGCCTCGATGTCCGGCTCGAGACTGGCGCAGGCGCCGACGATCGCCTTGGCGCTTTGCACCGGGATCATCCCGGCCTCGCCTTGTGCCTGCGCCAGCGCCGCCTCGAAGTCGAGCATGGCGCGCAGGTCGGCTTCGACCGAAAAACAGGCGCCGACCTCCTGGTCTCCCAGCAAACCGCGCAGGAACGGATGGTCGAAAGCCGAGACGGTCACGCGCTCACACCCGCTCCAGCGCGACGGCGATGCCCTGGCCGACGCCGATGCACATGGTGGCGAGCGCCAGCCTGCCGCCGCGTTCGGCGAGCTCCAGCGCCGCGCTGCCGGTAATCCGCGCGCCCGACATGCCGAGCGGATGGCCCAGCGCGATCGCCCCGCCATTGGGATTGACGTGTTCGGCGTCGTCGTCGAGGCCCAGATCGCGCAGCACCGCCAGCGCCTGGGCGGCGAACGCCTCGTTCAGTTCGATCACGTCGAAATCGGCCGGCTTCAGCCCCAGCCGCTCGCACAGCCTGCGCGTGGCGGGGGCCGGACCGACGCCCATGATGCGCGGCGCCACGCCGGCGCTCGCGCCGCCGAGGATGCGGGCGATCGGGGTGAGTCCGTGCTTCTTCGCCGCCGCTTCGGAGGCGATGATCAGCGCCGCCGCGCCGTCGTTGACGCCGGAGGCGTTGCCGGCGGTGACCGTTCCGTTTTCGCGAAACGGCGTCGGCAGCTTGCCCAGCTTGTCGGCGGTGGTGCCCGGTCGCGGGTGCTCGTCGGCCTCGACCACGACCGGGTCGCCCTTGCGCTGGGGGATCGTCACCGGCGTGATCTCCTTGGCCAGCCGGCCGTTTTCCATCGCTGTAATCGCCCGTGCCTGACTGCGCGCGGCGAACGCGTCCTGGTCGGCGCGCGAAATCTGGAAGTCCTCGGCCACGTTCTCCGCCGTCTCCGGCATGGAATCGATACCGTATTGCGCCTTCATGACCGGGTTGACGAACCGCCAGCCGATCGTGGTGTCGTGGATTTCGGCCGCGCGCGAGAACGCCGCTCCCGCCTTGGGCATCACGAACGGCGCACGCGACATGCTCTCCACCCCGCCGGCGATCGCCAGCTCGATCTCGCCGGCCTTGATCGCGCGCGCGGCGGTCGCCATGGCGTCCATGCCCGAGCCGCACAGCCGGTTGATGGTGGCGCCGGGCACCGTCTGCGGCAGGCCGGCCAGAAGCGTGCACATGCGCGCCACGTTGCGATTGTCCTCGCCGGCTTGGTTGGCGCAGCCGAAGATGACTTCGTCCACCGCCTCCCAGTCCACGCCCCCATTGCGCGCTTGCAGCGCGGTGAGCGGCACCGCGCCCAGATCGTCGGCGCGCACCGCCGATAGCGCGCCGGCGAACCGGCCGATCGGGGTTCGCACATAGTCACAGATGAAGGCGTCGCTCATGGGGGCTCCTTGGGCCGGATCAGGCCGCCCGCGAATGGGCGGCTTTGGTGCGCGCGTGCAGTTCGCGCAGGGTGGTCAGTTCCAGTTCGCTGGGCGGCGGGGTCTCTTCAAGATCGTCGGCGAACTTCGCTTCCCAGCCGCAGCTTTCCGCCAGCGCCTGCCGGCTGACGCCGGGATGCAGCGCCGCTACCGTCAGCTCCTTGGTTTCCGGCCCGGGCTTCCACACCGCCATGTCGGTGATCACCAGGGTGGGGCCTTCGGTTTCAACGCCATAGGTGTCGAGCCGGTCGCTGCCGCCGGCGCCGTGGCCCAGCGAGGTGACGAAATCGATTTTTTCCACGAAGCCGCGGGTCGACTGTTTCATGGTGATGAAGATCCGCCCGCATGACGTCGCGATCTCCGGCGCCCCGCCGCCGCCGGGCAGCCGCACCTTCGGATCGGCATAATCGCCGATCACCGTGGTGTTGATGTTGGCGAACCGGTCGATCTGCGCCGCGCCGAGAAAACCCACCGAGATCCGCCCGCCCTGCAGCCAGTAGCGGAACATCTCCGGCACGGAAACGGTAGTGAGCGCCGTGTCGCACAGCTGACCGTCGCCGATGGACAACGGCAGCACGTCCGGCGCGGTGCCGATGGTGCCGGATTCGTAGATGAGCGTGATATCCGGCGCATGGGTCAACCGCGCCACGTTGCACGCGGCCGACGGCGCGCCGATGCCCACGAAGCACACGTCGTCGTTGGACAGCGCTCGCGCGGCCGCGATGGTCATCATCTCCTGCGGCGTGAAATCGCTCACGGTCACAATCCCTTCACCCGACCGGCGAAGTCAGCAGGCCCCGCCTTCATTACATGCTCTTCCATCCAGGCCGCGAACGTCTCGCGGTCGGCGGCGATCGCGTCCCACTCGCGATAGGCGACGTTGTCGCGCTCGTAATAGCCGTGGGTATAGGAGGGATGCGCGCCGCCGGGAACGACGCAGACCGCGTCCACGGTCCAGTGCGGCAGGATGGTGGCGTTGGGATGCATGTCATCAAAATCGTCGACCACCTCTTCCACCGTAACGATCGCCTTGTCGGCGGCCAGCACCGCCTCCTTCTGCACGCCGACGATGCCTTCGATCAGCACGTCGCCGCGCTTGCTCGCACGCTGCGCATGGATGATCGCCACGTCGGGTTTCAGCGCCGGCACCGCGGCCAGCACCTCGCCGGTGAACGGACAGGTGACCTGTTTGATGTTGGGGTTGACCTTGGGCAGGTCGACCCCGCGATAGCCGCGAAAGACCGCGCAGGGCAGGCCGGCCGCGCCGGCTTCATAGGCGTTGGCCATCGCGGCGTGGGAATGTTCCTCGATTTCGACAGCGCGCGGATGGCCGTTGCCGAGCGCGTCGCGCAGCCGCCGCAGCGCACCGACGCCCGGATTGCCGGCGAACGAGAATATCACTTTCTTCACGCAGCCCATGCCGACCATCTGGTCGTACAAGATGTCCGGCGTCATCCGCGTCACGGTCAGGTCCCTGCGGCCCTGGCGGATGATCTCGTGGCCGGCGGCGTGCGGGATCAGATGGGTGAACCCTTCCAGCGCGATCGTCTGCCCGTCGGCGACGAATGTCGCGACTGCTTCGCCGAGTTCCATGAATTGGGCCATCGTTACGGCTCGCCGGTGCGTTGTCAGATATCGAAGAAGATGGTCTCGCCTTCGCCCTGCAGCCGGATGTCGAAACGGTATTCGCCTGTTCCCGTCTTTTGTGCGATCAGCGTGGGCACACGCACCTGGTGTTCGATGCGGGCCAAAAGCGGGTCTTCTGCGTTGGCGTCCGCCTCGTCTTCGAAATACATGCGCGTGTGCAGGCCCACATTGATGCCGCGCGCAACGACCCAGAAGGTGATATGCGGCGCCTGCGCGCGTCCATCGGCAAAAGGCACCCGGCCGGGCTTGACGGTTTCGAACACGAACTCGCCGGTCTCCATGTCGCCGGGGCTGCGTCCCCATCCGGTGAAGTTGGGATCGGCCTTGCCGCGCGTCTCGTTGCGCGATGGGTACAGACCCGTCGCGTCCGCCTGCCAGATTTCGATCAGCGCGTCCTTCAGCGGCGTGCCGGTGCCGTCGAACACCTGGCCGCGAACGGTGATCCGCTCGCCCTTGGTTTTGTCGTTGACCAGCGCCGAGCCGAGATCCTCCGGATAGACTCCCGATATGCCGCTGAAATTAGGCGTGCAGCCGATATGCACATAGGGCCCCGCCGTCTGCGACGGGCTCTCCTTCAGCAGGTCCAGCTTCTGCGCCATCGCCTAGCTCCCTTCGCCCCGGTTCTCGAACCGGGTGGCGCGGCGTCCGCGCAGCACGATGTCGAACTTATAGGCGCGCGCGTCCATCGGCTGGGTGTTGGCCATGTCCAGGGCGGCGACAAGGGTGTCGACCGCCTCGCTGGAGGGTATAGTGTTGACGATCGGGCACAGCGCGATCAGCGGGTCGCCCTCGAAATACATCTGAGTGATCAGCCGTTGGGCGAACGCATGGCCGAACAGGGAGAAATGGATGTGCGCCGGGCGCCAGTCGTTGACCCGGTTGGGCCAGGGATAGGGTCCCGGCTTGACGGTGCGAAACCGGTAGGAGCCGTCGGGTCCGGTGATCATCCGCCCGCAGCCGCCGAAATTGGGATCGAGCGGCGCGTCATAGGTCTCCTTGCCGTGCCGGTAGCGCCCACCGGCATTGGCCTGCCACACCTCGATCAGGCAGTCGGGCACGCCGCGGCCGGTCTCGTCGAGGACCCGGCCGTAGACGATGATGCGTTGGCCGATCGCCATCTCGCCGGGCTTGGCGAAATTGGTGAGCAGATCGTCGTCGGCCGGCCCCAGCATGTCGTGGCCGAACACCGGGCCGGTCATCTCCGACAACGTGTTGGCCGCCGAGATCAGCGCCAGCCGCGGCGAGCGAGCCACCGAGGTCTTGTAGTCGCGCGTATAGGCCGGCGGGTGCCAGAGCCGGTCGCGCTGGAAAAAGCTGCCCGCCCGTGCGGTGTCCTCGCCACTCATCGCTGTTTCGCCTCTTCCGCGTCGATTTCGGCGAACACCCGCTTGACCGTGGCAAACGCCCGGTTGGCGGCCGGCACGCCGGCATAGATGGCAACATGCAACAGCGCCTCGCGAATGTCATCCCGGCTGGCGCCGGTATTCATCGCCGCCCTTGTGTGCATGGCCAGTTCTTCGTAGTGGCCGAGGCCGGCCAGCAGCGCGATGGTGACGATCGAGCGCTGACGCTTGTCCCATTCCGGCCGCGACCACACGGTGCCCCAGGCGGCTTCGGTGATCAGCCTCTGGAACGGTTCGTCGAAGTCGGTCGTCATCGCCACCGCGCGGTCCACATGGGCGTCGCCCAGCACCGAGCGCCGCGTCGCCATGCCCTTCTTGTGGCGCTGCGAGGGGTCTTGCTCAGACAATCGAGTTCTCCCGCAGGAAAGAGATAACCAGCGCGGCCGTCTCCGCCGGGCTCTCCACGCAGGGCAGGTGGCCGGGCCCGTCCATCACCTCGAACCGCGACCCGTCGATCAGCTCATGGGTGGACTGCACCAGGTCCGGCGGCGTCGCGCCATCGTTGGAGCCGACCAGCAGCAGGGTGGGGACCTTCAGCTTCGCGGTGGTTTCGCCCAGGTCGCAGTCGCGGATGGCCGCGCCCGTGCCGGCATAGCCATCAACCGGAGTACGGGTCAGCATGTTGCGATAGCCGGCCAACTCCACCTGGCGGGTCGAGCGGAACAGCGGCGAAAACCAGCGCTCCATCACGGCGTCTGCCATGGCGTCGATACCCTTGGTGGTGACCGTGTCGATGCGCTCGTTCCACATGGCCTCATCGCCGATGCGGTGCGCGGTGTCGCACAGCACCAGCGCGCGAACCTTATCGGGATGGTGATGGGCGAGCCCTTGGGCGATCATGCCGCCGACGCTTAGGCCCACGACGACCGCCGGGCCGACATCGGCCAACTCCAGCAGGTCGTTGAGATCGCCGATGTGATCGCCCATCGAGTAGGGCGCCGGCGGCGCGTCCGACAGGCCGTGCCCGCGCTTGTCGTAGCGGATGAAACGGAACCGGCCGGGCGCGGCGGCGGCGAGCGCGCCCATCATCTCCGCCCAGATCCGAAAGTCTGTACCCAGCGAGTTCGAGAAGACGATCGGCACGCCGGCCTGCTCCCCGTCCTCGCTATAATGGATGGTGACACCGTCCAACTGGGCAAACTGCATTGACGCCTCCCTTGCTGCGCCAATTCAACATGCATGCCCGGTGATGTACAACCCTGCCTGCGGCCGGCCGCGTCGCGTTATTGTCGCGGTCTTGTCGTACGGCCGCCGCGGCCTGCTAGGCCAGCTGCATGCGCTGGGTGGTCATCCATTCGCGCGCCGCGCGCTGGGCGGCGGCGATCTGGGCGGCGGTCATTTCCGCCGCAAGCTGCTCGCGATGGGCCTTCGCCGCATCGCAGCCGCGGAAGGCTGCCAGGTTGAACCATTTGTGCGCCAGCACCGGATCGGCCTTGCCGCCTCGGCCCGTGGCGTGGACCAGCCCCAGTTCAAACAGATTGTCGGGGTTGCCCGATGCTACGTTGCGTGCGCCGTTGCCCCCGTTCGATCCAAGATATTCCATCTTCAATCGCCCTCTTTTTCTTCGTTTCTTCGTCTCGTTGCGGCGGGCCTTTTGTGGTCCCGTCCATGGCCGCAAAGATGCACGGCGCGATTGAAATCGGCGTTAAACGGAATGCTTAACCGAGGGCGAACAAACTCCAGCTTGAATCAAAACTTCATCAAAGATTCACGAAATGAGGTATTATTTTTCAATTGCTTAGAGGCAATTTTCTCGACAATGCGATGAGCGCGTTCAAGCTTTGGCTAACCATTGCGGGCAAACGGGTGGAGATTGGCGCCGCCGGTTGCATGCGATCGGGCGATTGGCTTGGCGCGCGGAACTGGCTAGAAAGTTGGTCCACGACCACCCGCAAATGGGGCGGGTTTGGCAACAGGCACGACGGGAGGCATCCGACATGACACGTTCCTTGACCATCATCACCGCGGCGGCCGCATTTGTGGCGATGGCCGCAACCGCCCACGCCGATCCGATCGAAGGGATGTGGAAGACGGGCGACGACGTCCTGCTGCAAGTCTCCGCCTGCGGCGGCAGCTTCTGCGTCGACGTCGCCGACGGCCAATATGTGGGCAAGCGCTCCGGCAAGCTGAAGCTGGAAGACGGCAAATATACCGGCACGCTGAAACAGTTCTCCACCGGCATCTCGTTCACCGGCGAAGCCACCTTGGCCGGCAACACCATGAGCCTGGTCGCCCGCAAATTCGGCATCGTCGTAAAACGCGACACCTGGCGCCGGCAGTAGTGGGGCGATTCTCGCGCAGGAGCGGCACCCTCCAATCTCCCCCGCAATGGGCCCATAGGCAGGGGTGTTGCCGCGGCATCGCCCAATCCACCGCCGTCATCCCGGCGAAGGCCGGGATGACGGCGGTGGAGGTTCCTGCGCCGTGGTCAAATCCACTCCCGTCGTCCTGACACAGATCAGTGCTCGGATGCATCGCCATTCGCCTGGCACTGGTTGCCCAGTGCCCGATGAACCGACGATGAACAGCGCCCTCAGCATCGTTTCATCCCCGATGGCCACAATGGCCCGCATTGGTTCAACCACCGCGGGGAGCGGCGTCAATCGTCGCCATGCAAATGAAGCTCGATCGGCTCCACCATCATTTCCCGGCGATCGTGGTCGCCACGACGATCCTGGCCATCCTGGTGGTGGGCGTGGTGGGCGTGGTGGCGTAGCGGTTTGACATGCACCCCAAACGGGGTACAATGATGCCGGATCAACAACCACATCCGATATCATGGCCAAAACCGAGACACTCAGAACCAGAATGGAGCCGGAACTGAAGGCGCAGGGCGAAGCCGTCCTGTCCGCCATCGGTCTCAGCACGACGGAAGCCGTCACCATGTTCTTCCGGCAAATCGTCATGCGTCAGGGACTGCCCTTCGAGGCTAAGATCCCCAACGAGGAGACCTTGGAGGCATTCAGGGAAGCCAGGGAAACGCCTGAAAAACTGTCGCGCTATCCCGATGCAAAGGCGGCGATGGATGATGTGTGGGGTAAGTAGTTTCTGCCCACCATGTTGGAACCCGTTCTTACAACCCGATTTCGCAAGGATGTGAAGCGCCAAAAAAAGCGCGGCAAGGAAAGGGAGAAGCTCGAGGCGTTGATTGGTCACATTTGCGAGCATGGTGACGCGCCAAAAGGCACCAGACCTCATAATCTTGTTGGAGACTGGAACGGCTACCGTGAATGCCACATAGAGCCGGACTGGCTTTTGATTTTCACCGTGGAGGCCGAGACGGTCACGTTCCACAGGACCGGCACACACTCGGACCTCTTCAGGTGATGAGACGAGACAAGCGCCCAAACGATTGCATTTGAGCGCACTGCGACTGCACGCCTGCCCGACACAAAAAAACCACTCGCCGTTTCCAGGCCGCCCCATTATATTCCGGCCATGAAACACGAAGACAATTTTTCCGAAGCCGAACTTCCGCTCCACACCCCGCCCGCCGAAAAACCCAGACAGATCGACAAGGCCGAAGACGCGGCCGTCCTGCTCGATCGCCTCTATCGTCAATCGACTGACTTTTTGCGCGAGCGCTTCCGCGACGTGCTCGACGGCAAGCCGGTGGACGGGCGCTATCGCGCCTACTATCCGATGATCCGCACCACCACCCATTCCCACGCCCAGGTCGATTCGCGCCTGGCGTTCGGCCATGTGGCCGGGCCCGGCGTCTATTCGACCACGATCACGCGCACCGGCCTGTTCCGCGACTATCTCGACCACCAGATCGACCTGTTGATCGCCAACCACAACGTGCCGGTCGAGATCGGCTATTCGGATGTGCCGATCCCGCTGCATTTCGCTTTTCCCGAGGGCCAGCATGTGGACGGCGCGATCGACGAGCATTTCGACCGGCCGCTGCGCGACATTTTCGATGCGCCGGATCTGACCGTCACTGACGATTCCATCGTCAACGGCGAGTTCGACGAGATGCCGGGCACCATCCAGCCGCTGGCGCCGTTCACCGCGCCACGCATCGATTATTCGCTGCACCGGCTCTCCCACTACACCGCCACGTCCGCCAAGCACTTCCAGAACTATGTGCTGTTCACCAACTACCAGTTCTACGTGGACGAGTTCATTGCCTACGCCAAGCGGGCGCTGGCCGACCCGGCAAGCGGCTATGACGCCTTCGTCGAGCCGGGCAACCTGCTGACGCAGGCCGGCGGCAGCGAGCCCGTATCGGGCGCGCGCGTTACCCGCCAGCCGCAGATGCCGGCCTACCACCTCAAACGCGGCGACCGCTGCGGGATCACCATGGTCAATATCGGCGTCGGCCCGTCCAACGCCAAAACGATCACCGACCACATCGCCGTGCTGCGCCCGCACACCTGGCTGATGCTGGGCCACTGCGCGGGCCTGCGCAACACCCAGTCCCTGGGCGATTATGTGCTGGCCCACGGCTATGTGCGCGAGGACCACGTGCTCGACGAGGATCTGCCCATCTGGGTGCCGATCCCAGCGCTGGCCGAGGTGCAGATCGCGCTGGAGCAGGCGGTCGCCGAGATCACCGGGCTGGCCGGCTACGAACTGAAGAAGGTGATGCGTACCGGCACGGTCGCCACCATCGACAACCGCAACTGGGAACTGCGCGACCATCTGGGCCCGATCAAGCGATTGTCCCAGTCGCGCGCGGTGGCTCTCGACATGGAATCGGCGACCATCGCCGCCAACGGCTTCCGCTTCCGCGTGCCCTACGGAACCCTGCTGTGCGTGTCCGACAAGCCGCTGCACGGAGAATTGAAGCTGCCGGGCATGGCGACCGAGTTTTACACCAGGCAGGTCGCCCAACACCTGCTGATCGGCATCCGCGCGCTGGAAAAGGCCCGCGACATGCCGCCCGAGCGGCTGCATTCGCGCAAACTGCGCGCCTTCAACGAGACTGCCTTCCAGTAGCCTGGGCGCCCACAACGGCTCACATTGTCAACCGGCGCGGTAGCGCCGGCATTCACATTTGCTTGCAACCTTCGCGTCAGGCGCATTAGTGATAGGGCAGGGGCGGGCAGGACGGAACGGCGGGGACAACCAATGACACGATCCGAACTCGCATGGGCGTGGCGCGGGCAGTTTTTCAGCGCTTCAAAACGAGTGCCGGCCTGGCTAGGCATGCTGCTCGCGGCGCTGATAGTGCTGACCCCCGCCGCCGCATCGGCCCAGGAAGCGGTCATCGACGCGCAGGCGCTCGAACCGATGATGGAAAAGGCGCGCGAGGACGGCATGACCGTCATCATCGTCACGCCCGGCGACGAGGCCGACGAGGAGGAAATCGAAGAGGCCTCCATGGCGGCGATGGCGCTGGATCTGCGCACCGAAGTCCGCCGCATCGTCTCCAACGCTCCCAACTATGTGGATGAGGCGCTGGCCACGCTACGCGCCGCCAGCCCCGACGGCACGCTGAACTGGCTGTATTTCGCCATCGCCATGGCGATCGTCGGCATCATCGTCGGCAACGTGCCGGCCTGGTACATCCGCCGCCGCGGACGCGAATATTTCCGCTCCATGTACAATCCCGAGCCCGCCAACAACGCCGAAAAGATCTCCTATCTTCTGTTCCGCGCCGCGATGATCCTGGTCAACATGACCATCCTGTTCTTCGTGGCGATGGCGGCGGCCCTGATCTTCGATACCGGCCACGATCCTTCCCGTCAGACGATCTTCGCCATCGTAGCCGGCTACGTCGCCTACTATGTCATTCGCTACGTCATCTACCTGAACATGGCCGCGCCGGACGTTCCCACCCACCGCATGATCAACCTGTCCGACGAGGACGCCAAGACCTCCTACCGCGACTGGTACATGATCCTTCCGGTCATCGTCATCGTGATCTCCTTTTCCAACTGGATGCTGGCGATCGGAATGAGCCCGGATGCGCACAAGCTCACCCTGATCGGCGGCATGTTGCTGGCGGTCCTGTTGTTCGGCATCGTCGCGGTGAAGGAACGGGTTATGTTCGGCGGCGTCATTCTGGGCGCCGGCGACCCCACCTCCAAGCCCGGCTGGCGGCGCGCGCTGGCCAGTGTGTGGCACATCCTCGTGCTCATTTACCTGGCGGTCGCATGGGTGGTCGGTTCGATCCAGGTATTGCTGGACGGTCCCAGCCCGCTCATCATCATCACCGCACCGCTGATCGCCTTCATCGTCGGCATGGGCGTCTACGGCATCGCCATCGTGGTCATCGACCGCTTCTACCGCTCGCGGCGCCGGCGTTTCGACGAGAAGGTGGCCTTGGCCCTTGCCGAGAAGGCGCGCGAAGAGGCAGCTCTGCAGCAGGCGCAAAACGGCGTAGGCGGCCCGACCGAAGGCGAGGAGATGGTGGTCAACGCGCCCGGCGGACCCGACAAGCTGGCCGACCAACCGGTCTTCAAGCCGGTGTTCAAGGGCCTGTTCGAGCAGGCGGCGGGCATATTCATCTCCATCGTGGCGGTCGGCTTCCTGCTCTCCACGTGGGACGTCAATGTGGGCGAGCGCGGCAATCCGATCACCGCCTTCATGGACATTCTGATGGTGGTGTTCGTCGCCTGGTTCCTCTACCGCGCCGTCGTCGTGTTCGTGAACGCGCAACTGGAGGAACAGGGCATCGAGGCCGAAGCGACGCCCGGAGAGCCGGGCGAGGAGATGTCCGGCCAGGGCGCCAGCCGGCTGGCCACCCTGCTGCCGCTCATCCGCATCGTGCTGGTGACCACCATTTTCGCCATGGCCGGAATGATCATCCTGTCGAGCCTGGGCGTCGACATCGCGCCGCTGTTCGCCGGCGCCGGCGTGGTCGGCCTCGCCGTCGGTTTCGGCGCGCAGACGCTGATCCGCGACATCTTCTCCGGCGGCTTCTTCCTCGCGGACGATGCGTTCCGCCGCGGCGAATACATCGAACTGGGCGACATTCGCGGCGCCGTGGAGAAGATTTCCCTGCGTTCCTTCCAGCTTCGCCACCATAACGGCCCGTTGCACACCATTCCTTTCGGCGAGATCACCCAGCTCACCAACTATTCGCGCGACTGGGTGATGATGAAGCT
>JANQKQ010000031.1 GCA_028281105.1 Rhizobiaceae bacterium
CTAGATCATCCTGCGTTCAGATGGACTCATCTGAACGCAGATAAGATGATCTAGTTTAAAGATTTAGAGCATCTTATCTGCGTCCGTTCGGACGCAGGATGCTCTAGGATCAGGCCCCGTCCATGGGGTTGAAAGGGCGTTCGAGATGGCGAGCCATACAAAGAAAAGTCCGAAGAGCGGGGGGTGTCCTCCGGTCGAGGGCTTTGACGCCGCAGGGTGCGGCCCGGTCGATCGTCGTGTCGATCGGGCGGATTGGCGCGGAACGCCCTTCGGGCCAATCCGACCAAACAGGCCCTCACGGTCGCAAGCCTTGAACGTCGGCATGCGGCTGGCCCGCAGCACCGAAGCCGACAGGACCGCCCGTCCGGCGGGCTTGCTCCGTGCATCCGCACAGATCCGCTCCGACCATTCCAACCAGATGAGTGGATTGTGATCCTTGGGGGAGGGGGCTTTGAACGTCGACACGACCATCGGCCTTGACGACAAATACACAAGGCGAAGCGGCACCGTCTTCCTGTCGGGCATGCAGGCGCTGGTGCGGCTGGCGATCGAACAGCGGTGCATGGATGCTGCCCTTGGCCACAACACGGCCGGCTTCATCTCCGGCTATCGCGGCTCGCCGGTCGCCGTGCTGGACCGCGAGTTGTGGCGCGCCCAGCGGCATCTGGATGCGCACCGCATCGTCTTTCAGCCCGGCGTCAATGAAGACATCGCGGCCACCTCGATCTGGGGCAGCCAGCAGGTGCCGCTGTTCGGCGGTGCCCGATATGAGGGCGTTTTCGGCCTGTGGTACGGCAAGGGGCCGGGGCTCGACCGCTCGGGCGACGCCATCCGCCACGCCAACCAGGCCGGCACCGCGCCGCTGGGCGGCGTGCTCGCGGTCGTCGGCGACGACCACGCCGCCAAGTCCTCGGCCTTTGGCGTGCAAAGCGAATACGCGTTCCTTGACTGGATGATGCCCACGGTCGTGCCCGCCAATGTCGGCGAGTTCATCGATCTGGGCCTGTTCGGCTGGGCGCTGTCACGCTTCTGCGGGCTTTGGACCGGTTTCAAGATCGCCGGCGTCAGCGCCGAGAGTTCGGCGACGGTGGTCCTGCCCGACCGGCGTCGGCCGTTCGTCCTTCCCGACGACGTGGCGATGCCGCCTGGTGGTCTGCACATCCGCACGCCCGAGCCTGACCGGCTGGCCTACGAGGCGCGGGTCAAGCAGTCGCGCCTGCCCGCCGCGGTGGCCTTCATCCGCGCCAATGGCGTCAACCGCGTTGAGATCGGCGGCGAGCGCGCCCGGCTCGGCATCGTCACCGCCGGCAAGGCCCATGGCGATATGCGCCAGGCACTTGCCGATCTGGGCCTTGGCGATGCGGACGCGGCCGCGCTCGGCATCCGCCTCTTGAAGCTCGCTGTCACCTGGCCGCTCGACGATCGCGCCATCGTCGACTTTGCTCGTGGTCTTCAGACCATCCTGGTGGTCGAGGAAAAGCGCGGTTTCGTGGAGGATCAGATCAAGAGGATCCTGTTCGATGCCGGCCTTGCCGCGCCGCCCAGGGTGATCGGCAAGCGCGATGCAGCCGGCGCGCCGCTTCTGTCCGACAGCGGCGAACTGGACCCGGTCGCGGTGGCCCGCGCGTTCGTGCCGGCCCTTCCCGACGACGACGCGCGCGCCCGCATGCTGACCCGGCTCGCGGCGATGGAACGACGCGCGGCGGCGCCCCAGGGCGGGCCGGTGCTGGCGCGCACGCCTTACTTCTGCTCCGGCTGCCCGCACAACCGTTCGACCGTGCTGCCCGAAGGCAGCATCGCCATCGGCGGCATCGGCTGCCATACGCTCGCCGTGCGCATGGATCGCGGCATCAAGACGCTGACCCATATGGGTGGTGAGGGCGCGAGCTGGATCGGCATCGCACCCTTTGTCGACACCGACCACATCTTCCAGAATGTCGGCGAGGGCACCTACTTTCATTCCGCGCAACTGTGCGTGCGCGCTGCGGTGGCGGCGGGCGTCAACATGACGTTCAAGATCCTCTACAATGACGCGGTCGCCATGACCGGTGGCCAGTCGCTCGACGGCACGCTCACCGTCGGCCAGCTTGCCCGCCAAGTGGATGCCGAAGGCGTCGCGCGCATTGCGCTGGTCTCGGACGAACCGGACAAGTACGGCCCTCAGGACGATCTGTCACGCCGCGTCTCGGTCCATCATCGCGACCGGTTGGACCCGGTGCAACGGGAGCTGCGCACCGTGTCCGGCGTCTCGGTCCTGATCTACGACCAGACCTGCGCCGCCGAGAAGCGCCGCCGCCGCAAACGCGGCCGGTTCCCCGATCCGCCAAAACGCGTCTTCATCAACACCGACGTCTGCGAGGGGTGCGGCGACTGCGGCGTCAAGTCCAACTGCCTGTCCGTTCACCCCGTCGAGACCGAATTCGGCACCAAGCGGCAGATCGATCAGGCGTCCTGCAACAAGGACTTCTCGTGCGTCGATGGCTTCTGCCCCAGCTTCGTGACGATCGAGGGTGGCCGGCCGCGCAAGGGCACCGCGAAGCCGCCGGACGGTGCTCCCCTGGCCGAGCCGGAGATTCCCTCGCTCGACCGACCCTATGCCCTGCTGCTGGCGGGCATCGGCGGCACCGGCATCGTCACCGTTGGTGCGATTCTCGGCATGGCCGCCCATCTGCAAGGCAAGGCCTGCACGGTCAATGACGTCACCGGGTCGGCGCAGAAAGGCGGTCTGGTCGCCAGCCATCTGGTCTTCGCCGAGGACCGCGATGCGCTGCATGGCGAGCGCATCGGCGTCGGCAAGGCCGACGTGCTGATCGGCGCCGACCTCGTCGTCGCCGCGATGCCGGAGATTCTCAGCCGCATCGGCCGTGACACGCGCTATGCGCTTGTCAACACCGACCCGACCCAGACCGGCTCGTTCCTGCGCGACGCCAAGGCCAGTTTCCCGGCCGACCGGATGCGCCGCCGCATCACCGAACGGCTCGACGGCAAGGCGCCGCATTTCCTCGCCGCCGCCACCGCGGCCAAGGCGCTGACCGGCGATGTCGTCGGCGCCAACATCGTGATGCTGGGCGTTGCCTGGCAGCGTGGCCATGTCCCGCTGAGCCGGGCGGCGATCGAACAGGCGATCCGCCTCAACCAGGTGGCCGTCGAGGCCAATCTGACGGCCTTCGAGTGGGGCCGCCGCATCGGCGCCGATCCGACGGTCGCCGATGCCCTCGCCGACCGGATGCCGACATCGCCGCTCGACCGGACGCTCGACGACCTGATCGATCATCGCGCCGGGTTTCTGGCCACCTATCACGATGCCGCCTACGCCCGCCGCTACCGCGATCTGGTCGCGCGGGCCCGCGCCGCCGAGCACGCCATCGCATCCGGAGACGAGCGGTTCGCCTACGCGGTCGCGACCTATGGCTACAAGCTGATGGCCTACAAGGACGAGTATGAGGTCGCCCGACTGCTCAGTTCGCCGACCTTCGAACGGCGCGTCGCCGATGCCTTCGAGGGCGACTACAAGGTGACGTTCCACATGGCGCCGCCCTTGTTCTCGCGCCGCGACCCGCACACCGGCCATCCGGTCAAGCGCGCCTTCGGTCCTTGGATGCGGACGGTCCTGGTGCTGGTGGCACGGCTGCGCTTCCTGCGCGGCACGCCGTTCGACCCGTTCGGCCACACCGCCGAGCGCCGGGCCGAACGGGCCTTGATCGCCGACTATGAAACGGTGATTGGCAAGCTCTGCGAGCGGCTCGATCGAGGCAATCTGCCGCTTGCCCGCGATATCGCCGCACTGCCCGACGGTCTGCGCGGCTATGGCCATGTCAAGCATGCCAGCATGGCGTGCTATCGTGCCGACATGACAGGCTTGCTGGCGCGGTTCGACGACATGGCAGCGTCCGGACCACCAGCGGCGACAAGCAACGTGCCGGCCCGGCAGAAGCAGCACGACGCATATGACAGCAAATGCTCTTGAAACGACCACCGCTGCAAAGACGTCGTGCAGCTCGCCATTGCGATTACGCCATGAAGATCTTATCTGTAGTGGTCAATCGTATATGCCATACGGGCCTTTCTTACCATTGGCCGTCTGGCACCCGGCGATGATCTTTCCGAGGATGCCGCAATGACCGTTCTGATGCCCATCGCCACCTCTTCATTGGCCGAAATCGCCTTCACCAAGCTGGTCGAAGCGATTTCCGGCGGGGAGTTCGAGCCGGGACAGAAGCTTTCGGAGGCGGAACTGGCGCGCCGCTTCGGCATCAGCCGCGGGCCCTTGCGCGAAGCCTTGCAGCGGCTGGAAGGACGGCTGGTGACCCGGCGCGCCCGCGTTGGCGTGTTCGTCATCGACTTGCCGCCCGACGCGATTGACGACTTGTTTTCGGTGCGCGAGGCGCTTGAGGGCATGGCCGCGCGGTTGGCGGCGCAGAACGCCCGCAAACGCGACATCAAGGCGCTGCGCGGCCTGCTGGCCAAGCATGCCGAGGATCCGGCGCTGGCCTCCGGCGAATCCTATCGCCAGTCCTCGGCCGATGACGATTTTCACGCCACGATCGTCAAGCTTTCGCGGAATGTACGGCTGGAAACCCTGTTGTTCGACCAGATCTACTATCAGCTCCGCCTCTATCGCTATCGGTCCAGCGCGCGCGAAGGTCGCGCCCGGACCGCGTTCAAGGAGCACGGCGCCATCGTCGACGCGATCGCCGGCGGCGATCCGGACGGGGCCGAGGCGGCGATGCGCACGCACATCCGCAACGCCTATGCCAGCCTTTCGGACGGCGCGTGATCCGGACGCGGGCGGGGCGACATCCAGCGGCCGGCGCCTGCAGGCTCTCGGGTATCCTTATGAGCCGGTCTTGACCGATCCTGCATTGCTAATGAATTTCAGCTCTGTCAGTTTGACAGATATAAGTCACGAGCAATCATGTTCCTTCGACGATGATTATCGCCGTGCGCGTTCTTCGACTAGCTGCGCAATCTTTACTGCATCCGGCGATGTGTCCTTCTCCAGGCCAGCTTTAACACCAGCCCAGTCTTTGAGCGCCTTGTTTTGGCTCACTTTCCACGTGCCTTGCATGTCTTCAATCGTAATTTCGAAACCAACGAGACCACGGAGTTGCCGTTGTATGAAATCCGAAGGGGCGTCGGTCACGGCCCAAGGTTCGGCGCGGTGGCTTTCCTGTTGATGCGTCAGGTCATGCAGATGCTGAAGAAGCCAAGCGGTTTCTCGTGTGAACCGCAACTTCCCGCGCACATGAACAACAACATAGTTCCACGTAGGAACGACCTTGCCGTGTTCTTGCTTCGATGCATACCACGACGGCGTCACATAGGTTTGCGGACCTTGAAAAATCGTCAAGACTTCAAACGGCTCTTCAGTTTCTCGAAAGAGCGGATTGGCGACAGCAATATGACCCTGAAGATCACCGTTTCCCGATCCAGTTTTAAGGACCAGAGGGACATGATCCGCCGTCAAACATCCTGTCGAAGAGGCTACGATGGTGGCAAAGGGATGCGCCACGATCAGTTCGTGCATAACATCCTGCCGCTCTTCTCGGAAAACCGGTGGCAGAAACATCGTAGTACCCCAAGACAGCACTCTAGATCATCCTGGGTTCAGATGGACTCATCTGAACCCAGGATGATCTAGTTTAAAGAGTTAGAGCATCTTATCTGCGTCCGTTCGGACGCAGGATGCTCTAGCCTGGAAATCTCAAACTGGAGGGTGCATTGGGGCTTGAGAACTGAGAAACTTGTTTTGTGAGAACGAGTTACCAGCGATCAAGGAGTTCCCCAATG
>JANQKQ010000047.1 GCA_028281105.1 Rhizobiaceae bacterium
CCAGCCGCAGATTGGCCTCGACCATCTCCTTCTTCGCCTGGCGCGCCTCGCGCTCGCCCTTCTGCACCTTGTGCACGATGCGGCGGAACTCGGTCGGCTCCAGCCCGGTCTCAGCGGCCAGCGTCTGGATTTCCTTGCGGATACCGCGGATGGTCTTGTTCTCGCCCTTGTTGAAGTCCTTCCAGCCTTTCGCCGACAGATTTGCGATGCGGCGGATCCAGTTCGGGTCGAGCTCGGAGCCGAAATACTCCTCCAGGAAGTTCTCCCGCGACACGCCGTAGGATTCAGCCAGCCGCAGCAGCCGGCCTTCCAGCCCGACAAGCCGCTTGTTGATGTCGTAGAGCTGCTCGACCAGCGCGTCGATGCGGTTCTGGTTGAGCGCTAGGGATTTGACCGCGTCGACGATGGTGCCGCGCAGCTCCTTGTAGCGGCGCTCCTGAGCCGGTGAGAGCGTCTTGTTGTCCAGCGCTTTCTCGACGAGTTGGTCCTGGAGCCGCCGCAGCTTCTTGTAGGAATCAGCGATGGTGTCGAACGTTTTCAGGACACCCGGCTTGAGCTCCGCCTCCATGGCAGCCAGCGACAGGGCGTTCTCCATGTCGTCGTCGTCATCGTCTTCTTCTTCGGAAGTCTCGCCTTCCTCGCCATCCTGCGGCTTTTCTTCGGCGGCGGCTTCCGGCTTCTTCTCCTCCTCGGCCTCGGCCGGCACCTGAACCGCCGGCGCCGCCTTGGCGTCCGGCCCGGCATAGGTGGCTTCCAGGTCGATGATGTCGCGTAAGAGCACGTTGCCTTCGTTAAGCTCGTCGCGCCAGATGATGATCGCCTGGAAGGTCAGCGGGTTTTCGCACAACCCCGCGATCATGGTCTCGCGGCCAGCCTCGATGCGCTTGGCGATCGCGATCTCGCCCTCGCGCGACAGCAGTTCGACCGTGCCCATCTCGCGCAGATACATGCGCACGGGATCGTCGGTGCGGTCGGCCGGTTCGCGCTTGGTGGTCTTGGCGACGGCCTTGTCGCCGGTCTCGGTCAGTTCGCGGCTTTCCGCCTCTTCCTCGACCTCTTCCTCCTCGACCACGTTGATGCCCATGTCGGAGAGCATCGCCATCGTGTCCTCGATCTGCTCGGAGGAGACCTCATCCGACGGCATGACCGAATTAAGCTCGTCGTGGGTCACGAAGCCGCGCTTCTTGGCGGCGTTAATCATCTTCTTGACGGCGGCGTCGGTGAGATCGAGCAGCGGCCCGTCCTGGCTCTCGCCGCTGTCCTTTTTGGCCGCCGGTTTCTTGTTCTTGGTCGCTGTCGCCATCTGGCTATCTCTCCGCAATCGGCCTAGCCCGCCGCGCCGCTTGATGCCTACCGCAACGCTTAACGCATTGTGCTTGCATCCGGCCGCGCCGATCAAGGGTCTGGCGAATCACGCTCCGCCAACTCGCCGCCTGCCATACCGTCCGCGCGGTTAATCCACTATTAACCGTGTCGGCGCAACGCGGCCGCCGGCGCATCGTCCGTCGACCTGTGTCTCAATCCCCAAGGCTCCATCATAATCGCATGAGCCTTTGGGCGCTACGTCCTGCCGGTCGGTCGGCATTGCCGGAAGGCATGGCGGCACCCGGTAATA
Organism: Rhizobiaceae bacterium; assembly: GCA_028281105.1. GTDB lineage: Bacteria > Pseudomonadota > Alphaproteobacteria > Rhizobiales > Rhizobiaceae > JANQKQ01. Next base: position 1,616 of record JANQKQ010000047.1, read on the forward strand.
CCCGTGATCCAGCCGCGATGAACCAACGTCCTGGCTTGAAATCTGGCCGGCATTTTTGCCGCGCCGGTTCTAGTGAAGTCGATGCTGCCTGTCAAAACGCTTTTTCCGGCCGGCCCGAAGAGACGCCGAAGCCCTCGATCAGCGCCTCGGTTCCCTCGCCCCGCTCCAGCTCCGCCTGGATCTGGACAAGGCGTTCGAGATTGCTCTCGCTATGGTCGTCGGCAAGCGCCTGAGCAGCCGCTTTCAGCTCCCTATTTAGGTGGTTGTTGCGCAGGTGCAAGACATAGGCCTGACGCCATCCGTCGACCGCATCCTCGAACGCGGCCTCCGGCAACGCCTGCCACACGCCGTTGCGGCGAAGCTGCGTTTCAAGGGCCGCGACTTGATCGCCAAGGCCCAGATTTTCCAGGGCCTGCGCGACTTCCTCGCGGCTGACATGATCGTCGGCGTCGTGATGGCGGTTGGCGAGCGCATCGAGCACGCACGCATGGATGCGGCCGATCAGCGGGTGATCGAACTGCAGGCCGGCGAACTCGTCGAAACAGGCGACTGCGATCGCCGGGTGGAATACCACCGAAAGCACCAGTGCAGTTTCCCGCATGGGTGGCAGGTCGGCGCGTTTCTTGACCAGCGCGCTGTTCATCAGCGACGGGCTTGCAGCGACCCGGCCGGGTCCGCCGGCGCGCCGACGAGCCTGCCGACGATTGTCGCCGCTCCGTGAGCCCGTCGGCCGATCGTGACCGGCCGCACCGAAGAAGTCTTCCAGCCGGTCGCGTATGGCCTGCACATAATGCCGTCTGACCGCCTCATCGCCGATCCGGCGTACGGTCGCATAAAGCCGGGACTCCAGTTCGGCGCGATGCTCGGGCGTCTCATGCATGCCGGAACGCAGTTCCCGGCTCCAGATCATTTCGATGAGCGGCTGCGCGCCATCCAATACTTCGCGCATCGCATCGGCTCCCGATGCGCGCAAAAGGTCGTCGGGGTCCTGGCCCGCCGGCAGCATGGCGAACCGCACCGACCGGCCTGGCTGCAGACCCGGCAACACCATGTCGATGGCGCGCTCGGCGGCCCTAAGTCCGGCCTCATCACCGTCGAAACACAGGATGGGTTCCGTGTGCAGGCGCCACAGCAGAACCATTTGCCGTTCGGTGAGCGCGGTGCCCATGGGCGCCACCGCATTGTCGAAGCCGGCCGCATGCAGCGCGATCACGTCCATATAGCCTTCGGCCGCGATCACCTGGCCGCGTTCGTGCGCGGGTTTGCGGGCGCGGGCGTAATTGTAAAGCACGTTCGACTTGTGAAAGAGCTCGGTCTCGGGCGAATTCATGTATTTCGCCGGATTGTCCGCCGACATCGCCCGGCCGGCGAACGCGATCACGCGGCCGCGCGAATCGGGAATGGGAAACATCACCCGGTCGCGGAAGCGATCGTAGGAGACGGCGATGTCGTCGCCGAACACCACCAGGCCACACGCCTCGATTTGTTTCTTCTCGACGCCCTTATCAGCCAGGAAAGTCTTGAGCGCATTTCGGCTGTCGAGCGCATAGCCGAGGCGGAACGTCTGTTGCACCTGCGCCGACAGCCCGCGATCGCGCAGATAGGCGCGCGCCTTGGCGCCGGCGGCCGTCTGCAACTGGTCCTGGAAGAAGGCCGCGGCCATCTCCATCACGTCGATCAGGGTCGCGCGTTGCTTGTCGCGCTCGCGCTGGCGCGGATCGGCAACCGGCATCGGCACGCCCGCCTCACTTGCCAACCTCTCGACCGCTTCGGGAAACGAAATGCCTTCCAGCTCGGTCAGAAAACGGAAATGGTCGCCCGACGCGCCGCACCCGAAGCAGTAATAGCGACCCTTGCGATCCTCGCAGTGGAAGCTCGGCGTCTTCTCGCCGTGAAACGGGCAGCAGGCCCAATAATCGCCCTTCGACGCATTGGTCTTCTTGCGGTCGAACGTGACCTTGGCGCCGACCACCTTGGAGATCGGCAGCCGGTCGCGAATTTCATCGAGAAAGGCGTCGGAGAAGCGCATTTTTGAGCCTAGGTTTTTCCCGCTTGCGCGGGATCGGCACCAGCCCTCTCCCCCGCCCAACCACCCATGGAAGTATCCTCGCAGGGGTGGTTGGGCGGGGGAGAGGGCTGGTGCCGGACGAACATGAAAGACCCTAGCAAGGGTTACGGCAAGCGTCACCGGGCGCGGCTTGTGAGTTTAGTGGAAAACCGGCGCGCGGCTCCGCTGACTGGCCCAGGCCTGCAGCGCCACCGAGCCCAGGACGACGGCGCCGCCTGCGATTACCAGAACCGTAGTGGTCTCGCCCAGGAACAGCCACACCCATATGGGTCCCAGCACGCTTTCCAGCAATACCAGGATGGAAACCTCCGACGCCGGCAGGTAGGCGGCCGCCCAGGTTACCAGCACCAGGCCGAGACCGATGGTGAACGCGCCCATGAACGCCGACAGCGACAAATCCCAGCCGCTGATAGCAAGCCCAGCGCCGAACGTCAGCGCCACCGCGCCGTTAATCACCGCCGCCAGCACGCCGCCGAGAAACGTGCCGCCCAGGGCATCTTCACGCCGGGCCCGGCGCACCAGCACCAGCATGCAGGCAAAGCCGAGAGCCGAAAGCATGGCATACAGATTGCCGGCGAACCGGCCCACCGACAGTCCGTCGGCCACCATCAGCCCGACGCCCGCGATCGCGAACGCCATCGCCGCCCAGGTGGTGCGGGTAGGCCTTTCGCCCAGCACCAGCCAGCCGAGCGTAGCGGCGAAGAACGGCGCCACCGAAAGAATGAACAGAGCGCTTGCGATCGAAGTATTGAGCAGGGCGAAAATGTAGAAGGTGAACGCCGCCGACAGGCACACGCCGATCGCCAGATCGTAGCCGTCGAGTGAGCGCAGGAATGTAGCAAGCCCGACGCGCCTGCGCACGCACGCCAAAACGGCCACGCATACCGCTATCGCGACGGACCGATAGAACAGCACCTGGAACCCGTCCGCCGACTCGATAAGCCGCAGCAGCACGCCGACGAAACTCATCGCGGTCGCGCCCAACAGAACCAGCAGTGCGGCGCGAGTGGGGTGCATGGGCGCACCCTACGGGGTTGGCGGACAATTGCCATCGCGAATCCGTCGCCGGACGACGTTTTCAATCGCCGCCGATGGCAGCACATTGGCAGACATGAAGCCGCAACGCCCGGCCGCCCCGCACCCCGTCTGCGCCGGACCCTCTCCCCGCCCGCGGGGAGAGGGGACAAAGGGCAACGCCTAACCGCCCACCCCTTCTCCCCGCTTGCGGGGAGAAGGTGCCCGAAGGGCGGATGAGGGGCAAAGGGCGGCAAACACCGGCCATCCGGCCGCACCAAGCCCGACCGCACCCATGACAAATCACCGCGCGAGCGATAGGCTGTGCGCCCATTTCATCCACATCGGTGCGATCATGCGGAGCCGGGAACTACTGCTGTCGTTTTGCCTGGCCGCACCGGCCGCACCCGCTCACGCCCAGTCCTGCGATCTGGCCCTGATCCTCGGCTATGACGCGTCCTCCAGCGTCGATTCAGGCGAATACCGCCAGCAGCTCGACGGCATCGCCTGGGCGCTGCGCGAACCGGAGGTGACCGAGGCGATCCTGCTCAACGGTGGCGTCTATCTGGCCGCCTATGAGTGGAGCGGGCGCTTCCAGCAGGTGCTGGTCGCCGACTGGACCTGGCTCGAAAGCGCGCAGGTGATCGACCGCTTCGCCGCCCGGATTGCCGCGCAAAACCGGCGATTTTCGAAATATCCCACCTCGATCGGCTATGCGCTTGCGTTCGCCGGCAGCCGCTTTCGCACCGCGCCCGCCGGGTGTTCGCGTTACGTGGTGGATCTGTCCGGCGACGGCGCCCACAATGACGGCTTTTCGCCGGCGACCGCCTATCGCAACTTCGAGTTCGAAAACGTCACCGTCAACGGCCTGGTCATCGCCGGCGCCTCGCCCGATCCCGTTGCTTACTACAAGGACAATGTGATCCGCGGCCCCGGCGCGTTCGTCGAAGTGGCCGACGGCTACGAAAACTACGCAGTGGCGATGAAAAGAAAACTGCTGCGCGAGATCGGCAACCGGCTGGTGTCCAGCTTCGAGCCATAGGCGCCGCTTACGGGTCCGACGGCCTGCCTACCCGCCCAGCACCACCTTGACCGAGGCGCCGGCGCGGCCCATGTCGAGCTTGCCGCGATAGTGCTCCTTGAGATAGCCCATCGCCTTGCCCATATCGCGCAATGAAGCGGCCCCGGTCTCGCTGATCGCCGCGACGATCGCGGCCTGGAATTCCTCTTCCGAGAGCTGCTTGGGCAGGAACTCGCGGATGATCTCGATCTCTTCGAGTTCCTGTTGTTCAAGCTCCGGGCGACCGCCCTCGCGATAGGCCTTCGACGACTCCTCGCGCTGGCGAACCATGCGCGTTAGAATGTCAAGCACCTCCTCGGCGTCGGCGCGGTCCTTGCCCTTGCCGCGCAACGCGATGTCTCGATCGGTGAGCGCAGCGCAGATAAGCCGCAGAGTCAGGGTCCGCCGCTTGTTCTTCCCCTTCTGCGCTTCCTTGAGCGCAGCGGCAATTCTTTCACGCATGAATGCCTTCCCTCTTGGCCGGCGAGCATAGCCGAGCGACCAACGCTTGGCAATTCACATTCATGCGGTTAAGCTATTGATATAATTAATTTTTCGAAATAAAAGCAGCATGTTGACTGGCGTGTTTGGGTAGCTTAGTTTGCCGCTCCGGACCGCTTAGCGCGGCCTTAGTCACCACATCATCACAAGCCATAAACAATGTCCCAACCTGCCGCCTGGACCACCAGCAAGCCCACTGCGGTAATCGTGCTCGCCGACGGCACGGTGATCGAGGGCGCCGGTTGCGGCCGCGTCGGAGCGGCCCCGGCGGAAATCTGTTTCAACACCGCGATCACCGGCTATCAGGAGATACTGACCGACCCGTCCTATGCCGGCCAGATCGTCGCCTTCACCTTTCCCCATATCGGCAATGTGGGCGCCAACGACGAGGACATCGAGACCGTCGACATGGCGAACCAGGCGGGCGTCGTCGGCGCGGTGTTCAAGACCGACATCACCGACCCTTCCAACTACCGCGCGCACGCTCACTTGAACGACTGGCTCGCCGCTCGCGGCATCATCGCCATGTGCAAGGTGGACACCAGGGCGCTCACCGTGCTGATCCGCGAAAAGGGGCTCGCCAACGCGGTGATCGCGCACGATCCGAACGGCGAGTTCGATCTGGCGGCCCTGCGCGAACAGGCGGCCGACTGGCCCGGCCTGGAAGGCGCGGACCTCGCCAAGACGGTGACCACGGCCGGGCAGCAAGGCTGGGACGAGACCCCCTGGCGGCACGAAGCCGGTTACGGCCACGTCGGCGAGCCGCGTTTCCGCGTGGTTGCCATCGACTTCGGCATCAAGCGCAACATCCTGCGGCTGCTGGCCTCGCTGGGCTGCGAGGTCACGATCGTGCCTGCCAGCGCGAGTGCGGACGAAGTCCTGGCGTTGAAGCCCGACGGCATCTTCCTGTCGAACGGCCCCGGCGATCCGGCCGCCACCGGACAATACGCGGTCGCCACAATCCGCGAACTGCTCAAGACCGACATCCCCATCTTCGGCATCTGCCTGGGTCACCAGATCCTGGCCCTGGCGCTGGGCGCCAAGACGGTGAAGATGCACCAGGGCCACCACGGCGCCAACCATCCCGTGCGCGACGACACCACCGGCAAGGTGGAGATCGTCTCGATGAACCACGGCTTCGCCGTCGATCGCGCCACCCTTCCCGGCGGCGTGGAGGAGACGCATGTGTCCTTATTCGACGGGTCCAATTGCGGCCTGCGCGTCACCGGCAAGCCGGTCTTCTCGGTCCAGCATCATCCCGAAGCCTCGCCCGGGCCACAGGACAGCCACTATTTGTTTGAACGGTTCGTCGACCTGATGCGCGAGCGCGAAAAGGCGGCCACGACCTAGACCTTCAATCAGGAACGCAACGACGAATGCGGATCATCTCGATCATTTGCATCGCGGCCGCCTGCATGGTGACAGCCGCCTGCACCACCGGGCCGACCCCCGCTCAGCAGCAGGCCAGTCTGGCCCAGGCGGTCGCGCGCAACGCCATGGGCACGCCATACGACGGCAAAATCCGCATCGACGGCACCACCCAGCTCAAGCAGCAGGACGCCACGTTCCTGCACTCCGTCGCCAATCGCGACAACTCCATGGCACATCTGCCGCTGGTCATGCGGGAGCATACGCCGATGCGAAAAGCGGTGGAGGACGTCCTGGGCAATCGCGGTCTGCTGTACGCCGGCGACGTCGGCCGGGCGAGCGGCCTGCTGGCGCCCAAGTCGACCGCGCCGTTCGGCCTGCAGATCACCGCCGCCAGCTACCAAAATGAGGCGCTCATCCAGGACGAGAGACTCGGCATGCGTATCGTCGACTCCATGGCCTACGGCAACCCGGTGCGCATCACCCAGCAGATGCTGGACAAAGGGTTCTACGAAATCCGGGCGTCCTACCGGTTTGTCCTGGCCGATCGCGCCACCAACCAGGCCCTGGCCGACCAAACCGTCCCCGTCTCCACCATGGTCCACGTCCACAGGGACCAGCGCGGCTATGTAAACGAGCGCCGCGAAAAGACCGACGAGCAGATGCTGCGCGAAGCGGTACACCGCTTCCTGGACGAGCTTATCGGCACCGTCGCAGCCGAACCGCCGCTAGGCTGATCACGCCAGCATCAGCGATCTTCGTCATTATCGGCGGCCCGGGCCGACCGCACTCCCGTCAGCACCTGATCGATGCGCCGCTGCAGAACCTCCCCGGGCACAACCGTCGGTCCGTCATAGGCCGGCTGGTTGGTGGTTTGCCCGGATGGCGCCGGCCGGCCGGCGAACGAGCCGCCATCGCCGCCTTTTCCCGCATGCTCGCGCTTGATCTGCTCGGCCAGCTTGCGATCCGTCTTGCGCCGCTTGCGCCTTCGATTGGCGGCGATGCCCGCCCGGGTAAAACCGAGAAAGAGCAGACCACCGGCCCCGCCATATACAAGCCCCGCGATGGTCAGCGGCACGGCGGGCTCGAAGATCTCCCACGCACCGGTCAGCACATGCCGGTCCGGGTTCTGCAGCACGAACAACGGCCGGGTGAACGGGTGCGCCCCTTCCAGCAGGGTCTGCTGGTTTTGGAGCCGGTCGAAGCGGCCGACGGTGCGGGTCATCGAACGGCCGCGATCGCGCGCGAACGGGTCCGCCGAGGTCGTCAGCTCCCCCAACGCTTCTTCGCGCGTCATCTGCGATGCGGCCGCGTCGCGGTCGAAGTCGGCGACGACGACCTTCAGTTCGTCGACCGCGCCGCCGATGCGCTGGCGATATTGCTGGGTGAACTCCGGCGCCTGGGAAAACAGCGCCAATCCGGCGAGCGCGCCGGCAACGGAAACGGTTTTCGATCGCAGGCCCATGATGCGGTGGTCTTACATCCTATGACGGCAGTCGTTCGCGCGCCGGCGCGATGGGAATCAGATCGCCGAATTGAATGTATCACAGGATTCCAGTCGTCCCGACTTGAACCCGCGCCCGAACCAGTCGCGGCGCTGTTGCGATGTGCCGTGGTTGAAGCTTTCCGGCACCACATAGCCCTGGGTGCGCCGCTGAATGGCGTCATCGCCGATCTGCTGGGCGGCGACAAGCGCCTCCTCCAGATCGCCACGCTCGAGCCAGCCCTCACGCTCCACATAGTGTCCCCACACGCCGGCGAAACAGTCGGCCTGGAGCTCGACCTTGACCGACATGCGATTGGCCTCGACCTTGCCCATCTGCCGGCGCATGCGGTTGAACTGCGGCAGCACGCCGATGACGTTCTGGACATGGTGGCCGACCTCGTGGGCCAGCACATAGGCCTGGGCGAAATCGCCCTTGGCGCCGAACTGGGTGGCGAGTTGATGGTAGAACGATAGATCGATGTAGATCTTCGAGTCACCGGGACAATAGAAGGGGCCTGACGCGGACGAAGCGAAGCCGCAGGCCGACTGCACCTGAGCGGTGAACAGCACCAGTTCCGGCACGGGATAGGGCTTGCCGTAAGACTTGAAGATGCCCCGCCAGATATCCTCGGTCGAGGCAAGAATGGTCTCCATGAACTGGGTGGCCTCGTCGTTGCGCGGCGGTTGCGCGCGTTCGAACTGCGGCGCGCTGCGGTCCGGCGCCAGCGAGGGCCCGAGCCCGCCGCCCAGCTGGCCCAGCAGAACCAGCGGATTGACGCCGAGAAAGTACAGCACGATGCCGATGATGATGAGCGTGCCGCAGCCCATTCCGCCGCCGCGCCGCGAGCGGCCCATCGGCAGCCGGATGCCGCCGCCGCGCCCGGTGGGCATGCGGAACATGCCGCCGCCGGAACTGCGGCGGCCGCGGATATCGCGAACATTGCTGCTTCGTCTGCGGCCTCGCCAGCGCATGGGCTCCGCCCTTCAGTTCAGACCCTGATCTCACAATCCACGTAACCGCAATCGCGATTGCATGCAAACCGACCTAGTTCTGCCACTTGGCGCGCATCCGCCGCTCCAGCGCGCGCAGCGCCAGCGACAGGGTGATGGTCATCAGCAGATACACATAGGCGACGATGGAATAGGTCTCGAAGAACCGGAATGAGCCGGCCGCGTAGACCTTTCCCATCTGGGTGATGTCGGCGACCCCAAGCACGGAGACCAGCGAGGAATCCTTGACCATCGCGATGAAATCGTTGCCCAGCGGCGGCAGGATGGTGCGGATGGCCTGCGGAAACACGATCAGGCGGAAACGCTGGAAGCGGGTGAGCCCCAGCGCCTGGGCCGCCTCGATCTGGCCATGGTCGACCGCCTGGATGCCGGCGCGGAATACCTCGGCGATGAACGCCGAATAGCCGATCATCAAGGCCAGGATCGCCCGCCACAGCAGCGAGATGTCGCGCACCTTCAACTCAACCGCGATGCCGGCCTCGATGAGCGGGCCGGCCAGCCAGTTGTAGGCGTGGACGAGACCCGGCGCGCCGACGAAGGCGATGTAGAACAGCAGCACCAGGATCGGCACGCCGCGGATGATCTCCACATAGAACCGGGCGATCTGGCGCAGCACCAGCGATCGCGAAAGCCCCATCACCGCGATCGCGAGCCCCAGGCCGGTGGCGAGAGCGAAAGCTACCAGGGTGACGAAGATCGTGATCGCCACCCCTTTGCCGACCACCGTGAAAACCTGGGAATAAAGGTCATTGGCGGCGATCACCGCTGCAATCACCACCGCCAGCAGAGCGGCAGCGGCCAGCCACCACGGAAAATCCGCCTGCTTGCCGTGGCCGCCCGGTGGAGGCGCCATCGCGGTCATCGCGCCGGGTGGCGGAAAAGCTGCTCGCGCACGCCGCCGTGCCATTGGTCGGCTTCGCTCTCGTCGGCCAGCGCGAAACCGTGCTTTTCATACAGACGCCGCGCCGCGTCCAGCCCGGCAAACGTGGTGAGCCAGATGCGCTCGTGGCCCCGTTTGTCGCAAAACGCCATCGCCCGGTCCATCAGCGCGCCGCCCAGCCCGGTGCCACGCGTGCCGTCATCGACGATGAACCAGCGCAGATGCGCGCCCATCGGCCCCCCATCGCTCGCGTCGATGGTAATCGAGCCCGCCAGTTCCTCGCCGCGCCAGGCGGTCACGAACAAATCGTCATGTGGGTCTGCGCGATCGAGAAACCCCGCCAGTTCGCCGGCCACCTTGGTCTCGAAGGCGCGGCCGAAGCCCCACTCGCGCGCATAGTAACGCGCGTGCAGCGCGACGACCGCCGCCAGAGCGCCCGGCCTATACCCGTCAAAGACGAAGGGAGCGGTTGTCGACTTACTCACCCGCCCAGCTTGTAGTCCAGGAACCACTTGGTGTTGAGCGCATCGATGGTGCCGTCGGCCTTCATGTCGGCAATCGCCGCGTTGACCGGCGCCACCAATTCGGAGCCCTTGGGAAAGATGAAACCGAAATCCTCGGTCCCCAGCGCCTCGCCCACCAGCTTCAGCCCACCGTCGGATGCGTCCACATAGCCTTGGCCCGCGGTGCCGTCGGTCAGCACCACATCCACATCACCGGTCTTGAGCGCCTGCACCGAAGCGCCGAACGTCTCGAACAGCTTGATGCGCGGATTCTGCTCGTTGCCGTCGAGCACATCGTAGACCGCCACATAGAACGGGGTGGTGCCCGCCTGTGCGCCCACCAGGCCATCCTCGAACCCGGCGAAGCTGGCCGCGTCGGCGAAACGCTCCTCATCGCCACGCACCAGCATGAACATTTCCGAGCGCATGTAGGCGTCGGAGAAATCCACCTTCTCCATGCGCTCTTCCTTGATGGTGATCCCGGTCATGCCGACCTGGTACTGGCCGTCAGACACCGCCTGGATCATCGCATCCCAGCTGGTGTTCTGGTACTCGACGACGAAGTTGAGCCGCTGGGCGATCTCGTTCATCGCGTCATATTCCCAGCCGATCTGTTTGCCCGACGACGGGTCGATGAACTGCAGCGGCGGATAAGCGTTTTCGGTCACCACAACGACGGTCTGACCACCCAGGTCGGGCAGATCGCCGGCTTTGGCGGCAACGGAAAGAAGAGCGAGCGCGAAGGCCGCGCACACCCACGAGACGAACTTGTTCATGATGCACTCCGTGACAAACCATGCGCCGGCGCGTCGATCGATCCCCGCCCCGCGCTTTTTGCTTAAGCGCCAAGTCTAGAACAATTGTGGAAGTCCGCCAAGGCGACGCGCGAGCCGGTTCGGCGGCGCGAGGCGCGCACCATGGCCCGGCCCGAAAAACCAAAAAGCGCGCCGCAGAGGTCGGCGCGCTTTTTGGGTTTGGGTTCGGTGAAAACGCGAACCGGGCTCGGCGAAAGCCTAGCGCCGGAACAGATTCACCATCGAGCGGAAGAAGTTCCGCAACGAGCACGAAAAGGTGGCGTGGCGATGCACGTCCATCGATTGCCTGCCTACGGCGTCACCGCCCAGATAGATACCTGCAAGCATGTTGTCTCTCCTTTCAAGTGAACCCGGCGGGCGAGCGCCCGGCGGATTGTTCGACCAGAAGGCCATGCTTCCCTGTTTGCGGCGGCCCACACCGCTTTCGTTAAAAAGCGTCTGAAAACGGACCGCCCTGGAACCGCCATTGTGGCCCATCTGGGTTACAAGTGGATAACCGAAACCACCGGCGGCGTTATGCGAATCAATATGCGCACTGAGTGCACATCTGTCAACCAAAAAGTGCACCATGTGCGCTTCGTTCATGGCCATCGCTTGCCAAGCGCCGTCAAAGCTGGCAGATTTTTTTGAGTAGCTAGTATCGCCGCGGGCGGATCGCGGCGTTTTTTTGAAGATGGACGCCCACCGCCATGAAACCCGGCGAATTCCGTTCCTGGCGCAAAATGATGGGCCTCAAGCAGAAGGAGGCGGCCGAACTGCTTGGGCTTAAGAAGCGCATGATCCAGTATTACGAGAAGGGTCATCGCGGCGGCAACAAGGTCGAAATCCCGCGCTCGGTCGAACTTGCCTGTTACGCGTTGTCGCGCGGCGTATCGCGCTTCGATGGGCGCATCGCCTCCAACCCTTCACCGACGCTGGCGGGGCTGGAAAGCCTCGACCACTCGGTGGCCGAGGCGGCGGAGTAGAGCCCGCCCGGACGGCCGGCTGCCGGCTAACATGCGTGCCGGTGCCGATCTCTTGTCAGGGATAAGGGCAAAACCGCGCTGCCTTCGCTTGGCTCGCTAGGCCAATTGCTCTATAAGCGCGCGACAGTCAGCCGCTGATCGTTCCCAACCCGCCCGGCCCGGTTCATCGAGCCGGGTTTTGCACGCCCCGTCCACCGTCGAATCCACCGCCCATGCCCGCCCGCAAAGACATCGACTCGATCCTGATCATCGGCGCCGGGCCGATCGTTATCGGCCAGGCCTGCGAGTTCGACTATTCCGGCACTCAGGCCTGCAAGGCGCTCAAGGCCGAGGGCTATCGCATCGTCCTGGTCAACTCCAATCCGGCGACCATCATGACCGACCCGGAGCTGGCCGACGCCACCTATATCGAGCCGATCACCCCGGACATCGTCGCCAAGATCATCGAGCGCGAGCGCACCGCGCGGCCGCACGAGAAGATGGTGCTGCTGCCCACCATGGGCGGCCAGACCGCGCTCAACTGCGCGCTCACCTTAGAGCGTACCGGTGTGCTGGAGAAGTTCGACGTGGAGATGATCGGCGCCAAGGCCGCGGCAATAGACAAAGCCGAGGACCGCGAACTGTTCCGCACGGCGATGACCAAGATCGGTCTCGCCACTCCGCGCTCAGCCTTCGTCAACACATCCGACCTGAAGAAGCGCTTCGCCGCCGAATATGGGGAAGGCTGCAAGGAAGCCAAAGACGAAGCGGCACTCGTCCGCTTCCAGCGCGAGTGGGAAAAGGGCGAGGTGGTGCGTCGCGAACGCCACCGGCTGACCGCCCAGCAGCTGGCGTTGGAAGCCAGCGAGGTGACCGGCCTGCCCGCGATCATCCGCCCCTCGTTCACCATGGGCGGCCAGGGCGGCGGCATCGCATATACGCTCGATGAGCTCTACGATCTCGTGCTGGGCGGCATCGAGGCCTCGCCCACCAACGAGGTGCTGGTCGAGGAAAGCGTGCTCGGCTGGAAAGAGTTTGAGATGGAGGTGGTGCGCGACAGGAAAGACAACTGCATCATCGTGTGCTCGATCGAGAACGTCGACCCGATGGGCGTCCACACCGGCGATTCCATCACCGTCGCGCCCGCGCTGACGCTGACCGACAAGGAATACCAGATCATGCGCAACGCGGCGATCGCCGTGCTGCGCGAGATCGGCGTGGAGACCGGCGGGTCGAACGTCCAGTTCGCGGTAAACCCCGATGACGGCCGGCTGGTGGTGATCGAGATGAACCCGCGCGTGTCGCGCTCCTCGGCGCTCGCGTCGAAGGCCACCGGCTTCCCGATCGCCAAGGTCGCCGCCCGCCTGGCGGTCGGCTACACGTTGGATGAGTTGGACAACGACATCACCGGCGGCGCCACGCCCGCATCCTTCGAGCCGTCGATCGACTATGTGGTCACCAAAATCCCCCGTTTCGCCTTCGAAAAGTTCGCCGACGCGTCCGACACCCTGACCACCTCGATGAAGTCCGTCGGCGAGGTGATGGCGATCGGGCGGACCTTCGCCGAGAGCCTGCAGAAGGCGCTGCGCGGGCTGGAGACTGGCTTGTCCGGCCTCGACGAAGTCGAGATCGAGGGGCTGGGCGCCGGCGACGACAAGAACGCGATCCGCGCCGCCTTGGGCACGCCGAGGCCGGACCGGCTTCTCAAGGTCGCCCAGGCCATGCGCGCGGGCGCGACGTTGGACGACATCTACAAACTGTGCCGCATCGATCCGTGGTTCCTGCGCCAGCTTAATGCGATCATCGCCAGCGAAGCGCGCGTGGCCGCTCACGGCCTGCCTGCGGATGCCGACAATCTGCGAATGCTCAAGGCCCAGGGTTTTTCCGACCACCGCCTGGCGCAGCTGGCCGGCATGGACGAAACGGACGTGACGGCAGCGCGGGTCAAGCTGGATGTGCGCCCCGTCTACAAGCGCATCGACACCTGCGCGGCCGAGTTCGCCTCGCCCACGGCCTATGTCTATTCGACCTATGAGGAACCCTTCGCCGGCCAACTGCGCTGCGAGGCGCAGCCGTCCGACCGGCGCAAAGTGATGATCTTGGGCGGCGGACCCAATCGCATCGGCCAGGGCATCGAGTTCGACTACTGCTGCTGCCATGCCGCCTTCGCGCTCGCCGACGCAGGCATCGAATCCATCATGGTCAACTGCAACCCGGAGACGGTATCGACCGACTACGACACCTCGGACCGGCTCTATTTCGAACCGCTGACCGCCGAGGATGTCCTCGAGATCGTCCATGTGGAGCAATCCAAGGGCCAGTTCGACGGCGTCATCGTGCAGTTCGGCGGGCAGACCCCGCTCAACCTGGCGCGCGCGCTGGAGGCCGCCGGCGTGCCGATCCTGGGCACCTCGCCCGACGCCATCGATCTCGCCGAGGATCGCGACCGGTTCCAGAAACTGCTGAGCGAACTGGGACTGAGCCAGGCAGATAATGGGATCGCGAGATCGGTCGAGGAAGCACGCGAGATCGTCGAGAGGCTCGGCTTTCCCGTCGTCATCCGGCCATCCTATGTGTTGGGCGGCCGCGCGATGGAGATCGTGGGCGAGCGTGCCCAGTTCGACCGTTACATCAACGAGGCGGTCGTGGTCTCGGGCGATTCCCCGGTGCTGATCGATTCCTATCTCACCGACGCCGTCGAGGTGGACGTCGACTGCATCGCCGACGGCAGCGAGGCCTTCGTGTGCGGCATCATGGAGCACATCGAGGAGGCCGGCATCCATTCCGGCGATTCGGCGTGTTCGCTGCCTGCCCACTCGCTTGAGCCGTCCATTCTCGACGAGCTGGAGCAACAGACCCGCGCGCTCGCCGCCGCCTTGGGCGTGGTCGGCCTGATGAACGTGCAATACGCCATCCGCGACGACGCCATTTATGTGTTGGAGGCCAATCCGCGCGCTTCGCGCACGGTCCCGTTCGTCGCCAAGACGATCGGGCGGCCGATCGCGGCAGTCGCCGCCCACGTGATGGCCGGCCAGCCACTCGATGCCGCCTTGAGCGCCCACGGTCCGCGCCCGCAGGTTCGCGCCCTCGAGCATATCGCGGTCAAGGAGGCGGTGTTCCCGTTTGCGCGCTTCCCCGGCGTCGACACGCTGCTGGGACCGGAAATGCGCTCGACCGGCGAGGTCATGGGGCTCGATACCGCGTTCGCCACCGCGTTCGCCAAGGCGCAGCTGGGCGCCGGTGGCGCGCTGCCGGTCGACGGCACCTTGTTCGTCTCGGTGCGCGATGAAGACAAGAAGCGGGTATTACCGGCGGTCCGCCGCCTCGCCGAAGCAGGCTTCCAGATCGTCGCCACCGGCGGCACCCAGCGTTTCCTGACCGAAAACGGAATCGAAAGCCAGCGCATCAACAAGGTCCTGGAGGGGCGCCCGCACGTCGAGGACGCGATCCGCAACTCCCAGGTCCAACTGGTCTTCAACACCACCCAGGGCTCCAAGGCGCGTTCCGATTCGCGCTCGATCCGCCAGGCGGCGCTGATGAACCGGGTGCCCTGCTTCACCACCCTTTCCGGTGCTCTTGCCGCTGCGGAGGCCATCGCGGCGCTGCGCTCGGGCGGGCTCGAAGTGCGCCCGCTGCAGGACTATTTCGCCGATTAGCGTTCTGACTTTGCACGGCTCCAGCCCTCTCCCCCACCCAGCCACCCCACGGCAGTATCCTTGAGGGGGTGGCTGGGTGGGGGAGAGGGCCGGAGCCGAACCCGCATCAGCGGAAAATCAACCGCGGTTTCCACCGGCAGGAAAAAATCCCTGTAAAAACCACCAGCGCGATGTTATATCTGATTGGAATGGCGTGACACGCGACCCTGAACCGCGTTTTGGGGTCGTTTTCTTTTTGCCATTTCTCCACCGATCCCCAAATAGACACCGATCCGTTGAGAATGGGAGAGCGATGCGATGGACAAGGTTCCGATGACCGAGGCGGGCTACGCGCAACTGGAGGCCGAACTCAAGCGCCGCCAGGGCGAGGATCGCCCGGCCATCATCGCCGCCATTTCCGAGGCCCGCTCCCATGGCGATCTGTCGGAGAACGCCGAATACCATGCGGCCAAGGAGCAGCACGGGCTTAACGAAGGTAGGATCGCGGAACTGGAAGACCTGATTTCGCGGGCCGAGGTGATCGACGTGTCGAAACTGTCGGGCAAGACCGTCAAGTTCGGCGCGACGGTGCGCCTGGTCGACGAAGACACCGAGGAAAAGAAGACCTGGCAGATCGTCGGCGACGCCGAAGCCGATGTCAAAGAGGGCCGCATATCGATCTCTTCGCCGATCGCGCGCGCGATGATCGGCAAGTCCAAGGGCGATTCCATCGAGGTCACCGCCCCGGGCGGCTCACGCTGCTACGAAATCCTGTCGGTGCGGTTTAAGTAGGCGGGAACGGGCAAGGGCGAACCACGTCTAACCTCGTCATCCCGGCGAAGGCCGGGGTGACGGAGTGCGGGCGGGCTCGCCGGCGGTAAACGCCAACGCCGACGCGACCCCTAACTGGCGAACTGCAGCTTGAACAGTTGCGCGTAGGTGCGGTCGTCGTCGATCAGCTTGGCGTGGGAGCCCTGTTCGACGATGGCGCCGCCGGCCACCACGTAGATGCGGTCGCATTTCTGCACCGTCGACAGCCGGTGGGCGATGATGAAGGTGGTCTTGCCCTCCACCAGTTCCTCGATCGCCGCCTGGATCGCCTGCTCCGATTCGGTATCCAGCGACGAGGTCGCTTCATCGAGCAGGATGATCGGCGCCTTTTTCAGGAAGGCGCGCGCGATCGCGATGCGCTGGCGCTGGCCGCCGGAAAGCTGCGCGCCGTTCTCGCCGACGAACGTGTCGTAACCGTCGCGGAAACCGGCGATGAACTCGTCCGCCTTGGCGAGCTTGGCCGCTTCGACGATCTCCTCGTCGCTGGCACCCAATGCGCCGAACGCGATGTTTTCCTTCACCGTGCCGGAGAAGATATGCGCCTCCTGGCCCACATAGGCGATCGCGCCGCGCACCGATCCCGGCGTTGCCTTGAAGATGTCCTGGCCGTCGATCATCACCTGGCCGGAAGTCGGCTGGTAGAGCGCCATTAGCACCTTGAAGATGGTCGACTTGCCGCCGCCGGACGGCCCCACCAGGCCGATCTTCTCGCCCGCCGCGCCGGCGAGCGAGACGTCGCGCAGCACCGGCTGATGCTCCCCGTAGCCGAAATTGAGGTTCTTGACCTCCACATTGCCGGCCTTGACCATCAGTTCCTCGCCGCCCTCGAACAACAAGCTCTCGGGCTGTTCGCGATCGAGCAGCTCGTACATGTAGCGCACGTCGGCGAACAGTTTTTCAAGCGTCACCCGCAGCCTGGCCAGCCGCTTGGCCGGCGCATAGGCGAGCAGGAAGGCGGTGATGAAGCTCATCAGCTTGCCGGGATAGTCCGGATCAAGCCCGTCGGTCCCCACATTGAGCGCCCACCAGCCGGCGTAGATGACCAGCACGCCGATGGCGATGCCGCCCAACGTCTCCATGATCGGCGACGTGCGCGCCTGCAGCTTGGCGATACGGTCGTTGCGCCCGCGCATTTCCTCGACCACGCCGCCCATCCGCGTGCTCATCTCGTCTTCCAGCGAATAGGTCTTGATCATCATGATCCCGCCGACCGTCTCCTTAAGCAGCGAGGACGAATGCGACAGATTCTCCAGCAGCCGCGTCGCCTGTTCGCGGGTCTTGCGCACGATGGAGCGGATGAACAGGACGGAGACCGGCCCGATCACCAGCACGCCGATGGAGATGAGCGGCTCCTGGATGAACATCACCAGGCCCAGGAACAGCAGGGTAAGCAGATCGACGCACACGGTCATGATGACCGTGTCGATGATCTGGCGCGCGGCGGTGACCCCCATGGTCGCGCGGGTGAAGATTTCACCCAGCGTGGTCCGGTCGAAATACTCAGCCTTCAGGCTGAGCAGGTGGTTGAACACCCGCTTCTGGATCTCCGCCGACAACTCATTGCCGACCATCGCCAGGGTCACCGTGTGGCCGTAGGTGGCGAACCCCTTGATCACGAAGATCGCGATCACGGTGAACCCCACCGCCAGGATGATCGAGAAGCTACGTGCCTGCAGGATCGAGTTGATCACCTCGCGCATCATCCAGGCGCTGAACCCGGTGGCGGCGGAAGCGATCACCATCAGGCCGATGGCGAGGAAGTAGCGGTTGCGGTAATGCTTGAAATTATCCGCGAAGACCCGCTTGACGATCTGGGCCTGTTCGCTGTCGCGAAAACCGCGCCACCAGGACGCCGGGCTGAGGGATGTTTTGGCGGACATTAACCTTGGGACACAAGCGGATACTACGCCAGCTAGCCGTTTCGCCGGCCGCTTTGCCAAGCGCCGGGTTCGCCCGCTTCGCCTAGCGCATATGGGATGGCGGGTCAATAAAAGCACGCCGCGCGAGCCATCCAATGCGGCGCTCCCGCGCCGGCAACGGCATGACCGTTTTCTTCAAGCCATCGGCGATGCGGGCGTGCCATCGTGCGGGTGCAACCGATCACCACCAAGGGCATCTCCATGACGCAAGGAACACTACCGGTCCTGCCGGTCGCCGACGTCGACGCGATCGTCGAAAGCTATGTGAAACGACTAGGCTTCCAAGAGGATTTTCGCTTTCCCGGCGAAGACGGCATCACCGCAAACGCGCAGGTCAGCCGCGCAAACTGCCAGATCATGTTCAACCGCAACCCTGAAGACGCCGACCGGGGCGGCGGCGGCGTGTGGCTATGGCTGCGCGCCGACGATCTCGACATCGACGATTTCTACGCCTCCGTCCGCGCCGAGGGCTTCACCGTGCGCGAGGACATCGGCGACCGGTTCTGGGGCGACCGGTCCTTCGCCATCGACGATGGCTTCGGCTACACCTTGGCGTTCAACAAGCGCAACCAGGGCTAGAGCACTTTCAGCAAAAGTGCGTAAAAACAAAGAGATAGAGCGTTTCAATGTTTCAAGGAAAACTTGAAACGCTCCAGGTTCGCACCGGCTCCGACTGATCGAACAGATCGGCAAGCCGATAGCTGGCCCGCTCAAGCCTGCTCGCCGGCAGGCCGATCATGTCGCGAAAGTCGGCGGCCAGATGCGCCTGGTCGGCGTAGCCGCAGCGCGCTGCTACGCCGGCAACAGCGTCACCGTCTCTCCGCAGCAGTTCGATCGCGCGCCGAAGCCGGGTTATGCGCTGCACCTGCTTGGGACCGGCGCCGAATTCCGCCCGGAACAGCCGACGCAGATGGCGCGCCGAGACGCCGCTCATGCTCGCCATCCGCTGGCTACCCACCGTCTCCAGCATCGGCATGCGGTCCAGCAGGACCCGGCCCAGGCCCGGATCGCGCGCCTCTTCAAGCCGCTTCAGCAGAAAGCGATCGAACAGCGCGACGGCGTCGGTAAAATGGGCCGAGGCGGCCGATCGCGCCAGCGCCGCCAGGGCCGGATCGCCGATGGCCGAAATATCGCTAAGCCGATTGGCGAGCTCGTCCAGCGGTTGCGTGTGAAACGCCGACGCGCATCCGGAATTGAACGCGACGCCGTAATTGTGTGCGCCCGAGCGGGTTATCACCTGGCTGTTCGAGCGCATCAGCCCCTTGACGAACGCCTTGGGCTGGGTCGTCCGCACCCCGGCGATGACGACGTCGCCGGGATCGTCGATCGATACGATCCAGGCGAACGGAAGCCCGGGCAGGAAATGCTCGCGACCGCCCAACCCCCTCGCGTCGAGATGCCAATAGCACGCAACGAATGGCCGCAGGGCCGGTGCCGGCAGGGCAAAACGGACGGCGGGTGGTGCAGGTCGGCGCAAATCTTCACCCCATTCACGCCCGCCCACGGGGCGATGAAACCGGATCGATGCTGTTGTACCTGCAGATCGGCGAATGCGCCATCGCCCGTGCGACCGTTTGCTGCGGTTGATTTGGATGCGACATTCGCGATCCGCCCCACCGTTCGTGCTTGCCGCCGCCACCGCAGTGGTGCATAGCCAAGCGCCAGCCCAATCTCGCCAGTACCGCCCCATGCCCGTTCCGCCCGATCCGGAAATCGAAGTCGTCGCGCCCAACTTCAACCGCCGCCTGTCCGGCGTCACCGCCACCATTGAGCGGCTGGTGCCGCTGCAGGCCGCCGACATCGGCATCGCCGCCGCCGGCGTAGGGCTACCTGGCCACGTGCCCCGCATCGGCTGGTGGCGACTTGTGCGGCTCGGCTGGACCAGGCCGGCGAACGGCAGGTGGCGGGTTTGGCACGCGCGCCGCAACGTCGAGATGACCTTCGGCCTGTTCCTCAAACACGTCCTACGCCAGCGCTGGAAGCTGCTGTTCACCTCGGCCTCCCAGCGCCATCACACCTGGTGGTCGAGATTCCAGATCGCGCGCATGGACGCTGTGATCGCCACGTCGCGCGCCACCGCCGCCTATCTGAAAGTGCCCAACACCGTGATCCTGCACGGCATCGACCTGGCGAGATTCTCGCCGCCCGATGACGTCGACGAACTGCGCCGACGCCTCGCCGTTCCCGGTCGCCGCGTGATCGGCTGTTTCGGCCGCATACGCCGGCAGAAAGGCACGGACGTGTTCGTCGACGCGATGATCGAGCTGGCGCGCGATCGTCCCGATGTCGGCGCCGTGGTGCTCGGCCGCGCCACCGAAACCCACGGCGCGTTCCTGGCTTCGCTCAAGCGCAAGGTGGCGGACGCCGGGCTGGCCGACCGCATCGTGTTCCCCGGCGAGGTTCCGGTTCACCAGATCGCGTCGTGGTATCAGGCCTTGTCGCTGTTCGTGGCGCCCCAGCGCTGGGAGGGTTTCGGGCTCACCCCGCTCGAAGCGATGGCCTGCGGCGTGCCCGTGGTAGCGACCACCGTGGGTGCGTTCCCCGAACTCGTCGTCGAAGGCGAGACCGGCGCGCTCGTCGCGCCGGGCGATGTCGATGCCATGGCCGGCGCGGTGGCCGGGTTGCTGGACGATCCCCCTGAGCTCGAGCGCCAAGGCAAGCGTGCGCTGAACCATGTTCGCGAGCATTTTCCGATCGAGCGCGAGGCGCAGGCGATCATCGCCATCTACCGCCAATTGCTGGCGAGCGGCTGAGCCGCTTGTTCGCCTGAGCCGATTGGTCTATCACCCGGCGAATTCCGCTTACCCTCTCGCCCGCCGCGGGGCCGGCTTCACCATGTGGCATTCCTGGCTTATCAACATGGAGCAAGACACCATCCGGCTGGACAATTCCCGCCGGCTGTTCGATGACGCGGGGCTGCCGTTTTCGCGCATCGAGGCGATCGACGGTCGCACGCTGGACGAAAGCCGCGTGCGCGAAGTCTATGACGAGCGCGCGGCGCGGCGGCGCTTCAAGTATCCGCTGGTGCGCGCCGAGATCGGCTGCTACCTGAGCCACGTCGAGGCTTGGCGCAGAATCGCGCAAGGTGGCGAACCGGGCGGTTTCGTGTTCGAGGACGATTTTGCCTTTAACGGCGATCCCGCACCGGTGATGGAAGCGCTGTCCCGCGACGACGGTGACTGGAACATGGTCAAGTTGTTCTCCATCAAGGCCCGACCGCGCGTTGTCGACCACCGCCCGCTCACCCAGACCCATCGCCTGTCGACCCCCTATGCGGTGCCCAACGGTCTGGTCGGCTACGCTTTGCGCCGGGAGGCGGCGGCAAGGCTGGCCGACCAGTCGATCCCGTTCTTTCGCCCGGTGGACGAAGACCATAAGTTCTTCTGGGAGAAAGGGCTTAAAGTGGCGCTGGTTCAGCCCATGCCCGTGGTGATGGGAGACGACCGCTCGGCGACCGGCACCGTCGGCGACCACCGCTCCGCCGGGCGACGCGCCACCCATGCCAGCCCCATACACCAGGCGATCACCAACATGGCCTATCAGCTCAGCTATCGTGGCCGATTGTGGGTCCACCGCCGCGCCGAGCGCCGCGAACGGGCCTCGTGATCGATCCATCGGCCCATGAAGATACTCGTCATCAATCTCGATGCCGCCAAGGAGCGGCTCGATTTCCAGAACCGGCAAATGGCGGCGCTGGGCCTGGATTTCGAGCGATTGACCGCGATCGCGGTTGCCGACCTCGACCCGTCCGAGGCGGCGCGCATGGCCGGCGAGTGGGAACGGCCGATGCGGCAGGTCGAGGTGGCCTGCCTGATGAGCCACCGTGCGGCCTGGCGCAGGGTCGCCGGGGCCGGCGCGCCGGCTCTGATCCTGGAGGACGACGCGATCCTGTGCGACCGCATCGGCGACGTTCTGACCGCCCTGAGCGATCTGGAAGGTTTGGACCATGTCACCTTAGAGGTATGCGGCCGGCGCAAGCTGCTGGCCAACGGCAGCAGACAGCTCACCGGGCACACCACGCTGACCCGCCTGGTTCAGGATCGCAACGGCGCCGGCGCCTACGTGCTGTGGCCTGCCGGCGCCCGCAAGCTGCTGGATCGCTCGGATCGGGCCGCCGGCCTCGCCGACGCGGTGATCAACTCGGCCTATGAACTGGCATCGTATCAGGTCGAACCGGCCTGCGCCCTTCAGCTCCTGTTGTGCGACGCCTATGGCGTAACCGGCTACCCGTCCTCGCCGTCGACCATCGACCAGGGCGACGCCGACAAACCCGCGCCCGGTTCGATCGCCGCCGCGGTGCGCTTCAAAGCTCGCCGGCTGGCGGCCCAGGCGCGCATCGCCTGGCGTCAGCTATCGCATATCGGCCGGGCACGGCGACGCTTCGTGCGGCTTGAAAGAGACTGGTTTCGATCCCAACTGATCCACTGAAACCCGCCGCCCGCATTCCCCCTTGTCAACAGATAGTGAAGCGGCCCGCCCGCCACCGCCTTGTAAGGCGCACCCAAGGATTGCTATCCAGCCTCGCAATAGAAGGGAACGCCCGCTCCCGAACTCGGAACTCGTCCCATGCCGCAGCATTCGAAAGTCCTGATCATCGGTTCCGGCCCGGCCGGCTATACCGCGGCGATCTATGCCGCCCGCGCCCTTCTGGAACCCATCCTGGTCACCGGCGTCGACCAGGGCGGACAGCTGACCATTACCACCGATGTGGAGAACTATCCCGGCTTCGCGCAGACCATCCAGGGCCCGTGGCTGATGGAGCAGATGCTGGAACAGGCCAAGCATGTGGGCACCACCGTGATCACCGACCATGTCTCCGCAGTTGATCTGGACGCCCGCCCCTTCCGCGCCACCGGCGATTCCGGCGAGATCTACACCGGTGACACGCTGATCATCGCCACCGGCGCCAAGGCCAAATGGCTCGGTCTGGATTCGGAAGAGAAGTTCAAGGGCTTCGGCGTGTCGGCCTGCGCGACCTGCGACGGTTTCTTCTATCGCGGCAAGAACGTCGCCGTCGTCGGCGGTGGCAACACGGCGGTCGAGGAGGCGCTATACCTGTCCAACCTGGCTGCCAAGGTGACGCTGATCCACCGCCGCGACGAACTGCGCGCTGAGGCGATCCTGCAGCAGCGGCTGTTTGCCAAGTCCAACGTGGAGTTCGCCTGGGACAGCGTGCTGGATGAGGTGGTCGGCGAGGCCGGCCCGCCGCCATCGGTGACCGGCGCGAAAATCCGCAACGTCAAGTCCGGCGACGTCGAAACCCTCGACGTGGACGGCATATTCATCGCCATCGGCCATGCACCGGCCACCGAACTGTTCGGCGAGCGGCTGAAGAAGAAGCCGTCGGGCTGCCTGTGGACGCATCCCCACTCCACGGCAACCGACATTCCCGGCGTCTTCGCCGCCGGCGATGTGGCCGACGACGTCTTCCGCCAGGCGGTCACCGCGGCGGGCCTGGGATGCATGGCGGCCCTTGAGGCGGAGAAATTCCTGGCCGAGCACGAAGCGGTCAGCGAAGCGGCTGAGTAACCAGCCGCCCCACGCCAAATCGATCGTTCCGGGCGGCGAGAGGAGAGCCGATGGACTGGGATAAATTGCGCGTTTTTCACGCGGTGGCCGAGGCTTCCAGCTTCACCCATGCCGGCGAGACCCTCAATCTGAGCCAGTCGGCCATTTCACGGCAGATTTCCAGCCTGGAACAGGACCTGGGCGTGCCCCTGTTCCACCGCCACGCGCGCGGACTGATCATGACCGAGCAGGGCGAGACGCTCTATCGTACCGCTCACGACGTGCTGATGCAGCTCGACGCGGTGCAGGCCAAGCTGCGCGATTCCACCGAGCGGCCTACCGGTGAACTGCGCGTCACCACCACGGTGGGACTGGGCACCAGCTGGCTCGCCACCCGCATCCACGAATTCCTGGAACTGTTCCCCGACGTGCGCATCGATCTGAGCTTAGTCAACGAGCAGCTCGATCTGACCATGCGCCAAGCCGACTGCGCCATCTGGCTGCGCCAGCCCAAGCAGTCCGATCTCATCCAGCGCCGCCTGTTCACCGTGCATTTCCACATCTATGCCTCGCCCGCATATGTGAAGCGCCACGGCCAGCCCACCACCCCGGCGGAACTCGATGACCACCGCATCATCACCTTCGGCCACAACGCGCCGGCCTATCTCACCGAGATCAACTGGCTGGAAACCGCCGGCCGGCCGAACGGCAAGCCGCGCCAGCCCGTGTTCCAGGTCAACAACGTCATCGCCATGCGCAAGGTGGTCGAATCCGGCTGCGGCATCGCCGTGCTGCCCGACTATCTGATCGAGGACCGCTCCGGCCTGATGCAACTGATGCACAATGTGGAGGTGCCCAGCTTCGACACCTATTTCTGCTACCCCGAAGAGATGCGCGGCTCGGCGCGGTTGCGCGTGTTCCGCGACTTCCTGGTGTCAAAAGCCCGCAGCTGGACGTACTAGCCGCCCATCCGCCCGTGACCAATCACCCGTTTCGATCGAGCGCCTGCCCCGATGAACCGCAGGAAATTCATCAAAATGCTCATGGCACCGGCTCTTGTCGCCGGAGGCGGTGCGGCGGTGTGGGCCATCATGGGCCGTAACAATCCGTATTATTCGGGCCCGGTGTCCGATCATTTCGACGGGACGCGGTTCTTCAATCCCGACCGGCCGCGCAAGATGGGCTTTGCGGATCTGCTGCGGTGGCGGTTTACCGCGAAGCCGGCCCGCTGGCCCGAACGCTTTCCCGGCGCCGTCGATCGCCCGCCAAGCCGGGTGGATGACGGCTCGACCCGGCTGTCGTTCATCGGCCACGCCACGGTGCTCGTTCAAACCCACGGCCTCAACATCCTGACCGACCCGCATTACTCCGACCGCGCCAGCCCGCTCTCCTTCGCCGGCCCCAGGCGGGTCAACGATCCCGGCGTCGCCTTCGAGGATCTGCCGCCCATCGATGCGGTGTTGCTGTCACACAACCATTACGATCATCTCGACGTGGCGACACTCTCAAGACTATGGAAAAGAGACGCCCCGCGCATCGTCACCGCGCTGGGCAACGACGCGATCGTCAGCGCCCATGATCCCTCCGTCCGGGTCGAGGCCTACGACTGGCAGGACCAGATCGAGCTCGGCAAAGGCGTTACCGTCCACCTGCAGCCGGCGCATCACTGGTCGGCGCGCGGCATGCGCGACCGGATGATGGCGCTGTGGTGCGCGTTCGTCATCGAGACGGCCGGCGGCAATGTCTATTTCGCCGGGGACACCGGTTACGGCGACGGCGCTCATTTTCGCGACACCCGGTCCAGGTTCGGCGACTTCAGGCTGGCCATCCTGCCGATCGGCGCATACGAGCCGCGCTGGTTCATGCACGATTCCCACATGAATCCGGCCGAGGCGGTTAAGGCAAAGGCCGATCTGGGCGCCGAACTGGCCCTGGCCGTTCACTGGGGCACGTTCCAACTGACCGACGAAGGCATCGAGGAGCCGGTGCGTGCACTCGAAGCGGCGCTCGCCGGCACGGCAGAGGCTGAAGACACGTTCCGCACCCTGTTGCCGGGACAGGCTTGGCAGGTCGCCTAGAGCACATCGGCGATAACGAACTCCAGGCCGAATCCACCCACAACACTCCCTAAAAAGAGCAGTTGACAAAGCGAATCAAAAACGAATCACCCCTGTCTGGTCGGCCAATCCGGCGGGCCAAACGGGTGATTTACCAGTGATATCGGCGCCAATTTCGTGACATTTGCGCAACACTGGCTCACAGAAAACCCACATCGCGCCCACGCCTTTCACAACTCATGATTGTCGTTCGCGGAACTAAGTCGCACCAAAACAGCACAAAATCGCACATTTCTGCCCGATTTTGCGGAAAACGACCTCAAATTTGGGCTTTGGCGGCCAATCCCGCCACGTTCCATGCGCCAGGGGCAGAGCCGCGCTGCGGCGGACGGGGTTGCAAGACGGCCCGGCGATGTGCAAGCTCGACACAGTTGAGTTGCCAAGCTGCATCCTCCTCCCGGCAGCTTTCAGCAGTCAACTGTTCCCCTCTTGGAAGGTTGAGTTTCATGCCTTCTTAAACTAATAGCCGGGCTACTCCCAAGCCCGGCTTTTTTCTTGCACCGTCAGATGGTTTGCCGCCCGCGGGGCCGCTTGCGCTCACATGTAGAGCTTCTCGCCTTCCAGCCCCTCATAGAGATGGGCGACCTGTTCGCTGTAGCCGTTGAACAGCAGCGTGGGCACCTTTTCCCCGGTGTGCAGTATCCGTTCCTGGGCCTGGCTCCAACGCGGATGCGGCACTTCCGGGTTCACGTTCGCCCAGAAGCCATATTCGTTGGCCGCCACTTCCTCCCAGAAGCTCACCGGCCGTTCTTCGGTGAAGCTGATCTTGACGACCGACTTGATCGACTTGAAGCCGTATTTCCACGGCAGCGCCAGGCGCAGCGGCGAGCCGAACTGCTTGGCCAGCGGCTTGCCATAGGCGCCGGTCACCATGAAAGACAACTCGTTGACCGCCTCATCGATCGTCATGCCCTCTACATAGGGCCACGGATACCAGAATTGATTCTGTCCACTGGCCATCGACCGATCGAGGAAGGTCTCCATGCGAACATATTTCGCCGAGGACAATGGCTGTGCCATCTCCACCAGCGCCTTGAGCGGGAAGCCGGACCAGGGGATCGTCATCGACCAGGCTTCCACGCAGCGGTGGCGGTAGAGCCGCTCCTCCAAGTCCATCTTGGCGAGCAGATCGTCGATGCCCAGTTCCATCGGCTGCTCCACCATCCCATCGATGGTCACCGTCCACGGCCGGACGCGCAGGGCCTGCGCGGCGCGCGCGATCTGCTTGTGCGAGCCGAACTCGTAGAAATTGTTATAGGTCGAGTTGATGTCCTCGGGCGTCAGCTCCCGGTCCAGCCGATAGGCCAGGTTGGGTTTGGCGGGATAGAGTCCTGCACTGGGGTCCTCGCTGGCGACCGCCTGGCGCATCGAAGCCCCACTCAAGCCGCCGGCCATCGCCAGCCCGCCGATCGCCGCCCCGTGCCCGAGCTTCTTCAGCAATTGTCGGCGATTGAGGAACGCCCATTCCGGCGTCTCTTCCAACCCCGGCTGCTGCCAGGATTTCGCGCGGTGTATCGATGCGGCCATGACCTCGCTCCTTCCTCACGATTGGGGAAAAAGCTAGCGCCGCGCAGGCCGATTACAAGGGTCCCGGCCTCACGATTGCGTGTGGTTGCGCGCGGACACCTGGGCCGGAGCTAGACCAAAGCGGATGGGTTTATGGGCCGGTCGGGCCGACCGACGAGACCCGGTTGATGCTGCGCCGCGACGCGCACAGGGTCTCGGTCATGCTGCCCGGCGCGATCAGATGCAGACCGGTCAGCCATGAGGGCGCCGGGAAGGGATTGTCCACCGGGCCGCACTGGCTGATCGACGCCAGGTTTCGCGGAACGCGTACCTTGACCCCGTCATGGCGGTCGCGCTGCTGCAGAGTGGTGGAAGACGAACTGCCCATATAGGCGCGGATGCCCACGAACACCTGATAGAAGGAATCCTCGCCGGCTTCCGCCTCGCCGAACACGCTCCACGCGCCGCCATGCCAGGCGCCGAACTGCTTCTCGAACGCCAAATTGCCTACATTGCCGCGCGCGGTGAACCGGTGGCCGATCGAGCCGCGCGTGTTCTCGTCGAAATAGTAGGAGAAATCCACCTCGTCGACGAACTTGGTGTAGACGTTCTGGCCGAATTCCATGCCGGCGAAGATATCGACCGACCACGGGCCGCTGTAATAGGCCGCCTCGGCCCCCAGCCGGCCCGAATGCACCGGGCTGATATAGCCCCAGTCGCCATAGATCCCGATCATGCCGGTGGCCGGATCGCGCCAGAAGATGTGCAGCGCGGCCGCCGCGGAGGTCAGACGCCCGTCGTAGTTGCCGGCGGCCAGATCGGCCTGAATTCCAAGCGAGGAGACAAACGGCATCGGCATCGCCGCCGACGCCAGGAACATCGCGCTGCCGGCGTCGTCCAGCACGCCGCCAAGTCCGCTAAAGTTAAAATTGATCCCGTCGACCGCACCGGCTTGGCCGGCCATCGGTGTCGGATCGAGGATGTCGGCAGCCAGCGCCGGAGCCGCCATCAGCCCCAAGCCAAATACCGCCGCTGTGGCCTTTCTTGCGAAACCCATCAACGAGACCGACTCTGTTCGCGCCCCTAATAGATTTCTTGTAACCGAGGCATTGATGTTTTCAACCGCGCGCTGTGGTTCACGCACCTGTGAAAATCGAATTCGGCGGGTTTTACCACGGTTTTGTTCGCTGGTGCGTCAAATTGGCAACAACCAGCGCAAACGGTTAACGCAACGCGGCGCAGAACTTCTGAATCTTCTCGCAGGCGTCGGTAAGCTCGGCCACCGACGCCGCATACGAAACCCGGAAGTTGGGCCCCAGCCCGAACGCCGAGCCGTGGACGACGGCAACCCCTTCCGCCTCCAGCAGTTCGGTGACGAAATCCTCATCCGTCTCGATCCTGTTGCCGCTGGGCGCGGTCTTGCCGATCAGTTCGGCCACCGACGGATAGACATAGAACGCACCCTCCGGCACCGGGCAGGAAATGCCGCTCGCCTGGTTGAGCATGGAGACCACCAGGTCGCGCCGCTCCTCGAACGCCTTGCGCCGCTCGTCGATGAAGTCCTGCGGACCGTTGAGCGCCTCGGTCGCCGCCCACTGGGCGATCGCACAGGCGCCGGACGTCTGCTGGCTCTGGATCTTGGCCATGGCCCGCATCAGCTCGACCGGTCCACCTCCATAGCCGATGCGCCACCCGGTCATCGCATAGGCCTTCGACACCCCGTTCATCGTCAGCGTGCGTTCATAGAGTTCAGGCTCGATCTGCGCCGGGGTGACGAACTTAAATCCGCCGTAGCACAGATGCTCATACATATCGTCCGACAGCACCCAAACATGCGGGTGGCGGACCAGCACATCGGTGAGCGCCTTCAGCTCGTCATGGCCATAGGCCG
>JANQKQ010000054.1 GCA_028281105.1 Rhizobiaceae bacterium
CCGTCGCCCAGGCCCACGGTGGTGGTGGTCTTGCCCTCGCCCGCCGGCGTCGGATTGATGGCGGTGACCAGGATCAGCTTGCCGTCGGGCTTGTCCGCCAGCGATTTGATGAAGGCCTCCGAAACCTTCGCCTTGTCGTGGCCGAACGGCAGCAGATGCTCAGAAGGGATACCCAGTTTCGCACCGATCTCCTGGATCGGCTTCTTGTCGGCCTCCCGGGCGATTTCGATGTCACTCTTGACGGCTTTACTCACGGCTTTCCCTCACCCTGTCGCCTGGCGGCGCAATGAAATTCTCGTGCGAAATTTCAGCTACACATGATCGATGCGACGGGCAAGCGCTTATGGCAAAACGTCATCGAATGTGACCTGCGCGCCTTGTGCGGCGCACACTGGCGGCCAGCGCGCTTCAGCCATATTGCTGCACGGTGGTGCCGGCGAGCGCGGCGATGTTTAGCAGCCCGCGCGCGGTAATCGACGGGGTGACGATCTGCGACTTGTTGCCCATGCCCATCAGGATCGGCCCCACCTCCAGGCCGTTTGCGAGCTGTTTGAGGATGTTGCGGCATCCGCTGGCCGCGTCCGCGTATGCGAAGATCAAGGTATTGGCCGGGCCTTCCAGGCGGGAATTGGGGAAGATGCGCTCACGCAGGGCCGGATCGAGCGCGGCGTCGGAGTGCATCTCGCCCTCGTACTGGAAATCCAGGTCCATCTCGTCGAGGATCGCGAGCGCTTCGCGCATGCGCCTGCCCGACGAGATGTCCAGATTGCCGAACTGGGAGTGGCTGCACAGCGCGATCTTCGGCGCAATGCCGAACCGGCGCACGTGGCGGGCGGCGCCGATGACGATGTCGGCGACCTGCTGGCCGGATGGCTCGGGACACACATGGGTGTCGGCGATGAACACCGGCCCCGATTCGAGGATCATCATCGACAGGGCGCCGACCGGTTTACGTCCTTCGCGCCCCAAAACCTGCTCTACATATTGCAGATGCCAGAGATACTGGCCGAAGGTGCCGCACACCATGGAATCGGCATCGCCACGATGCACCGCGACCGCGCCGATCGCAGTGGTGTTGGTGCGCATGATCGCCTGCGCCAGGGCCGGAGTGACGCCGCGGCGTTCCATCAGCGAGTGATAGGTCTCCCAATAGTCGCGATAACGCGGATCGCTCTGTGGGTTGATCAGTTCGAAATCGCGATCGGGTACGATCGGCAGGCCGTATTGCTCGCAGCGCGCGACGATCACCTCGGGCCGGCCGATCAGGATCGGCTTGTCGATCGTCTCCTGGAGCATGTTGAGCGAGGCGCGCAACACCCGCTCGTCCTCGCCCTCGGCGAAGATGATGCGCCGCTCGGACTGGCGCGCCTCCTCGAAGACTTTGCGCATCACCATGCCCGAGCGGTAGACCATATGCTCCAGGCTGTGGCGGTATTGCCGTATGTCCTCGATCGGCCGCGAGGCCACGCCCGAATCGATCGCCGCCTGAGCCACTTCCACCGCAGCTTCCGCCAGCAGGCGCGGGTCGAACGGTTTGGGGATCAGATATTCCGGTCCGAATACCATGCGCTCGCCCTGGTAGACGACTGCGGCTTCAGCCGCGGAAGACTTGCGCGCCAGATTGGCGATGGCTTTTACGCAGGCGAGTTTCATCTCCTCGTTGATCTCGGTCGCGCCCACATCGAGGGCGCCGCGGAAGATGAACGGGAAGCACAGCACGTTGTTGACCTGGTTGGGATAGTCCGACCGGCCGGTGGCGATCAGCGCGTCCGGCGCGACTTCCAGCGCCTCCTCTGGCATGATTTCGGGCGTTGGATTGGCGAGCGCGAAGATGATCGGCGGCTTGGCCATCTTGGCCACCATATCGGGCTTAAGAACGCCGGGCCCGGAAAGGCCCAGGAACAGATCGGCGCCTTCGATCACGTCGTCCAGGGTCGCCGCCTTCTTGCCCTGAGCGAACTCGGCCTTCTCCGGCGTCATGCCGGTCTCGCGGCCGTTATAGACCAGCCCTTCGCGATCGATCAGATAGATGTTCTCGCGTTTCGCGCCCAACGCCATCAGCAGGTTGAGGCAGGCGATACCGGCTGCGCCCCCGCCCACCGAGACGATCTTGATGTCGGCGAACTTGCGGTCGACGATGTGCAGGGCGTTCATTGCGGCCGCGGCCACCACGATCGCGGTGCCGTGCTGATCGTCGTGGAAGACCGGGATCTTCATCTTCTCCCGGCACAGCCGCTCTACGGCGAAACATTCCGGCGCCTTGATGTCCTCCAGGTTGACCGCGCCGAAGGTGGGCTCCAGCGCCGCGACGATGTCGGCGAGTTTCTCCGGATCGGCCTCGTCCACCTCTATGTCGAAACAGTCGATGTTGGCGAATTTCTTGAACAGCACCGCCTTGCCTTCCATGATCGGCTTGCAGGCGAGCGCGCCGATATCTCCCAGGCCCAGGGCAGCGGAACCGTTGGAGACTACGGCAACCAGGTTGCCGCGGGTGGTGTATCTGGCCGCGTTGGCGGGGTCGTCGGCGATTTCCAGGCAGGCTTCGGCCACCCCGGGCGAATAGGCGAGCGACAGATCGCGCTGGTTGGCGAGCGGCTTGGTGGCGCGAATCTCCAGCTTCCCGGGCTTCGGCATTTCGTGGAAATGCAGCGCCATACGCCGCTGGGCCTGACGTTTGTCTTCCATCAGTTGTTGCTTGTCTTTGTCGCCCACGTCGCTCCCCATTGGTTCGCGAGGGCAGCACGCGCCCCCGGCTTTGACTAATGATTGCGGGTTCGTGTCGATAAAGACAAGTGATTTCGGGCAGGCGGTTTGCGGCGTGCGGCAAACCGATGGCATAGAGCACAACCGTCGGTCGCCGCGTCATCATTTCGCCCCTAACCGCGATCATGCTGCCAACCGGTTAAGCAGGGCAATGCGGTCTCGGGTTTTGGGCGCTTTACGGGACCAGGATCGCTTCCAGGATATGCTAGGGTTTTCACGAATCGTCGTTGTCAGGAATCGTGCGATGGTGCCCAAACGGTGGTGTCCGGACTTAGGCCGGCTGCACAACTGCCAGAACCGGTGGTCGGCGGCCTTAGCTTTGCCTGCGCCCCGTCGGCTTATCGCCGCAGCGACGATATCCGCGATCGTGTTCGCGCTCACGCCGTCCCATGCATCGGCGCAGTCTGCAGCCTGCTTACAGCTGCAAAACCAACTCGCCGCGATCTCCACCGGCGGCGGACGGGTCGTCGGCAGCCCGCGCTACCGCCAGTATGACGATGCGGTCAAGGAACAGCGCATTCAGATCAACCGCACCGAGGAGATGGCGCGGCGCAACGGTTGCTTGGGCGGCGTGCTGGGGCGGCGGTGGGGCGGCACCTGCGGTCGCATCTTCGCGACTTTGGACCAGATGAACGCCAACCTGGCCAACCTCGAACGGGAGCGGCAGCGATACGCCCCGCGCGGCGTTCATTCCAGTGAAAGCGAGCGTGATTCGATCATCCGCGCCATGAACCGCCGCGGCTGTTTTTCCGACGGCGGGCAGGCCCGGACAACCAGGGCCGAACCGCGCCGGCGCTCGATCGTCGAGCAGGTATTCGGCGTGCGCACCTATGGTGACGACGGCCGCCGCAGCGGTTCGTTCTTCGGCCCCGACGCTTCGATCGCCAGCCGCTACAACACGTTCCGCACCCTGTGCGTGCGCAAGTGCGACGGCTACTATTTTCCGATCAGCTTCTCCACCCTGCCCGAGCGTTTCGCCTACGACGAGAGCATCTGTCATGCGATGTGTCCGGGCACCGATGTGGAGCTCTATTTCCACGCCATGCCCGAGCAGGACAGCGAGGACATGATCTCGTACCGCACCGAGGAACCCTACGCGGATATGTCCACCGCGTTCGACTATCGCAAGAAGGTCGACCCCGAATGCGGTTGCCAGTTCGCTTCGTCCCAGTTCGATCAGATTACCGGGGCGGTGGAGACCGGTTTTGATCAGCCCGAGGTGGCGACGGCCGAGCCGACGGTCGCTGCGCCGGTCTGGCGGGTCGACCGGTCGCTTGACCCGGAGAGCGAAGTCAACCGGGCGAGCCGGCTGTCCATGGAGGCGGTCGAACGGCTGCTGCGGGCGAAACTCCCGGCGCCGCCCGGCGAAACCGTGGCCCTGGCCGACCGCAAGGTCAGGATAGTCGGCCCAGCGTTCTTTCCCGTCCAATGAGCGGCAGCAGCTGCGCAAGCTCGGGTCCGTGATCGAGGCCGGTGAGCGCCAGGCGCAGCGGCATGAACAACGCCCTGCCCTTGCGGCCGGTTTCTTCACGCACAGCCGCCGTCCATCGCCCCCAGGTCTCCGCGTCCCAGGGTTCCTCGGGAAGCGCCTTGGTCGCGCTGGTTAGAAATCCCCTGTCCTCCTCGGCAATCACGGGCCGGGCGTGTTCGACGATATGCCACCACTGGCTGGCTTCGCTCACCTTGGAGATGTTGTCGCGTACCGCGAGCCAGAATGGTTCGCCGCCACCGATTTCCAGAAGAGCCAATCGCTCGGCCACCGCGGCAAAATCCATCTCGTGCACCAGTCGGCGATTGAGGCCATCGAGCTCGTGCGGATCGAATTTGGCCGCAGAGCGGGTGAACATGGACGACTCGAAGCGCCCGGCCAGCGCTGCCAGGTCCTCGAGTGCCTCGATGGGGCCGGACGTTCCGGTCAGCACGGCCAGGCTTGCGACCGCCGACGGCTCGTAACCTTGATCGGCAAGGCTGGCGATGGACAGCGAGCCCAGCCGTTTCGACAGCCCCTCGCCGCTCACCGTGGTCAGCAGGTTGTGGTGGCCGAATTCGGGTGGGTCAGCACCCAGCGCGCCGAACAGTGCGATCTGCACACCGGTGTTGGTGATGTGATCATCGCCGCGCAGCACATGGGTGACGGCCATGTCGATGTCGTCGACCACGCTGGGCAAGGTGTAGAGGTAGGTGCCGTCGGCGCGGATCAGCACCGGGTCCGATAAGGAGGCCAGATCGACGGTCTGCTCGCCGCGCATGATGTCCGCCCAGTGATACTCCGTGCGCACCGGATTGGCGGGATCGCCGTCGAAATTGGGCAGCAGGAAGCGCCAGTGCGGGTGGCGCCCTTCCGCCTCCAGGGTGCGTTTGTCGTCGTCGGTCAGGTTCAGCGCAGAGCGGTCGTAGATCGGCGGACGCCCTCGGGCCAACTGCCGCTTGCGTTTGCGCTCCAATTCATCGGTGCTCTCATAGCAGGGGTACAGCAAACCGGCCGCGCGCAACCGCTCGGCCGCCGCGCGGTAGGATTCGAAGCGGGCCGACTGGCGCTCTATGGCGTCGGCTTCGACGCCCAGCCAGCGCAGGTCGCGCTCGATCTGATCGGCGAACTCCTGGCTGGAGCGTTCCGCATCGGTGTCGTCGAACCGCAGGATGAAACGCCCGTCGTGCTTGCGCGCGAACAGCCAGTTGATCAAAGCGGTGCGCGCGTTGCCGATATGGATGTTGCCGGTCGGTGATGGGGCGAAGCGCACGGTGACGGACATCTGATGGCTCTTGCGGCTGCTGAATCTTTAGGGGCTGACGGCAAGCTGGCGGGCGGCCACCCGCCGCGAAACCGCCAGCATGATGAAGCTGGCGACGATGCAATAGCATCCCATCGCCACGATCTGCGACAGATAACTGACGCCCTGATCGATCAGCGTGCCGGTGATGCCCGGTCCCAGGGCCGTTGATAACACTACCATCGCGGCCACCACCGAGCGGATGGCGCCCAGATGGCGCACCCCATAGATCTCCGGCCATACCGCGCCGAACATGGTCGACGATACGCCATACGATACGCCCAGCAAGGACATGAAGATGTACATCGCCGACCAGTGCTCCATCAGCCCCAGGACAAAACAGGCGGCCGCCAGCGGGGCCAGGAAATAGGGCAGCATGTGGATGGCCGAAAACCGATCGACCAGCGCTCCGGTGATCAACGCGAAGACCACCGTGGTCGCCGACATTGCGATGTATGAAGTGGCGAACAGCTGCATCGACCAGCCGCGCAGTTCGACCAGATATTCGGGGTGGAAGAAGATCGTGGTGCCGATGAAGCCCGGCGCCAGAATGCCCGCCAGCGACGCCCAGAACACCGGATCGCGCAACGCCTCGCGTCGGGTCCAGTCTCGCGCGACCAGGCCCAGGTCGGCGGCAGCGGCGGAGCGCGGCGAGCGCTCGACCCGCATCAAAAGCGTGATCAACGGCAAGCCGACGACCACGAGCAACGCGCCTGCGGCAAACCAGGTGCTGCGCCAGCCGACCAACACGGCCATGGTGACGAAGACCAGCGGCAGGGCCGCCTCGCCCGCCTGAAGGCCGAGCCCGGTGACCGAGACCGCGCGGCCGCGCTGGGCCGCGTACCAGCGACCCATGGCGGTCATCGCGTTGTGCACCATCATGCCCTGGCCAAACAGGCGAAGCATGAACAGCGCTACCACCAACAACATCCAATGATGCGCGGTGGCCATTATGACGGTCGAGATCGCCAGCATTACGATGGTGCCGGCGGCGACGACGGCGACGCGCGCATGGTCGACTACCCGGCCGACGAACGGCAGCACCGCCGCGCTCGCACAGGTGGCGATCATGTAGAGGCTGCCGAACTGGCCGTGGCTCAGCGCGAATTCGGATCTGATGCCGTTGCCTGACAGCGAAATGAAGAACGTCTGGCCAAACGAGGAAAAGAACGTCAGCAACATGCCGCCGGCGAGCCAGCGCGCATTGTCGCGGATGAAGACAAAGAAGGCAGCCATGGCTGCGACCCTCTGAAGTGTGAGGACGCCGGCCGGACTTCGGCCCGACCGGGCGGTTCAACAATCGGTTTTCACGTCTGCGGATTGCGCCGGCCAATCGACGCTTGATCTAAGTGCATGGTAGAAATCGGTTTTTTCTTAATGTGATGAAATGCACACATACACAGGCGTACCCTGCCTATATGTCAATCATCACACAGCAAGCGCGGTTCGGCAAGGACCTCCAGCCTGTCAAGCGCGCCCCGGACCACGGTCCGCCCGTGACCTCCCAAAGAAACCCTCGGCCTTGAACCAGCCGGGGTTTCTTGCGTTTGGGACCTGCTCAAGCCGAACCGTAGAGCTCGTCCGCCCGCCTCTCGAATGCACCGGTGTAACGGGCAAATACCTTTTCGAACATCGCACCCATGACCAGGGCAAGGGCCCGGCTTTTGAACTCGTAGTCGATATCGAAACACACCTCGCAGCCGCCCTCTTTGCGCTCGTCGAACCGCCAGCGGTTGGCGAGGTGCCTGAACGGCCCCTCGACGGCCTCCACGTCGATCGTCAGCTTCGATGGATCGAGCGTGATCCGGCTGGTGAAGGTCTCACGCAGCAGCTTGTAGCCCACGGTCATGTCCGCGGTGATCTGTTCGCATCCATCCTTGTTGCGGCGTGAGCGCACGACCAGATTTTCGCAAAACGGCACGAATTGCGGATATTTTTCCACGTCGGCCACCAGGTCGAACATATGCGCTGGCGGGTGCGAGACCCGGTGGCGGTGGGAAACGGTGGGCACGATCAGTCGGCGGCCAGCTGCCGCTCTCGAGCGGCCCGCAATCTGGCGAAATCCTCGCCCGCATGGTAGGAGGAGCGGGTCAGCGGGCTCGATGAGACCATCAAGAAGCCCTTGGCGTAGGCGACCTTCTCGAAAGACTTGAACTCGTCCGGCGTAACGAAGCGGGCAATCGGATGGTGCTTTCGCGTCGGCTGCAGATATTGGCCGATGGTGATGAAATCGACGTCCGCCGATCGCAGATCGTCCATCAGCTGCAGCACCTCGTTGCGCTCCTCGCCCAGCCCCACCATGATGCCCGACTTGGTGAACATGCCCGGATCTAGCTCCTTGACCCGCTGAAGCAGCCGGATCGAATGGAAATAGCGTGCGCCCGGCCGTACCGTCAGATAATGCGACGGCACCGTTTCCAGATTGTGGTTGAACACGTCGGGCTTGGCGGCGACCACCCGCTCCAGCGCGCCGTCCTTGCGCAGGAAGTCGGGGGTGAGGATTTCGATCGTCGTCGCGGGTGAACGCTCGCGTATCGCTGCGATGGTCTCGACGAAATGCTGGGCGCCGCCATCGTCCAAATCGTCGCGGTCGACCGAGGTGATGACCACGTGGTTGAGCCCCAGCCTGGCGACCGCCTCGGCGACCTGGGCCGGCTCACCGGGGTCAAGCGGGCCGGGCACACCGGTGCGCACGTTGCAAAACGCGCACGCGCGCGTGCAGATCTCGCCCATGATCATCATGGTGGCGTGCTTTTTCGACCAGCATTCGCCGATGTTCGGACAGCCGGCCTCCTCGCACACGGTGACCAGATTGTGCTCGCGCACGATCTGCCGGGTCTGCTCGTAGACCGGCGAGCCGCCTGCGCGCACGCGAATCCAGTCCGGCTTTCTGAGCAATGGCGTTTCCGGCCGGTTGACCTTTTCGGGATGGCGCGGGCGGGCGGATTGCGAGACCGTATCGAGCACGGTGACCATGGTTGCCAGACCTAGTCCAGTTTCAATGAGGATGCGTCAATATACGACGGCAAAATAGTCGTTCTGTCCAAGATGGCAGATTTCAACTGATCTAGCGTAAGGTTTTTTGCGCCCGAGAGATCGGCTCCGATCAGAATCGTATCGGTCAGGTCAGCATCCTCGAAATCCGCGCCAACGAAGATCGCATTTGTTGCATCCGCACCGGACAAATTGGCCTTCCGTAGTGAGGCGCCACTCAGGTCGGTGCGACGTACAAAAGCGCCACGAATGTCCAACGGCGGCAGGACGTCCGGGTTCAGGTGTCTCGGCTTTAGGGATTGGGATTGAGCCATTTCTTCACCGTTTGCATGATCTCGGCGACGTCAGCAGGGGGGCCGCTGTCACCGTAACTTTGTCGGTTTTCACGCAGATACGCCTCCAATAGCCGATAGACGGGTCTGGCGAGATCGGGAAAATCTTCAGCGATCTGCTGCAAAATATAGATCGCGCCAAGCCGAACTTCCATCTTTTCATCGGAAAGTTGGCCGACGGCACGATTGAATAGCTCGGCTACATGGTCACGACGGGCAAGTTCCGCCTGCCTCGTGGATGCCTCAGCCTGCCGATTAGCAGCAAAAACGCGATTCCATGCCAAGTAGATACCGACGACAGCAGCAGCAGTCAAAGCGCCATTGCGTATCAACTCCGACCACTGCAGAAAGTCCATGCGAGCGCCCTCAGAAGACGAACAAAGCAAGCAGGCGTCGCAACTTAGCAGGTCCCGCACGCGCTAGACAGGCCAGAGTCCGCATATCTATGGCCTTGATTTTGCATGTTTGTCGCCAGCAGCGCGAATTCTTCGTTGAACGGCTCCGGCTGGGCACGCCGATGTCCCGGATCGGGCCGAGGACGCGCCGCGTGCACACAATACCGGTCAAAACGGGACGCAAGCCATGGTGCTTTCGCATTATCTCAACGGTCGCGACAACAATTTCAATCTAATCCGCTTTCTCGCGGCCAGCGCCGTGATCGTCACCCACGCGCCGGGCATCCTGAGCGGTTACGACACCGTCGAGCCTCTGCAGATCGCCACCGGGTTCACGCTCGGCTACCACGCGGTGACGGTGTTTTTCGTGCTGTCGGGCTTTCTGATCGCGGCAAGCCTGGACCGGAACGCCAATCCGATCGATTATTTCACCGCCCGGGGCCTGCGGCTGTTGCCGGCGCTAGTCGTCACGGCATTGGTGACCGCCTTCGTCATCGGCCCCGTTTTCACGGTTCTGCCGCTCGGCGATTACTTTTCGGACCTCCGGACCTGGATCTACACGCCGTTGACGGGTGGTCTCGTGAGCGATGATGCGGTCGTGCCCGGCCTGTTCGCCGGCGCGCCGATCGAAACGATCAACATGCCGCTATGGACGTTGCGCTACGAGGCGGCGATGTATGTGGGATTGGCGCTGGTGTTCTATCTGGGCGCTTTCGCGACCAAGTCCCGGTTCACCATCTACGCGACCGCCGGGATCGCCGGTTATCTGGCTTTGACGCTTTTGAGCGATCTGCGCGAGCAAATCCAGCCGCTCGACCATCTGGCGCGGTTCGCGCTGTGTTACCTGGTCGGATCGGCGCTCTATGTCTATCGCGACCAACTCAGGCTGCATTGGTCGGGCCTGCTGGCCGGTTTCGCGCTGGCCTGGCTTGCCAAGGGCACGGCGCTTGCCGAACCTGCCGTGATCTTATTGGCGGGATATGCGGTGGTCTGGTTCGGGTTCATCCCGAACGGCTTGATCCGGCGCTTCAACCGACTGGGCGATGTGTCCTACGGGCTCTACATCTACGGCTGGCTGGCGCTGCAGATCGTGGCGCTGACCATCGACGGCCTGACGTCTGTTACCTTGTTCGCGCTGGCCTTCCCCCTGGCGCTGGCGGCGGCAATCGCATCCTGGGTATGTGTCGAAAAACCGATGCTCGCCAGACGCAAACAGGTGGCGGCCGGCCTGCGAAGACTGACCGGCTCCGCCAGCGGCGAACGGCGAAGCGGCGCGAGCGGTCTGCCCGGCTCCGATCTGGCTCAGCGGCGCCTGTAGGCGCGCCAGATCGCCAGGCACACCACGGCGCCGATGGTGGCGGTGATGATCTGGCCGATCACGTTGGTGGCGACCACGCCGATGACCGGGCCAACCAGCCGCGCCACGATCGCTCCGACGACGCCGACGATCAGATTGGCGATCAGGTCGTCCCGGCCCTTCATCAGCCGGTTGGCGATGTAGCCGGCGATCAGGCCGACGACAAGAAAGATAATCAGGCCCATTGAACTCTCCTTGTATTGTTGCGCGCCGATGACATTGCAACTGGCACGCGGTCAGATATGGATCGCCCGCCCATAGGCATCCAGCACGCTCTCATGCATCATCTCCGACAGGGTCGGATGCGGGAACACCGTGTGCATGAGTTCTTCTTCGGTTGTCTCCAGCCCCATGGCGACGACGAAGCCCTGGATGAGCTCGGTCACCTCGGCGCCCACCATATGCGCGCCCAGGAGCTGACCGGTCCTGGCGTCGAACACCGTCTTGATGAGCCCGTCCGGTTCGCCCAGCGCTATCGCCTTGCCGTTGCCCAGGAACGGGAACCGGCCGACCTTGACTTCATGGCCGGCTTCTTTCGCCTTCGCTTCGGTCAGGCCCACGGAGGCGACCTGGGGATGGCAGTAGGTGCAGCCGGGGATCTGGTTCTTGTCCATCGGGTGGGCATCCAGCCCGGCGATCTTTTCGACACAGATGACGCCTTCATGCTCCGCCTTGTGGGCGAGCAGCGGCGGGCCGGCCACATCGCCGATGGCGTAGATGCCGGCAACGGAAGTGCGCCCGAATCCGTCGACGATGATGGCGCCGCGTTCGGTTTTCACACCCACGCTTTCCAGGCCAAGATTTTCCACATTGCCCTGAACGCCAACGGCCGAAATCAGTTTCTCGGCAACCAGCTTGTCCGTCTTGCCGTCCTTGGTGGTCACGTGCGCGGCGATCGCGCCCGCCGACTTCTCCACTTTGGTGACCTGCGCGCCGGTCAGGATCTTCAGCCCGCGTTTTTCGAGCTGCTTGCGCGCGAGGGTAGAGATTTCCTTGTCTTCGACCGGCATGATCTGGTCGAGCAGTTCGACCACGGTCACGTCGGCGCCAAGCGAGTGGTAGAACGAGGCGAATTCAATGCCGATCGCGCCTGAGCCCATGACGATCAGCGATTTCGGCATGGTCTTGGGCGCCATCGCCTCGAAGTAGGTCCAGATCGTCTCACCGTCGGGTTCGATGCCGGGAAGCACGCGCGGGCGCGCTCCGGTAGCGATGATGATGTGTTTTGCGCTGTACGTGCCGGGACCCTGGGTGCCCTTGGGTGCCGGGTGCTGGGGTTGTACCGCCGGCTTGGAGGTCTCGGCGACCGTGACCTCACCCGGCTTGGCGACCGTCGCCTCGCCCCAGATGACGTCCACCTTGTTCTTCTTGAGCAGATGTCCCACCCCGCCGTTGAGCCGGCCGGACACGGCGCGCGAGCGCTTGATCACGTCCGCGATGTCGAAGCCGAATTTCTCCGCCGACAGGCCATAGTCCTTCGCGTGCACCATGTGCTCGTAGACTTCGGCCGTTCGCAGCAGCGCCTTGGTGGGAATGCAGCCCCAATTGAGGCAGATGCCGCCCAGATGCTCGCGCTCTACGATGGCGGTCTTGAGCCCCAGTTGGGCGGAGCGGATGGCCGTGACATAGCCGCCCGGACCGCTGCCGATGATCAATACGTCATAGGGTTGTGCCAAGGATCTTCTCCTTCAAACCATTCTCAAGCCGCCACCGGCGCGATGAGCGCCAGCCATTCGCGCGGCTGTTTCTTGCGCTCGTCGAACGGCACGAAAGGCCGCCGATCGGCAACTTCAAATCCCAGCGCTCGATAAAGCGTCACCGCCGCGGTGTTGGCGTCTTCCACAATGAGAGCGATGCGGTCCGCACCGTCGGTCCGGGCCCGGCCGATCTCGTTTTCCAGCAGGACGCGGGCAATGCCACGTCGGCGGAAACGGGAGTAGACCGCCAGCATATCGACCCACCACAGTCCGCAGATCGTGCGGTAGAGTTCGTGAATGGGGCGCATCACCGCTGCGGGAAAAGGGTCCGGTATGCCGCCGAGCTCATCGGGTCCGCGATAGCCGATGGCGCCGCCGGCGACCTCGCCGTCGATTTCGGCGATGTGCGCATTCTTCCAGCCGAACGGGCCTTCGGTGTTAAGCACCATCTCGCGGCCAAATTCGAGCGCGGTCTGCACATCGGCGTTGCGCGCGGCCTGCGCCCAGCGCAACGACGACAGGCCCTGGCCGGCCATGTCGTCGAAGATGGCCAGATCGGCTGCATCCTTGTTCGTGGCCGGGCGAACGATTATGGTCGCGGTTCGCCGATTCAAGCCGTCGCCCCTGCAATAAATCGCGCACCACCCATGGTCGAATTCGTTCTTTCGCTCATATCGCTGCCGGAAATCCTGGCGCTTCCCTGGATCGTGCAGGTCCCCGGCCTGCTGCTGATCCTATTGTTCATCGTACGTGCGCTACGCTCGTTCTTCTCGCTCAAACTCATCACCATGGCCACCAGCGTCATCTGGGCGCTGGCGATCGCGATCATCCTGTCGCGCTACGGGCAGGCGATCGCAACGCTTGTGCAAAGCCAGAGCCAGCCCGCCGCCTGAACCCGATTTCACACCAGCATCGCCATCGGGTTCTCGATGTAACCCTTGAACGCGGCCAAAAGCTGTGCGCCCAGGGCGCCGTCCACGGCGCGGTGGTCGGTCGAAAGCGTCACGGACATCATCGTGGCGGTCGCCACAGCGCCATCGCGCACGATCGCCCGTTGCTGGCCGGCGCCGACGGCCAGGATGGTTGCGTGGGGCGGATTGATGACGGCGGAGAATTCCTTCACCCCGAACATGCCGAGATTGGACACGGCCGTCGACCCGCCCTGATATTCGTGCGGCAGCAGCTTGCGCTCCCTGGCCCGGGCGGCGAAGTCCTTCATCTCGTTGGAGATGACCGACAACGGCTTTTCCTCGGCGCGGCGCACGATCGGCGTGATCAACCCGCCGGGAATGGCCACCGCCACGCCCACGTCGGCATGCTTGTGCTTCACCATGGCCGCTTCCGTCCAAGAGGCGTTGGCGTCCGGCACGTCGCGCAAAGCCAGGGCCAGCGCCTTGATCACCATATCGTTGACCGACAGCTTGTAGGCCGGCTTGTCGTCTTTGGTCGGCGCGGCGCCATTGAGTTCGCCGCGCAGCTTCAGTAGCGCGTCGAGTTCGGTCTCGATGGTGAGATAGAAATGCGGAATCGACTGCTTCGATTCCACCAGCCGCTTGGCGATTGTCTTGCGCATGCCGTCGTGCGGGATCAGCTCGTAGGAGCCCTCCTCGAACAGCTTGAGCGTCGCATCATCGCTTGCGGGTGCCGGCGCGGTCGGCGCTGTAGCGGGCGCCGTGGCCGCCGCAGGCGCCGCACCGCCGGCGAGCGCGGCTTCCACGTCGCGCTTGATGATGCGTCCGTGCGGGCCGGAGCCGGCGACGGCGGCAATATCCAACCCGCCTTCCCGGGCAATGCGCCGCGCCAGGGGCGAGGCGAAGACGCGTGGGCCTCCGGCCGGGGCGGTAGGAGCGGCCGGAGCGGGGGCTGCCGCTGCCGGTGGCTGCCCACCTGAACCGTTGGCGGCAGCGGGCGGTTCAGCGGCGGCGGGTGGCGCGGCGGGAGCCGGCTCGGCTTGGGCGGCATCGCTCACGTCCTCGCCCTCTTCAGCCAGCACCGCGATCACCGCATTGACCTTGACCGCCTCGGTGCCCTCGGCCACCAGGATCTTCGCCACGGTGCCTTCATCAACGGCTTCGACCTCCATGGTCGCCTTGTCGGTCTCGATCTCGGCGATCACATCGCCGGCGGATACCGCGTCACCCTCCTTGACCAGCCATTTGGCCAGATTGCCTTCCTCCATCGTGGGGGACAGCGCCGGCATGGTGATGTTGATGGCCATGGTTTCAGGCTCCGCTGGGTTCTTCGTCGGCCGCGCCGAACCGGCCGTCGTTCATCAAAAGGTTGGCGGTGATGTGAATCTTGCCGTCGTCGGCGGGAATGGCTTTGGCGAGCCGGTTGAGCCGGGCCGCCTGCTTGACCGCCTTGGCAACCGCCTCGTCGGGGCTGAAGTCCTTGGCATACAGCGCTTCCAGCGCCTCGCGGGTGACTTCGACGGTGACGTCCCGTCCATCGATCACCACCGCACCGGCGAATTCGTCGAACCTGGCTGTTTTCATGTCGAGCGGGGGCACGGACCTAGTCCCGGTAGCTGACGGTCTTGACCGCCGCGACCACCTCTTCGACGGACGGCAGCGCCAGCTTCTCTAGGTTCGCCGCGTAGGGCATCGGCACGTCCTTGCCGCAGATGGTGATGACGGGTGCGTCGAGATAATCGAACACGCGCTGCATCACCTGGGAGGCGAGATGGTCACCGACGCTCGACTGCGGGAAGCCTTCTTCGACGGTGACGAGGCGGCCGGTTTTCTGCACCGAGGCGATGACCGTGTCCAAGTCGAGCGGGCGCAGGCTGCGCAGGTCGATGACTTCGACGTCGATGCCTTCTCCGGCCAGTTGCTCGGCGGCGGCCACCGAATAGGTCATGCCGATGCCGAACGAGACGATGGTCGCATCCGCGCCCACTTTGTGCACGCGCGCACGGCCGATCGGCAGCACATGGTCATCGAGCTTCGGCACGTCAAACGACTGGCCGTAGAGGATTTCGTTTTCCAGGAAGATCACCGGGTTGGGATCGCGGATCGCCGCTTTGAGCAGGCCTTTGGCGTCCGAAGCGGTATATGGCATCACCACTTTCAATCCCGGCACGTGGGAGTACCAGGCCGCGTAGCATTGGGAATGCTGCGCGGCGACGCGCGCGGCGGCGCCATTGGGGCCGCGAAAGACGATGGGCGCGCCCATCTGGCCGCCGGACATGTATAGCGTCTTGGCGGCCGAGTTGATGATCTGGTCGATCGCCTGCATGGCGAAGTTGAAGGTCATGAACTCGACGATCGGCTTGAGCCCAGCCATCGCCGCACCCACCCCGACGCCGGCGAAACCGTGCTCGGTGATCGGCGTGTCGATCACCCGGCGCGCGCCGAACTCATCCAGCAATCCCTGGGTGATCTTGTAGGCGCCCTGATATTCGGCCACCTCCTCGCCCATCACGAACACATCGTCGTCGGCGCGCATCTCCTCGGCCATCGCGTCGCGCAGCGCTTCGC
This sequence comes from Rhizobiaceae bacterium, assembly GCA_028281105.1. Lineage (GTDB taxonomy): Bacteria > Pseudomonadota > Alphaproteobacteria > Rhizobiales > Rhizobiaceae > JANQKQ01. Next base: position 15,789 of record JANQKQ010000054.1, read on the forward strand.
GCACGGTGGTCGGGACCATCTCGGTGCCCGGCGGGATATCCGGATCCGCCGCGGTGACGACGGCGACAGGTTGCGCCGGGGCGGCGGGTTGTGCGGCCGGTGGCGGGCTGTCGGCGGCCGGCGCTGCAGCGGCTCCATCGGGAGCCGGCGCGGCGGGGGCCGACGCCGCGGCGCTCACATCCTCGCCCTCGCCCGCCAGGATGGCGATCACCGCGTTCACTTTGACCGCCTCGGTGCCTTCGGGCACGACGATCTTCGCCACGGTGCCTTCGTCGACGGCCTCGACCTCCATGGTCGCCTTGTCGGTCTCGATCTCGGCGATGACATCGCCGGAGGAGACCTCATCACCCTCCTTGACCAGCCACTTGGCCAGATTGCCCTCCTCCATCGTGGGAGACAGCGCCGGCATCAGGATTTCTGTCGCCATCTTCTTTCTCCCCGGGTTAGGGCCTGTTGAGGATCACGGTTGCGGCTTCGGCGTGGCCCATTGGGTCTCTGGCGAGGCGCGAAGCACGCCGTAGTGCGGGCCACTTCAAGTGGTTCGCAACGAAGTCCAACGGCCCAATGGGCCGCGTCCCAAAGGGATTTGGCCAGATTTGCCCACTTGCGCCCCCTTCATCGTTGAATATGCAAAGCATGTCCTGCCTCCTCAGGCGACGCAATTGAACAAATCTGACCAAACCGAAGCCACAACCGTGATCCTCAACAGGCCCTAGAGCAGGATGTCGGTATAGAGCTCGGACGGATCGGGCTCGGGATCGGTCTGGGCGAAATCGGCGGCCTGGGAGACCACCTCGCGGATCTCCTTGTCGATCGCCTTCAGTTCGTCCTCGCTGGCCTGCTTGGCCTTGATCAGCCGGGCGCGCACCTGCTCGATTGGGTCGTGCTCGGTGCGCATCTTCTGCACTTCGTCTTTGGTGCGGTATTTGGCCGGATCGGACATGGAGTGGCCACGATAGCGGTAGGTCTCCATCTCCAAGATGATCGGGCCCTCCCCCGCGCGGCAGCGGGCGACCGCATGTTCGGCGGCCGCATTGACCGCACGAACGTCCATGCCATCCACATGCATACCGGGAATGTTGAAGGAGGCGCCGCGCTGGGAGAAATCGGTCAGGGCCGAGGAGCGCTGGACCGCCGTTCCCATGGCGTAGCGGTTGTTCTCGATGATGTAGACCACCGGCAGGCGCCATAGCGAGGCCATGTTGAAGCTCTCGTAGACCTGGCCCTGGTTCGAGGCGCCATCGCCGAAATAGGTGAGCGAGACCCGATCGTTGCCGCGATATTGATTGGCGAAGGCGAGCCCGGTGCCCAGCGATACCTGCGCGCCGACGATGCCGTGGCCGCCGTAGAAATCGCTCTCCTTGGAGAACATGTGCATCGAACCGCCCTTGCCGCGCGAATAACCGCCCTGGCGGCCGGTCAGTTCCGCCATGACGCCTTTCGGGTCCATGCCGCAGGCCAGCATGTGGCCGTGATCGCGGTAGCCGGTGATCACCTGATCGCCGTCGCCGATCGCCATCTGCATGCCGACGACGACCGCCTCCTGGCCGATATAGAGGTGGCAGAAGCCGCCGATGAAGCCCATTCCGTAGAGCTGGCCCGCTTTTTCCTCGAAGCGGCGGATCAGCAGCATCTGCCGATAGGCGTCCAGTTCCTGTTCGGTGGAGAATTTGGCCGGCGACGGCGCTTGCAGCGCGGACGGGGCACGGCCGGCGGCTGCGCTTTTCCTCCCCGATGCCGCGCCTGCCGATGCTTTCTTCGCTTTGGCGACCATGGCCCCCTCTCCCAGTTCGTCCCGGCGCTCTTTTCGGCGGCCGGTGATCGTTCTGACAGTAGTTGAATGTTACGGGAAAACAACAGGTTTTGTTGCATGTCTCGCATGCGGGCGCCCTTTGCGGCGGCGAAAATCCAGCGTTTTCAAACCGGAAAGTGAATTTTTCGTACCGATTGGTACGGAAACGGGCCTGACCGCGTTCAATCGCGGAAGATCACCAGATCGGCCTCGCCCGCCACTCCGATCACCCGGCGGGCCTGTTCGTCGAGCATGTCGCGTTCGAGTTTGCCGTCGGCGAGCAGGCCGACGCGGTGTTCGAGTTCTGCGCGTTCGGCCTGCAACCTGGCCAGTTCCAGCTCGGCCCACATCGCATCGCGCTCGATCAGCGCGCGCGAATGCATGCCGAAATTGCCCATCACCGCATGGAAACCGAAATACCCCAGCACCAGCAGACAGAACGCCGGCAGAGCGAGCGAAGACAACCTGCTGTTTTTTCTTTGACGCGTGGCCAAGGCGAGCCCGTGTGCGGTTGGCTGGGAGACGGCTGGGCCGGATGGTTGCCGATGGCGCTTAAGAATTGGTTAGTGGCGCCGGCGCAAAGCGGCGAAGACGCGGATTATGTGGCCGGCAGGACCGAGGCGCCGGCATAACGCGCTGCAGTGTCCAACTGTTCCTCGATGCGCAGAAGCTGGTTGTATTTGGCCAACCGGTCGGACCGCGACAGCGAGCCCGTCTTGATCTGTCCGCAATTGACCGCCACCGCCAGGTCGGCGATGGTTGCATCCTCGGTTTCGCCCGAACGGTGCGACATCACCGCCGTGTAGCCGGCTTTGTGCGCTGTTTCGACCGCTTCCAGGGTCTCGCTCAATGTGCCGATCTGGTTAACCTTGACCAGGATCGAGTTGGCGACGCCCATGGTGATGCCGTCGCGCAGGCGGGTGGGATTGGTGACGAACAGATCATCGCCCACCAACTGGCACTTGTCGCCGGTCGCCTGGGTCAGCGCCTTCCAGCCCTCCCAGTCGTCTTCCGCCATGCCGTCCTCGATCGACACGATCGGATATTTGGCGACCAGTTCGCCCAGATAGCCGACCATCTCGCCGGCGTCGAGGGTCCTGCCCTCGCCCTTGAGCTCGTATTTGCCGTTGTTGAAGAACTCAGTCGCCGCGCAGTCGAGGCCCAAGAAAACGTCCTCGCCCGGCTTGTAGCCGGCCGCCTCTATCGCTCGCATTATGAAGTCCAGCGCGGACGGCGCATCGGCGATCGCGGGTGCGAAGCCGCCTTCGTCACCCACATTGGTGGAATGGCCTTCGTTCGCCAGTTCCTTCTTCAGCGTGTGGAAGGTCTCCGCACCCATGCGCAGCGCCTCGGCGAAGCTGTCCGCGCCGACCGGCAGGATCATGAACTCCTGGAAATCGATCGGGTTGTCTGCATGTTCGCCGCCATTGATCACGTTCATCATCGGCACGGGAAGCAGGTGGGCGCCGGCGCCGCCTACGTAGCGATAGAGCGGCAACCCGTGACTGGCCGCCGACGCCTTGGCCGCCGCCAGCGATACCCCCAGGATCGCATTGGCGCCCAGCCGGGATTTGTTGGCCGTGCCGTCCAGTTCGATCATCGACCGGTCCAGCGCCAATTGATCGTCGCCGTCGCGGCCGATCAGCGCTTCGGATAGTTCGCCGCGCACGGCCTCGACAGCGTCCTGCACCCCTTTGCCCAGGTAGCGCTTGCCGCCGTCGCGCCGCTCGACCGCCTCGTGTGCGCCGGTGGAAGCGCCTGAGGGCACCGCCGCGCGACCCATCGAGCCGTCCTGCAGGGTGACGTCCACCTCGACCGTAGGATTGCCCCGGCTGTCGAGTATTTCACGGGCGGTTACATGGGCGATGGCGGTCATGGGTGAGCTTTCCGGTGGATTGGTTTGAACACGCCGCTGGCTTTAGCCCACCGCCGGCGCGATGCAAAGCCGCCGCGGCAGACGGCGTCAAATAAATACCGCCGAACCGGCAAGAAATTGCCGCTTTTTCGGCTCGGCGCCACCCCAATTGCGCTTCAGGAAGGGACCAGCCCTCCAGGTCGAGTATTGCGTGGAAAGAGGATGCGGCCGGTCAACCGGCCGCCGCCTCTTGGCCGGAGCAGCCGAACCACAACCTCGCCCGAAAGGCACTCGCGATGGCCATCCCTCTGCGGCAACGCATTACCGGCCTGTTCATTCTCATCCTGCTGATCCTGACGCCGTGGATCCTGTCCGCCGTCGCCGCCGGCGCCCAATCGTTCGACTGCGCGCGCGCCGACGTCAGCGCCGAGTTCGCCATCTGCAACGACGAGGAACTGGTGGTGCTCGACGAGCGCCTGGCCATCGCGCTCGCCCGCCGGCAGGCCAACCTGCCGACGACGCCACAGCTGCAGGCTTTGTCGCGCGACCAGCGGGCCTGGTTGCGCCAGCGCGACGACTGCCGACTGGACTGGCATTGTCTGAAGGTACGCTACCGCCAGCGCATCGCCGTGCTGGACCGGCGGGACTCCTAGCGTTCCCGGCCGGTCCTAGCCCTTCACCACCGCATCGATCGCCATCAACTGCTCAAGCAGCGCGCCCATATCGTCGAGCCGCATCATGTTCGGCCCGTCCGAGGGGGCGTTGTCGGGATCCTGGTGGGTCTCGATGAACACGCCGGCCACACCTGCAGCGACCGCCGCACGCGCCAGGACCGGAACCATGGTGCGGTCCCCGCCGGTCGAACCGCCCAGCCCGCCCGGCTGCTGCACCGAATGGGTGGCGTCGAAAATCACCGGCGCGCCGGTCTTCGCCATTTCGGGAAGCGCGCGCATGTCGGAGACCAGCGTGTTGTAGCCGAAGCTGGCGCCGCGCTCGGTTACCATCACGTTGGCGTTGCCGCTGCCGGTCACCTTGGCGACCACGTTCGCCATGTCCCAGGGCGCGAGGAACTGGCCCTTTTTGACGTTGACGACCGCGCCGGTCTGCGCAGCGGCGATCAACAGATCGGTCTGGCGGCACAGGAAGGCCGGGATCTGCAGCACATCCACATGCGGCGAGATCACGGCGCACTGCTCGGGTGCGTGCACGTCGGTGAGCACGGGCACGCCCAGTTGCGAACGCAGATCGTCGAAGATCGGCATCGCGGCATCCAGCCCGGCGCCGCGCTCACCCGTCAGCGAAGTGCGATTGGCCTTGTCATAAGAGGTCTTGTAGACGAAGCCGATGCCGAGCCCGGCGGTCAGTTCCTTTAGCGCGCCTGCCATGTCGAAGGCGTGATCACGGCTTTCCAACTGGCACGGGCCAGCGATCAGCGCCAACGGCAGCTTATTGCCGAAGCGGGCATCGCCGACGGTGACGATGGGGTTGGGCTGCAAGTCAGACTTCATCCGCATGCGCTCACGGCTGGTGTGCGATGAACCGGGTCTGGCCCAAGGCTCGGGATTTGGCAAGGGCCCAGTGCCCCCGCCCGGTTCATCGTTTCACGAAATAGGTCATCGCCAGCGCCAGGCAGTGCGACAACTGCGCCTGCGGCACTGGCTCGTCGACCGCCAGCAAGATCGCCCGGTTGGTCTCGAACCGCAACACATCGCCATAACGCTGGCGAAACCCGTCCACCAGGCCGGTGGTGCAGACAAAATAAACCGCCACGTCGGTTCCGTTCTTGTGCGCATCCAGCCGCACCGGACTGCCGCTCTTCGGCTCCACCGTGGCGAAACTGGCCTGGCCCCATTTGAGCGATTCGGCGATGCGGCCGGCGCCTTCGGTGCGCCGGGCGGTGGTGTAGATGAGCGCGCGCAACGCATCAAGCCGCGCCGCAATGGGCTCGGGATATCGGGCGAAGAGGCCAGCGATCTCAGCGCTGGGTGGTGGGATCGGGGCGGATTTCATGATGCTGCTTCGCAAACGTGGCATTGGAGATGTTCGAATCAATAGCTGCCGTACTGCCGGTAGAAATCCTCAACCGACCTCCCAAACGCTTCCAGGAATGCAGTTTTCCAGTGCATGCCAAACCCGATTTTCTCGTAGAATTCGGTGATCGATCTGTCACCCGCCATACCGGCCAGGACGAATGCGGCGTAACCGCCCTGGTCCGCGAGTTCTATAATGTCAGTCCTGCTGGCGTGATATTTGTGGATCGACTCGTATTTCGACAGATCGCCCGCCGGACCGCCGATTTCATTGCGTATTTTCACGTAGATGGGGCCAGCGGCGCCGTCGTTAAAACCGGCTCGGATCGCAAAATAACCGGCGGCTCCCTCCACCAGCCACTCCGGCCCCCATTTTTGCAGCAGCTGCGAAGCCGGCCCATCGCCCGGACGCCCCAAGAGTTGATACTGCGCGGCATGGAATATCTCGTGAAACAGCAGCAGTTTGACTGTGAACCGGTTTCGCGCGGACTGTGTATCCGGTTGCCTGAGACTGACCGTCAGGTCGATGTTCCCTTTTGGCAGGCATATGGCCAGCACGCCCTGAAACTCGAACCCACCAACGATGCTTCCGTTGCTGCACGCCAGATCATAGATTCGATCAAACGCACTCGCGTCGGAAGTTGCGCCGGCATGCTGCATCCAGATTTGTCGCAGATCGGGTTTGTTGGTCGCAGCCAGGATGGTGATGGTTTCGGCCAAGCTGACTTCAAACACCTCATGGAGGCGGTCGAGGGCGTCCGATGCCAGCTCCCTCAAGGAGTCTTGCACGCTGGTATCGAGTGTGGAGTGGAAGTCGGTGGCTATGCGCCTTCGGAACGACGGCCAATACGCACGCAGACGGTAATTCTCCATTCCCAATTCGCGGCAAGCCACTATGGCTTTTGATGAATCCAGCTCAAAGTCGAACTGCCGGGATGCGCGTCCATCGTTGAAATCACCGAACGCTTTGTTGAGTTCGATATTGACCGCGCCATCTTCGACTCCACCATAATATCCCAGCTTGCCGAGTTGCTTCTGCAGGCATCGCACGGCCGGATCGTCGGCGAGCGCGCTGTGCGGTGGACAAACCAGCACGGCGACGATGCAGAAAGCTGCCAGTCTCAGATGATTGAGCGCACCCATCGCCGTTCATAATGAACCCTGCGGGGCGGTGGTCAATCCTCGGCGCCAAGTTCGGACAGAATCGCGTCGATGGCGTGGCAGGCCCGGCGCTCCAGAAACGGGTTGCGGCCCTGGTAATACGATAGAGCGATCACAGCCCAACACAGCGCGCAGCCTCGGGCCCTGCGCCATTCGTCGGCATCGACGTCGACCGCGTGGTGAAACGCGGCTCTGGTTTCGGCGTCGAACTCCGCCCAGGCGATGATCAGATCGCAGGCCGGATCGCCGACGCCCGCCAGGCCGAAATCGATCACTGCCGCTACCGCGCCATCGCGCGCAAGCAGGTTGCCGGACAGGATATCGCCATGCAGCCAGCTACCACTGCCGGAATATTGCGGCAACGCCAATGTCCGCTCCCAGGCCTTGGTCAAGCCATCGGTTGAGTAGCTTTCCGCCAGGCCCGGGATCGCTTCGCGCATCTGACCATCGCGCGCTGCAAGCGGTGCGCCGCGCCAGTTGTTGTGCGCTCCCGCACGCGGTGCGGTGTCTGTTTCCACCATCCGCAAAGCGCCGATGAATCCGGCGACCGCAGCGGCATCCCTGCCAAGATCGACGGCATCCATGAGATCGACGGTTTCGCCGTCGATCCACTCCAGCACGGACCAGGCAAACGGGAAATGCCTGGTCGGATTGCCCTTCGCTACCGGCCGCGGCGTCTGCAGCGGCAGTTGGGCAAAATGCGGAAGCCAGCGAACTTCCTTTTCGATCTTCTCGGCGGCCGCGGGCCTGCGCGGCAGCCGCAGGCACAGGTCATCGCCCAGGCGGAAAATCCGGTTGTCCGTTCCCGGCGAACACGCCTGGCGCAGTTCAAGATGGCGCCATTGGGGAAACTGCCGGTCTACAAGCCGGCGCACGCCTTCGGGATCGATCGCGATTTCGTCGTGGTGAAGTTGGACGGCGGTCAAACCAACCGGCTCTGCTCGATCGCCGCCTCAATAAACGAAGCAAACAGCGGATGCGGCTCGAATGGCCGGCTCTTCAGCTCAGGATGGAACTGCACGCCGATGAACCAGGGGTGGTCGGCATATTCGATCGTCTCGGGCAGAATGCCGTCCGGCGACATGCCGGAGAAGGTCAGCCCCGCCTTTTCAAGCCGTTTCTTGTAGTCGATATTGACCTCGTAGCGGTGGCGGTGGCGCTCGGAGATCTGGGTGTCGCCATAGATCTGCGCGATGCGGCTGTCGGGGTCGAGGTGCGCGGTGTAGGCGCCCAGCCGCATCGTGCCGCCCAGGTCGCCGTTGGCCTTGCGCTTTTCCAGCATGTTGCCTTTAAGCCACTCGGTCATCAGGCCGACCACAGGCTCTTCGGTTTCACCGAACTCGGTGGACGAAGCCGCTTCGATGCCCGCCAGCGAGCGGGCCGCCTCGATACACGCCATCTGCATGCCGAAGCAGATGCCGAAGAACGGCACCGAACGTTCGCGCGCGAACCGGGCGGCGGCGATCTTGCCCTGCGAGCCGCGCTCGCCGAAGCCGCCGGGCACCAGGATGCCGTGCACCTTTTGCAGCCAGTTGGCCGGTTCTTCGCGCTCGAAGACTTCCGACTCGATCCACTCCAGCCGCACCTCCGCCTCGTTCGCCATGCCGCCGTGGCGCAGGGCTTCGGCCAGCGATTTGTAGGCGTCGAGCAGGCCGGTATATTTGCCGACCACGGCGATGGTGACCCTGCCTTCGGGATTGTGCACCCGGCGGCTCACCTCCTCCCAGCGCTCCATGCGCGGTTTGGGCGCCGGGTCGATGCCGAAGGCGGCGAGCACCTCTTCGTCCAGCCCCTCTTCGTGATAGGCCGTCGGCACGTCGTAGATATTGTCGACGTCCAGCGCCTGGATGACGGCGGATTCGCGCACGTTGCAGAACAGCGAAAGCTTGCGCCGCTCCTCGGCCGGGATTTCCCGATCCGTGCGCACCAGAAGGATGTCCGGCGCGATGCCGATCGACCGCAGTTCCTTTACCGAATGCTGGGTCGGCTTGGTTTTGAGTTCGCCCGCCGCCGGGATGAACGGCATCAGGGTCAGATGCACATAGATGGCGCCGCCGCGCGGCAGGTCGTTGCCCAGCTGGCGGATCGCCTCGAAGAACGGCAGCGCCTCGATGTCGCCCACCGTGCCGCCGATCTCGCACAGCACGAAGTCATACTCGTCGTTGCCGTCGAGGATAAACTCCTTGATCTCGTTGGTCACGTGCGGGATCACCTGCACGGTGGCGCCCAGATAGTCGCCGCGGCGTTCCTTCTCGATGATGTTGGAGTAGATGCGCCCTGTGGTGATGTTGTCGGCCTTGTTGGCCGGCCGGCCGGTGAATCGTTCATAGTGGCCCAGGTCCAGGTCCGTCTCCGCGCCGTCGTCGGTGACATAGACCTCGCCATGCTGATATGGGCTCATCGTGCCCGGATCGACGTTGAGATAGGGGTCGAGCTTGCGCAGCCGCACGCGGTAGCCGCGCGCCTGAAGCAGCGCGCCTAGAGCCGCTGAAGCGATGCCTTTTCCCAGGGAGGAGACCACGCCGCCGGTGATGAACACATATCGCGCCATGGGAGTTCACGCTTAATCGATCGCATTCGATTCGCCAAGCGGCAAATGCAGTCTTCGCGCGAAAACCACGGTCGAAATCCGCCGCTGCCGGCGGTGAGCGAAATAAGGTCGACTATTCGGTGGGAACGCCCGTGCCGGAACCGGTATCCGCCCCGCCGCCTTCCTGCAGCAACTGGTCGAGCACGCCGGTTCCACCGCCCTCGCTCTCACCCTGGGTCTGGACGGGCACCTGGTCGAGAATGTCGGTCGGGCTGGCGTCGTACTTGGCCAGGACGGAAAGCACGATGGAAGTGCCGAAGAACACCGCCGCCAGAATCGCGGTGGTGCGGGTCAGCGCATTGGCCGCGCCGCGCGCGCTCATGAAGCCGCCGCCTCCACCGCCGCCGCCCATGCCGAGCGCGCCGCCCTCCGAGCGTTGCAGCAGCACCACTGCGATCATGGCTAGAACCACCATCAGGTGGATGACGATGACGACCGTACTCATTGTTTAGTCCCTGTCGCGCCCTTCGGGCGCTCCTCGCCTCTTGCTTGCTTGAGATCCCTGTCGCGCCCATCGGGCGCTCCTCGCGTTCTGTTCGACCCCATCATCCCCGGGGCTTGAACCGGGATTCCAGGGCAAGGCAGTTTCGCGCGCCTTCTACACCAGCATATTGGGGTTGAAAAGAGGCGGCGCAACACCTGGTGCAGGTGTGGCCTCAGGCGGTTTTGCGGCCTTGCAGCGCATACACCCGCGCGCGCGCCTGGGCTACCGCGCCGGCGACGTCATCTGGGTCGTTCAACTCGTCGATCCGGAAAGGCGTGCCGACGGTCATGTGAATGCCGCCGGAATCCACCTTGCGGAAGAACTGGCGCAGAAACGCCATGATGCGGAACTGGCGCGAGAGGACGCCTACCAGATAGTAGGGTACCGAGTTGCGGCCATGAAAGAACACCGGCAGGATCGGCGCATCGCATCTGCGTGCCAGGTGGATAAAATGATCCGCCCATTTGGGATCGGTGACCGACATGGTCGAAAAGTGCCAGTGGGAGATGTCGCCGGACGGGAAGATCACCAGGGGACTGCCGCGTTTCAGCGTTGCCATACATTGCTTGAGCGGAGCCATGTTGCTGGTTTTCGGGGCATAGCGGCCGAATGAATCCACATTGATGGAGAAACGCTGCAGCGGCTTGATCCACCCCGAAAACTCGCTCGCCATCACCTTGAAGTCGGGATGGGCCTGTTCGATGAAATGACCGATCGCCACCAGTTCGATCGCGCTGAACGGGTGATTGCCGACGATGATGAAGGGACCGGGACCGGTAAGCGCCGGCACGCCGGGGCCGTCGCAGGTCGGGGTGAAACCCATGATCGAGGTCAGGGTTTCGAAGGAACGGCCGGGTTCGTCTTCCCGGTCCCATCGCGCGGCCAGATCCGTGAACCGTCTGAAGCGCAACGGCCCGAACAGCAGAAGACGAACCAGCGGTGCGATCGCCGTCAGTAGCGGCTGGGTGGAAATCAGCTTCTCGACATGGTCCACCGGGCTGCCCGGGGCCGGCTCGCGCCCGCCGGAACCGCCGGCGTGGGCGCCTTGCGCGATTTGCTGTTGGGGGCCGGCCGTCGCCATTCACTCTCCTGCCGATTGCCGGCCGCGCCGCCGGCCGCGATATCGAGGCAGCACTAGGCCGCAAAACTGCCGGCCGGTCAATCGGCGGCGGATTTGCGCTCGATCAAGTCCCAAAGGTTGCCGTACAGGTCCTTGAAGACGGCCACCGTGCCATATCCGGCCTCCACCGGCGCCCCCACGAATTCGACACCGGCGTCGGTAAAACGGGAAAAATCGCGCCAGAAATCGTCGGTCTGCAGAAACAGGAACACCCGGCCGCCGGTCTGGTCGCCGACGCGGCCCAGTTGCTCGCGCCCGTCGGCCCTGGCGAGCACAATGGAGCAGCCATTTGAGTTCGGCGGCGCCACCACCACCCAGCGCTTGTTCTGCTCGGCTTGGTGCGTGTCCTCGATCAGCTCAAAGCCGAGCTTATCCACATAAAACGCGATCGCTTCGTCGTAGTCGCGAACGACCAGACTCACATGGGCGATCGACCAATGCATCGCGCGGCAGGCCTGGGCATCGGCCTAGAACGGAATCTCGTCGTCGATATCGCCCGCCGGCGCCGGCTGGCCGCCGCCGCTCGGGCCGGAGGCGCCGAAATCGCCACCACCAGCGCTCGAGCCACCAAAATCGCCCGCTCCGCCGCCGGCACGGCTGTCCAGCATGGTCAGGTTGGAATTGAAGCCCTGCAGCACCACTTCGGTGGAATAGCGGTCCTGGCCGGACTGGTCCTGCCATTTGCGCGTCTGCAGCGCCCCTTCCAGATAGACCTTCGAGCCCTTGCGCAGATAGTTCTCGATCACCTTGCACAGGCCCTCGTTGAAGACGACGACCCGATGCCATTCGGTCTTCTCGCGGCGCTCGCCGGTATTGCGGTCGCGCCAGCTTTCCGACGTGGCGATGCGCAGATTGGCGATCGGCCGCCCGTCCTGGGTACGGCGGATTTCCGGATCGGCGCCCAGATTGCCCACCAGGATGACCTTGTTCACACTGCCCGCCATCGCACTCTCCTTTTACCTTCGCCGCCAGTCACGGCCACACCCACCTGCATCAGGTCGCACCAACTACCATGCACGCTAAGGCAAAGTACCGCCGAGTTCCGAGAAATCGCCGAGAAATCCCCAGCTAATCGACGGAACCAGCCGATTGCTTCCCTCTGCGATCGATGAACGAAAGGCGCTTTAAAGGAACAGCTTGACGACCGCAACAATCGCCAATGTGGCGGTCGAAGCCACGATCGCCACATACCACTGGTTTTCAGTGTTGATCTTGGCGGTCTCCGCGACAAGCTTGGCAATCTCGGCGCGCATCTTGTCGTCGGCAAGCGCCTGTTCCCGCTCGGTCATGGTGCGCTCCAGGTCCTTACACCCTATATGGCATGTTTAGCGGAATAATGCAAGTAAACGTTCGTATTTTGTTCTATATATGGACCACTCGATTCGACCGCAAACCCCAACGATGTCAGCAGTGGTTGAAAACCTGAAACACGCCCCTATTTTCTCCGCGCCCAGCGGTTAAGTTAGGGCCATATCCAAAAGGTTCCATTCTGGCATCATGGCTGAGCAGAAGCACATCTCCGTCCGCGGCGCGCGCGAGCACAACCTGAAGAACGTCGATCTCGACCTGCCGCGCGACAAGCTGATCGTGATCACCGGCTTGTCGGGTTCGGGCAAGTCGTCGCTGGCGTTCGATACCATCTATGCCGAGGGTCAGCGCCGTTATGTGGAGAGCCTGTCGGCCTACGCGCGCCAGTTCCTGGAGATGATGCAGAAGCCGGATGTGGACCGCATCGACGGGCTGTCGCCGGCGATCTCCATCGAGCAGAAGACCACCAGCCGCAATCCCCGCTCCACGGTCGCCACGGTGACCGAGATCTACGACTATATGCGGCTGCTGTTCGCCCGCGTCGGCATACCCTATTCACCGGCCACCGGCCTGCCGATCGAGAGCCAGACCGTCTCCCAGATGGTCGACCGGCTGCTAGCGCTGGAGGAAGGCACGCGGCTCTACCTGCTGGCGCCGATCGTGCGCGGGCGCAAGGGCGAGTATCGCAAGGAACTGGCGGAACTGGCCAAGAAGGGATTCCAGCGGGTCAAGATCGACGGCGCGGTCGTCGAGATCGCCGACGCCCCGGCACTCGACAAGAAGTTCAAGCATGACATCGACGTCGTCGTCGACCGCATCGTGGTTCGCGATGACATGAGCGCGCGGCTTGCCGACAGTCTGGAGACCTGTCTGAAGCTGGCCGACGGCCTGGCGGTCGCCGAACTCGCCGACAAGCCGCTGCCGGCGGACGAGACCACCGACGGCGCCGTCAACAAGTCGAAGAACGAGACCCACGAGCGCATCGTGTTCTCCGAGAAGTTCGCCTGCCCGGTCAGCGGCTTTACGATCCCTGAGATCGAGCCGCGGCTGTTCTCGTTCAACAACCCGTTCGGCGCCTGCCCGGCCTGCGACGGGCTGGGCACGCAGAAGGGCATCGACCCAGACATGGTCGTGGTCGACGATACGCTGACGTTGCGCGGCGGCGCCATCGTGCCGTGGTCGCGATCGTCCAATCCATCGCCTTACTACGCACAGACGTTGGAGGCGATCGGCCGCGCCCACGGGTTCGACCTGTCCGACCGGTGGCGGGATTTGTCCGATGAAGCGCGCCACGCGGTGCTCTACGGCACCGGTGAAGAAGCGATCGACTTCAACTATGACGATGGGCTGCGCACCTACCGCACCCGAAAGACGTTCGAAGGCGTCATTCCCAATCTCGAGCGGCGCTGGCGCGAGACCGATTCTTCGTGGATGCGCGAGGAGATCGAGAAATACATGTCGTCCAGCCCCTGCGAGACCTGCGACGGCAACCGGCTCAAGCCCGAGGCGCTGGCGGTCAAGCTCGACGGCCGGCACATCTCCCACGTGGCGCAGTTGTCGATCCGCGACGCGCGCGACTGGTTCGAGGCCCTGCCCGGCCGCTTGAACGAAAAGCAGAACGAAATCGCCGAGCGCATCTTGAAGGAAATCCGCGAGCGGTTGCGGTTCCTGAACGATGTCGGGCTCGAATACCTCACCCTGTCGCGCAACTCCGGCACGCTTTCGGGTGGCGAAAGCCAGCGCATCCGGCTGGCCTCGCAGATCGGCTCGGGGCTCACCGGCGTGCTGTATGTGCTCGACGAGCCGTCGATCGGTCTGCACCAGCGCGACAATGCCCGGCTGCTTGAAACGCTCATGCATTTGCGCGATCTGGGCAATACCGTCATCGTGGTCGAGCACGATCAGGACGCCATCCTGTCCGCTGACCACCTGGTCGACATCGGTCCGGCCGCCGGCATTCACGGCGGCCGCATCGTCGCCCAGGGCACGCCCGACGACGTCAAGGCCAGCGCCAATTCGCTGACCGGCCAATATCTGACCGGCGCGCTTGCCATCCCGGTGCCGGAAATCCGCCGCCAGCCGGCCAGGGGCAAGCGCATAAAAGTGACGGGCGCTACCGGTAACAATCTGCAGAACGTGACCGCGCAAATCCCGCTCGGCCTTCTGACCTGCGTCACCGGCGTCTCCGGAGGCGGCAAGTCGACCTTCCTGATCGAGACGCTGTACAAGGCGGCCGCCCGGCGCATCTCCGGCGCGCGCGCAGCACCGGCGCCCCATGAGCGCATCGAAGGACTGGAACATCTCGACAAGGTGATCGACATCGATCAATCGCCGATCGGCCGCACCCCGCGCTCCAACCCGGCCACCTATACCGGCGCGTTCACGCCGATCCGCGAATGGTTCGCCGGCCTGCCGGAAGCCAAGGCACGCGGCTACGCGCCCGGCCGGTTCTCCTTCAACGTAAAGGGCGGGCGCTGCGAGGCCTGCCAGGGCGACGGGGTGATCAAGATCGAGATGCACTTCCTGCCGGACGTCTACGTCACCTGCGACGTGTGCGAGGGCAGGCGCTACAACCGCGAGACCCTGGACGTGCAGTTCAAGGGCCGCTCGATCGCCGACGTGCTCGACATGACGGTGGACGAAGGCGTGGAGTTCTTCTCCGCCGTGCCGGCCGTGCGCGACAAGCTGGAGACGTTGAAACGGGTAGGCCTGGGCTACATCAAGGTCGGCCAGCAGGCCACGACCCTGTCCGGCGGCGAGGCTCAGCGGGTGAAACTGTCGAAGGAGCTGTCACGCCGCGCCACCGGCCGCACGCTCTACATCCTAGACGAGCCGACCACCGGCCTGCATTTCCACGACGTGGCCAAGCTGCTCGACGTGCTGCACGAACTGGTGGATGCCGGCAACACGGTGGTGGTGATCGAGCACAATCTGGAGGTGATCAAGACCGCCGACTGGATTCTGGACTTAGGCCCGGAAGGCGGCGACGGCGGCGGCGAGCTGGTGGCCGCCGGCACCCCGGAGGATGTCACCCGCGCGGAGCGTTCCCATACCGGCCGGTTCCTGAAGGACGTGCTGGCGCAGCCAACCGGGGGGCAGGCGGCGGCGGAGTGACGACGGCAGAGGCTCGCTTGTGCGCGTCTGACGCGGGCGACCTTTGCCTACGCCTGCTCCGCCGGCACGCGCACCACCAGGCCGTCGAGTTCGTCCGAGACTTTGATCTGGCACGACAGTCGTGACGTGGGCGAGACTTCCCAAGCGAAGTCCAGCATGTCTTCTTCCATGACCTCGGGCTGACCGACCGCTTCCATCCACGCTTCCTCCACATAGACGTGGCAGGTGGCGCAGGCGCAGGCGCCGCCGCATTCGGCTTCGATGCCGGGCACCGAGTTCTTGATGGCGTTCTCCATAACGGTGGAGCCGTTCTCGGCCTCAACCTCGTACCGCGTGCCGTCCGCTGCGATGAAAGTGATTTTTGCCATGAGGTGATTTCGCGCCTGCAACGATCTGACAAGGGAGGCGGTGCGCGGGCGCCGCCCGCGCGTCAGCGGCGCATGTAACCCATATCCATGACAAGTCAAGTCACGTCTGGGCTAGCCGATGTGATGGTCGCCGGCCCCGTTCGGCTCAGGCCGCGTTGATTCCGCAGATATAATCGCAGGTCGTCTGGCTAGCCTTGCGCAGCGCAGCGAGATCGTCGCTGGTTTCGCCTGCTTCGACCCTTTCGGCTTCAACTGCGACCCGCCAGGCGCCGATGGCCCGGGCGCAGCCCTTCAGCCGATGGGCGTTTTCGCGACGCGCGCGTTCGCCATCGGCATGGGCGATCGCTTCGACTGCCTGATGGCACTGGGAGAGGAACATCGCCAGGACCTCGCGCTCAAGGTCGCGGTCGCCACCGGTCTGCCGGGACAGGTGAATGAGGTCGACGGGTCTTTCGTCACCCTGTTCGCTCGTTCCCGCCGAGCGGACACCGTTACGCAGTTCAGTCAATTGTGTGCTTATCGCCATGGTCGCAACTTGCCGAAGCCAACTGTTCGACAATGCTACCGCGCGGCGGAAAACAGAAGGTTAATCAATCGGCAGTTGGCTGGCGCGTTCCGCTACCGGCCGGCCGGGGCGCCCTGCCCCGCCGCCAGTTCGCGACCGGCTTCGGTCAGCTTGCATACCAGCCAATCGGGCTTGAGCGGATTGGCGAACCAGGGTTCGGCCCAGCCGTGCTCGATGCATGAACGGATGGTCTGATGGTTGATCTGCCGGCCTCGCGCATCGAACAGCGGCAGTTTCCCGCCGGCCTGATCGAGGCCGCCGCGCAGATAGGCCAGTTGCGCCTGGCTGGGGCGCGCATCGGCCGGCTGACGCCGCGCGTTTGTCTTTGGCGCGTCTGTCTTTGTGTTCTGCGCGGTCACGTCGGCCGCCGTCTCAACCAGTCCTGCCGCCATCCTCCCGTCTCTTTCGTTTACGGCCGCCTGCCGCAGCCGGATTCCATCACCGGAGTTGAAATCTTAACCTTATTTTAACTTTTCCGGCCGGCCCGATGCCCATTTCTTGTTCATGTGCGGCAAGTGTGCCATTAGGTTAATCTAGCGGCAAGTGCACGCCTACCGGGTGTGGACAACGCAGATGCGGACCCACCACCCACCAACGGTTGCAGCCGGTGCCGCTGCCGCAGATGTTGTTTGAGTTTGTGCGCGGGTATCCCATGGCAGTTAAGCCGAAGAAAGACGATGAGGCGGAAGCCGCCCTGCAGGCGGTTGAAGAAGCGCTTACCATCGAATTCGACGAAACCGATGAAGCCGAGGACGTCACGGCGGAGGCCGAGGCGACCGATGACGCCGAGATCGCCGAGGGCGAATCCGGAGACGGCGAAGAGTCCGACGGCGACCAGACGCAAGCCGAGGCAGCCGACGACGAGATCGATTTCGCCGCGCTTGAAGAGAAGATCGCCAGCGCCACCGACGAGTTGCGCGCCGAAGATCAACCCGGCCCTGAGGATCAGGCAGCTCCCGTCAGCGACGCCCGACCCTCCCTGGCGGCCCGGGCCGAACGATCTCATTCGGCTGCAGCCGCCGAACCGCGAGAAGTGCCGGCAGAACTGGCCGGCACCCGCGATCCGGTATTTGCCGCCAACGATGACCGCACGGCAACCGCCGCCGAACTGATCTACGCCCAGCAGCGCGAGCCCAGCAACGCACCCTACTGGATAGCAGCGGCCGCCAGCCTCGTTTGGATTGTGTTGTGCGCCTATTACGCCGGATACAATCTGGGCGATGAATTCTCCACCGCCGGATCGTTCGGCCAGGCGCTGACCTCGCCGCCGATACTGGCGCTTCTGGCGGTCGCCGGCGGCCCGATCATCCTGCTGTGGGCATTTGCCGTCATGGTGCGCCGGACCCAGGAACTGCGCTACGCGGCGCGCTCGATGACCGAGGCCGCGGTCCGCCTGATGCAGCCGGAGGATATCGCGCTTGAATCGGTCAGTTCCGTTGGGCGCGCTATCCGCCGCGAGGTCACCGCGATCGGCGAAGGAGTCGAGCGCGCCCTGGCCCGGGCGATCGAACTGGAGGTGCTCGTCCAAAGCGAGATCACCAACCTTGAGCGCTCCTACACGGATTCCGAAATCAAGCTCCGCGGCCTGGTCGGTGAACTGACCGAGGAGCGCGAATCCATCGAGCTGCACGCGGACCAGTTGCGCAACTCGCTGTCGGATACCCACTCCGGCCTTGCCGGCGAATTGGATGCGGCCGGCCTGCGCATCCAGGACGTGATCGACAACGCGACAACGGCGCTGACCGGCACTCTTGAATCGCGCCACCACTCGATCACCGCGACTCTGGCCGAAGCAGGTGAGAACCTAACAGAACTGCTGTCGCGCACCGGCGCCGAGCTGCAGGCGAAAATGGCGGCGAGCGGCGAAGCGTTCGGCAGCGGCGTCGATGCCAAGTCGACCGAACTGAGCGACCGCATCACCGCGGCCGGCGACACGCTGAACGAAGTCCTGGAAGACAAGGTGCGCACGATCGATACCGCATTGAGCACCCAGGGTACGGCGCTGGTGGAGACGCTGGGCGTCAAAGCCGAGGCGCTGGACAAGCTGCTCGCCGAGCGCGCCAACCAGATCAACACCACCGTAGACGGCGGGCTTGGCGGTCTGGTCGAAGGACTTGGCGCCAAGGCGGTCGATCTCGACAATGTGCTCAACAAGCATTCCGACCAGATCGTCAAAGTGGTCGACAATCGCGTCGGCGTGCTGGTCGAAGGCCTGGAGACCCACGCCCAGGCGCTTGACAAGGTGATGAGCGACCGCACCGGCGCCATCGGCAATATCATCGGCGAGAAGCTTTCCGGCTTCGGCCAGTCGCTGACCGGCCGCGTCGACGAAATGGTCGACCGGCTCACCGACAAGACCAAGGAACTGAGTGAAACCACCGACCGTGTGGAAGAAGCGGTAAATCAGCGTACCAACGCGCTCAGCGAGACGCTGATGGCGAGAACCAAGGAGATCGCCGCCTCGTTCAACGACGGCGAGGCCAGACTGGCCGGCACGATCGAACAGGGTCATGTGCGCGTGACGGAAAACATGCAGCATATGCTGACCAACACCACGAACTCGCTCGACGCCCAGACCGAGCGGATGGCGGCCACGCTTGGCGAGCGGGTCGATGCGATCAACCAGGCGCTCGGCGCTAGCCTGGCCGGCACCAAGGACACGCTTGATGCCGCATCGCGCGAGTTCCACACCATGCTGAGCGCGCGCGCGGCCGAACTCAACGAGGCGCTCGATGTACGCGCCATTCCGATGGTGGAAAACCTCAAGACCGTGGGCAACGAGGTGACCACGAGGCTCGAGCAGGCGTCGAATGTGGTCAACACCAGCGTCACCGACATCCTGGCCAAGCTGGGCACCTCGAACGAAGTGCTGCGCACCCTGGTCGAGAAGGCTTCGGAGAATCTGGGTTCGATCCAGAATTCGCTGACCCAGCAATCGTCCGAACTCATCGGCGCGTTCGAGAAGGCTACCCACGATCTCGATCTGTCGGGCAAGCTCGCCGAACGCATCGAGACCCAGATGGGTACCACCGCCGAATCCATGCTCACTAACATCACCAGCGTTTCGGAACGGCTGGATGAACAAAGCGGTATACTGAGCGAGGCGACCAAGCTGATCGACGCGGCGCAGTCCAATTTCGCTTCGACGCTGGATGAGCGCCAGACGGCGCTTAAGGACCTGTCGGACGGACTGATCAAGCGGACCACCGAAATCGACATGAACGTGAATGCGCTGGCCCAGTCGGTCACGCGCATGGCCGAGGACGCCAATACCCGATCCCGCGAGCTGGGCGGCGTTGTAAGCACCGAGGTCGCCGCTGCGATCAACGAGACCACCGCCCGCTTCTCCGCCGCGACCGACGCGATGAAAGTGGCCGCACGCGATATCTCGGCCGAACTGGAGCAGACCCGCGAACAGATGCGGCGTGGGGTGTTGGAACTGCCCGATGAGACCCGCCAGAGCGCCGATTCGATGCGTCGCGTGGTGACTGACCAGATTCAGGCGCTCAAGGACTTGTCCGAGATCGTCTCGCGATCGGGCAAGGCGCTGGATGCGACGCCGGCGGCCGCCCGCGCGCGCGCCAGTGCCGCAGCCGCCGCTCCACCACCGCCGCCCGCGCCGTCACAACCGGTGTTCCAGCCGCCGCAACCGGCCCCGGCCGCCGCTCCGGTCGCATCGCCTCCGCTGGGCACGCCGCAGGCCGCCGCACAGGCCAATCCGTTTACGCCACCTCCGCGGCCGGCCGCGCAACCCGCGCCGGCGACCAGAGCCAGCGGCGGCACGCGCCCGACAGGCTGGGTGAGCGATCTGCTGCGCCGGGCGTCCGCCGATGAGCCGGCCCCGCCTCCCCCGCCGCGCCAACAGCCGCCACAGGCCGGCGAGCGTTCGCCCGTGCATGTGGTGGAATCGCTCAATGCCCTGTCGATGGACATTGCCAAGGCGATCGATCATGAAGCCTCGGTCGATTTGTGGGATCGCTATCAGCGCGGCGAGCGCGATGTGTTCACCCGCAGGCTCTACACCTTGCAGGGCCAGCGCACGTTCGACGAAATTCATTCGAAATATCAGCGTGAACCGGAGTTTCGCGCCGCCGTCGACCGCTATATCGAGGATTTCGAAAGGCTGCTGGCAGACGTATCGCGCAACGACCGCGACAACATCATGACCCAGACCTATCTGACTTCCGATACCGGCAAGGTCTACACCATGCTGGCCCACGCGGCCGGCCGGTTCGGGCGTTGATCAGGCCGCTGACAACGGACAGCGTCCTGCTTTCCTAGCGAGTGACGAAGCAGCTGCCGCCGGCCGACTGGTAGCGCGAGCACAGATCGACCGCCGCCTCCTTGCTGCCGGCGGGAACGCGCACGCGGAAGAACGTCCCCTTGCCTTCGACTTCGGCGCGTTGGATGTCCTTGCCCTTGTCGGCGAGCAGGCCCGAGAAGCGCTGCTTGAGGTTCTCGTACGTGGCCTCGGCGGCCTCTAGAGACCGCTGCGAAGAGATTTGCACGACATACTGCTCGCCTGCCTGCGCCGGCTGGGTTGCCACGGTGGCAGCCGATGCAGCAGCAGTCGGCGCTGCCTCTTCCACTGGTTCAACACGGGCGACGGTCACTGCTTGGTCATCCTGACCTTCGCCGACCGAGGAAGCGATTGCTTGCGCCTGCGCCTGCGACTCCGGCGGCGTCTCGGCCGCGAACGCTACTGCCGTGCTCTGCAACGGCAGCGGACTGCGCGTGGGAACGGCCGGCTCGCCGGTGGTTATCGCGCCGTCGATCGCGTTGGCCGCCGGCGTCG
The DNA here is from genome assembly GCA_028281105.1 of Rhizobiaceae bacterium. Lineage (GTDB taxonomy): Bacteria > Pseudomonadota > Alphaproteobacteria > Rhizobiales > Rhizobiaceae > JANQKQ01. The sequence goes on from JANQKQ010000054.1 coordinate 36,971, forward strand.
CTTCGACGCTCTGAGGCGTCACCGCACGGGGCGTCAGCCCTGCAACCTGGGTGCCGTCGGCGCTGATGATGGTGCCGTCAGGCTTGACCGCCACGGTCCTGACCTTGCGCGGCGCCATCAGCGGTAACGGGTTCTGGGTATCGACCGGCTGGGAAGATCTCGGAAGTCGCGCCTCGTCCTTGGCCGGCAACAGCGAAGCGGCGTCCGCTGCGGTCGGCTGCCGCGACGCCGACAGTTCGATCGGCTCTTCGGTGCCCGATACCAGCCGATCCTGCCCGCTTTCGTCGGCCGGCCTGCCGGCCACCCGGTCATACGATGCCTTGTCCTGGTTGGCGATCACCGTGCCGCCGGGGTCCTCAGGCTCGACTTTCACCGGATCGCGCTCGGCCAGCACCACGATCGGTTCGTTGCCCGCCTGGTCGGTTGAGCCCAGATAGCCGTAGGCGATCGCGCCGGCGCCGCCGAGCAGAGCCAGCAGCAATGCCACTGCGGCCGGCCAGATCGACCGTCGCTCCCCACGTTCGGACCGAGGGTCATCAAGCTGCGCTTCGAACTCGACCGCCTGGGCCGCGAGTTCCATCTGCGGGTCGGTGATTTCGTGCGCAAGATCACCGGCAAAGTCAGGGGCCACCGCCGGATCGCTTGCGCTTGATGCGGTTGCGGCAGCGGCGGCGAAATCGAGGTTGGCGGCGTGGGTCTCGCCTTCCGGCCAGCCGCCCTGCAAGGGGACGCTCTCGGGCTCGCCGGCGGCGTCCGACGCTATCTCCTGCGACAGTTCCTTGGCGAAGGCATCGGCGAACACCTCTTCCATGCCCGTATCGTCGGCCACCTGAAGCTGCAGTTGATGCACGGTTTCATCGAGTTGCCGGTCGAGGAGATCATCCATGGCCGGCTCGTGGGATACCCCGGGCGGAATCCCGGCCGACGCCGGCGGTTGGCTTTCCAGCGCGCTGACTTCCCGGGTGAACGCAGCGCCGAAATCCAGCGCATCGTCGGCGTGTTGATGCTCGTTCATCAAGGCTTGTTCGGGCGCAGCCGCGCTCGTCTGCGGCGGCCATGCGGAATCGTGCGTCGGCTGAACCGGTGGCGCTGGCGGATGATATGCGGCGGCGGGAGCCGGTTCGGAAGGCGGAACCTGCGGCGCCGGCTGGCCGGCAAACCTGGCCGGAGATGGCGCCCCCTCAAAGGGAGCGGCCTGCGCAGGCGTGGCCAGCGTCGGAGCCGGCTGCGGCGCGGCGGGCTCTCCACCCAGTTCGGCCATCAGCTGGGCTTCCAGATCGAATTCGTCGTCGCCGGCGCCGGGCGGCGTGTGAAGCGACGCCGGCTGCTGGTCGTGCGAGCGCGCTTCCTCACCAGAGACAATTCTCGCAAGTTCGGTCAGCGGGTCTTCTTCGCCGGCGGCAGGTTGCACTGCAGGGTTGGGCTGAAACTGCTGGTCACTCATACGGAAAGTCCAATTCTGCGGTCATCCGACCACATCATGCGCGGCCAATGGGTCGCATCGATGGCAAGAGGGCTGAAAAGTTCGCACACATGCGACGCCCCACGCGTCTTAGCCTAGCGCATTTCCTGCGGCGCGTTTGCGCCGATGATCGCCAACCCGCTCGCCAATACGGTCGAAACCGCCCGCAACAAGGCCAATCGGGCCAGCGTCAGTTGTGCATTCTTATCGTTAATAAAGCGTAATTCGGGCATTTCTTTGCCCCGGTTCCAGTGGCCGTGGAACTCCGCCGCCAGCTCGGCCAGGTAGAAGGCCACCCGGTGCGGCTCATCGGCGCGGGCGGCCTGCTCGATCATGCGGGGAAACTCGGCAAGCTTGCGCATCAGCGCCATCTCGCCGGCGTCCACCAGCAGCGAGAGATCGGCCTTGGCCAGATTGGCATCGCCCGCCTCAAGCGCGGGCATCTCGCGGCCGGCCTGGCGGAATACCGAGCAGGTGCGCGCGTGGGCGTACTGCACGTAGAACACCGGATTGTCCTTGGACTGTTCGGTGACTTTGGCAAAGTCGAAGTCAAGCGGCGCTTCGGGTTTGCGATAGAGCATCATGAAGCGCACCGCGTCCTTGCCGACCTCTTCAACGACCGCGCGCAGCGTGGTGAAAGTGCCGGCGCGTTTGGACATGCGCACCGGCTCGCCGGCGGCGAACAGGCGCACCAGCTGGCAGAACAGTACGTCGAGCTCCGCCGCCTCACCTGCCACCGCCTGGGCTACCGCCTTTAGCCGTTTGGCGTAGCCGCCATGGTCGGCGCCCAACACATAGACCATGCGCTCGAACCCGCGCTCGAACTTGGATTGGAAATAGGCCACGTCGGAAGCGAAATAGGTGTAGCTGCCGTCGGACTTGATCAGCGGGCGGTCGATATCATCGCCCGCCGCGGTTGAACGAAACAAGGTCTGTTCGCGGTCCTCCCAGTCCTCCGGCACTTCGCCTTTGGGCGGCGGCAGACGGCCCTCATAGACAAAGTCGCGTTCACGCATGCTCGCCAGCATCTGCGCGACGCGCGAGCCTTCGCCTTCATCCACGTGCAGCGAGCGTTCGGAGAAGAATACGTTGTGGTGTATGTCGATGAGCGCCAGGTCTTCGCGGATGAGATCGACCATGGCGCCGACCGCCGCCTCGCGGATCAGCTCCAGGCGCGCGCGCTCCTCCATGGCGAGCAGCTTGTCGCCGTGGGTCTGGGCCAGCATCTCGCCGACCGGAACCAGGTATTCGCCGGGATAGAGACCTTCGGGGATCTCGCCGATATCCTCGCCCAGCGCCTCGCGATAGCGCAAGAACGCCGAGCCGGCGAGAACGTCCACCTGGGCTCCCGCGTCGTTGAGATAATACTCGCGCGTCACCGCAAACCCGGCGAAATCCAGCAGGTTCGCGAGCGCATCGCCGACCACAGCACCGCGGCAATGGCCCACATGCAGCGGCCCGGTCGGGTTGGCGGAGACATATTCCACGTTGACCGGCTTGCCGCCGCCCACGCCGCCGCGACCGAAATCAGAGCCCTGCCCGACGATCGCCGCGACGACCTGGGTCCAAACGGCGGGCGACAGCCGCAGGTTGATGAAGCCGGGGCCGGCGACCTGGGCGGTATCGACCTGCGACCATTGCTGCAGATGGCCGACCAGTTCCTCGGCCAGGTCGCGTGGGGCCCGGCCCACCTGTTTGGCGAGCACCATCGCCGCGTTGGTCGCCAGGTCGCCGTGGGCCGAGTCGCGTGGCGGCTCCACGGTTACTCGCGAGCAATCAACATCACTTTTCGTTTCAAAATCAATGGATTGCAAAAGCTTCTTCAACTCTTGCTCAAAATCGAGATAGACATTCATGAAAATCGCCCGGCCCTTTGTGGCCGATCCCGGTGAAGCCGTCCAAACGCCGGATTGGAACCGGCCCCGCCTAGCCCAAATCGGGGGTGGCGTCAAACAGCCGGCGGTGCTCCGCGATGGCGAAATTGTCGGTCATCCCGGCCAGGAAATCGGCGACCAGGCGCGCGCGCGCCGCCTCGTTGGCGCGGGCCGCGCTCCACCGCTCTCCCCAGTCGTCCGGCATTTCGCCATCGCCGGAGAAATAGGCGCCAAACAGATCGCGCACGATCTGCTGCGCGCGCTCGCGCCTGCGCATCACCGAAGGCGCGCGGTACATGTTCTCGTACAGAAAGTCCTTGATGGCCCGTTCCCGGGCCGCCATCGCCGGCGAGAAGGTCACGATCGGGTGGCCGCACGCACGCACCTGTGCATCGCTTTGCGGCGCGAGCCGGCGCAATCCGTCCACCGCATTGGCGATCACGTCTTCGACCATGGCGGTGATCTGGCGGCGCACCACCTCGTGCGCGGTGCGGTCGGCATCCAGGTCGGGATAGGTCTCGCGTATGGCCGTGAGCGCGTCGCCGGCGAGCGGCAGGCCATCAAGGGCATCGAGCGGGAAAAGGCCGGCGCGAAGCCCGTCATCGAGATCATGACCGTCATAGGCGATGTCGTCTGCGATCGCCGCGCACTGGGCCTCGATGCCGGAATGGGCGGCCAGTTCCAGATCCCACTGGGCGTTGAACTCGGCAATCGGCGCCGGTACGGGGCCATCAAGTCCGGCGCCCGACGCATCGATAAGCGGACCGTTGTGCTTGACCAATCCTTCCAGGGTTTCCCAGGTCAGGTTAAGCCCGTCGAACTGCGCATAGCGGCTTTCCAGACGGGTGACCACACGCAAGGCCTGGGCGTTGTGATCGAAACCGCCATGGTCGGCCATCAAGCCATCAAGCGTGTGCTCGCCGGCATGACCGAAAGGGGTGTGGCCGAAATCGTGCGCCAGCGCCAACGCCTCGGCCAGGTCCTCGTCCACGCGCAGCGCGCGCGCCAGCGCCCGGGCGATCTGCGCTACCTCAATCGAATGAGTGAGCCGGGTGCGGTAATGGTCGCCCTCGTGATAGACGAACACCTGGGTCTTGTGCTTGAGCCTGCGAAACGCGGTCGAATGGATGATGCGGTCGCGGTCGCGCTGAAACGGCGTGCGGGTCGGACTGCCGGCTTCGCCGACCAGCCGGCCGCGGCTGTTGGCGGCGAGGGTTGCGTAGTCCGCCAGCCCTTCCCTACCGAAACTGATTTCACGCACCGCTCGTTCCCTATTCGTCATTTAGTCGAGCCGGCAGCCTTGAACCGCGTTCGCGCGTCCGCTACAGCCTGACGAAGTCAGCCGCCGATTTCTCCACGTCGTCGCTTATAACCCGGCAACACGACGTTTTCTCGACCCTTGCGCGATGAAATTTGCCGACGCCCTGATCGAAGGCCGCCTGGTGCGGCGTTACAAGCGTTTCCTCGCCGACGTGGAACTGTCCGACGGGTCGGTGATCACCGTGCACTGCCCCAATCCCGGCACCATGTTGGGGCTTGCCGATCCCGGCAACCCGGTCTGGATCTCCGACAGCGGGAACCCGAAACGCAAGCTGCGCCACACGCTTGAGCTGATGAAGGTTCCCGGTGCGCTGGTCGGCATCAACACCAACCTGCCCAACCGCTTGGCGGAAGAGGCGCTGGCGGCGGGCAGAATTGCGCAGCTGGCCGGCTTCGACAAGCTGACGCGGGAGGTCGCCTACGGCCGCAATTCGCGCATCGACCTGCTGGCTACCGGCGAAGACATCGCCGACACCTATATCGAGGTCAAGAACGTCCACATGCTGCGCGAGGCCGGACATTTCGAGTTTCCGGACTGCGTGACCGAGCGCGGCGCCAAACACCTTCGCGAGCTCGCAGATATGGCGCAATCCGGTCACAGAGCTGTCATGCTGTTCGTCATCCAGCGCGCTGACGGGGACCGGTTTTCGCTGGCCCGCGACATCGATCCGGGCTATGGCGCGGCATTCGACCAGGCGCTGTCCGCGGGGGTTGAAGCCTTCGCCATTCGGTGCAAAGTTTCGATAGAAGAAATCGTCGCCCAGGAACTGGTCCCGATCGCCGAGGCCGCGTGCGGACACAACAACCCATAGAACGAGGGAGGGTTTGCTTTGATGAACAGCTACATCGCTGCCGCTGACGCTCCCGCACGCAATACCGGCATCATCAAGCTCTACGACCAGGGAGCCGACTTCGACGGCATGCGCGCGGCCTGCCAGCTCACCGCCGCATGTCTGGACGAGGTCGCCGCGCTGGCGCACCCGGGCGCCACCACCCAGATGATCGACGACTTCATCTATGCCTACGGACGCGACCGTGGCGCGGTTCCCGCGACGCTCAACTATCGCGGCTATCGCAAATCCTGCTGCACCTCGATCAACCATGTAGTCTGCCACGGCATCCCCTCGGACAAGCCGCTGCGCGAAGGCGACATCCTCAACATCGACGTCACCTTCGTGCTCGATGGCTGGCACGGCGATTCCAGCCGCATGTACACGGTCGGGCCGGTCAAGCGGGCCGCCGAGCGGCTGATCGAGGTGACCTATCACGCGATGATGCGCGGCATCGACGCGGTCTCGCCGGGTAACCGCACCGGGGCGATCGGCGCGGCGATCCAGACCTTTGCGGAGAAGGAGCGCTGCTCGGTGGTGCGCGACTTTTGTGGCCACGGTGTCGGACGTCTGTTCCATGACGCGCCCAACATCCTGCACTATGGGCGGCCCGGCGAGGGAATCGAGCTGAAGCCGGGCATGATCTTCACCGTGGAGCCGATGATCAACCTGGGCCGGCCGGGGGTCAAAATCCTGTCCGACGGCTGGACGGCGGTGACCCGCGACCGGTCGCTGTCGGCCCAATTCGAACACACAGTCGGGGTCACCGACACCGGTTGCGAGATATTTACCCGCTCGCCGGCCGGCTATACATTGCCGCCTTACGGCTAAGGTACAATCGGGGCTGCGACAGGACCGGACGCCCATCGCGGCATCGCAGTCGCAATCCGTGGCGGGCACAAACCGACACCGAACCGACGGACGGACAAGTAGGGACCGATGGGCGCACCGCGGCAAGGGGACGAATCCGGCACCGGGCGGGGACTTGACGAGCAGGCGGCCGGCCAACCCCACTATCTGGGTCATCGCGAACGACTGCGCGAGAAATTCCGGCGTGGCGGCGGCGACAGTCTTGCCGATTACGAGTTACTCGAACTGATCCTGTTCCGCTCGATTCCCCGGCGCGATACCAAGCCGCTGGCGAAACGGCTGATCGATGAGTTCGGTACGCTGGCCGAGGTGATCGCCGCCTCGCCGCAACGGCTGGGTGCGGTCAAGGGCCTGGGCGAAGCCTCGGTGGGCGATCTCAAGCTCATTCATGCCGCCGCTGTGCGGCTCACCAGCGGCGCGGTGCGCGGCAAGCGGGTGCTGTCATCCTGGTCGGCGGTGCTGGAATATTGCCGAGCGGCCATGGCGTTCGAGGAGAAGGAACAGTTCCGCATCCTGTTCCTGGACAAGAAGAACCAGTTGATCGCCGACGAGGTGCAGCAGACCGGCACCGTCGACCACACGCCGGTCTATCCACGCGAGGTTGCCAAGCGTTCGCTGGAGCTGCTCGCCTCCGCCATCATCCTGGTGCACAATCACCCCTCGGGCGACCCCTCTCCCTCGACTGCCGATATCGAGATGACGAAGACGATCATGGACGCGCTGGCGCCGCTGGGCGTCACGGTGGTCGACCACATCATCATCGCCCGCGACGGCCACGCCAGCCTGAAGGGCTTGCGGTTGATCTAGTCGCCGAGCTTGCCGCCGGCGGCCTCCATTGCCTGAGGCGTGTCGAGGTCGAGGCCCGCCGCCGGGCCGAGTTCCACTTCCACCACCGCGTCGCGGTTCTCTCCCAAAACGCCTCGAGCGCCCACATCGCCGGAAATCGTCGAAAGCCGGGCGAAATACTCGCGCGGCCACAGCACCGGGTTACCGCGCTTACCATTGTGGGTGGCGACGATGATCGAGCCGGCGGGCGCCTGCCGCCAGCGCGCGATCATCTTGTCGATCATCGCCGGCTCGATCGCCGGCATGTCGGCGAGCATGATGACGGCCGCCGCGGCGTCATCGCCCAGCGCGGCGATGCCGGAGGCCAGGGAAGTGGAAAGTCCATCGGCATAGGCGGCGTTGTGGGTCACGGTCACATCAAGGCCTGTCAGTTCGCCGCCGACCCGGTCTGCCTCGTGGCCGGTGACCACGATCACCCGGTGAGCGGCGCTTTCGGCCGCCGTTCTCGCGATTCGGCGCACCAGGGCCTCGCCGGCGAGCTTCGCCAAGAGCTTGTTGGCCACGCCCATGCGCCTGGACTGACCGGCCGCCAACACGATCGCGGCCACCTTGCCGGCCCCAGCATCGCGTCTTTCACGCGGGCGCGGTCGCGAGCCGATCTCCATCAACAGGCCGCCCACGCCCATGCTTGCGATGTCATCTTCGGTGGCCGGCCGGTCGGCCAGGATGCGTTGCAGGACCCAGTCGAACCCGTTTTCCGCCGGGCTGCGCGCGCAGCCGGGAGCGCCGATCACCGGGCGACCGGCGATCTCGCCCACCACCAACAGGTTGCCGGGATCGACCGGCATGCCGAAGCGCGAAACCGAGCCGCCCGCCTCCTCGATCGCGGCCGGAACCACATCGTTGGCATCGCTGGTAGCCGACGCGCCGAAGACGATGACGAGGTCATGGGCCGGCGCGCTCGCTATCGCCTGCGCAACAGCGGCGCTGTCGTGCGCCACCCGGATGTCCGCAACGAGCTTGGAACCCGATGCATCGAGCCGGCGCTGCAGATGATCGACGGTCTTGTCGATGACCGAGGCCTTCAGTGCGGGCAGCGTGGTCGAGATCACCGCCACATCGCGCGGATCGTAGGCTGCCACTGCCAACTTCCCCGCGCCGGCCTCTGTGGCCGCCGCTTCCACACTGTCGCCGGCGACCGCATACGGGATGATCTTGACAGTGGCCACCATACGCCCGGTCGCCACGTCGGCGTGGTTGGCGAGGGTCGCCAGGGTGATCGCCGGATCGATGCGGTTGAGCCGGTTGACGGCGTCGACATCGACTTCGAACAGGCCGTTCGCGGTGGCGTACAGATTGACCCGGCCGGTGGCGGCGCCCTCCACCCGTATATGGTCTCCCGCAAGCTCGGCTGCGATGCGGCTGGCCGCTTCGTCCTCGCCGATGTCTCCCGATTCCAGTCGCGCTACGGTGATCTCGTCGACGCCTTCGCTCGCCAGGGCGGCGATCATCTCGGGCTCCAGGATGACGCCTTTGCGCAGCCGGCGGCCGCTCTGTAATCGAAGCGAATGGGCCAGGATCGCGCCTTCCGCCTCACCGACCGGAACGGGGCCGAACTTCATCCGTTGCCCACCTCGCCACGGCTGCGCAAGGCCTCCACCACCTTGGCGAGGATGGCCACCGCGATCTCTCCGGGGCTGGCTGCGCCGATATCGAGCCCGATCGGCGCATCGATGCGGCCGATCTGCTCGCCTGACAGACCGGCCTCGGTCAGCCTGTCAACGCGCTTGGCGTGGGTCTTGCGGCTGCCGAGCGCACCGACGTAGAAGCATCCGGCCTCCAGCGCCGCGGAAATCGCGAAATCGTCGATCTTCGGGTCATGAGTGATGGCGGCCAGCGCGGTGTAGGCGTCGAGGGGGCGGCTTTTGAGGGCATCTTCGGGCCAGTCGGCCGCCAGGTCGAAGCCAGCGAAGCGCTCGGGCGTGGCGAAGGCGGTGCGCGGATCGATGATGCGCACGTCGAAGCCGGCGAGCCTGGCCATCGGCGCGAGCGCCTGACAGATGTGCACCGCGCCGATGATCGCCAGCCGGGGCGACGGCAGATGCACGTTGGCGAACAGTTCACGCTCTCCATGAGCGATGATGCCGGACTTACCGGAGCGGAACCGGGACGCCAGCGCCTCGCCGAGATCGCCGGCGACCTCGTCGCCTTCGCCGATCAGCCGGTCGCGGCCGTCGCCCAGATCGGTGAGCACGATCGCCGCGCGTCGGCTCGCCCGTTCCAAGTTGAGCTTTTTGAGCACATGCGGGTCCATGGAATTCCTACCCGAGCCGCTCCACGTAGACGCGGATGCGCCCGCCGCAGGAAAGCCCCACCTCCCAGGCCGTCTCGTCGGCGACGCCGAAATCCAGCATGCGCGGCTTACCGGTCTCGATGACGTCCATCGCCTCGGCGACGACAGCGCCTTCCACACAGCCGCCTGACACCGAGCCGGCCAGATTGCCTTGTTCGTCGATGACCAGGTGCGAGCCGGCCGGCCGCGGCGCCGAACCCCAGGTCTCGACCACGGTGGCGATCGCGACCTCTCGGCCCGCCTTCATCCATCGTTCGGCGGTGGCCAGTTCGTCCAGATCGGTGATCGGGTCGGGTTCAGACATGAATTGTCCTTACGCAGCGCGGTGTTGCATCCAGTTGCGTGGATCATATTGCCGCGCGTTCGCTTTGCCCAGTGCCCCGCACAAATCGCTCATCGCGTCCAGCGAGTGAATCGGGCGGAACTCGTCCACATGCGGCAGCATGGCGCGCACGCCGGCGGCACGTGGCTCGAAACCTTCGAAACGCAGCAGCGGGTTGAGCCAGATCAGCCGCCGGCACGAGCGATGCAACCGGTCGATTTCGCGCGCCAGTTCCTCATCGCCGTCGCGCTCCAGCCCGTCGCTCATCAGCAACACGATGGCGCCCTGCCCCAACACGCGGCGCGCCCAGCGCCGGTTGAATTCACCCAGCGTCGCCCCGACCCGGGTGCCGCCCGACCAGTCTTCCACCGCGTGCGAACACAGTTCGATCGCCTCATCCGGGTCCCGCATGCGCAACTGCCGGGTCACGTTCGTGAGCCGGGTGCCGAACAGGAAGGTGTGCACCCGGCGGCGATCTTCCGTCAGCGCGTGCAGGAAATGCAGGAACATGCGCGAATACTGCGCCATCGAACCGGATATGTCGGCGAGCACCACGATCGGCGGGTGAATGGTGCGGCGGCGGCGGAATTTCGGGATCACCAGATCGCCGCCGGTCCGCGTGGCGTGGCCGAGCATGCGGCGCGCGTCGATCCTGGCGATTTTCGACGTCGGCTCGAAACGGCGGGTCTTGACCGCCTCGACCGGCAGCACCAGGCGGGCGATGGCGCGGCGCGCGGCGGCCAGCTCATCCGCGCTCATCTGCGCGAAGTCCTTACTATGCAAGACTTCGCGCTCGGAGGCGGTCAGGACGGCGTCGATCTCAAGGCGTTGCAGGTCCGGCTCGCGGCGATCCTCCCGGTCGGCAAACAACGATTGCGAGACCCTGGTCTGGCCGGCCCGGCGCTCGTCCTCGCGCTCGCGCGGATCGGCCATCGGCGAGAACATCTGCAGCATCTTCTCGACCAGTTCGCGCGGCCGCCAGAACAGGGCGAAGGCTTCGTGAAAAACCGGGTGGTCCTCGTGTCGCGAGACGAAGGTGGAATGCAATGTCCAGTAGAAATCCTCGCGCCGGGTGATGCCGGCCAGCCCCACTGCGCGCACCGCCTCGACCACGGCCGCCGGTCCGACCCTCAGGCCCGCGCCGCGCAGGGTGCGGGCGAAGTACAGAATGTTGTCGGCGAGCCTGCCACCGTTGGCGGCGGAGGCCGGGCCGGGCTGATCGTCTTGATGGCCGGGGTTCATCGCATTCTACGAAGCGACCAGCTCGGCCTTGACCTCATCGAGCATCTTTTTGCCCGGTCCGGCCTCGATCGCCGCGATGTCGTCCTGATATTTCAGCAGCACGCCGATGGTGTCGGAAACGGTGGCCGGATCGAGCGCCAGCTTGTCCATTTCTATAAGCGCGGTAGCCCAGTCCAACGTCTCGGCAACGCCCGGCGCCTTGAACAGTTCCGGCTGGGCGCGCAGCTTCTGCACAAAGGCGACGATCTCGGCGGACAATTGCGGCCCGGCGTCGGGCACCTTGGCGGCCAGGATGCGCAATTCGCGCTCCGCATCGGGATAATCCACCCAGTGGTATAAGCAGCGGCGCTTGAGCGCGTCGTGGATTTCGCGGGTTCTGTTGGTGGTGATGACCACGATGGGCGGCTCGGCGGCCTTGATCGTGCCCAGTTCGGGGATGGTCACCTGGAAATCGGACAGCACTTCCAGCAGGAACGCCTCGAAGGCTTCATCGGTGCGGTCGAGCTCGTCGATCAGCAGCACCGGCGCACCGGCTTCGTCCGCCTCCAACGCCTGCAACAGCGGCCGGCGGATCAGGAAACGGTCTGAGAAGATGTTCTTTTCCAGCTTGCCGCGATCGACGTCTCCCGCCGCTTCGCGCATGCGGATCTCGATCATCTGCGCGGCGTAGTTCCATTCGTAGACGGCCGAAGAAACGTCGAGCCCCTCATAGCATTGCAGGCGGATGAGGCGGCGGCCCAGCGCGCTTGCCAGCACTTTGGCGATCTCGGTCTTGCCGACCCCGGCCTCGCCCTCCAGGAACAGCGGCCGACCCATGCGCAGGCTCAGGAACAGAACCGTCGCCAGCGCCCGGTCGGCCACATAGCCGCCGGTCGCCAGCAGTGCCAGCGCGTCGTCAATCGTATCGGGAAATGAAGCGGATGGTCGCCGTGTCGACATGCGCGCACAATGAGCATGTTTGGCTTACAACGGCAAGACCGCCATTGCCGTTGTGCGCGGGCGGTGCGATTGCTATTGAGACTCGCCATCTCCATCCCATCTTCCAGCAGCACCAGCAGGCCGATTTTGCTTACAGCTATGCGCATTCGCGGCACAGGTTTGGGACCGATGCGAACCGCAGTCATCGCACTGGCGATTGCGCTGGCCGCCGCCCTGCCTACCCATGCCCAGCCGGTCAAGCTCGGCCTTTCGCTTCCGCTGAGCGGCAATGCGGCCGCCCTCGGCCGGCAGTTCCTTGCCGGTGCGCGTCTGGCAGTCGAGCTGCATGAAGGCGCGCGCGGCGTCGAGCTGCTGCCCAGCGACGACGGTTGCGACGCGGACCTGGCCGGATTGGCGGCCGAAGACCTGCGCGATGCCGGCGTCGTCATGATCACAGGATTTTTGTGCAATGACGCGGCGACCACCGCGGCCGATATGCTGCGCGAAAGCGGTATTCCGCTGCTGGTCGCAGGCGCCCGTTCGGTGCGGCTGATCGAGGATCGCGAACGCGAGGAATGGAACCTGTGGCGCATGTCTCCCGGCGACGACGAGGCCCCGCAGGCGGCCTTTCGCATTCTGTCGCGGCGGTGGGCGACGACACCCTATGCCATAGTCGACGACGGCACGGTCTACGGGCGCAATCTGGCCGACGAGTTCCGCGCGATGATGGAGCAGGCCAATCTGCCGCCGCAGTTCGTGGACAATTTCCGCCCGGCCCAGTCGACGCAGGCGGGCCTGATCCGCCGCCTGCAGCGTTCCGGCGTCGAGGCGGTCTACCTGGCGGCCAGCGCCCAGGACGTGGCCCTGGTGGGTCGCAACATGCTGGAGTTCGGCCCCAATATCGAGATCGCCACCGGAGAAGCGGTCTCGATCCTGCCTTATCTGGAAGAAGCGGAGACCATTCCGGTAGGGCTTCTGGCGATCATGCAGCCGGAGCCGGAGCGGCTGGCCTCGGTCGAGCCGATGCTCGACACGCTGGCCGAGCGCGGCCTGGAGCCGGAGCCCTATTTGCTGCTGGGTTTCGCAGCCATGCAGGTCGTCGCAGAGGCGCTGGCCACCAATGTGTTCGCAGGCGGCGGTTTTTCTGCAGGCTGGTCGGCACAGACCGTGCTCGGGACGGTGACGTTCGACGCCGACGGGCGCAACACGGCCGACACCTACCGCCTGTTCCGCTGGAACGGCGAAGGCTTCGCGCCGGTCGACGAAGACGTGCAATAGGACCCAACGACCATGGCAGATGCGACGATCAAGCCCGGCGACCGCAACCTGATCACCGACGTTGGCGGGATTTCAGTCGGCAACGCGGAAGGCGAAAAGGTCAACACGGGCGTCACCGCGCTCGTTTGCGATCAGCCCACCACCGCCGCCGTCCATGTGATGGGCGGCGCGCCGGGCACCCGCGACACCGAGCTTCTGGCGCCCGAGAACACGGTGGAACAGATCGACGCGTTGGCGTTGTCGGGCGGCTCGGCGTTCGGTCTCGACACGGCCGGCGGCATCCAGGCATTCCTGCGCGAGGCCGGGCGCGGCTTCAAGCTCGCCGGTCAGACCATCCCGCTGGTTCCCGGCGCCATCCTGTTTGACCTGGCAAATGGCGGCGACAAGGACTGGGGCCGCTATCCGCCCTATCGCGAGCTGGGTTTCGAGGCGGCGCGAAACGCGACGCGCGACTTCGAACTGGGCAGCGTCGGCGCCGGCAAGGGCGCGCTGGTCGCCGACCTGCTGGGCGGGCTGGGCTCGGCGTCGGCGAAGCTGGCCAACGGCATGACGATGGGGGCGCTGGTCGCGGTCAATGCGATAGGCAGCCCGCTGGTGGCGCACACAGAGCACCTCTGGGCGGCACCGTTTGAAATCGACGGCGAGTTCGGTGCGCTCGGCCTGCCCTCGCCCCTGCCCGCCGACGCCACCGATCTCAACATCAAGTTCCGCGGCGCGCTCGAACCCGGCGCCAACACCACCATCGCGGTCGTCGCCACCGACGCGGTGCTCACCAAGTCGCAAGTCAAACGGCTGGCGGTCGCCGCCCATGACGGAATCGCGCGAGCCATCTGGCCCGCCCACAGCCCATTGGACGGAGACCTGGTGTTCGCGCTTGCCACCGGCGCAAGCGGGATCACGCCGACAATGGACGACTGGATCGACCTGAGCGCGTTCGCCGCCTCGACACTGACGCGCGCCATCGCCCGCGGCGTCTATGAGGCGAAACCGGCACAAAACGGGTTGTTTCCCGCCTATCGTGACCGGTTTCCGCGATGATCGCGTTTGGCTAAGGTAGGCTCCGGCATTAAGGATCAACCGCGGAGGCTTCCATGCGAAAGACTGTCTGGGTTTTGCTGGCATGGCTTTCGTTTGCGGCCGGGCCGGCCGTCGCCGGCGATTTCGCCGAACGCGACATCATCGGTTTTTCGCCTGACGGCGGTCTGTTCGCGTTTGAGGAACATGGCGTCCAGGACGGCTCCGGATTCCCCTATTCCAACATCTACGTCATCGATACCGCCACCGACACCTGGACCGCGGGCAGCCCGTTCCGGGCGGTTCTGCAAGACGAGAATGCAACGCTCGCCCAGGCTCGCGAGGCGACGCGGGCGGTTGCTGCCGGGGTGCTGACGACCATCAGCGAACCCGGTCTGGTCGCCGCCACCAACCGGTCGACCGAGGTCGTCGACAACCCTTATCGAATGGTGGCGCGGCCACGCCATTTCGTGCCGCCGACGGCCGAACGCATCGAGTTTCGCATCTCCAGGAAATGGCTGCCGGTGCCCGAAAGCTGCCAGGAATATGGCGATGTGCGCGGCTTCGAACTTATCCGTATCGACGCAGCACCCGGCGGGCAGACCACGGTGATGCACTCCGACACGGCGATCCTGTCGAGCCGCAACTGCCCGCTGGACTATAGGCTGGCCGACATCGTCACCTACTATCCGCCGGCCGGCGATCCCGTTGTCGCGGTGGTGATCCTGATGGAGACGATCGGCTTCGAAGGGCCGAACGGGCGGTTCCTGGCAGTGACGGGAAGGTTCTAGCGGCGTCGGACCGCGGCATCCCAGGTTTGACCAATCCAACTACGGTAGATTGTTCCAACCGGGCCCGCCGCAAACAAGCTGTGATTCAAACCCCGAAATTGAAGAAGTGGAAAATGAAACCGCACTCCTGAAACTCGGTATCGGGATTGTCTATTTTCAGAAGCTCGTTGTCCGAACACAAATCGGTATATATCGCCGTCTTAATGAGATTCAGCGAGAACAATATTGCGATGACAACCAAAGCCCGTTTCACTGATTTGTTCATGATATAGCGTTGCGGCGCATCCGTGATCACGATTTGGATAGTGTCTCGGCGCGAAATCGCGCCCCGTGGCTGTCCTATCGAATCCGTTGCCGAATGCCTACATGTTTGGGGCGAGCTTGGAAGCGATTGGCGCAACAGCGGCTGTCGGGACGTGCGGTCCGCCGGCAGAGCGGTGTTTGAGTTGACCATGGTGCTGCAGTTCCACGGTCATCCGACCACTCGGTTGTATCCTAACTTTCGCTCTGCTACAGCCGGCGCGTTCAGCAGCCGAGAAGCCCGCCGATGATCCCGCGCTATTCCCGCCCCGAAATGGTGGACATCTGGTCACCTGAAACCAAATTCCGCATCTGGTTCGAGATCGAAGCCCATGCCTGCGACGCCATGGCCGAACTGGGCGTTATCCCGAAGGCCGCGGCGAAAACGATCTGGGAAAAAGGCGGCAAGGCGCGCTTCGACGTCGCCCGCATCGACGCCATCGAGCGTGAAACCAAGCACGACGTCATAGCCTTTCTGACCCATCTGGCCGAGATCGTCGGGCCCGACGCCCGCTTCGTACATCAGGGCATGACGTCCTCCGATATCCTGGACACCTGCCTGTCGGTGCAGTTGGCGCGCGCCGCCGACCTGCTGGCCGCCGATCTCGACCGGCTGCTCGACGCGCTCAAGGCCCGAGCCTTTGAGCACAAGCACACCATCACCATCGGCCGCTCCCACGGCATCCATGCCGAACCGACGACCTTCGGCCTCAAACTCGCCTATGCGTGGGCGGAATTCGATCGCGCCAGGGACCGACTCAAGGCGGCCCGCGATGAGATTGCCACCTGCGCGATTTCGGGCGCGGTGGGCACGTTCGCCAATGTCGATCCGCACGTCGAGGCCCATGTGGCCGATAAGATGGGGCTCAACGCCGAGCCGGTTTCCACCCAGGTCATCCCGCGCGACCGCCACGCCATGTTCTTCGCCACCCTCGCCGTCATCGCCTCGTCGGTGGAACGCCTGGCCACCGAAATTCGCCATCTGCAGCGCACCGAGCTGGGCGAAGCGGAAGAATTCTTCTCCGCCGGCCAGAAGGGCTCCTCGGCGATGCCGCACAAGCGCAATCCGGTCTTGACCGAAAACCTGACCGGGCTGGCCCGCATGGTGCGCGCCTACGCCCTGCCCGCCATGGAGAACGTCGCCCTGTGGCACGAGCGCGACATCTCGCACTCCTCGGTCGAGCGGATGATCGGCCCCGACGCCACAGTGACCCTGGATTTCGCGCTTGCCCGCCTGGCCGGCGTCATCGAGAACCTGGTGGTTTATCCGCAGGCGATGGCCGCCAACCTGGAGCGCTCGCGCGGCCTGATCCATTCCCAGCGCGTGCTATTGGCACTCACCCAGGCTGGCGTTTCGCGCGAGGACGCCTACCAGCTGGTCCAGCGTAACGCCATGGCTGCCTGGGAGGACGGCGAGGATTTTCTCGATGCCCTTGCCGCAGATAAAGATGTCGCCGCCGCGCTAGACCGTGAAGCCCTGGAGAACCTGTTCGATCTCGCTCACCACACCAAACACGTCGACACCATCTTCGAGCGGGTGTTCGGCGCCGGCTGATTGGCCACGACGCCTACTTGGCCGCGGGCGCCATCAGCTTGGCGCTGTGGACATAGGTGAAGACATCCGACCCGCTCAGGATCTGAAACCCGTCCCCCGTCGGTTCGGCCAGATTCCATTGGGTCTTGAACTGCAAATCCGTGCCATTGGTCGTCAAATAGCCGGTCCAGCCGGTCATCGAATGGCAGCTTTGGCTGATGTTTTTCCAAATCACGGTGAACGAGATGGTGCCTTCCAGATACCAGCCCATCAGCGGGAAGCCCGGTCCACCGACACAGCCGAAATCGGTCTCCGCGTTCACATACCGCCCGGAAACCCAGCCGTTAGGCCCAATAGAGATCGTCATGGCCGATCCCGCCTGGTTCTGCCACGTGCTGGCCACCGACAGCAGTCCGGATTCGTCCATTGTCAAGTGGGAGTCGGCGAACGCGCTGTTTGAAATGACCGCAAAAGCGGCACCCGCAAGCAAAAATTTCTTCATGGGAACTCTCCGTATCTGATGAATCGCGTTGCAGCGCCATCTGATCCGCCCGTTTCTTGGGAGGAACCATCAGCACAGATACAACTATAAGATTTTTCCTATATCTATCCATTTTTGTTTGATTTAACTTTGAAAAATATTAGAAAAACGGCCCTTCCCTGACCTAACGGCAAAGATCGTTGCAAGGAATGCCATCGCGATTGTGATCAAGGCGTCGGTGGCCACATTGGTTCAGTTGAAATCTGGCTTCGGCACAGCTTGTCATTTGCCTACAGGTCTTCAGCGGCGTACAGGAGAAGCTCTGTGGTGATGGCGTTGCACGTCGCCCGGCCGGGTCGTAACCCTGCGCCTTAAGTCGGGCACGCATCGTTGCCAACGTTTTGCCGCACACGTTTTCGCAGGGGATGCCGTCATCATCGCCGTCACGCTCGCTTTCACCGCAGACCTCGAAGTGAAAATACGCTTCCGCGCAGTCGGTCATCTGGGTGCAATACTTCGTCCCGCATGCGTACGGCTGTGCCGAAAGTTCGGCTGATATCGTGGACGCCAAAACAACAGCAAGAAATGCACGAAGAATCATGGGGATACAATTATAGATTGTATCACACGATAGCTCTTGTCGGCCAAGCCAAACAACGCTAGCGGTTCGCCCATGAAGATCAAACAGGCCGAACTGCTGATCGTGCCGGGCTACAAGGGTTCCGGCCCCGACCACTGGCAGAGCCGCTGGCAGAACAATCTGTCAACCGCGCGGCGCGTGGAGATGGGCGACTGGCACAAGCCGGTGTTCGAGGATTGGAAGTCCAACCTCATCAAAGAGGTTAATAAGTCAACTAAACCCGTTATTTTTATTGGTCATTCCATCGGCGCCCAAGTGATCGTCCACGCCGCCCCGGCCTTCCAGGTGCCGATCGCCGGCGCGTTCTTCGTCGCTCCGCCCGATGTGGAAAACCCGGCCATCAGGCCGCGCCATCTGCTGACCTTCGGTCCCTATTCGCGCGAGCCGCTGACCTTCCCGTCGATCACAGTGGCCAGCCGCAACGACCCCTTCTGCAGCTACGAGCAGGCCGAGGAAATGGCCGCCGCATGGGGCTCCCTGCTGGTCGACGCGGGCCAATCCGGCCACATCGAACCGGCGTCCGGCCACGGTCCGTGGCCGGAGGGTTTGATGGTGTTGTCGAAATTCCTGGCCCGGCTTTAGCGGTGCAAGGGCGTGCGGCAAGCGGGCTCGGCTAACCTTCGTTTTTGATCTGCTCGACCGCCTCGGCCATCAGTTCTTCCATCGTGCGACGAATCTGATGGTCGGACTGATCAACTTGAGCAGCGTCGAAATCGGCCCGCACCTTGCGGAACACGTCTTCATCGCCCGGCTCTTCGAAGTCGGAGCGGATCACTTCCTTGGCGTATTCGTCGGCGTCCTCGCCAGATTTGCCGAGCTTGTCGGCGGCCCAAAGCCCCAGCAGCTTGTTGCGCCGGGCTTCCGCTTTGAAGCGCAGTTCCTCGTCGTGGGCGAACTTCTTCTCGAAAGCATCGCCGCGCTCTTCAATTCCGCTCATCAAGGACCTCCGCAAACTGGCCGGAACATGGTGACGCTGTGTCCCCAATATAGGCTGCTGGCCCGTGGTTTAAAGCACTTTCGGTGGCTGCGCCGGCGCAAGGTGTGAACATCGTGCCCGCATCGGCGAATAAGCGGGCGATCTTGTTGTGGTTCGCCCATCGGTGCAGTAGGTTGGCGGCGGACGCAGAACCCCGCCCGATTCCCGGCGCGGCCATCATTGCATGGAAACGAAACGCTTCCGGAAACGCCCAATGAGCAGACGCCGCCGCATCTATGAAGGCAAGGCCAAGATTATCTATGAGGGCCCCGAGCCCGGCACGCTGATCCAGTTTTTCAAGGACGACGCGACTGCCTTCAACAAGAAGAAGCACGAGGTGGTCGAGGGCAAGGGCGTGCTCAACAACCGCATCTCCGAGTACATCTTCGCCCGGCTCAACCGGATGGGCATCCCCACCCACTTCATCAAGCGGGTTAACATGCGCGAGCAGTTGATCAAGGAGGTGGAGATCATCCCGATCGAGGTGGTGGTGCGCAACGTGGCCGCCGGCTCGCTGTGCGAACGCCTCGGCATCGAGGAAGGCGAGGTGCTGCCACGCTCGATCATCGAATTCTACTACAAGGCCGACGATCTGGACGATCCGATGGTGTCGGAAGAGCACATCACCGCCTTCGGCTGGGCCAACCCGGCCGAGATCGATGACATGATGGCGCTGGCGATCCGGGTCAACGACTTCCTGTCCGGCCTGTTCCTGGGCGTCGGCATCCAGTTGGTCGATCTGAAGATCGAGCTGGGCCGGCTGTACGAGAACGACATGATGCGCATTGTCGTCGCCGACGAGATTTCGCCCGATTCCTGCCGGCTTTGGGACATCGCCACCCAGGAAAAGCTCGACAAGGATCGATTCCGGCGCGACATGGGCGGGCTGCTGGCCGCCTATCGCGAGGTCGCCACGCGCCTCGGCATCCTCAACGAGAACGAACCGCCGCGCGGCGCCGGCCCGGTGCTGGTCAAATCCGACAAGAGTTGAAGGCGATGGTCACCGCGCGCGTCACCGTGACCCTGAAGCAAGGCGTCCTCGACCCCCAGGGCAAGGCGATCGAGAGCGGACTTGCCGGGCTGGGCTTCGACGGCGTCGCCTCGGTGCGCCAAGGCAAGGTGTTCGACATCGAGATCGACGCCAAGGACAGGGGTGCGGCCGAAGCCCGGCTGAACGAGATGTGCGAAAAGCTGCTCGCCAACACGGTGATCGAGGACTACGCGGTGGAGGTGGTTTGAGGGCCTGCCCGCGGGTTCGCCGATTTTGAGTTGGGAGACCAAGTTGAATGAGTGTTGAATTTCTGACCACGTCCCTGATCGTGATCCTGTTGCCCGGCACCGGCGTGCTCTACACGCTTGCGGTCGCCATGGGGCGCGGTCTGCGGCCAAGCGTGGCCGCCGCGTTCGGATGCACGTTGGGTATAGTGCCGGCGGCGCTGGCGAGCATCGTCGGCCTGGCGGCGGTTTTCCACACCAGCGCACTGGCGTTTCAACTCGTCAAATATGCTGGCGTCGCCTACCTGCTCTATCTGGCTTGGAGCATTCTGCGTGATGGCGGGACACTGGACGTGCATGGGGAGGAGAAACCGATCTCGCTGACGAAAACGGCGATCAACGGTATGCTCATCAACGTTCTCAATCCGAAGCTTTCGCTGTTCTTTCTCGCCTTCCTCCCGCAGTTCCTGGACGCCGGCCAGGCGGGCGCGACGTCGACCATGTTCACGCTGGCGGGTGTGTTCATGGGGATGACGTTTATCGTGTTTGTCGGGTACGGCGCGTGCGCCTCGCTGGCGCGAGACTACGTCATCGCGCGACCGCTGGTGGTGAAATGGATGAAGCGCAGTTTTGCCGCCGCGTTTGGGTTTCTCGGTTTACGCCTGGCATTGGCCGAGCGATAGGCTTCTCGACAGATCGGATATCGGCCGATGACCGCCACCGTCATCCTGTTCCCCGGCTCCAACCGCGATCGCGACATGATCGCGGCGCTGACCAAGATCGCCGGAGCCGCGCCACGCCTGGTCTGGCACACCGAGGCCGACATCCCGCCCACCGACCTCATCATCGTTCCGGGCGGGTTTTCCTACGGCGATTATCTGCGCGCCGGAGCGATTGCCGCGCGCTCGCCGGTGATGGCGGCGATCATCAGACGGGCCAACGAGGGCGTGCCGGTCCTGGGCGTTTGCAACGGCTTTCAGATTCTGACCGAGGCCGGCCTGCTGCCCGGCGCGCTGATGCGCAATGGCGGGCTGAAATTCGTCTGCCGCCAGGTGAAGCTGGAAGTGACGAACGCGAACACCGTGTTCACCAGCGGCTACGCGCGCGGCCAGGTTTTCACCTGTCCGGTAGCGCACCATGACGGCAACTATTTCGCCGACGCCGACACGATCAAGCGGCTGGAAGACGGCGGTCGGGTCGTTTTACGCTACGCCCAAGGCACCAATCCGAACGGCTCGGTGAACGACATCGCCGGCATCGTCAACGAAGCCGGCAACGTGCTGGGCATGATGCCGCACCCCGAAAACCGCATTGAGCCGGCCCATGGCGGCGCGGACGGACGGCCGTTGTTCGAAGCGGCGCTGGGCCTCACCGCCCAAGCGGCGGCGTAGCCGGCGATGAAGCTTGCCTTGCCAGCCCTGACCGTGATCCTGTCGCTCGCCGGCTGCCAGTCGGGAACGCCGGTCCAGGTCTTGAGCCTCAACGTCGAGGAACAGCCGGATACCGTTATGGCGGCGATGGCGGCAAACGCCCTTGAGTGCTGGTTCGCCTCCGGCGCCGCTGCATTCCGATCCTATCGTTTGGCGGACGAGACCAATTCGGCGGCCGGGCGACCCCGGCTGCTGCTGGTGCCCAGATCCGATCCCGGCGGGCTGCCGCACCTGGTAATCCAGGCCGAGGACGGCTCCAGCGCTGCGGCGGGCGGTCTGACGCGGGTCCAGGCGTTCGGCCCGCTGCTGTCGCAGCCCGCCGGTGCGGGCATCGCCGGCGATATCGCCCGCTGGTCGACGGGCCAGGCCGGCTGCGAGGGTTGAGCCGATGGCCAACCCGCTGCCCGTCACGGCTGACCTGGCTGCCGATCATGGCCTCACGGAGACCGAATACGCCCGCATCGTCGAACTGACCGGCCGCGAGCCGACGCTCACCGAACTGGGCATCTGGTCGGCGATGTGGAACGAGCACTGCTCGTACAAATCTTCCAAGAAGTGGCTGCGCACCCTGCCCACGCAGGGACCGAGCGTGATCCAAGGTCCCGGAGAGAACGCCGGCGTGGTTGATATCGGCGACGGGCTCGCCGTCGTCTTCAAGATGGAAAGCCACAACCACCCCTCCTTCATCGAGCCCTATCAGGGCGCGGCGACCGGCGTGGGCGGCATTCTGCGCGACGTGTTCACCATGGGCGCGCGCCCGGTCGCGGCGATGAACGCGCTGCGCTTCGGCGCGCCGGATCATCCCAAGACCCGCCACCTGGTCGACGGCGTCGTCGCCGGCATCGCAGGCTATGGCAATTCGTTCGGCGTGCCCACGGTGGGCGGCGAGGTGAACTTCCACCCCCGCTACAACGGCAACATTCTGGTCAACGCATTCGCCGCCGGCATCGCCCGATCCGACGCAATCTTCTATTCGAAAGCCGAGGGCGTCGGCCTGCCGGTGGTCTATCTGGGAGCGAAAACCGGCCGCGACGGGGTCGGCGGCGCCACCATGGCCTCGGCCGAGTTCGGCGACGATGTGGACGCAAAGCGCCCCACCGTTCAGGTGGGCGATCCTTTCACCGAAAAATGCCTGCTGGAGGCCTGCCTGGAACTGATGGACGCCGGCGCGGTGATCGCCATCCAGGACATGGGCGCGGCGGGGCTCACCTGCTCGGCCGTGGAGATGGGCGCCAAGGGCGGTCTTGGCATCGAATTGAATCTTGACCTTGTGCCTGTGCGCGAGGAGGCCATGAGCGCCTATGAGATGATGCTGTCGGAAAGCCAGGAACGTATGCTGATGGTGCTGCGCCCGGACGGCGAGGACACGGCCAAGGCGATCTTCGAGAAATGGGGGCTCGACTTCGCCGTGATCGGGCGCACCACCGACGATCAGCGCTTCCGCATCCTGCACGGCGGCGATGAGGTCGCCAACCTGCCGATCCGCGATCTGGGCGACGAAGCGCCGGAATATGATCGCCCGTACGTGGTGGCGAACCCACAGGCGCAGCTCGAGCCCCACGATGTCGAAGACACCACTGACGCGAACGCCGACCTGTTGCGATTGCTCGGCTCGCCCGATCTGTGCTCGCGGCGCTGGGTGTTCGAACAATATGACAGCTTGATCCAGGCCAACACGCTGCAGGTTCCCGGCGGCGATGCCGGCGTGGTGCGCATCTGCGATGCCGATGGCAACGACACCGGCAAGGCGCTGGCGTTCGCCGTCGATGTCACTCCGCGCTATTGCGAGGCCGACCCGTTCGAGGGCGGCAAGCAGGCGGTCGCCGAAGTCTATCGCAACCTGACCGCCGTGGGCGCCGAGCCGCTGGCGGCTACCGACAATCTCAATTTCGGTAATCCCGAGCGAGCCGAAATCATGGGCCAGCTGGTGCGGGCGATCGAGGGCATCGGCGAGGCCTGCCAGGCGCTGTCGATGCCGATCGTCTCCGGCAACGTGTCGCTCTACAACGAGACCAACGGCCGCGCGATCCCGCCCACTCCGGCGATCGGCGGCGTCGGGCTCATCCCAGATCACTCGACCCTGTGTACGATCGGCGGCGCGCAGGCCGGCGACGCGGTCTTCCTGATCGGTTCGGCGGGCACCCATCTGGGCCAATCGGCGTGGCTGCGCC
Source organism: Rhizobiaceae bacterium (assembly GCA_028281105.1). Classification (GTDB taxonomy): domain Bacteria; phylum Pseudomonadota; class Alphaproteobacteria; order Rhizobiales; family Rhizobiaceae; genus JANQKQ01. The sequence goes on from JANQKQ010000054.1 coordinate 60,778, forward strand.
AGTGCGCCGGGCGCGAGGACGGACCGCCGCCGCCGGTCGATCTGCTGATGGAGAAGGCGCGTGGCGACTTTGTTCGCGCGGCCATCCGCTCCGGCTATGCGACGGCCTGTCATGACCTGTCCGACGGCGGGCTGGCGGTGGCGCTGGCCGAGCTTTGCATGGCATGTGGACTGGGCGCGCGACTGGAGCTGGAAAGCGACTTCGCTCATGCCGCGCTGTTCGGCGAAGACCAAGCCCGATACCTGATGACCGTGCCCGGCGAATGGGCCGACATGTTCGCCGCCAATGCGGAAGGCTCGGGCGTTTCATTCACAAGGCTGGGCACGATCGGTGGCGACACATTGACGATCGGCCCGCATGTCTCCATATCTGTAAGCGAACTCAGACAGGCCCACGAAGCCTGGTTTCCCACGTTCATGTCCCGGCCGGGAGCCGGATAGAGGAGGCCTGGCGAACGAGGAGTTGGCCATGCCGATGGACGCGGGCGAAATCGAACGGCTGATCCGCCAAGCGCTTCCCGACGCCACGATCACCATTCGCGATCTGGCCGGCGACGGCGATCATTATGCTGCAGAAGTGGTCTCCGAGCAGTTCCGCGGCAAGAGCCGGGTCCAGCAGCACCAGATGATCTACCAGGCGCTGCAGGACAATATGGGCGAAGCGCTACACGCGCTGGCGTTGCAGACCAGCGCGCCGGACTAGCCGCTGCCGCGGTGGACGAGCGACGACAAACCAGTGGGCTTGAGCAAGTTCCACGCATTCTGAACAAGCCGTTCTGGACCGACCGGCTGTTCTGGATCGGCATTGCGACGGCGTGTTTTTGGCTTGCACTGGCGGGCTGGATCGTCTTTTGATGCCGCGAAGGCGGCTTTGGCAGCCAAAGACGCATCGGCGTATGGAGAAGGACACATTATGAGCGCGATCAGCGAGTTCATCGAAGCGGAAGTGAAATCCAACCCGGTCGTTCTGTTCATGAAGGGAACGCCGGACTTCCCGCAATGTGGATTTTCCTCCCAGGTCGTGCAGATCCTGGATTATCTGGGCGTCGACTATAAGGGCCATAACGTGCTGGCCGACGACGATCTGCGCCAGGGCATCAAGGACTACACCCAGTGGCCCACCGTGCCGCAGCTCTATGTGAAGGGCGAATTCGTCGGCGGCTGCGACATCGTGCGCGAGATGTTTCAGAGCGGCGAATTGCAGTCCCATCTGGAAGAAAAGGGCATCGTCCAGGGCGGCGCGGCGGTCGCCTAAGTCGAGGCGGCGCAAGTGGGCGCGTAATTGGCCGCAGGTGGCCTGCAGAAGGGTCGCGTAAAGTTGATTAACCATTCGACGCCAACGCGGCTGGTTACCGATCCCTTAACACAATTCTGCTTTGTTTTGCGTGCCTTGGTGTGCTTATAGTCCCCGGTGGGTACGACCATGAACCGCAATCGCCGCAACAAGACCGATAAGCTGCCGGTTCGCCCGGCGGCGCTCGCCATTGTGCTAGCGGTGCCGCTGGCCGGCTGCATGTCTTCGGGTGGCAGTTCGCCGACAGACCCGCTGATGACGTCAAGCCTCGATGTGGCCGAGCCGCAACTGGCGCAATCCACCCATCAGCCGGCCTCGGCGCTCGCGGGCCAACCGGCCGCAGACGGTGCGGGCGATGCGTTCGGCCCCACCCAACCGTCCGCCCGAAATCTCGTCGCCGCGTCCGCCAACGGCTATGCCAGCTCCGATCCGACCCAGGCCGGCGCCGGCGAAGGCATCGGTTCCGACGGCATGCAGGCGATGAACATCGACGGCACTTTCGTGCGCCAGCAGTCCCAACAGGGCGAAGGCACGCGCGTCGCCTCCCTAGACGACGGCGCCGTTCTGGCAGCGCTGGACCGCGATGTGGCGGCCCAGCAGGCGGCCTATGCACTGCCGGCCGACGATTCACAGAATCTGAGCCTGGCCGATCGCGAATTCCTGGCCGAACAGCGCATCACCATGCTCTATCCGCAGATCAAGCACTCGGTGTGCGAAGGCGGCTGGGCTACCCAGCCCGACAAGCTTGACGCGCAACGGATCACCGCCGGCCATCCCTACTATCTGGAGATGCGGCTGCGTCATACGCCGCTCTTGCCCGTGGGCCACACCTACATCGCCTATGGCCGGCTGGGTCCCGACGGCAATCCGATCGACGAGCATGTGGTGATGCTGTCGCCGGTGGGCGGCTATGGCGGGGCAGCTATTGCCAGCGCCGTGCCGATGCCCGGCGTGCTGGGGCCGGTGCCGGATGATTGCCGTATCAAGCCGATCGCCGCCTACCGGGTTTCGCTATCGGCGGAAGGCTATGAGAAGCTGCTACAGCGCGTCCAGCAGGCTCATTCCGACAAGCCGGCCTATTCGTTGTTCACTTACAATTGCAACCATTTCGCCTCGGACATCGTCGAGGCCGTCGGCATTCGCCCGCCACGCAACAAATACGTCTCCGCGCTGCAGTATATCTACGGCGTGATCGAGGAGAACGAGGGCTACAATCCGAAGAAGCAGCGCAGCTAGTGTGCTACTGCTGCGAGCCGCTGGCCCGCCCGGTGGCAACCGCCGCCGCCAACAGCGCCATGATCAGGATCGTGAAGTAGCGCGCGCCGGTGGCCGCGAACCATTCGCCGATCGTTTCACCCGACAAGGGCAGCAGGACGGCGATGTCGAGCACCCAGCTTATCCCCATCCACACGATGCCGATCGTCCAAGCCCAACGCCAATAGTCGCGGTCGATGAGCCGGAACAGGCGCACGATCAGATACGCGCCCAACACCGCGCCGATCAGCATGAAGATGGTCTTGGCGGTGGAGACCTCCATTGTGAACTGGCCGGTCTCATCGACCATGCCCCAGCCGGCCAGGAACGGAACGAGCCATATGACAAAGCCGAACAGGACAATCCGCACGGTCAAGGCGGTGTTGGAAGGCATTGGCTTTTCCTCGTATTTACAATCGCTTACAGGGGCACCGCCGGCGCCGCGCGTCAGGTTTGCGGCAGCCCGTCGGTGATGTCGTAGTAGTCGCCCTTCTCGCCGGTGAGAATGTGCTTATCCAGCTTAAGCCCGGTCTCGCCGTCCAGGCTGCCGGCCAGGACCGACGTGTTCTCCGCGCCGTCAACTTTCCAGAACAGCGCCGAGCCGCACTGGCGGCAGAAGCCGCGATAGGTGCCGGGCGAGGACTCGTACCAGGTCAGCCGGTCCTCGCGATCCTCGATCTCCAGCGCATCATGCGGCACGGCGGTGGCGGCGTAGTAATGTCCCGTCTGCTTGCGGCAGCGATGGCAATGGCAGGCGATCACACCGCGCATCGGGCCGTTGACCCGGTAGCGCACGCCGCCGCACAGGCACGAACCCGTTCTCATTTCAGCCATCGGCCTGCCCCGTCATATGCGCGCCGCCCGGGCGCGATAGTCCGCTCACCCGGCGGCGGCTACCTTCGCCGGCGAACTTTCGCGGCTTTCCTTGAGCAACTCGGCCACCAGGAATGCCAGCTCCAGCGCCTGGTTGGCGTTGAGCCGCGGGTCGCAATGGGTGTGGTAACGGTCGCTCAGCTCTTCTTCCGAGATCGCGCGCGCGCCGCCGGTGCATTCGGTCACGTCCTTGCCGGTCATCTCGAAATGCACGCCGCCCGGATAGGAGCCCAGCTCCCGGTGCACGGCGAAGAATTCGCGCACCTCGCTCAATACCCGGTCGAACGGCCGGGTCTTGTAGCCGGCCGCCGAGATAGTGTTGCCGTGCATGGGATCGCAGCACCACACCACAGACCGGCCTTCGCGCTGTACCGCCTTGACCAGGCCCGGCAGGTGGTCGTTCACCTTGCCTGCGCCGAAACGCGAGATCAGCGTCAGCCGGCCCGGCTCGTTTTCCGGGTTTAAGATATCGATGAGCCGGATGAGCTGATCGGGCTCCAGGCTCGGGCCGCACTTCATGCCGATCGGATTGCGGATGCCGCGGAAATACTCCACATGGGCGTGATCGGACTGGCGGGTGCGGTCGCCGATCCAGACCAGATGGCCGGAAGTCGCGTAGTGCTCGCCCGACGTCGAGTCGATGCGGGTCATCGCCTCCTCATAGCCCAGCAACAGCGCTTCGTGGCTGGTGAAGAAATCGGTCTCGCGCAGCCGCTGGTGGTTTTCCGGCGCGATGCCCACCGCGGACATGAAATCCAGCGTCTGGGTGATCCGGTCGGCGAGCTCGCGATAACGCTCCGACAGCGGGCTGTCGTCGACGAAATCGAGCATCCACTGATGCACGTGATACAGGTTGGCATAGCCGCCCTGGGCGAACGCGCGCAGCAGGTTCAGCGTTGCCGCCGACTGGCGGTAAGCCATGATCTGGCGTTGCGGATCGGGCACGCGCGCGCGTTCGGTAAATTCGATCCCGTTGATGATGTCGCCGCGATAGCTGGGCAGTTCGACGCCGTCCTTGGTCTCGGTGTCCGACGAGCGCGGCTTGGCAAACTGGCCGGCGATGCGGCCGACCTTGACCACGGGCTTGGCGGCGGCAAACGTGAGCACAACCGACATCTGCAGGAAGACGCGGAAGAAGTCGCGGATGTTGTCGGCGCCGTGTTCGGCGAAGCTCTCGGCGCAGTCACCGCCCTGCAGCAGAAACGCCCTGCCCTCGGCCACGTCGGCGAGCTGGTTCTTGAGCGCGCGCGCTTCGCCGGCGAAAACCAGCGGCGGGAAGCTCGCCAGCCGCTCTTCTACACCCGCCAGCACGCCGGCGTCGGGATAGTTGGGAACCTGGACGATCGGTCTGCTACGCCAGGAACTCGGAGACCACTTATTTGCCATGACACTTGCGCCCGATTTCAAGCTTTTACGGCCGCGTGAAGCGAGCGACCGTTTTGAAAATCAGGGTTATACACAGGCGGCGGGTGGAACTCTACCACAATTTGACGGCGTGCGGCGGCGCTAACTGGCGGCGAACGTGGTGATTTTACCGGTCTGCAGATGCCGGTCGATTGTGGCGGTCGTCTTTGCGCTCAGCCGCACCGATCGCGAATAGACCGGCCGGCGGCGGTCGTCGCGCACACCGCGCTCGAAGCCGTCGGTCGACGCGATGAACCGGGTCATTCCCGCAGCGCCGAACTCGCGCAGGAATCCGGCCATGACCACATCCAGATAGGAGGCGAGCACCGGTGGTGTCTCGGCTTCGCCCCGCCGATCCGGCGCCGCATAGACATACAGCGGCAGATCGTGCGGGCGAACGTCCGCCACGCCGTTTATCTCAAGCTCGGCCACGGTGAGTGCAATCCGCGCATATTGGGCTTCGCGACGGTCGACCGCCGGCAGGTTTGCGGCCCTGTCGATGATCAGCAGGCCGTCGATGACGCACCGCGGTGAGCGATGCACCGTAAGCAGCGAGGCCCGGGTCGGCGATGCCAGTCCGATGGCCCCGTTGCGCGGCTGCCAATGGCGCCGCCATCCCGAAAGCCGGGCCGGAACCGCGGCCACATAGTCGGTATCCAACGTGGCGCGATTGACCAGCGAGCCATAGCCGAAATAGGCGACCAGGTCGCCCCGCGCGGTGCCTTTGCGCGTCCTAGTCAACCCGCTTGCCGTCGCGCACCCGGTAGCTGGGCGCGTACATGGTCACCAGTTCCTCGGCCGCGGTCGGGTGCACGGCCATCGTGCGATCGAAATCGTCCTTGGTCGCGCCCGATTTGAGTGCAATGCCCAACGTTTGGGCCAATTCGCCCCCATCGGGCGACAGGACATGCACACCGACTACCCGCCGGCTGGCGCCGTCGACGATGATCTTCATGACGGTCTTTTCATCGCGGCCGGAAAGCGTGTGCACCATCGGAGAAAATTCGGTGAGGTAGACCTCCAGTTCGGCATAGTGTTCGGCGGCTTGCGCCTCGGTGAGACCTACGGTGCCGATCTGCGGCTGGGAAAAGACCGCCGTGGGGATCAGTTCGTGGTCGGGCCGGGTCGGATTGCTCTTGAATTCGGTCTCCACGAAGCACATCGCCTCGTGGATCGCCACCGGGGTCAGCGCGACCCGGTCGGTGACGTCGCCCACCGCCCATACGGCATCGGCCGTGGTCTTGGAGAACTCATCCACCTTGATGTGGCCCGAGGCGGCGACCTCGACGCCCGCCGTCTCCAAGCCCAGGCCATCGGTCTGCGGCCGGCGGCCCACCGCGAGCATGGCATGGTCGACGGCAAGGGTGCGTGCGTCGCTTAACGTCACTTCCCGCCTGCCGTCGCTGAGCAATCCGATCGAGGTCGGCGTGTGACCGCACACCACCTCGATCCCCTTCTTCGCCATTTCCCGGTGCAGGCCGGCGCGCAGATCGTTGTCGAAGCCGCGCAGGATCTCCTCGCCGCGATAGACCAGCGTGGTCTTGGTTCCCAGCCCGGCCAGGATACAGGCGAATTCGACCGCGATATAGCCACCGCCGAAGATCGCGATGGAGTCGGGCTGGCGCTCCAGGTGAAAGATATCGTCGGAGGTGATGGCGTGCTCGCCTCCGGGCAGACCGGCGAGGCGCGACGGCGTGCCGCCGGTCGCAACCAGGATCCTGGCGGCGGTAACGACCCGGTCCTGCGCTAACAGCCGCACGGAATTCGGTCCGGCCAGTTCCGCGCGCGTGTCGAACACCTCTCCGCCGGCGCCGACGACGCCCTTGCGATAAAGTCCCTCCAGCCGACCGATCTCGCGATCCTTGTTGGCGATCAGCGTCGACCAGTCGAAAGTGGCCTCGCCCACCTGCCAACCGAAGCCCGCGGCGTCTTCGAACGCTTCATGAAAATGCGAAGCGTACACCATCAGCTTCTTGGGAACGCAGCCGCGAATGACACAGGTGCCGCCGTAGCGATATTGTTCGGCGACGCCCACTCGCGCGCCGGTCGAGGCGGCGACGCGCGCGGCGCGAACCCCGCCCGAACCGCCGCCAATCACGAACAGATCGTAGTCGAATTCGCTCACCGACATCGCCTATCCGGCCGCCCGTGGGAGCGTCATTCCAAACCGGCTTCCTGCAGCTTGGCGCGCACCGAGGCGGTCAGATCGCGCCGGATGCCGGTCGTCCAGACCTGGGCAGCGGCGTCGATCTCGCCGATCGCGGTCGGCGCCTCGTTGAGGAACTTCTGACCCGCTTCGGTGGAAAAGAAGGCGGCGATCGCATTGAGTTCCTCGATGGTGAACATGCGCGCGTAGATCTGCGCGACCTCATTCTCCAAATCTCCACGCCGGGGCGCCAGCTCCAAGGCGGCATCGGTGACGATCTCGGTAATCTGCGCCTCGATGTCCGGCCGGTTCTGGATCAGGGTGGCCATCAAAGCCGCCATGGTGGCGGGGAGAATCTGGTCGAGATCGGCGGTTGCTTCGGTGGCCGAGATCACCGATCGCGCCGCCGTTAAATGGGCGGGCGTCGGCTCCTGGCCCCATGCCGGGGAAGTCGCCAGGCCGACCGCCACCACCACACCGGCCACAGCGCGGGCGAACGCGCCAAGTGATCGAAACTCGTTCGACTGGTTCATCATTGTCTTCCTGTCAACTGGCCCCTGCCCGGCCGCGGGTGCCTGCTTGCAAGTTTTGGCGGCCGCGCCGATGCCGGGCCCAAACACGGGGCCATGTGCGTGCGTTGTCTATGGTTTGTCAAGCAATTGAGTGCCGTTGTCCGTGCCGATGATCGCCTGGTCGGCCATGCCGATAAACAGGCCGTGCTGGACGACACCCGGCACGTCCAGAAGCTCTCGCGACAACGCAAATGCGTCCTCAATAAGGCCGAACGAACCATCGAGGATGAAATGGCCGCCGTCGGTGGTGAACGGCTTGTCGCCGTTCATGCGAAGCCCGACCTGCGCGACAAGGCCCAAACGCCCGGCAAGCGCTTCGATGTTCATGGTGGTCGCGGTCAGGCCGAACGGGTTGACCTCGATGGGCAGCGGAAACCGGCCCAGGGTGCCGACGTGCTTGCCTGCATCGGCGATGATGATGAGCCGGTCCGACGCGCCCGCGACGATCTTTTCCCGCAGCAGCGCGCCGCCGCCGCCCTTGATCAGATTGAGCGCATCGTCGAGTTCGTCGGCGCCGTCAATGGTGAGATCCAGTCTCGGCAGCTCATCGAGAGAGCGCAACGCGATGCCGAGTTCGCCGCACAGGCCGGCCGTTCGCTCGGATGTCGCGACGCCCGTAATCGAAAGGCCGGCGCGGACCCGCTCCGCCAATAGCCGAACGAACGCCTCCGCCGTCGAGCCGGTGCCGATGCCCAGCCGCATGCCGTCTTCCACATAATCGAGCGCGGCGCGGGCAGCCGCTTGCTTTTGCGCGTCGGACATGGGGTTCGCCAAGGCGTGGCTGTTGTCTGGGAATCGGCAGGCTGGTTCGCCTACGCCCCTAGCATGGCGGACGGACGGGCGCCAGCGTGCCACATCACGGATGCCACTATGTTATTTTTCCAATGAAAACTGGTTATTGCACCGCGATTGGTATTTGATGGAATCAAGTAATTTCGAAATTGTGGAACTAAATTGAAGCACAACTTCCATTTCATTTCCGGGTTGCCACGCGCTGGGTCCACGCTTATTTCGGCGATTTTGTTGCAGAATCCACGGTTTCATGCCGGCATGACCAGCCCGATGGCGAATCTGTTCGAAGCGATTGTCGCGCAGGTATCCGCCGGGACGGAACTGTCGACCATGGTCAGCATCGCCCAACGCGAACGCATCTTGTCCGGCTTGTTCGACAGCTACTACCGCCAGCGGCCCGAGCCGGTCATCTTCGATACCAATCGATCGTGGACGGCCAACCTACCGGCGCTGACCACGCTTTTTCCCAAGGCGAGGATCATCTGCTGCGTGCGCAACGTGGCCTGGGTGATGGACTCGCTGGAGCGGCAGTTCCGGGCCAACGCGTTCGAGAACACCAAGCTGTTCACCTCGCCTGGCGAACGCTCGACCGTTTACACCCGGCTCGACGCGCTTGCCCACCCCAACCGCCTGGTGGGGTTTCCATGGCATGCCCTGAAAGAAGCAGTCTATTCCGATTTCGCCAGCCGGCTGGTGCTGGTCGACTATGACCTGCTGGTCAAGCGGCCCGCCGACGTGATGGAGTTGCTCTACCAATTCCTGGACGAGAAACCATTCGAACACGATTTCGACAACGTCGAATATGACGCGCCCGCGTTCGATAACCAACTCGGGCTCGACGGATTGCATCGGGTCCGCCGAAAGGTCGAGCCGCGCCCGCGCAAAAGCGTTCTGCCGCCCGACTTGTTCGAGCGCTTCTCCAAAATGGCGTTCTGGCAGGATATGCCAGACAGTCCGGCCTTCCGCATCATGGAACAGCCTAAGGAGATGGCTCCAGAACGAGCTGATCTGGCGCAAGCAGGGCACAAATTCCACAGCGACGAAAATCAGAAATCCACATAATCAACAGATTGATTCTCGTTAGGCAAAGCTCTTACCTTAGAGTAAGGCGTTACATATAGGTGATACTTTCCAGTATGTTATAATTTTGTTTTGACATTGAATTATTCACACACAACATTTTTTTATCAGAATGAATTCATAATTTTCAAATATCAAATTTCTTCGTTGATTCTTTCTTTAAATACAACAAAAATTCAAATTCATTTCGCCCATTTGCTCACGACAATTGATCGGCGTGGTGATTATCTGCTGGAATTGAAAAGCGGGAGAACAAGATGACGAGAAAAAGCAGGGAAAGTTCTAATCTGACCAAACTTGTGCTGGTTGCTGGCGTGGCTGGGGCTGCGACCGCAGGCTCCGGAGCCATGGCGGGCCAGTCGCAATGCACATCCGGTATAAACACCGCCACCTGCAGCAATATGGGCACCTATGCAATGGATTGCGTGGTCAGCGGGTTCACCAACACCTCCGTGAGCTGGACCGTCGACGTTACCGGCAGCAACGGCAGCACGGTCACTCTGACCGGTTCGGGCGGATACATGAGCCCGATGACCGGCAACGGAGGGCAGATCAACGGGGCTTATACGGTCAATGCGGAGTTCAGCGCCGAGCTCAACGGCTTCAAAGCGCAGCCCGAAGTCATACGCAATGAGGCCGCGATCAATCCTCCCGGCAAAACCGACCACTCGGTGGTGACGCACATCATGGGAGGAGAGGATGCCAACGACGGCGACTATCAGGATGTGGTTGTGAGTCTCGTGTGCGCTGCATCTGACGTGCCCGAAGCCAACTAGGATCAGGCAGGTCCGCCGGCGAGCGGGTCACGCCGACGGTGAGCATTGCCAGCGGGCGGGACTTGCGATCCCGCCCGTGTTTGTTTGCGCACGTCGTGTTGAACCGTTGTCAGCCCACGAATTCGAACCACTGAACGGCCAGGTGGGTGTCGTTGTAGTCCTGGTCGGTGGCATCCTCGGAGATGAAATTGTAGGCAGAGTAGTAGGTGGTGGATCCCGACGAGATGGAATTCTGGTCCCACATGACGCTCTGCCACGAGGCGCCGGAGTTGATGCCGATATAGACCAGATAGTCGGTGGTGTTGAAAGCCGACGTCGAGAACGTGCCCTGCCCGTACTGATAGGGGCTGTGGCCGTCGGGGCTGGCGCCCGATGCCTCGAACACGACCTCGCCGGTCGATGTGGTGACCCTGACATATTGCTCGTCGGTGGCCTGGCACACCGTCGACCAGAAGACGGTCTTGCCGAGGGGAATGGTGATGGCGATGCCGTCGCCGGAAACGGGGCCGTTGCTCATTTTGACATACTCCTGGTCACTGCAAGTTCATGGAGGAATTGTGCCCGCGCCGATGCGCTCGCCCGGTTGAACGCCGGGTTGCGCGATTCACCTTCGGCCAGCTTGCACTCATAGGCCGGGTTGAGCGCCTTGAGCGCCTGGCAGGCGCCCTGGTGGATGTAGACCTGCCCGGTGGCATCCACATAGTTGGGGAACGCGTTGGCTGCGGCCACGATCGGCGCCAACTGGCTGTAGATATGGTCGGCCTGGACCTGCGGCTGCTGGTAGAACGCCTGGGTGGCTACCGCCAGGTGCCGCGGCGGCGAGCCGGCCGGCAGGTCCTGGGAAAACGCGATGTAGTTGCGCATGTCGTTCGACACCATCATCGACGAGAATGCGGCCGCGTCCGACAGGCAGGGATCGGCCGAACAATTCGCCTTCGAGGTGACGAAGGCGTCGGTGTAGAGCATCGGCGACTGCGCCGCACCCCACAGCATCGGGGTCAGGTAGAGATTGTCGACGTTGCCGCCGTATAGCTGGACGTAGAACGATTGTTCGGAGAAGCCCATGTAGGTGCTGGTCTGGCCCTCGGCCAGCAGCCTGGCCACCTGCCCGTCCGGCAGCGCCTTGTAGCCCGACTGGGTGATGCACTTGTTGTCGCCGCCGAACGCGCATTCGTTGGTGATCGAGTTGATGTTGTTGATCACCGTGGAGTTGATCGGCGCGGTGAGCGCATCGCCGACGTTGGCGAAGCCGAACTGCTGGGCATAGGAGAACAGATAGTCCGAGGTCAGCCCCCAGGAGCCCAGGAACACGCCGGCGAGCTTGGGCCGGTTGGTGGTGAGCGCGTTCATGTAGGACAGCATCGCGCTCAGCGAATCGAGGTTCTGGATGGATGAGTCGAACGCGAACAGGAAGTTGGAGCACAGCCAGCTCGGCACGCCGTACGTCTGCCCGTTGTGGGTGACATTGGCGACGCCGGCCGGCCAGAAATCGCCAGCGTCAACGGTGACCGGGACCACCAGATCGTTCGACGCGATATAGGTCATGTAGAGCGTGTCGAGCTCCATCACGTCGAAGCCGCCTGCTCCCAGCAGCTGCGAGAGGCCGGTATAGCTGTAGATGTTGATGTCGCCGTTGAGTACCGAATTCAGCATCACGTCGGGATTGGCGGCCTGATATTGCTGGATGACGTGTTGCATCATCTGATCGAAATTGCCGTCCGGGTTGGAAGGCAGATACGGATAGAGCGCCACGTTGAGTACGCGGGTCTGGGCGCCCGTGTAGAAGATGTAGGCGTTGGGGCCTGTGGCGGTGACGTTCATCTGCCGGGTCTGCAGACCCTCGCAATTGACCCAGTTCATGGTCCCGTTCGGCACGGTCTCGCTGGGCCCGATCTGAAAGGTCTTGCCGGAAGCGATCTGGAACTGCCAGTCAAACGGCCATCCGGTGGATGTGGTGTAGCCATCGGCCGTGCAGCTGATTTCGGCGCCGCTTTGGTTGGTGATGACGATGTTGCCCGCAAATCCAGGCTGGCTGTGCAAAACCAAGGCCAAGACCGAAAGCAAGCCGAGTTTCCCCAGCTTCTCAAAAGCACCGAAAAACGATCGGGAAAACCGCATAATCCCTCCAAGACAAACCTGATTGAAATTATTCTTCATATTTTCTCAATCTAACGATAGTAAAAAATATATTAGATTCCAATCTTCGCTATAATATTTCACATTTGTTTCACTTCATGTGGAAACGCGTTTGAAATTTTTGTATTGGTGAAAATTTGGGGCCTTATAAACTTTCACTACAGGTGTGCAGGTGGCGCTGAAGCTGCGGCCAAAGGCCATCCAACCTGTTGATCGCGCTGTTGGTTTCCCGCAAAAGCACTGCGCACCCTCTTCGCCGACGTCCAGGCTTGCCTATGCCGACCAAACGCACCATCGTCTTCGATCTCGACGGCACGCTGGCCGATACCAACGCCGATCTCATCCCGGCACTCAATCGCACCACCGAAGCGTGCGGGCTTGCGCCGGTGCGGGTCGACGAGGTCGGTCATGTGGTCGGCAGCGGCGCGCGTGCCATGATCGAAAAGGCGTTTGCCTTACGCGGCCGCTCCGCACCCGATCCCGAGGAGCTTGACCGTCTGTTCGTCCGTTTCGTCGAAGTGTACCGGGCTCACATCGCCGACCACACCACCCTGTATGACGGGGTGCTCACCGCGCTTGAGCGGTTGGAGGCGGATGGCTGGGTGCTCGCGGTGTGCACCAACAAGATGGAGGCGTTGTCGGTCGAACTGCTGGCCCGGCTTGGCGTGGCCGACCGCTTCGCGGCCATCTGCGGCGGCGATACTTTCGCGGTCAAGAAGCCCGAGGCGGGTCATCTGACCGGCACCGTCGAACGTGCAGGCGGCGACCCGGCCTGCGCGGTCATGGTCGGCGATTCGCGCAACGATATCCTTGCCGCCCGCGCCGCCGCGATACCCGTGGTTGCGGTCGATTTCGGCTATTCCGACGTGCCGGTCGCCGAACTGAGCCCGGATCGGATAATCTCGCACTATGACCAGCTGGTCGAGATCGCCGTACAACTGTGCCGGGGCTGAGTGGCCGCTTGGACGGGGCGGCGATAATGGCTACATAAGCTTCGGACCGGCGCGCGACGCCGGCGCACCAACGGATCGACTTCGATGACCCAGACCGCCTCCCCCCAAACCAGCATGTTCCCGCTCGGCGACGACGACACGCCCTATCGCCTGCTGACCACCGACCACGTGTCGGCGGACCGGTTTCGTGGCGAGGATGTTCTGACGATCGAGGCCGAAGCGTTACGCATTCTCGCCGAACAGGCGTTCATCGACATCAACCACCTGTTGCGGCCCGGCCATCTGCGACAGCTGGCCCATATCCTGGAAGACCCCGAAGCGACCGACAACGACCGTTTCGTCGCTTACGACCTGCTCAAGAACGCCAACATCGCCGCCGGGGGCGTCTTGCCCATGTGCCAAGACACCGGCACGGCGATCGTCATGGGCAAGAAGGGCCGCAACGTTTGGACCGACGGTTCCGACGAGGCGATGCTCGGCGCCGGCGTGCTCGACGCCTATGAGAAGAAGAACCTGCGCTATTCCCAGCTTGCGCCGCTGTCGATGTTCGAGGAGACCAACACCAAGAACAACCTGCCGGCCCAGATCGAGCTCTACGCCGAAGGAACCGACGCCTACAAGTTCCTGTTCATCGCCAAGGGCGGCGGCTCGGCCAATAAGAGTTTCCTGTATCAGGGTACGCCATCCCTGCTGACCAAGGATCGCATGCTGGCCTTCCTGCAGGAAAAGATCCTGACTCTCGGTACTGCCGCCTGCCCGCCCTATCATCTGGCCGTGGTGATCGGCGGCACTTCGGCCGAGATGACGATGAAGACGGTCAAACTGGCCTCGACCCGCTATCTAGACAGCCTGCCCACCACTGGTTCGGACCAGGGCCACGCCTTCCGCGATCTGGAGATGGAAGCGCAGATCCACAAGCTCACCCAGTCGCTCGGCGTCGGCGCGCAGTTCGGCGGCAAATACTTCTGCCACGACGTGCGCGTCATCCGCCTGCCCCGCCACGGCGCCTCGCTGCCGATCGGTCTGGGCGTTTCGTGTTCTGCGGACCGGCAAGCGTTGGGCAAGATCACCAAGGATGGGGTGTTCCTGGAACAGCTAGAGACCGATCCTTCCAAGTACATGCCGGAAGTCGATGAGGACGCGCTGTCTTCAAACATGGTCGACATCGACCTCACCCAGCCGATGCCCGACATTCTGGCGGCGCTCAGTGCCCATCCGATCCGCACCCGCCTGTCGCTGAATGGCCCGATGATCGTGGCTCGCGATCTGGCGCATGCGAAGATCCGCGCCCGACTGGAGGCCGGTGAGACGATGCCGGACTATTTCAAGGACCATCCGGTCTACTATGCCGGCCCCGCCAAGACGCCCAAGGGATACGCGTCTGGCTCGTTCGGGCCGACCACCGCCGGGCGGATGGATTCCTATGTGGACCAGTTCCAGTCGTTCGGCGGATCGATGGTGATGCTGGCGAAAGGCAACCGCTCGCGGCAGGTGCGCGAAGCGTGCAAGCGCCATGGCGGCTTCTATCTGGGCTCGATCGGCGGTCCGGCCGCGCGCCTGGCGCTCGACTGTATCAAGAAGGTCGAGGTGCTCGAATATCCCGAGCTGGGCATGGAGGCGATCTGGAAGATCGAAGTGGAGAACTTCCCCGCCTTCACCGTCATCGACGACAAGGGCAACGACTTCTTCCGGGAGTTGAACCTGGGCTAACGGGTTAGCGCGTCAGGTATTGCTGGGGATCGACCGGCTTGGAATCCTTGCGCAGTTCGAAGTGCACCATCGGCAACCGTGCACCGCCGGTACGGCCCGAGCGCGCGATGGTCTGGCCACGGCGCACCTTGTCGCCACGCGCTACTTCCAGCTGCTTGTTGTGGGCATAGGCAGACACCCAGCCGTCCTCGTGGCGGATCAGCACCAGATTGCCGAACCCTTCCAACTCGTCGCCGGAATAGATCACCAGCCCGTTCTCCGCCGCTTTGACCGCGGTTCCCTCCGGCACCGAAATATCGATGCCCTCGTTGGGCTGGCTGCCCCGCATCTCGCCGAAGCTTGAGATCACCCGGCCGGTCACCGGCCAGCGGAAGCGTCCGATTCCGGTCGCCGACGGCGCCTGCTGTGACAGGGTTGCAACCTTGGAGCCCGACGGCTGCTTGGGAGCCACTTGATCGGATTTGGTCGTCGAACCCGTGACCACCGGATCGACACCGGCAGGCAGCGGGCCGGCGGCGGCGGTCTCAATCGCGCCATCGACCGGGATCACCAGTTCCTGGCCGACCCGGATGTTTGAGTTGGCAAGCGAGTTGGCCTTGATGAGATCGATCAGGCGCACATTGTGGCGCGCCGCAATGGCGCTCAGTGTGTCGCCGGAAACCACCTTGTAGGCGGCCCCGGAAGCAGCAATGGGCGCGGCTGCGGGCGCGGCGGCCGCGCGTATCGGGCTCCCCGGATTGGGAACCGGGATCGCGACGTCGGCGGTGCGACTTTCGCCAATCATGCCGGTGCTGGCCCGCGCCGCGCGGGTGTGCGGATCGCTGTCGGGAGCCGATACCGGTGCGGTGGCGGAGTAGACATAGGTCGGGATCACGATGCGCTGACCGACACCCACATGGTCGGCGTTGGTGATGCGGTTGACCCGCATGATCTCACGCACCGGAACGCCGTAACGCTTGGAAATGTTGTAGAGCGTCTCGCCTTCGCGCACGACGATGGAAGTGCCGCCGGTGCCGGTCCAGCCGCGCTCGTCGGCGCGGCCCTGGACGGGTTCGCGCGCGGCGGCGGCCACCGAGGAAGTGACGATCGGGTCCACGTTCGGCGGCAGGGCCGCCGAAGCCGGTTTGACCGCCGGCTGCAGTGGCGCGCGCGCGACCCGGCGGTTGGCAGGCACCGTGGCGGTGGTGGTCTGGTCGACCTGCATCTGCGCATGGTGGCGGCCGGTCTGGTAGGCCGGCTTGGAATTCATTGCTTGAAGGCGCGGCTGACGGCCTTCCAGACTGGAGGCAGGAACCGGCGCCGGCCCGGAGGTCGCATAGGCGGGACGGGTGGAACCGACGGAACCGACCGAGCCCACCGACGCGGTGGTCGTCGAGTCGATCTCCGCGGGATAGGGATTGGCGGCCACATCGGCGCTGCTGGCGTAGCCGTTGTTCTGAACGGCTACGGTCGAATAGGCATCCTGATCGAAACGGGCGAAATCGGAACTGCAGCCGGCGACGACCCCGACGGTCAACGCGATAAATGCCACCTGGTACAGGCAGCGCATGCGGTTACTCGACACAACACTACGCATGACAATACTCGAACACGGGTCATTTGATTGCCTGTGATTAAACCCGGTTAATCTTACTGCGCAGTTAACCGAAGCGGGATTGCCTGCGAAGGCTCGTCGCGGGAGCCCAACCCACCTAGATGGCGCTGGCGAGACCGGGCCTGAACGGCTGGCCGCGCACCGCGAACAGAGGCGTTATGTCAAAGCGCGAGCCGGTCTTGGTGAGCTTGGTCATCATCTGGCGGGCGTCCGGCGGCCCGATCGGCGCTACCACGATGCCACCCGAGGTAAGCTGCTCCACAAACCCCTTCGGCACGGTCTCGAACGCGCAATTGGCGATGATGCGATCGAACATGCCGCCGTCGCCGTAGCCGTTGGAACCGTCCGCATGGACAAGTTGCACATTGTCGAAACCCAGATTGTCGAGCCGGATCGAGGCCTTTTCGACCAGGGTACGATAGCGCTCCAGCGAAACCACCGACGTTCCCAGCTCGGCCAGCAGCGCGG
Source organism: Rhizobiaceae bacterium (assembly GCA_028281105.1). Taxonomy (GTDB): domain Bacteria; phylum Pseudomonadota; class Alphaproteobacteria; order Rhizobiales; family Rhizobiaceae; genus JANQKQ01. The sequence goes on from JANQKQ010000054.1 coordinate 77,829, forward strand.
TTTGGTAGCCGGTGCCGGTGCCCAGCTCAAGCACCTTCGCCTCGGCAGGCACGTCCAGCGCCAGCAACGCGCGGCCAACCTGATCAACCGAGGTCATGGTCTGACCGCATTCGATCGGCAGATGGCCGCGGTCATAGGCTTCGTCGAGATAGATCACCGGCACGAAATGGCGACGCGGCACCTTTTCGAACGCCGACAGCAGCCGGTGGTCGGTGACGCCCGCCTCGCGCAGACGAAGCAGCAAACCCGCTACCGCTTGTCGATCATCCCTGCTGACCACCTGTATTCCCGTCGCTGTGGACGTTGCCGTCCAAAACCCGTGAGCGGGCCGAACCATAGCGGCAAATCGCGATTCGCAACATTGTTGCCGCCCACGTAACAAGCGCAAGAAGGTCCTTTTCGCGCGCGTGACGGTTTCGGCGCAGCGCGCGCAACCGTCAATAGGGCAGTTCGTCGGGTGAAATGTCTACATAATCGGGGTCCGGCGTTTTCAACAACCGAACCGCGTCGATGGTCTGGCGGCCTTCAAGCAGCGCCTTGGCGACCCGGTGCATTCCGTCCATGAGCCGCCCGTCGGCGCACAGGATGATCGGGAACTCAAGCTCGACCTGACCGACGAGGCGAAAGTGATCGACAATGGCCCGGCAGGAGGGAACCTGACCGTCCTCCTGGAACCAGTAGTTCTCGTCGATCTCGGCGATGTCCGCCAGCGCGACCGGCTGAACCGGCAGGTCCGCACTCAACTCCACCAACCGGTCGACGTCCCACGCATAGAAGCCGTTGGGGCTTTTGCGGATGTGATATTGTTTCCTTAGCCTGGCCATCGAGCCCCCGCATTCGGCCTAATCGCCAAGGCGCGCGGCCAACTCGGTTCGAAACTCCTCGTGGGTGAGATCGAGGCTGAGCGGGGTTACCGAAATCCGGTTTTCCTTAAGCGCGATGATGTCGGTACCGTTGCGCTGCGGCGGCACGTCGCGGCCGAACCGAAGCCAGTAATATGGGAATCCGCGCCCATCGCGGCGTTTTTCCATGTGCAGCCCGTGGGTGAACGCGCCCTGGCGGGTGACTTCGACGCCCGCGACCTCGTCGGGTTCGCAGTTGGGGAAGTTGATGTTGATGAGCGATTTGGGCGGACATTCGGTTTCCAGCAGCCGCGCGATCACGGCCGGCGCGTGCGCCTCGCAGGTCTGCCAGGGCACCACCCTGCCCTCGTCCCACTGGAAGCCTTGGGAAAGCGCGATCGAGCGAATGCCGAGCAGCGCGCCCTCCATCGCGCCGGCCACCGTGCCGGAATAGGTCACATCGTCGCCGATGTTCTGGCCGGAGTTGACGCCCGACAACAGCAGGTCCGGCGGCTCTTCCATCAGCTCGCGCACCCCCATAATCACGCAATCGGTCGGCGTGCCCTTGAGCGCGAACTTGCGTTCGCCAACCTTGCGCAGCCGCAGGGGCTCGTTGAGCGTCAGCGAGTGGGCCAGCCCGCTCTGGTCGGTCTCCGGCGCCACGATCCACACATCCTGAGAAAACTGCCGGGCAATGCGCTCAAGCACCTCCAGCCCGTCGGCGTGGACGCCGTCGTCGTTGGTCAGCAGAATGCGCAAGTCGCCGCTCCCATCATGGCTTCGCCAGGGTCGTCACTCCCCCCATATAGGGCGCCAGCACGTTGGGAACGCTGACCGAGCCATCCTCGTTTTGATAGTTTTCCAGCACCGCGATCAGCGCGCGGCCCACCGCTACGCCCGAGCCGTTGAGCGTGTGGACATGGGAGATGGTCTTGGCGTCGGCGTGGCGGTAGCGCGCGTTCATGCGGCGGGCCTGAAATTCGCCGCACACCGAACAACTGGAGATTTCGCGATAGGCCTTCTGGCCGGGCAGCCAGACCTCGATGTCGTAGGTCTTGTGGGCGCCGAAGCCCAGATCGCCGGTCGACAGCACCACCACGCGGTAATGCAGGCCCAGCTGCTTCATCACTTCCTCGGCGCAGGCGAGCATACGCTCGTGCTCCTCAAGCGAACGCTCCGGCTCGGTTATCGAAACCAGCTCGACCTTCGAGAACTGATGCTGGCGCAGCATGCCCCTGGTGTCGCGGCCGGCCGAGCCCGCCTCGGCGCGGAAGCATGCGGTCAACGCGGTATAGCGGCGCGGCAGGGTATCGACATCGACGATCTCCTCGCGAACCAGGTTGGTCAGCGGAATCTCCGAAGTGGCGATGAGCCAGCGCCCGTCGTTGGTGTGGAACTGATCGTCGGCGAACTTGGGCAGTTGGTTGGTGCCGAACAGAACCTCGTCGCGCACCAGCAACGGCGGTGAGACTTCCGTGTATCCGTGCTCGCGCGTGTGCAGGTCGATCATGAACTGGCCGAGCGCACGCTCCAGGCGCGCCAACGAGCTGTTGAGCACCACGAACCGGGCGCCCGCCAACTTGGCGGCGGCCTCGAAGTCCATCTGGCCCAACTCTTCGCCAATCTCGAAATGTTCCTTCGGCTCAAACGAAAACGCCGGCTGTTCGCCGTGGCGGTGGTGTTCCACGTTGGCGGCCTCGTCCGCGCCCACCGGCACATCGTCATAGGGCATGTTGGGGATGGCACCCAGCGCCTCTTCAAGCGCATCGGTCAGCCGCCGCTCCTCCGCCTCACCGGACTGGATGAAGCTCTTCAGGTCGGCCACCTCGTCGATCAGTTTCTTCGCCGTGGCTTCGTCGCCGGCGGCCTTGGCGGCGCCGATCTCCTTCGATGCGGCGTTGCGCCGGCCCTGCGCCTCTTGCAGACGCGAGATGTGGGTGCGGCGCGCATCGTCAAGGCCGATGATGCGTGCGGCGGCGGCGGCTTCGCCACGCTTGGCAAGCCCGGCGTCGAACTGCGCCGGATGATCGCGAATCCATTTGACGTCGAACATCGAAATCACACTTCTTATTTTTGGGAGCCGGGATGCGCGTTCTCGTGCTCGCGGCGGATCGGCAATCGTCAGCCGGCCTCACCGCTGGCGATCGCCGCTTCCCGTTCGGCCCGCTTGCGCTCAACCATGCGCGCCGAAAGAATTGAGATTTCGTAGAGGAGCAGGGTTGGAACCGCAAGCCCGATTTGGCTTATCGGATCGGGCGGAGTCAGGATGGCGGCGGCGACGAAGGTGAGCAGAACGGCATATTTGCGCTTGCTCTTGAGGCCCTGGGAGCCGACCAGGCCGACGCGGGCCAGCAGGGTGATCGCGACGGGAAGCTGAAACACCAGCCCGAAAGCGAAAATCAACGTCATGATCAGGCCGAGATATTCGTTGACCTTGGGCAGCAGCTCGATCACCGCCCTGCTGTTCTCGCCGGTCTGCTGCATTGACAGAAAGAACGCCATCGCCAGCGGCATGATGACGAAGTAGACCAGGCATGCACCCGCCGCGAACAGGATCGGCGTGGCGATGAGAAACGGCAGAAACGCGCCGCGCTCATTACGGTACAGGCCCGGCGCCACAAAACCGTATATCTGCGTGGCGATGACCGGAAAGGCGATGAACAACGCACCGAAGAAGGCGATCTTGAGCTGGACGAAGAAATACTCCTGCGGCGCGGTGAAGATCAGCCGCAACTGGGTGTCCTCGCCGGCGGCGCGCTCATACGGCACCACAAGCAGGTTGAAGATCTGGTCGGCGAAAATGAAGCAGACGACGAAGAAGACCGCGATCGCGATGACCGACCGGAACAACCGCTGGCGCAGTTCGATCAGATGCTCGATCAGCGGGGCGCTGGAAGCGTCGATGTCTTCCTGGCTCATGACGGTCCACCGCTGGCAGGCTTGGCCGGCGGCGATTTGGTCGTCGCGGACTTCTTACGGGTGGCGGGTCGCTTGGCCGGGCTGGTTTTAGCGGTGTTCTTCTTCGCTACGGCCGCCGGCTTGTTACCGCCGGTCTTCGCGGTCGCGGCCTTTGTCGGCTCAGCTTTGGTCGCAGCGGGTTCAGACGCCGCAGCCGGCGCGGAAGCGCCGTTGGTCTTGGCGGCCTTGTCGGCCTCCATCTTGGCGCTGACGGTCTTTTCGAACTCGTCTACGGATTTCTTCACATCCGCCAGCGGGCCGAACTCGGTGGGCTTTTTGGCGATGTTCTTGACTTCGTCGAGCTCGGCTTCCTTCAGCGCCTGGTTGAACTGGCGTTGAAAATCACCAGCCATGCGACGTATGTTGCCGATGGTCTTGCCGAACGTGCGCAACATGCCCGGCAGGTCCTTGGGCCCAACGACCAGGATAGCCACGCAGGCCACGACGATCATTTCCGTCCAACCGATGTCGAACACGGGTCACATCTCAGCGTAAGAGGCGCAAAACCAGATACCGGAGCGGCGCCGGCAAACGGGCGATAGCCAGGGAAATTCAGCTGGCTTCGGATTTCCCCTTGGTCTTGGCAACGGTCTCGCTCGCCTTGTGGTCGATCGTTCCGGCCGCTTCGGTGTTCTCCTCGTTCAAGCCGCGCTTGAACGAATTGATGCCTTTGGCGAAATCGCCCATCAGTTCAGATATCTTGCCGCGGCCGAACAGCAGCACCACCACGACGGCAATGATCACGATCTGCCAAATTCCAATCTGTCCCATTTTCAAGCCTTTCCGGTGAAGGGATCGATGGTCTGGGCGCACCTTATCCTAGCCGCTGGAAACTCGGCAAGAGCGCCAAAACCCTGCGCGTCACGGATATAGGCGTCCGCCCGCGCTTTGTCGATGGTGGCCGGGCAATCCCGGTTAATGGGGCGGCGCCTCGAACACCATGGCATTGGCCAGATCCGGCTGCAGCCGCACGTCGACCACCAGCTCGGGAAGGCCGCCGGCCGGGACGCGCACGCGCACCGGTTCGTCATGGCCTTCGATCACAATGTCGAGCAGTTCGAAACGGCCGGTGAAGCCACGCTTGGCGACACGGCCGGGCACGCCCTTGGTGGCTTTGCGCCGCGCCGGTTTGACGACGAAGGAGTCCTGGCGCAGGCAGACCGCCGCCCGGCTGCCCGGCGACAGGTGATCGGCGGGCACGGCGCCGATCGCCGCCTCGGCGCACCCGTTCGCCACGGTGGCGCGAAATACGTTGAGCTGCGAGAAGAAGCGCGCGGCGAACAGGCTGTCGGGGTGACGATAGAGATTCCTGCCGGACCCGACCTGCAGGATCGAGCCGTTGCGCATCAGGGCGACTTTATCGCCCACCATCAGCGCTTCCTCCGGATCATGGGTAACAATAATGACGGTGGAGCGCAGGTCGCGCAGCAGGTCGATCGTGCGTTCGCGAATGTCATCGCGCATGCGTGCGTCGAGGCTGGAAAACGGCTCGTCCATCAAAAGGATGCCCGGCCTGGGCGCCATCGCGCGCGCCAGCGCGACCCGCTGCTGCTCGCCGCCGGAAAGCTGGTGTGGCCAGGCGGAGGCGAACCGTTCCATGCCGACGCGCGAAAGCGCCTGCATCGCCTGTTCGCGCGCCGCCTTCGACGTCAGGGAATTGAGGCCGAACATGACATTGTCGAGATTGTTCAGGTGGGGAAACAGCGCTGAATCCTGAAACACCAGGCCGATGCCGCGCTTCTCCGGCGGCACGAAAACCCCGTTGCCGGCAACAAGGCGCTCGTCGATGCGCACCGCGCCGCTATGGCGGCTTTCGAGCCCCGCCAGAATGCGCAGAAGCGTGGTCTTGCCCGAACCGGACGGCCCGACCAGGCAAAGCACCTCGCCGGGCTCCACCTGCAGGGTGATATCGCGCAGGATCGCTTTGTCACCGACCCATGAGGAGACGTCCTCCAGCGACAGGCTGTTGGCGATCGACACGCCCATCGTGTTGGACGTGCCCCAGCGTTCGTTCGCTCCTGAAGGTCCGGCGACAGGCCGCTCGTGCGTGTGCATGGCACTTTGTTTATTGCACTATCGCGAAACAGGAAACCGGATTTGCGGTCGCAGCCGCATGAATGACGCAACGTGAGCGTCGCTCAGGCATGGCCCGTCGGCCTATTCGTCGCCCCCGGCCGGCGGCAGCAGACCCAGTTCCTCGATGTCGTCGGCGGTCAGCGGGTCTTCGTCCTCGCCCGGCTCTTCGCTGTCGTGGGGCACCGGAACGGTGAAATTGCTCGGCATGCGCGGCTGCAGCAGGCCGGCGCCCTTCAACTCATCGAGGCCTGGAAGATCGCGCAGTTCGGCCAGGCCGAAATGGTCCAGGAACGCGGGCGTGGTGCCGTAGGTCACCGGCCGGCCGGGGGACCGGCGGCGCCCGCGCATGCGAATCCAGCCGGTCTCCAGCAGCACGTCGAGCGTGCCGCGCGACGTCGACACGCCGCGAATGTCCTCGATCTCCGAGCGCGTCACCGGCTGGTGGTAGGCGATGATCGCGAGCACTTCGAGCGCGGCGCGCGACAGCTTACGCACCTCGACAGCCTCGCGCTGCAACAGAAAGCTGAGATCATCGGCGGTGCGGAAAGCCCAGTTGTCGCCGATCCTGGACAGGTTGACCCCGCGAGATGAGTACAGCTTCTGCAACTCCTCGAGGATCGGCGCCAGTTCGGTGCCTTCGGGCAGGCGCGACGCCAGCGCTGCTTCCGACACCGGCTCGGCCGACGCGAACAGGATCGCTTCGACCATGCGCATGTGCTCACGCAGGCCCAGGCGCTGCGGATCCATCGGCTCGGTGGTATCGTCCACGTTCGCGGCCTGCTGAAACGGCAGAATTTGCACTTTCGAAGGTTCCGCCATTGTTTCTAGTTCATCTTCCCGTCGCCAGGTTGCATGTCTTGCCCAAGCTGCCTGCCGATGACCATCATACGACCTCGGCTTGTGTGCCCCGCCGCCTGCCCTGTTTGAGAAATATCGGGGCGAAGGCCTCCTGTTGACGCAGCGCCAGCGAACCTTCCCTGGCCATCTCCAGGCTGGCGGCGAAGCTGCTGGCCAGCACGCTCGTCCGCATCCGCGGGTCGGGCAGATAATCTACCAGAAATTGGGTAAGCGGCGTCCAGTCTTTGAGGTCGCCCACAAGTTTTGTCAGCAGGTCCTTGGCCTCCTGCAACGACCAGACCTCGCGCTGGGCGATGGTCACATGCGAGACCGCGGCGCGCTGGCGCTGTACCGCATAAGCCGAGAGCAGGTCGTACAGGGTGGCCGAATACTGGCGCGAGGAATCGACCACGATCGGTTCGGGCAGGCCGCGGGCAAAGAAGTCGCGACCGAGCCGGTTGCGGTTCATCAACCGGCCGGCCGCCTCCCTCATCGCCGCCAGCCGCTGCAGCCGGAACGCCAGATGCGCGGCGAGTTCCTCGCCGTCGGCCTCGTCGTCGGCTTCCAGTTCGGGCAGCAGCAGGCGCGACTTCAGGTAGGCCAGGTAGGCAGCCATCACCAGATAGTCGGCGGCGAGTTCGATGCGCAGCCGGCGCGCCTCGGCCACGAACTCCAGATATTGCTCGGCCAGCGCCAGGATGGAGATTTTCGCCAGGTCAACCTTCTGGCGGCGCGCCAGTTCCAGCAGCAGGTCAAGCGGACCGGCGAAACCGTCCACATCCACGCGCAGCATCGGGTCGGCGGACGCGCGCTGCGACGCCGCATCGGTCCATGCCGATGACTGCGTTTGGGCAAATGGAAACTCGTCGCTCATCCCGTCCCCATCGTCACAGCCCGCTCACGCCGCCTTTGCCGTAAGCCGGTCGAATTCATCGCCCAGCGCACCGATGTCGCCGGGCTGCGGCCCGGCAATCAGCGCCAACGCGGTCTCGGCGCGATCGGCCGCCCTGCCCGACAATGGCGGTGCGGCGCCAGCGATCTGCATCATCTCGTCCATCTCGCCGTTGCAGTGAAGCACCACGTCACCACCGGCGGCGAAAAAAGCCTGTGCCCGCTCGCCAACACTGCCGGCCAGCGCGTTCATGGATATGTCGTCGCTCATCAGCAGGCCGTCAAAGCCGATTTCGCCGCGAATGATCTCATCCACGACTTTTTTCGAGGTGGTGGCGGGATGTCCGGCATCGATTTGCGAATAGACCACATGGGTGGTCATGCCCAAAGGCAGATGGGCGAGCGCGCGGAATGGTGTGAAGTCGGTCGCGGACAAGGTATTGCGATCGACCTCGACCACCGGCAGATGGTGATGGGAATCGACGAGCGCCCGACCCAGGCCCGGCATATGCTTGATGACCGGCAGCACGCCGCCGGCAACAAGCCCCTCCGCCGCCGCGCGGCCCAGTTCGGCAACCGCTTCGACATCGTCGCCATAGGCGCGGTCGCCAAGCGCCTGGTGGGCGTCCGTAGCCAGTACGTCGAGCACCGGCAGGCAGTTGATCGTGATGCCCAGCGCGCTCAGATCGGCCGCATGCAACCGCGACATCAGCCAGGCGGCGCGGCGGCCGGCCTGTCCATCGCGCGCATGGATCCTGCCAATCGTGGCGGCGGGCGGGTATTCGCGCCACAACGGAGGACGCAAGCGCTGCACCCGGCCGCCCTCCTGATCGATCAGCACCGGCGCATTGGGATCGTCCATGGCCGAGCGGAAACCGGCGACCAGCTTGCGAACCTGGTCAGGGTCCTCGATGTTGCGGGCAAACAGGATCAGCCCCCACGGCCGGGTCTCGGCGAAAAACCGTTCCTCGGCCTGGGAAAGCGCCAGCCCCTCACAGCCGGATATGAACGCTCGACGGGTCATGATTCGATAATGGTAACAGCCGTTCCAGCGCGGTCAAAGCCGATCAGCGTTGCGGGGAATCGATTTCCCCTGCCCTTCCCGACCCATTGGTGGCTTCGGGCGCAGGCGGCTGGTCGGCACCGACCGTGCCGTCCTCGCTGCTCCCAGGTTCGGTGTCTGATGCCGGTTCTTCCGTACCTGTCGGTTCGATTGATTGCTCCTCGGTCTCGGCGGCAGCGGCGCGGCGGCGCGCGATGGCGGCGCGGGCCACGCGCAGCCGAACTCTGGCGCGATGGGCCGCCATGCCCAGCGCGGTGCGGCCGCGCTCGACCTGCTCCAGTTCGGTGGAATAGGCTTCCGCCAGCGCCGCGCGATAGTTGGGATAGGCTTCGGTGGCGATCTCGTCCATCCGCTTCATCACCGACATCCAGGCCGGCGAGACGATGAGCGAAACCGCGGTGACCGTGATCGCCAGCAGGTACAGATCGCCGCCCAAAGCGCCCGACGCCAGACCCGCCGCCGCCAGCACGAAGGAGAACTCGCCGATCTGCGCCATCGACAGTCCGGCGAACAGGGCATCGTCGCGGCTTGCGCCGGTTATCCGCAGCAGGAAGACGTTGAGCAGGGTTTTGGCGGCGATGACGGCAAGCGAAGCGGCGCATACCAGCGCCAGATTGCTCCACACGAAGGCGAGATCGATGAGCAGCCCGATCGAAAGAAAGAACGCCACCAGCAGCACGCTCTGCACCGGTTCGATCACCGGCACCACCGAGTTGCGCAGGGTGGAGTTGCCGACGATCAGCCCGGCGACGAAGGCGCCGTAGACCGGAGACAGGCCCACCGCGCCGCTCAACGCGGCCGCGGCGAAACACCAGCCCAACGAACCCAGCGCCAGGATCTCGGTATTGTTCTCTATCGCGGCGGCGAACGGTATCTTCAGCTTGCCGCGCCGGCCAAGCCACCACAGCAGGAAGCCGAGAATGCCGACGGCCACCAAAACCTTGAACATCAGGCCGGCCATCGACACGGTTTCGCCGCCCAGCGCGCCGATGATGATCAGCATCGGCACCACCGCTATGTCCTGGGCGATCAGCACACCGACGGCTATGCGGCCGGGCTCGCCGCGCAATACGCCGAGATTGTCGAGCACCTTCATCGCTACTACGGTGGAGGAAATCGCGATGATGAAGGCCAGAATGATGCCCTCGGCGACGCTGGCGCCGGATATCGCGGATATCGCCAGCCCGATCGCCAACGCCGCCAGCAACTGGCCGGCCGCAACCGGCACCGCCTGGCGGATCGAGTAGACAAAGGCTTTGAGCGAGATTTCCGTCCCGATGAAGAACAGCAGCATCAGCACGCCCAGTTCGGCCAGCGTGGTGATGTTCTGGGACGAGGAAATAAGCCCGAGCCCCGTCGGCCCCATCAAAACGCCGGCCAGGATGAAACCCACCAGCGGCGGCTGCTTCATCCGCATCAGCCCGAGCCCGAACAGCACGGCAACCATGATGACGACGGCAATGTCGGTCAAAATGGCCTGGGAGTGTTCGAGATCGTTCATTGAGGCCGGGTTTTCGAGCGTGAGGGCCGATGCGTTTTACACCGTTGCGCACCCTGTGTATGGCCACGGTCCTTCGCCGCCAACGGTGGCGAAAATACAACCGATTCGGCGGATTTCGCCTATTTTTTCAAATATTTTGACTATCAACCCATCGCGATGGCGCGCGAGGCGCCGGCTCATGTGATGGGACCATGGTTCGCGGCGCGGCGGGCCAATTGAAAGTGGGGCTCAAAAACGCCTTCTGATTTGCCGCCAACGTGCTTAACTGCCCAAGGACGAGGCGGCCATTGGTGGGGAGCGGCCGCCGCGCTCGCGGGTCATGGATTGAGGTGCGGTGGAAACGAACATGTCAGGTGAGGAACCTTCCCGCGCCAGCCGCGATGGCAGCGCACGGCCTGATCCGGATGCAGTACTGTCGTCGGTTTTCGGCTACGATGCGTTTCGCGGCAGGCAGCGGCAGATCATCGACGCGGTCATGGGCGGCCAAAGCGCGCTGGTTCTGATGCCCACCGGCGCCGGCAAGTCGCTTTGCTATCAGATTCCGGCCATGTGCCTGGACGGCACGGGCATCGTCGTCTCGCCACTGATCGCGCTGATGCAGGACCAGGTCGCGGGTCTGCGCGAGCTGGGCGTCAACGCGGCCGCCCTGCATTCGGCGCTGGATTCGGGCCAGATGCGCGACACGCTTGACGCCCTGGATGCGGGCCGGCTCGATCTGCTCTACCTGGCCCCGGAACGGCTGATGGACGAGGCGTTCCTGAGCCGGCTGGACCAGGTCCGCCTGGCCCTGTTCGCCATCGATGAGGCCCATTGCATCTCGGCCTGGGGCCACGATTTCCGTCCCGAATACCGACAATTGGCCACGCTGCGCACGCGCTATGCCCACGTGCCGTGTCTGGCGGTCACCGCTACGGCCGACGCGCCGACACGCTCCGACATCGTGGAGCGGCTTGATCTGGAGGCGCTCTACAGCGGCGGGTTCGACCGGCCCAACATCTTCTACGAAGTCGGCATCAAGGACAGCCCGCGCGCCCAATTGCTGCGGTTCCTTCAAACGCGCGAAGCGGGCGAAAGCGGCATCGTCTACTGCCTGTCGCGGCGCAAGGTGGAGGAGACGGCCGGGTGGCTGGCGGACCAGGGCTATCACGCCCTGCCCTATCACGCCTCGCTGCCGGCCGACGTGCGCGAGCGCAACCAGCAGACGTTCACCCGCGAGGAAGGGGTCATCGTCGTCGCCACCATCGCCTTCGGCATGGGCATCAACAAGCCCGACGTGCGCTTCGTCGTGCATATGGACCTGCCCAAGAACGTCGAGGCCTACTATCAGGAGACCGGGCGCGCGGGCCGCGACGGCCTGCCCTCGGTCGCCTGGATGGTCTACGGCCTGCAGGACGTCACCCTGCAGCGGCAGATGATCGAAAGCGGCGAGACCCCCGGCGAGCAGAAGCGCACCTTCCACCACAAGCTCAACGCGCTGCTGGGCTATTGCGAGTCCACTACCTGCCGCCGCCAGGTGCTGCTCAGGTATTTCGGCGACGCCTGCGAGCCCTGCGGCAACTGCGACGTGTGCGTCAATCCGCCGGCCACCATCGACGGCACGGTTCCCGCCCAGAAGATCCTGTCATGCGTCTATCGGACCGGGCAGAAGTTCGGCGCCGCCCATGTGATCGACGTGCTGCTGGGCGCGGATACCGAGAAAATCCGCAACTTCGGCCACCAGGCCGTCAGCACCTATGGCATCGGCGCCGAACACACCAAAAAGGAATGGCAGAGCCTGGTGCGTCAGCTCGTTGCGTGCAATTTCCTGGCGGTCGACATGGCGGGCTTCGGCGGGCTGAAGCTCACCGGCGAAGGTATCGCTTTTCTCAAGGACAAACGCGCGATCGACCTGCGCCTCGACCCGAAACAAACCGGCTCGTCGTCAAGCCGGGCGCGAAAGCCGGACCCTGCGGCCACCCTGGACACCGAAGAGGACAAGGCGCTGTTCGCCGAACTCAAGGCCTTGCGAATGTCGATCGCCAAGGCCGGCAACGTGCCGCCTTACGTAGTGTTCCACGACAAGACCCTGATCGACATGGCGGTCAAGAGGCCGAGGACCCTCGAGGAGATGGCGGAAATCCACGGGGTCGGGCAATCCAAGCTCGATAAATACGGCGCGGCCTTCCTGGAGTGCATCGGCTGATGGGGCGGTCGTTCGCGTGCGGCAGGCTCCCGGCGCGTCAGTTCAACGGGGTTGGTGGTGCGTTACGAGGGGCAAACTCGAACCCGGAGGGTTCGCAAGCGCGACCGCGCGCCGGCCGGTCAGGCCGCCTCATCGGAGGCCCGAGCGAAGCGAGGAACAGCCGCGAGATAAATCAAAAGGCGAAGCTTTCAGGCTCTCGACGTTTCTTCGAAACGCCTGCCGCTGCGAAGCCGCACCTTTTGACGGATTGAGAAGACACTTTGCTTCGCAAAGTGTCGGTGGCTCCCCGGGTCGGATTCGAACCAACGACCAACCGGTTAACAGCCGGTTGCTCTACCGCTGAGCTACCGGGGAAAAGGCCAACTCGGTAAGCGCCGCATATACCAAAGCCGCGCGCCGTTTGCCAAGTGGCCCGATGCGAGAAAATCCCCCTCGCGCCTTCGCACGCCGCGATGCTTCTTGGCATCGGCCACCGGCTTTGTTAAGGAGGCGGATATTGGCGGGCCCGATGACAGGTAGGGTCCGCGGCATGGGGCATCTGTCAACCAGATCAAGACCCTAACGGCCTCGTGGCGGAGTGGTTACGCAGAGGATTGCAAATCCTTTTATCCCGGTTCGATTCCGGGCGAGGCCTCCACACCCGACCCTGCGGCGTATTCTTCCCGGCTCTTTGTTCCCGGCACCGGCCCGCTCCCCCTCCCAGCCACCCCTTGCGAGGATGCTGCCGTGGGGTGGCTGGGAGGGGGAGCGGGCCGGTGCCGCCAAACCTAAGCCGCCTTGGAAGCTCCGTTGAACGCGAACAGCTCCTGCGGGTCCATCACGCCTTCAAGCTTGTGCTTGCCGACCGATTTCCAACGCTCCGGGTTGAGCTCGGCCAACGTCCTTCCGGCCAGCACCGTCTGTTGCAGCAGCTTGGTCATGCCCTCGATGCGGGCGACCTGATTGACGGTGGGCCCGATGATGGAGAACGACAGGCGCTCGGGAATGCCGATATTGCCGAACATCACCTTGCCCACATCCAGCCCGACGCCATAGTGGAAGCGCTCGGCGCCGGCGGCCGCACGCTCGGCGTTGACCTCCTTGACCCGTTCGAGCGTCTGGTCGAGGGCCTGATTGGCGTTGGCGGCGGCCTCCTTGAGGCTTTCCTCGCAATCGTACGGGAAAATGCCCAGCACCGCGTCGCCGATGAAGTCCAGCACCTCGCCGCCATGATCGACGACCGAACTGGCGGTCGACTCGAAATAGCTGTTGAGCATGGAGAAATAGTCCTCCGCCGGCAACGTCTCGGCGAACGACGTCGAATCGCGCATGTCCGAATACCAGACCACCGCATTGGTGTCCTGGCCGTCGCCACGCCGGATCTGGCCGCTATAGACCCGTTCGCCTGCGCGCGCGCCCAGATAGGTCGAGGTGACGTTGCGTGAAATTCGGGTCTGGATCACGGTCTTGCAGGCAACCGCGAGCACACGCTGGATCTGCTGCAGCGCCATCAGGTCGTCTTGCGAAAAGCCGCTGCGCCGGTCGGTAGACCAGGTGACCAGGATGCCGCGTCCGCCCAGAACCTTGCCGGTGCCGGAGGCCGCCTGCTCGTAGAGCTGCGTCGCCATGACCAGGTAATCGGTGTAGCCCTCCTCCTTCAGTTCCTCCAGCATCTCGAAATCCAGGGTTTCGTTGGGGCCGGTCAGGCGGCGGCGGAAAATCTCGATCTGGTTCTCCACCACGTGGGAAAGCGGGCTCGCCTTCCAGGCCTTGGTGTCGTTGTCCTGGTGCTCGAACTGGCCGAGCTCGGCGGGATCGCCCAGATTCCAACTGACGTTCTCCGCCTGGAACAAAGGATGCAGGGTCGGCCATATCAATCGGCCACGGCGGATCGGCACGCCGGCGGCGTGAAGCCGCTTGCACACGATCTCGAACATCTCGACGATGTCGGGATTGCCGAGCGCCTGGCCGAGAAGCCAGGTGCTGATCGAATCGATGAGTGGGTTCTGCGACATGACAGCGTGTCCGGGTTGATCGCGGCGGCGCTCGAGTGCCGGCGCCGGCGCGGTCTCCATTATTTGAGTATCAGGCCGGCGATAATCAATGCTAAGCGTTGCTCATGGCACAACTAGCTATCGACAGATCGACAGTGGCCGGGCGCGGCAGCCTTATCCAGCGGCTGCGGCTGATCAGCGGCCTGGTTCTGATGGTGTTCGCCATCGGCCATTTCGCCAACCACATCCTGGGCAATTTCTCGCTTGAGGCGATGCAGGCTGCCCAGGTGTGGCGCGTTTGGCTCTGGGAGAACCTGCCGGCCCAAATACTGCTATACGGATCGCTTGTTATACATGTGGCGTTGACCAGTTGGAAGTTCATCCAACGGCGCACGTTCAAGCTGCCGGCATGGGAATGGGCCCAGATCGTACTGGGAGCTGCGATTCCGTACTGGCTGGCCGTCCACATCGTAGCCACCAGGATGACCGAGAGACGCCTTGGCATACCGGTCGACTATGCGCTTGAACTAACCCTGTTGTGGCCAGGTGCTGCGATAACCCAGACGGCGTTGTTGTTCATCGTCTGGGCGCACGGCTGCATCGGCATTCATTTCTGGCTGCGCCTGCGACCATGGTACGAGCGCTGGTTCACCGCCTTTGCCGCGGCGGCGTTCGCGGTGCCGCTGCTGGCGACCACCGGCTGGATTTCCGCGGCGCGGCAGTTGCGAGCCGCCGCGCTGGCCGCCCCGGACGCAGTGAGCCAGCCTGGCGAGGCGCCGACGCCGGCCGAGTACATGGAAGTGGCCAGTTTTGTCATCCAGGAGATGACGGCGCCCGCGATCGCTTCCCAGCAGGCGGTGATTGCATTTGCGATCGCCGTGGCGCTGGCGCTGGGGCTGCGACAGATCGTTACCCGGCTGCACAAGCGCATCCGGGTCGACTATGGCGATGGCCAACTCATCACCACGTCACCCGGCAACACCCTGCTGGAAATCTCGCGCCAGGCCGGCATCCCGCATATGTCGGTGTGCGGCGGGCGCGCGCGCTGCTCGACCTGCCGAACACTCATCCTCGACGGCGACGATGCGCTGACACAGCCCACGGAGGCCGAAACCAATCTTCTGAGCAAGCTCAACGCCGATGCGGACATCCGGCTGGCCTGCCAGGCGCGTGCGCGCGGCAATGTTTCGATCCGGCCGCTGGTCCAGCCGCAACAACAGGCCGTCACAATCCGCGCCGGTGATCCGCTGGGCTGGGGCGTGGAGCGCAAGATCGCCGTTCTGTTTCTCGACATTCGCGGGTTTTCGCGCATATCGGAGCGCAGCCTGCCCTATGACGTGGTTTTCATCCTCAACAGCTTCTTTGGCGAGGCGGCTACGGCGGTCGAGACCCACAATGGCTACGTGGACAAGTTCATGGGCGACGGGATGATGGCGCTGTTCGGCCTCGACTCGTCCGAGGTAGAGGCCAGCCGGGACGCCATTCGCGCGGCGATCGAATGCGACACGGCCACCAGTCGGGTCAGCCGCATCCTCACCCAGCATCTGGACGAGCCGATCCGCATCGGCGTCGGCGTTCATGTGGGCGATGCCGTTGTCGGTCGCATCGGCCGCACCTCCGACCAACGCCAGCCGTCGCGACTGACCGCGATCGGCGATTCGGTCAACATCGCCTCGCGCCTGGAACAGGCGACCAAAGAGCTTGGCACCAGCCTGGTCATCTCCGAACAGACGATGGCGGCGGCCGGCATCACCGAAGCGGCCCGCTTCGGCGATCGATCCTCGATCACCGTGCGCAACATCTCCAAGCCGATAGACATCGTCGCCATCCGCGATCCGGCCGCGTTGGAGGAGGCACTGGCAGACCAGACGCCGGCCGGCAAGGCAGCGAAAAAGAAGAGCGCCTGGGCGAAACGGGCCGCCGCCGGTGAAAAAAGCTCGAAACCGCGTGCAGGAAAGCGCGGGGCGACGCGGAACTAGGCCGAACAACGGCGCCGCCACATTGGGGCTATACAGCAAATAAATCCCTGCTATCCTTTTGCCGGGCGCGCATCCCGTGCGGTTGCCGCAATCCGTGGCCGGTGGCGGCAGACAGATAGGTTTTAGAGTGGTGCCGGCATGGCGATGGAGCCCAATCTCCTAAAGTACATCTGGAAGCACTCCAGGTCGGACCAGATTTTCATCCTTATGGTGATCCTGGCTTCGATGCCGACCTACTTCCTGTCGCTCGAGCTGCCCAAGCGGATCGTCAACGGGCCCATCCAGGGCGTCGGGTTCGAAAATCCTGGCGACGTGGCCACCTTCCTGCGCACTTCGCTGCCGATTCCCGAATGGATCTACAGCGGCCCGCCGATCGTCATCTTCCCCGGTTTCGAGCTGGAACGCGTCGCGTTCCTGATGGCGCTCAGCTTCTCGTTCCTGGCGCTGGTGACCATCAACGGTCTGTTCAAGCTCTACATCAACACGTTCAAGGGGCGCATGGGCGAGCGGTTGCTGCGCCGGCTGCGCTTCGAACTGTTCGACCGGGTGTTGCGTTATCCGATGTCGCGGTTCCGCCGCACCAAGGCGTCCGAAGTCGCCTCGATGATCAAGGACGAAGTCGAGCCGATGGGCGAGTTCATCGGCGACGCCTACACCATGCCCCTGTTCGAAGGCGGCCAGGCGGCGACCGCGTTGTTGTTCATCTTCCTGCAGAACGTCTGGCTGGGCCTGCTGACGGTCGTCATCATCGCCTTCCAGGCCTGGCTCATCCCGATCCTGCGCCGGCCGATCATCAAGCTGGGCAAACAGCGCCAGGTGGAGGCGCGGCGGCTGGCGGGGCGTCTGGGCGAGGTTGTCGACGGTATCTCGGACATGCATGTCAACGACACCTCCAACCTGGAGCGCGCCGACATTTCCAGCAATCTGGGCCGGCTGTTCTTCATTCGCTTCGAACTGTTCCAGCGCAAGTTCTCGGTCAAGTTCCTCAACAACTTCCTACTGCTGTTCCTGCAGTTCCTGTTCTACGCGCTGGGCGGCTACCTGGCGGTGCGCGGCACGATCGACATCGGGCAGCTGGTGGCCGTTATCGCCGCGTTCAAGGACCTGCCCGGACCGGTGCGCGGGCTGATCAACTGGGACCAGAAGCGCCTGGTGGTGAACGCGCGCTATACCCAGGTGGTCGAGCAGTTCGCCGCCGATGACCTGATGGAGTCGAAGCTGCAGGTGACTGCGGAGGAGCCCGTCGGCAGGATCGGCAAGGGCTTCGAAATCGCCAACCTCGTCGTCAAGGACGACACCGGCTCCACCCTGATTGAAAAGGCCACGGCCGACATCGGCCGCGATGAACAGTTGGCGATCGTCGGGCCTGTCGGAGGCGGTGCGGCTGAATTCGCACAGGTGCTGGCCCGCCTGACGCCGCCGACCGCCGGCCGGGTCGTGCTCGATGAGCGCGACATCAACGAACTGCCCGAGAACTACACCGGCCGGCGCATGGCCTATATCGATTCCAATCCCTATTTTCCCGAGGGCGCGATCCTGGAATGCCTGACCTACGTGCTCAAGAACCAGCCGGTCAGAGCGGTGGAACGCGACCCGTCCGCGGCCTCCGAATATCGCAAGTTCATCTATGAGGCGCGTCGCGCCGACAACAGCGATTTGGATATCGACGCCGAGTGGATCGACTATGGCGCACTGGGCATCGAAAGCGATGAGCAGCTGATGGAACAGGTGCGCGAAGTGCTGCAGTTCGTCGGCATGGAAGATGAAATCCGCAGCTACGGCCTGCGCGGCACGATCGATCCGGAGACCCACCCCGAACTGTGCGAGCAACTGGTCGAGGCACGCAGCGCGTTTCGTTCGAGACTCAAGGAACTGAAGTTCGACGCCTTCGTGGAGCCGTTCGAACCGGACACCTACAACAATCAGTCCACCATCGGCGAGAACCTGCTGTTCGGCACGGCGATCGCCCCTGCCTTCGAACCCAATCAATTGTCGTCGAATGCCCTGGTTCGCACGATATTGCGCGAGGAAGGGCTCGAAGACGTGCTGTTCGAGATGGGTAAGGAGGTTGCCTCCACCACGGTCGAACTGTTCGGAGATTTGTCTTCAGACAACCCGTTCTTCGACCAGCTCAACTACATGGAGCCGGAGGACATCCCCGAATATCGCGTGGCGCTGGCGCGCATCGGCGAGGCGAAGGTGGCCGATGTGGCTCCGGCGGACCAGGAACTGATCCTGCGCCTGCCGTTCGCATACACCGAGGCCAAGAACCGGCTGGGCCTGCTCGACGACGGCATGAAGGCGAGGATCGTGGAGATGCGCGGCAAGCTGCGCGAAGCGCTGTCCGATCTGGAGACGGCCCCGGTCGCCTTCTACGATCCCGAACAGTACAACCGGGCCGCCTCCGTGCTCGACAACGTGTTGCTCGGGCGCGTGGCGTCCAACGTGGCCGAGGGACCGGAGAGGGTGTTCGAGGCGATCTCCAATCTGCTTGGCGAGATGGGCCTGACCGATGAGATTTTCGCCATTGGTCTGGAATTCAACGTCGGCACCGGCGGCAAACGGCTGTCGGAAAGCCAGCGCCAGAAGCTGCACTTGGCCCGCGCCCTGCTCAAGAAGCCCGATATCCTGATCGTCAACCAGGCGCTCAACACGCTGGATGCACGCAACCAGAAGTCGCTGCTGGAGGCGGTGCTGGACCGGGCCAAGGCAGACGAGTACGGCGGTTTCGGCGTCATATGGGTGCCGATGAACCCGGCATTATCGCAAGCATTTGAAAGGGTTTTGCTGTTCAAGGATGGCGAATTGGTTGCGGATGATACCCCGAGCAATCTAAGTAAGGACAATGAGACCTACCGCGCATTGTTGGACGGATGAGGCCCGCACACGCACGTCCGGACCGACAGGAACTTGAGGAGTGAGCCATGGCGACGCTGATGGAAGAGGTGGACCTGTTGCGGCGCGTTCCTTTGTTTGCAGGCATCGACCCCGGCAAGCTTAAGCTGCTGGCCTTTGCTTCGGAGCGGTTGAGTTACGACAACGGGCAGAATCTGTTTCGCCAGGGGGAAGTCGGCGAATCGGCCTATGTGATCATGGGCGGCAAGGCCGACGTCATCGTCGAAACGGGCGACGGGGAAATCCCGGTCGCCGAACTCAAGGAAAATGCCTTCATCGGCGAGATCGCCATCCTGTGCGACGTGCCGCGAACCGCCACCGTGCGCGCCAAATCCGAACTTGAGGTGCTCAAGGTCAAGAAGGAGCATTTTCTCGGCCTGATCGCGGATTTTCCGGAACTCGGCGTCGAGGTCATGCGTGAACTGGCCTCGCGGCTTTCGAAGACCACTTCGGAACTATCCGACGCCCGGCGGGAAATCGACGCGTTGCGCGAAGCCGGCTGATGGCTGCCGGCTCGAAATCCGCCATGCAGGTCGCGTTCTGGGGAACGCGCGGCACGCTCGCCGCGCCAGGGGTGGATTTTCAGGTCGCCGGCGGCAACACCATCTGTGCCGAGGTCACCTGCGGCGATGAGACGATCATCTTCGACGCCGGCACCGGCATCCGCCAGCTTGGCGGCAAGCTGATCGCCGAACGCACGGCGGGCAAGGTCAACCTGCTGCTCACCCATGCCCACTACGACCACATCGAGGGTATCCCGTTTTTCGCGCCGCTGTTTTCCGACCGTTTTGACGTGGAGGTCTGGTGTGGACCGCTCGACGGCGCGGCCGATGTGGCCTCGATCATTCCGGGCTTCATGCGCCGGCCCTACTTTCCCGTCTCCACCGAAGTGTTCAATGCCAATCTGACCTACAAGGAGGTCGACCCGGGCCAGTCCTATGGCATAGGAGAGTCGATCGAGATTATGACGCGGCCTCTCAACCATCCGGGCGGGGCCACCGGCTATCGTGTCAATTTCGCCGGCAAGTCGTTCGCTTTCGTCACCGATACCGAACATCTGCCCGGAAAGACCAATTCCGACGTGGTCGAGCTTATCCGCGATGTGGACATGTTCATCTATGACGCCAGCCTGACCGACGAGGAGTTGCCCGAATTCACCGGGTACGGCCACTCCACCTGGGAGGAAGGTCTGCGTCTGGCGGAAGCGGCCAACGCCGGGCGCTATTTCGCCTACCACCACATGCCGTTTCGCACCGACAAGGAGCTGGACGCCATTGATCGCAAGATCGCCAAGCAGCGCAAAGGCAGCGGCGTGGCGCGCGAAGGCATGATGATCGAGTTGTGAGGAAGCGGCCGGGGCGCTACACCGGATTGTGATTTGGCCACAATTTGACCGCGACCATATTCGTATAGTTGGGGCGACGGATACGAGAGAATCAGCAGAGGACTCGAGAATGAAAACCCTACTTGCGGCAACCGCCTCGGCGCTTATCCTGTCGACTTCACTGGCCCATGCCCAGCGCCCCAATACCACGGTCATGACCTGCAACCAGGCCGTCAATCTGGTCAACAGCCAGGGCGCCATCGTGCTCAGCACCGGGCGGTTCACCTACGACCGGTTTGTTTCAGGCTTCGGCTTCTGCTTCCAGGGCCAATATCTCAAGCGCGCCTACGTGCCGACCCTGGACAACCAGCGATGCCGCATCGGCTATATCTGCACCGACAACCGGTTCCACCTCGGCGGCAGCATGCGATAAGTCGGCTCGCCGACCGATCTGGTACGGTATGCCTTCTGCTTCACCGATTGAGGTTCATTTCGCCGCCGATCCGCGATAGGTTCGTGCCGTCAGCCCGACGCCCACGGGCCTGGATCACGGAGAGCTGCCGGCAGTGACGCAGTATGATTTCACCGGCCGTACGGTGCTGATCACCGGCGCGGCGCGTGGTTTCGGTGCCTGCGCCGCGGCCCGTTTCTTCGAGGCCGGCGCCAATCTTGTGCTCGGCGATCTCAACGAGGAACTGCTCGCGCAGGCCTTGGAACCGTATCGCGATCACGGGGACCGCGTGCGCGGAATTTCGGGCGACGTGGGCGAAGAGGCTACGGCGCGCAAGCTGGTCGAACTGGCAAACGAGGCCCACGGCGGTCTCGACCTCGCCGTCAACAATGCCGGAATCGCCCACGGCCAACTGCGGCTGGAAGACATCGAGGACAGCGATGCGACCGACGTGGTGCGGGTCGACCTGCTGGGCGTGTTCTACGCGATGAAGCATCAGGTGCCGGCGATGCGCCAACGACATGAGGCGACCGGCCGGGACTGCGCCATCGTCAACGTTGCCTCGGCGGCCGGCCTGATGGGCGCGCCGATGCTGTCGGTCTATGCGGCGGCCAAGCACGGGGTTGTGGGGCTGACCCGGTCGGCCGCGTTGGAAAACGCCCGCCGCGGCATCCGCATCAACGCGGTCTGCCCGGCCTTCGCCAGGACCGACATGCTGGATGCCGCGCTGCGGGACTCCAAGCACGGTCCCGAGGAAGCCTACCGGCGACTGGTGGCCGGCGTGCCGATGCAGCGCGTCGGCGAGGTCGACGAAGTGGTGCAGGCAATCGTGTGGGCCTGCGATGAGGCCAACAGCTTCTTCACCGGCCAGACGATCGCGATCGACGGTGGACTGACTGCGTTTTAGCGAGCGGCGGAAAGCCGCTATTTGGTGACAGCCGGCGATGCCGGATCAGGCACTTTTGGGGGAAACCGGTGTTCGGCAATCTGTTGCTGCTTTGGCTTGCCGCATTGGCGTTGATGGGAAGTCCCGGCCCGGCCACCTTGAGCCTGGCGGCTATGGGCGCGGCGTTCGGCGCGCGCAGGGCGCTGGCCTATCTCGGCGGCATCATCGCCGGCACAACGGGCGTGCTGATTGCGATTGCCGCCGGGGTCACTCAGTTGATCTTGTCGTCGCCGACGCTGGTTTCGGTGATCACCGTCGTGGCGGTGGCCTACATTCTCTATCTGGCATTCCGGATCGCCACCGCGCCGGTCGGCGGCGAAGTCACCGTCGGCGCGAAGGCGCCCTCGTTCAGCGGCGGGCTGTTGCTGGCGATTTCCAACCCGAAGGCGTTCGCGGCGATCGGCGCGGTCTACTCGACTCATGTCGTCGTGGAAGGGGACCTGGCATTGGATACGGTGGTGAAGATCCTTGCGCTTGCCGCGGTGATCGCGACCGTCAATCCGGCGTGGCTCTGGTTCGGCGCGGCATTGTCGGCGATACTGCGCCACCCGGTCGCCGGTCGCGTGGCCAACGTGATCTTCGCTGTCCTGCTGGTCGTGTCGGTGATCCCGGCATTGTCCAGCTTGTAGTTCGGCCGCCGATAGTTCTCGCGACCTGACCCGCACCCAATTTGGAATAGTTCGATGATCAAGACGTTCGCATTGCTCCTATGCCTGACGCTCGCGGCCGTGCTGGCAGGCGCGGCGGCGCAGGAGACTTCGGACCAGGTGCAGCCTGAACTGGCGACCGGGGCCACCGCGAAACCGCTGGTGCGCGCGAGCGGCTACATGGTGAGCGCGGCCAACCCGCACGCGGCGCGCGCGGGCCAGCGGATCATCGAAGCCGGCGGCAACGCCATCGACGCCATGGTCGCCGTTCAGCTGGTGCTCGGCCTGGTCGAGCCGCAATCCTCCGGCCTCGGCGGCGGCGCTTTCCTGGTCTACTGGGATGCGGCCGGTGAGGAACTGATCACGTTCGACGGACGCGAGACCGCGCCGGCGGCGGCCGATGGAAACCTGTTCCTCGATGAGGCGGGCGAGCCGTTGAAATTCTTCGATGCGGTGATCGGCGGGCGTTCTGTGGGTACGCCGGGCACCGTCAAACTGCTCGAGGCCGCTCATTCACGGTTCGGCCGCCTGCCTTGGGCCGATCTGTTCGAGCCGGCCATATCGCTGGCCGAGAACGGCTTTGAAATCTCGCCCCGACTAAATGCACTGATCACGCGATCCGCCGAGTCGCTCGCCCGCTTCGCGCCCACGCGCGCCTATTTCCTTTCCGAGGAAGGCGTGCCGCTGTTCGTCGGAACCACCATCATCAACCAGGCCTATGCCGATACGCTGAAGGCGATCGCGGCTGAAGGCTCGGCAGCGTTCTATTCCGGCGCGATCGCCGCCGACATTGTCGACACGGTGCGGCGCGCGCCGGGCAATCCCGGGCTGCTGTCGCTCGGCGACCTTGCCGGCTACCGGATCAAAGAGCGCCCGCCGGTGTGCGTGGATTATCGCGGCTACCAGGTCTGCGGCATGGGACCGCCCTCTTCCGGCGCCCTGACGGTGGGGCAAATCCTGAAGCTGGTCGAACCGTTCGACCTGGCAGGGCTCGGCCCGGCAGACCCGGCGAGCTGGCGCATCATCGGCGACGCGTCGCGGCTCGCTTTCGCCGACCGGGGCAGATACATGGCCGACAGCGATTTCGTCACCATGCCCAAGGGACTGCTCAATGAAGCCTATCTGGCAGCGCGTTCCGCGCTGCTGGGCACGGCGAGCGCGCCTGCGCTGGCCCCAGATCAAGTCAAGCCCGGCGACCCGCCGCGCGATCACGCTGGCCTTTATGGCGAGGACGCGTCATTGGAACTTCCCTCGACCAGCCACTTCTCCATCGTCGACCGCGACGGCAACGTGGTTTCCATGACGACGACGATCGAGAACGGGTTCGGCTCGCGGCTGATGGTGCGCGGCTTCCTGCTAAACAACGAACTGACCGACTTTTCGTTCCGGCCGCACCGCGATGGCGTTCCCGTCGCCAACCGGGTCGAAGGCGGCAAACGACCGCGCTCGTCGATGTCACCGACGATCGTGCTCAAGGACGGCAAGCCGGTGCTCGCGATCGGCTCGCCGGGCGGCAGCCGGATCATCGGCTACGTCGCCAAGACGCTGATCGCCGTGATCGACTGGAAGTTGGATATCCAACAGGCGATCGAGCTGCCGCATCTGGTCAACCGTTTCGGCGCGTTCGACCTGGAAGGAGGCACGGCCGCCGAAACCCTGGCGCCCGCGCTCGGCGAACTGGGTTACGAGACCCGGGCGCGCGGGCTCAATTCGGGCCTGCACGGCATCGAGATCACGGATTTGGGATTGGAGGGCGGCGCCGATCCGCGCCGTGAAGGGGTAGCGCTGGGCGGCGAATAGAACCCGCGCTATTGCTTGGCCATCTGGCGCATGTTGGCGATCAGCCGATCCTGCTCGACGGTCAATTCCTCGACCTGTTCGAACGCTTGCTCCCGCTCGGCCTCCAGCCGTTTGGCGATCACCGCCATCAGCGAATTGGTGGATGCCTGCAACGCTTCCATGCGCGCAAGCATGGCGGCCTTGGTACGGGCGAAGTCAGACGGCGGATACTCGATTTCGCTGGCGGGCCGGATCATGAAACTCTCCCAACAGGCAGTAGCGGCTGCCCCGACGATCGCCGATCATCATTAATAAATGTTTATCGCATCGCCACCGTCGCCCGGCCGGCGGCGCTTTTTGCAAACCCGTCAGGCGCATGATAGGCAGCGGCGATGAAGATCGCGTTCGTGTCCAATCAAAACGACGAGGCCGAACAGGCACTCGCCACCCTGGCGGAGCGTTACGGCAACGCTGAACCCGATGACGCCGACATTGTGGTGGCGCTGGGCGGCGACGGCTTCATGCTGCAGACCCAGCATCGCTTCATGAGCACCGGCAAGCCGATCTACGGCATGAACAAGGGGACCGTCGGGTTCCTGATGAACGAATACAGCGTCGAGAACCTGAAGGACCGGCTCGACCAGGCGGTCGCCAACACCATCCACCCGCTCGATATGGTGGCGGTGGATGAGACCGGCGCCACCCACCGCGCCAAGGCGATCAACGAGGTGTCGCTGTTGCGACAATCGTATCAGGCCGCCAGCCTGGAAGTGCGCATCGACGGCAAACAGCGGCTGGCCGAACTGGTCTGCGACGGGCTGCTGGTCGCCACGCCTGCCGGCTCGACGGCATACAACCTGTCGGCGCACGGGCCAATTCTGCCGCTCGACGCCCCGCTGCTGGCGCTTACCCCGGTCAGTCCGTTCCGCCCTCGGCGATGGCGTGGCGCGCTGATCCCCGACCGTTCACGCGTCGAGCTGGTAGTCAACGACCCGGCGAAACGGCCGGTCAACGCGGTGGCCGATCACACCGAAGTCAAATCGGTCCACTCGGTAACGATTGCCCAGGACCGCACATCGTCGGGCATCCTGCTGTTCGACCCGGATCACTCCTGGGACGAGCGCATCCTTGCCGAACAGTTCCAATACTGAGGGAGCGGGTTTCTACGCCGCGTTGGAATAGACCGCTTCTTCACTGAGAATTTCGGCGGTCTCGGCCTCATCGCGGGCGATCGGAGTGTTGGCGACCGGCTGCACAGGGCCGCGCATCGAAGCCGGGTCGATGTCGATCACCCCTTCGGCGAACAGTTCCGCCATCGACTGCTCCAGTTCGCGCTCGAACTCGTCGATCTCGATCGGGTCGTCGGCCGGCTCCTCCAACACCGGGTTCTGGCGTTTCGCCATGACCTGCGAGACATGCAGCCTGGCATCCTCCCGTGCGGCGTCGGCGGACAGTTTGGCGAGCAGCACCAGCAGTTCATCCACCAGCGCGTTGCCGCCGGCGCTTGCGTAGCGGGCACTCACCTCGCGTGTGACCAGGTATGGCAGGCGCGATCGGTCCGGCTGGCCGCCGTCCCGCAGCACCCGGCGCCAGGCAGCGAGAGCGCCGGCAAATACGTCGAACGCGGCCTCCGGCATGCCGGACCTGCGATAGATTGCCTTGAGCGCCGTGTGGTGATCGCGCGAGATCACCGCCTCCACCCGGGCCACCGGCAGATCCGATAACGCACTCAGCGATCGCGCAAACAAGGTGATGTTGCCCATGCAGATGGCTCGCAGCAGGAAGGCGGTGGTCATGCGCCCTTGCTCGATCAGCGAGCGGATCAGCCGGTCGACCTGGTCCTCCTCCGCACTGGCGACAAGGGCGACGGCGGTTCTCTCGCAGGCTTCCCGCACCGCGCTCGCTGATCGTTGCGGCGTGATCCAGTTGCGGGAAGTCACCAGATTGTCCAGGGCCGCGCCCAGCCTTTCGACCAGCATCATGCGCACATCGGCGGGCAGCTGCGGGCAGGCGAACAGCGCACTGCGGATCTCCGCGTCATGGCCGAACCGCTCGGCGATGCGCGTCAGCGTGGACGACGTGGGCCGAGCGCCCGGATTGGCCAGCAGCCCCAGACAGGCATCTTCGATCCCCACTTCTCCAATGGCCGCGCAGACCGCTACGGACACCCGCGCACGGCAGGCGATGGCGATCTGCTGTTCCGCGGTGCCGCCGGCGGCGAGATCGACCAGTTCGCTGTCGGTGAACACCGGAGAATTGGCGAGGATGAGCACGGCGATCTCGTGCGTATCGGCGGCAAGTCCGCGGATCACGTTGGCCGGCGCTGCGGGATGGCTCGCCAGCGCGACGGCCAGTGCTTCTCGTACCTGCGTGCACGGATCGTCGAGAAGCAGGGTCATCGCCGCCTCGGCGTCCGCCTTTTCGCGCTCACTGAGCGCGACCGTCAGATAGGCCCGCGCCAGCGCGCTCGCCGCCTGGACTCGTTTGGCGGCCGGGGCCGACCCCATCCATCCAAGGAAACTTTCGATCACCATGAACCCGGCAAACTCCCTTACTCACTCACACCTCAAGCGACATGAGACCGACCATCGCGCAAATGCGTTA
The DNA here is from genome assembly GCA_028281105.1 of Rhizobiaceae bacterium. Classification (GTDB taxonomy): domain Bacteria; phylum Pseudomonadota; class Alphaproteobacteria; order Rhizobiales; family Rhizobiaceae; genus JANQKQ01. The sequence goes on from JANQKQ010000054.1 coordinate 104,777, forward strand.
AAGAACGGTTCACCATGTTTGTTAAGGTCTGGTGGGGGTCGTTATTTCGGCCTCGGCCAGTCCGGCCGTTTCAGTTCGAACCGGCCGTCGATGCCGGCGAAATCCAGATAGCCAAGCCGGGCGACCGGGCGGGCGATATCGACCTCGAAGCGGCCGTCACGGATCGCGCGATCATCGATATAGACGCCGACGACTTCGCCGAACACCAGCCAGTTGTCGGTCGTCGACCCGTCGGCTGCCTTGGCGGCGGTGATTTCGCAAAGGCGGCACTCCAGCGCGGCCCAGGCGTCGGCCACCCGTGGCGGCGCCACCTGGCGGCTTGGCGCCGAGGCAATCGCGGCGAAGTCGAACTCATCGACATCGGACGGAGCCGGCACCGAGGTGGCATTCATGGGCTCGGCCAGATTCTCGCCCACATAGTTGCACACGAACTCGCCCGTCGCGGAGATGTTGGCGACCGAATCCTTCCAGCCGGCGGAAGAGAACATGACGATGTGCGGCGTGCTGGAGACTGCGTTGAAGAAGCTATAGGGCGCCAGGTTGGCCACCCCGTCGGCGGAGATCGAAGAAATCCAGCCGATCGGCCGCGGTGCCACGATCGCCTTGAACGGATCGTGTGGCAGACCGTGGTCGTTTTGCGGCAGGGTGTAGTACATGCCCTACCCGTGCACGGTCAGCAGATCGGCCAGGTTCGGCCGATCGCGCTCGGTCTTGGGCGCGATCCGTGTGCCGATATGGACGAAACCGGCAATGCGCTCGCCATCCTCCAGGCCCAGATGCGGATGCAATTCCTCATCGAACGCCATCCATTCGGTGATCCACTGGGCGTCGAAACCATACGCATTGGCGGCGATCAGCAGGTTCATGGCGACCGCGCCGGAAGACAGCACCTGTTCCCATTCGGGCACCTTGGGATGGGCGCGCGGGCGCGATATCACGGCGACGACCACCGGTGCGTGGGTAAACCGGCTGCGCTCGATCGCCTCCTGGTCTTCGTTCAGGGGACCGTTGAGCGCCCGTGCCCGCTCGACCAGGGTTTCGCCGATGCGCTCGCACCACTGGGGGGTGTATCGGATGAACCGCCAAGGGACGATCTTGCCGTGATCTGGTGAGCGGGCCGCGATGGTCAGGATTTCCTCAAGCTGGTCATCGCCGGGACCTGGCGACCCCATCATCTTGGCCGGCACCGAGCGGCGGGTCCTCATGAACTCGACAATCGTCTGGTTGGCTTCACCCATGTGGCATTTTCCTTTCACTGCGAATACAAGTTGGCTGGGTTTTACGACGCCGGCAAAGCTGGCGAATATCGCAGACCGACCTGACAGCAAGCAGACCAACTCAATGACGCGAACCGACAACCGGACGTTTCAATCACGGAAATGCAGCGATGCCAAGCGGCAAATCCGCAGCGGCGGCGGCCGGTCCATGTGCGGCTTCAAAGCAGGCTTCGCCCGGCTGGGTGCCGCCTTCGCACTGTGTCTGATGCTGCTGGCGATCGCACCGTTGGCCGCATCAGCCCAGCCGGTGGGCTCGCCCGGCGAGCAACCGCAAACGGAGACCCGGCGCGTGACCATGGAGGCGCGGCTGACCGGGGATGGCACACCGATCACGGACGGGCTCGAATGGCGGATCTTCCGGCCTGCGCCCGGCGGGGACGGCCGCCTGCCGGAGCTGGCGAGCGCCAGTGGCGGAACCAAGGCCTTCGACATGGCGCCGGGAGAATATTTCGTGCACGTGGCGTACGGGTTCGCCGGCGCGGTGCGCCGGATCGTGGTGGACGGGGGCGACAACTGGCAGGTGTTCCATCTGAACGCCGGCGGGCTGAAACTGGCCGCCGTGGCCGCTCCCGATGCGCCCATACCCGACCGGCTGCTGAGGTTTGACGTCTTTTCACACGAGGTCGACGAGCGCGGCGTTCGTCGCTTGATCGCGCGCGATATGCGCCCGCGCCAGGTGGTGCCCTTCACCGAGGGCACCTATCACGTGGTATCGAGGTTCGGCGCCCTAAACGCGGAGACGCGGGCTGATTTGCGGGTGCAGGCGGGACGACTGACCGAGGCGGTCATGCAGCATCGAGCCGCGCGGATCACGTTCCGACTGGTGCGCGAGGCCGGCGGCGATGCGATCGCCGACACCGCCTGGTCGATCCTGACCGAGACCGGCGACGTCATCCAGGAGAGCACCAGCACCTTTCCTTCGATGGTGCTGGCGGAGGGCAACTATACCGCGATCGCGCGCAATGCCGAGCGCATCTACTCGCGCGATTTCTCGGTCTCTTCCGGGCTGAATCGGGACGTCGAGGTGTTGGCGGAGAACTAGCTCGCCACGCCTACCTTGACGCGCGGCAGGTCGTGCCACGAATGACCGGCGGCCATGATGCAGGTTCGCCCGTCGGTCATGGTCATCACGACGGTCCATGAACCGGTTTCTGACGTGAAGATCTCCAGCGCTTCGGTGCTGCGCTGGGAAAGCCCCATGGCGACCGGGACTTCCTGATATTTGTCCTTGAGCGCGCGCACCAAAACCGAGCGTTCGCCGCAATAGCGCATGGCGGCGTGGGACGCGGCGACGCTCACCGCGACCATACCCGCGGACAAAACGATGATCGGGATCGTGTTTCTAAGAAATCGGCTCATGATCACTCCTTTTCCACCGGCAGCGGGTCCAACGAGTGACAGGGCTGATTTTCGTCAGATGCGCGTGCCAGCCAAACCGTTGAGGTCAAGCATATTGCGCCAACTCCATTCGCAACCTCTCGAGCGTGCGCCCACAAGGTTAATGCATGGTTAAGAAAAATCGGAATTGAGCGCGCTGTGTGCGCCTGCGCGGTGGCCGTCGATATGGACGATTATCGCCTCACAGCCCGAGCCTGCGGATTTCACCCAACAGCCGCGGCGTGGCGCGCAGCCGCATGGCAACCGAACCGTCGTCGCGGTCGGCGCGATCGATGACCTGGGTGTTGTCGTAAATCCACCCCAACGCCGCCAGCCGATCGGGCGCCAGAGTGATCTCGACCTCGCCGGGCTCGCGCGAGGTGTGCTCGTCGATTGCCGCGATCAGCTGATCCAGCCCGTCCCCGGTCAGCGCGGAGACCGCGATCGGCCGGCGCTCGTCCTGACTCTGCGTGCAACGTTCCAACATCGAAGCGCGGGCTTCCTCATCGAGCAGGTCCACCTTGTTCCACACCTCGATGATGCGCTCGTCGTTGTCGATGCCCAGCTCACCCAAGACCCGTTCGACGTCCTCGGCCTGTGCAGCGGTGTCCTCGCTGGCGATGTCGCGCACATGGACGATCAGGTCGGCCTCGACCACCTCTTCCAGGGTGGCGCGGAAGGCGGCGATAAGATCAGTCGGCAGATCGGACACGAAACCGACCGTGTCGGAGGCAATCACCTCCCGGCCGCTGGGCAGCGCCAGCCGGCGCAGGGTTGGGTCGAGGGTGGCAAACAGCTGGTCCTTCGCAGTCACCTGCGACCCCGTCAGCCGGTTGAACAAGGTCGACTTGCCGGCATTGGTGTAGCCGACCAGGGCGACTACCGGATGGGGCACCTTTTTGCGCTTGGAACGATGCAGGGTGCGGGTTCGCCGGACCTTTTCCAGATCGGCCTCAAGGCGACGGATGCGCTGGGCGATCATGCGCCGGTCGGCTTCGATCTGGGTCTCGCCCGGCCCGCCGACAAAACCCAGCGCGCCGCGCTGGCGCTCCAGGTGGGTCCATGTGCGCACCAGCCGGCCCTTCTGGTAGTTGAGCCGGGCCAGCTCGACCTGCAGGCGGCCCTCCTTGGTGCGTGCGCGCTCGCCGAAGATCTCCAAGATGAGACCGGTGCGGTCGAGCACCTTGGCGTTCCAGGCCTTCTCCAGGTTGCGCTGCTGGACCGGGGTCAGCGGGTGATCGACGATCGCCAGGCCGGCCTCGGCCGCGCGCATGAGACCCGCCACCTCGTCGACCTTGCCCGCGCCGAACAGGGTGGCCGGACGCACGGCGCGGATCGGCACCGTGCCGGCTTCGACCACGTCAAGCCCGATGGCGCGCGCCAGACCGGTCGCCTCTTCAAGCCGGGCCGAGCGCGAGCGCAGTGCCGCATCGGCCCGCGCGTTCCTGGCGCCGGTCTGATCCGGCACCAGGACCACGGCCTTCTCCGGCCGGCCGGCGCGCGCTGCATTCCACTGGAACTTCGCCTGGCGGCGTTTGGCGGTCTGCGTCAATCGCCGTCCTCTTGGCTGCTTTCGTCGCCGAAGTTGATCGGGTGGGACGGCATGATGGTTGAAATCGCGTGCTTGTAGACCAGTTGGGCGATGCCGTCGCGCTTGAGCAGCACACAGAAGTTGTCAAACCAGGTGACCACGCCGTTCAGCTTGACGCCGTTGACCAGAAAAATGGTCAACGGAACCTTCTGCTTGCGCACTTGATTGAGAAACGCGTCCTGCAGATTTTGTGATCGCTCCGCCATCTTCTGCCGCTCTCCAATTGCCGTCATGGCGCGCCCGCGAGCCACCGCACACGGGATCAGCCGTTCCGGATTCCACGGCCAAACGACCGACCAACCGGCTTGAATGTGCACGCCCCGAGATGTTGCGAGCAAGGCCCGCCAGCTCATCGGCCCCGCCGTCACGACCGAAGATCGCTGCAATTCGTGACAAATTCCGCCGATGGGGAATCGCGCCCACCGTGACCTCGCAAGGTTATACGGTCCGCGTTGAACGATGATCAAGGTCTAAATTCTTCACCCGACTCAGCGAGCGCGCCAATAGGACAGATTGAACACCGCCAATACAGCGATCAACTCCAGCCGGCCGGCGATCATCATGGCCACAAGCACCAGTTTGGGGCCGGCGCCCATCTCGAAATAGGCGGGCCAGCCCACTGCACCCGGTTCGCTCCATTCCGGCCCGTAGGCCGGACCGGCGGTGGCAAAAGCGGCGACGGCGGCGGTCAATCCCGCCTGATAGTCGAAACCAAGCCAGGCGAGAGCCGTCGCCCCGATCAGGATGGCCGCGAGCGCGGCGGTGAAGAAGCTCCACATCGCCTTCATCAGCTGGATGTCATATTGCTGCGAGCCGAAATGGTGCGGGCGCACGCCGGACGGGTAGATGAGCCGGTTCAGCTCGTGCAGGGACTGGCTCAGCATTCCGCCGAGCCGGTAGAACTTGATGCCCCCGCTGGTCGAGTAACAGCCGCCGCCCAGCGCTACCAAGGCCAGGATCAGCACCGGCGGCATCAGCGCGAAGATGCCGGGCCGAGACTGCATGCCGGAGGTGGATACGATCGAGGCAGCATTGAAGACACCCTCGATCAGGGCGGCGAGCTGATCGCCCAGTCCGCTCAAACCCGCCGCCTGGACGATGCGCGCGGCGACAGCGATCGCCAGGACCGCCCAGATCGCAATCAGGAAGTAGCTTTCGCGGTGCCGGCGCAGGTTTTCCACCTGACGATAGGCGAGCATGCGATGCCAGAAGATGCTGGTCGAGCCGATGATCAGGAATACCGACATCACCAGCATGCCGCCTGGACCCGCGATCTGGTCGAGCGCCTCGTCCGTCGGCAGCAGGCCGCCGGTGGAGACCGCCGTCATGGTCAGGATGTACGCCTGATAGGGCGGGATGGAGCACAGCATCAGCGCCGCGTAGCAGAAGCCGGTCAGCGCCAGGTAGACCTGGGTGACCTGCCGGCAGAACCGGTACAGCCGGGTCGTCGAGGTGAGCAGCGAGGCGCCGAGCACCGTGCCGAAGCCTTCGCGCAGGCCGCCGATGCCGGCGGGCGCCAGCACGACCGAAACGGTGAGCAGGATCGCCAGCCCGCCCATCCACTGCAACTGTGCCAGAAACAGCAGCAATCCGCGCGGAACGGCATCGACCTGGCCAAACGCCGAGGCGCCCGTGGTGGTAAACGCCGAGACCGCGGCGAACAGGGCATCGACGAAGGACAACTCCATCAGATCGACAAGCGGCATGGCCGCCAGCAGCGGCACCGCCAGCCAGCCGATCAGCACCAGATACAAACCGCTCAGCCTGCCCAGATGGTGCTCGCGCCCGGCCGTCGCCAGCAGCGTCGCCACGGAAATGAACACGCCAAGCGAGACGTAGACCAGCAGGCGCACGCCGACGGCATACTCCTCGTGGCCGAACGCCACAAGCACCGGCAACAGGCCCGTCAGCGAGAACAGAGCACCCAGCGCAGCCAGGTAGTAGAGCACGGGAATCATGGGGCTCCCGATCTAGAAGTACTCCAGGCTTACCCGGAACATCTGCTCGACCTGGCGTACCCGCTTGTTGAGCGCCAGGATCACCACCCGATCGTTGGACTTGATGATGGAATCGCCGGTCGGGCTGTGGAATTTGTTCTCGTGATAGATGGCGCCGATACGCACCCCGTCCGGCAGGTCGAGGTCCTTGAGCGGCCGGCCGACCAGCGGCGAGGTGTCGAGCGCCTCGGCTTCGATGATTTCGGCTGCGCCGTCATGTAGCGAGTAGACGCCGCGAATGCGGCCACGACGCACGTGCTGGAGAACCCGCGATATGGTCACCGAGCGCGGATTGATGAAATCGTCGATGCCCAGCGACTTGGTGAAGCCGTGGTAGCCGGGATTGTTCAGCAAGGCGAGGTTGAACCGGCAACCCAGCCGCTTGGCCATCACCGATGACAGGATATTGACCTGGTCGTCGTTGGTGATCGCCACCATCAGGTCCGCATTGCCCGCATCGGCTTCACTGAGGATTTGCTCATCGAGCGCGTTACCGTGCAGTACGACGGTCGTGCCCAGCAGGTCGGCCATGCGGATGGCGTTTTCGCGCGATGCCTCGATCACCTTTACCTTGGCCCCCGACAGGCGCTCCTCGATGCGGTTGGCCAGATACAGTCCGATATTGCCGCCGCCGGCGATGACGATGCGGCTGGCCTCAGGCCGCTCGCGGCCGAAGATGGACAAAGTGCGCCGAACCCGCTCGCGCTCAACGATCACGTAGGCCAGGTCTCCCTGCAGAATCTGATCGCCGGAATGGGGGGTAAACACTTTGCCGTCGCGCAGGATGCCGGCGACGACCGCGTTGAGATCGGGAAACAACTCGCTGAGCTGCGACAGCGGCGTATCGATAACCGGGCAATCCTCGTCACAGTCGATCGCAACCATGGCGGCCGCATCATCGAGAAAAGCGACCACGTCGCGCGCGCCGGGCAGCGCGATGCGCCGCAAGATGACGTCACCGACTTCGATCTCCGGCGAGATGATCACATCGATCGGCATGTGCTCGCGCGAGAACAGGTTCTGCCAGTGGGGCTGGCGATAGGACTGGGCGCGGATGCGGGCGATCTTGGTGGGAACGTTGAACAGGGAATGGGCGACCTGGCAGGCCACCATGTTGACCTCGTCATAGAGCGTCACCGCGATGATCATGTCGGCCTGTTCGGCGCCGGCGCGCGCCAGCGTGTCGGGATGGGCGCCATGTCCCACATAGCCGCGCACGTCGAGCTTGTCCTGAATGTTCTGGACCAGGCTCGGTGAGGAATCGATCACCGAAACGTCGTTGTGTTCGGCCGCCAGCCGCTCGGCAATGCCGTAGCCGACCTGGCCCGCGCCGCAGATGACGATCTTCATGCGTCAGCCGCCGACGCGATGGAGCGGCCGCCTTGCGAGGCGCCTTGAGGTTCGCTCATGTGCCGTTTCCCCGGTTGCCGCGCTTGCCCTCGAACAGGCCAAGGCTCTTGAGCTTACGGTGCAGCGCTGAGCGCTCCATACCAACGAATTCCGCCGTGCGCGAGACGTTTCCGCCGAAGCGCGCGACCTGGGCCGACAGATAATCGCGTTCGAAAACCTCGCGCGCGTCCTTGAGCGGCAGCGACATCACCCGGTCCGCGCCGTTGCCTCCGGTCTGCGGCAACAACTGACCGATCTCGTCGGGCAGCATGTCAGCGGTGATCACCGTGCCCTCCTCGACCCGGGCGAGGATCATCAGCCGCTCGATATTGTTGCGAAGCTGACGGATGTTGCCGGGCCAGTCGTGCGCCTGCAGCACGGCCATGGCGTCCTCGCCGATGCTGCAATTGGCGATGCCGCTCTGGCGGCCGATCTGCGCCATGAACGCTTCGACCAGAATGGGCAGATCTTCGCGCCGCTCGGCTAAAGGCGGCACGCCGACCGGCACCACCGCCAGCCGGTGGAACAGGTCCTCGCGGAACTCGCCCAGCTCGATGAGGCGCGCCAGGTCCTGGGCCGTCGACGACAGTATCCGCACGTCCACCTTCACCTTGGTCGAGCCGCCTACCCGCTCGAACTGCTGGTCGATCAACACCCGCAGGATGCGGTTCTGGGTGTCGCGCGGCATGTCGGCGACTTCGTCGATGTAGAGCGTGCCGCCATGGGCCTCTTCCAGTGCGCCCACCTTCTTGTGGGCGCCGTTCACCCCTTCGGTGCCGAACAGTTCGATTTCCATGCGATCGGGCGTGATCGCGGCTGCGTTTACCACCACGAATGGTCCCGACGAACGGGCGGAAAGCTTGTGGATCGTGCGCGCCACCAGCTCCTTGCCAGAGCCGGACGCGCCGGTGATCAGCACCCGCGAATTGGTCGGCGCAACCCGTTCGATGGTCGAGCGCAGATTGGTCATGGCCAGCGACTGGCCGATCAGTTCGGGCATGTCGGTGCTGCGCTCGCGCAGTTCGCGCACCTGCTTTTTCAGGCTGAACGCCTCCAGCGCGCGTTCGGTCACCAGGACCAGGCGATCCACCTTGAACGGCTTTTCGATATAGTCATATGCACCGCGTTGGATCGCGGCCACCGCCGTTTCGATGTTGCCGTGGCCGGAGATCATCACTACCGGCAGGTCGGGATGGTCCTTCTTGATGACGTCAAGCAGTTCCAGTCCGTCCATGGTGGAGCCCTGCAGCCAGATGTCGAGAAACACCAGCGTGGGCCGACGTTCGCCAATCGCCTCCAAGGCGGACGTCGCATCGGCCGCGGTGCGGGTCTCGTGGCCTTCATCCTTGAGAATGCCGGCGACCAGTTCGCGGATATCGGCCTCATCGTCAACGATAAGAATGTCGGACGCCATCGGTTAGCTCGTACTCTTTTCGGGTTGGGCGGTTGCTTTCTTCGCGCTCTTGCGGCGCCGGGCGGGCTTCTTTCGAGCGGTGCGCGCGGCGGGTTCGGCATCGGCGGCAACGGGCAAGGTCAGCCGGGCGATAGCGCCGCCCGCCTTCCCCCGGCCGGCCGGCGCATCGAGCAGCTCGATGCCGCCGCCATGGTCCTCCATGATCTTGCGAACGATCGCCAGGCCCAGGCCGGTGCCCTTCTCACGCGTCGTCATGTAGGGCTCGAGCAGCCGCTGGCGATCGGCCGCGGGCAGGCCCTTGCCATTGTCGATCACTTCGACAATGAGCCGTTCGCCCTCGCGGCAGGCGCGCACCGCGATGCGACCCTTATGCCGTTTGGCGCCGCCCTGGTCGGCGGATACCGCTTCAATTGCTTCGGTGGCGTTCTTGATGACGTTGGTGAGCGCCTGGGAGATCAGCCGCTGGTCGAACATGCCCGGCAGCGGCTGATCGCCCAGATCGGTGGTGAACTCGATCTGCGGGTTGGCCACCTTCTGCAGGAACACCGCTTCGCTCACCGCGTCGGAGAGGTCCTGGCTCTTCATCTCCGGCGCGGGCATGCGCGCGAAGGAGGAAAACTCGTCCACCATGCGGCCGATGTCGGAAACCTGGCGAACGATCGTGTCGGTGCATTGCTCGAACACGTCGCGGTCGTCGTCGATCTGCTTGCCGAAACGGCGGCGGATGCGCTCGGCCGACAGTTGGATCGGCGTGAGCGGGTTCTTGATCTCATGCGCGATCCGCCGGGCCACGTCCGCCCAGGCGGTGTTGCGCTGGGCGGCGACCAGGTCGGTAATGTCATCGACGGTGATGACCCATGATTTACCGCCCGTGGCCTCATCGTCCACCGCGATGCGGGCGTTGAGGGTGCGTTCCATGCCGCTGCGCAACATGGTGATCTGCTGGCGGTATTCGCCCCGGCCCGACGCGACCGCGGCTTGGAAGACCTCGGCGAGTTCCGGCGCCAACTCGGCGAGCGGCCGGCCGGCGACCGAGGCCTGTTCCTCGGCGCCCAGCAGCGGCAAGCCCGATCGATTGGCGATCGTCACACGGCCATCACGATCGACGCTCAGCACAGCCGCGCTCACCCCCGACAGGACGGCCTCGGTGAAGCGGGCGCGCTGATCGATGTCGTCTTTCGCTTCGAGAATCTCGTCACGCTGTGACTTCAACTCGGAAATCATCACGTTGAACGTATTGGACAGGGAACGCAGATCGCCTTCTGCGTGATGGGTGGAAACCGCCACTTCCAGATTGCCGGCGCTCACCTCGTCGGCGGCAGTGATCAGCCGCCGGATCGGTGAGACGAACCGGTCGGCTACCGAGATGCCCATCCACATGGCTGACAGCAACACGATCAGGCACACGCCGACATACAGGATGGCAAACGCGATCTGATAGGTGAACCGGTTCTCTTCCAGGCCCCGATATTCGACCCGGTTCTCCTCCATCAACCGTAGCGCGTTAAGCACCTGCGGATCGACCACCCGAACGGTGTAAAGGTAGGCGGACGGGATGTTGGAAAGCTTGATGAGCGCGCCGACCAGATTGGTTCGCCCGCCAGGCGGGATCAGCACGGGAAGACCTTCGGAGACCGTGTTGAGCGCGTCCGCCGGCGGCGGCGGCAGCGGCGGGTCCTGGGGGATGTTGGTCTCAACGATGATCGAACCGTCGATGCGGATGAGGCGCGCGCCCAATATGCCGCGCCCGCGCGCGTGCAGGGTCATCAGATCGATGAAACCGGTGCGATCGAGCGAATAGAGCTGGCGGGCCTGGTCGAGTTCGCGCGCCATCGACAGGGTCGAACCCTGCAGCCCGCGATAGCTTTCGGTGACATAGGCCTGGGCGACTTCGACCGACGAATCGACGATCGTGCGGGTTCTGACCTCGAACCAGCGATCGAGCCCGCGGTCCAACGTGATCCCGGCGACGATTGCGACCAGGATGGCCGGAACCGCGGCGACCAGGGCGAACAGGCCGATGATGCGGATGTGCAGCCGTGCGGCGGCGCGGCCGCGCCGGCGCGACTGGATCAGGCGATAGACTTCGCGCACGATCAGGAACGCCAGTACCGAGATCAGCACGCCGTTGACCATGACGGCGGCGCCGATCACGTTGTTGGTGGGCACGATCGGCGTCAGCCCGGTCAGGATCACGAATGAAATGCCGCCGCACACCAGCGCCGCAATCGCCGTGATGAAGCCGATCGCCCGGGTCAGCCCGTCGCGCTCGCCACGCAGGATCGCCTGGCGGTGGCCGCCCGCCCCTGCGCCGGAGGCCGTGCGCTGACCGGGTGGGACCGGATCGGCCTTCATACGTGCGGGCGGGGAATCGCTGTGATCGGCGAGGGCCAATTTTTCACCGAGGATTGCGCAAGGTGTCGATCGCGGTGCTGCCGGCGGAGCAGGAACAACCGATCCAGCCGACGTTGCATCGATGCAACGCATTTGTGGCAAAAATGAAACAGGCGGTCAACGCGGTCCGCGAACGATTTGGATGCCCAGTTCCCGGATCTTTTTGCGCAACGTATTGCGGTTGAGTCCCAGCAGCGCGGCTGCGCGGATCTGGTTGCCGCCGGTGGCGGTGAGCGCGGCGGTAATCAGCGGCGCTTCGACCTCGGTGATGACGCGCTGATACAGGCCGGCCGGCGGCAATTCATCGCCGGCTAGTTCGAACAGCCGTGCCAGATAGCTCTCGGCCGCGACCCCCAGATTGCTCACCGGGCCGGGTGTGAAAAACTCCCCCACGCCGCCTGGCACGTCGGCTGCGCCCAGTTCGGCGGCTACGATATCGGCGCCGATCGTTTCCTGTGAATAGAGGGCGGCGACACGGCGCACCAGGTTCTCAAGCTCGCGAACGTTGCCGGGCCAGGGATATTTTCGCAGCGCTTCATAGGCCTCGCTGGAGAAGGTCTTCGCGGCCAGCCCGTCATCGACGGCCTTGGCGAGAAAATGGCGCACCAGGTCGACGATATCCTCGGACCGCTCGCGCAGGGGCGGCAGGCGCAGCGGCACCACGTTGAGACGGTAGAATAGGTCCTCGCGGAACGTGCCCTTGCGGATGAGCGCGCGCAGGTCGCGGTTGGCCGCCGCGATGATGCGCACGTCGGTGCGGATCGGCGTGATGCCGCCCAGGGTGGTGTATTCGCCCTGCTGCAGCACCCGCAGCAGCCGGGTCTGGGCATCCATCGGCATGTCGCCGATCTCGTCGAGAAACAGCGTGCCGCCTTCGGCCTGCTCGAACCGGCCGGCCAGGCGCGCGCGCGTCTGTCCCAGCACGCCCGGCTCGTGGCCGAACAACTCCGCCTCGACCATGTCCTTGGGCACGGCTGCCAGGTTGATGGCAACGAACGGGCCGCTGCGGCGCTTGCCGAAATCGTGCACGGCGCGCGCCACCAGCTCCTTGCCGGTGCCGGATTCCCCGGTGATCATCAGCGTCAGGTCGTTGTGCATCAGCCGCGCCAGAATGCGGTAGACTTCCTGCATGGCCGGGGAGCGGCCGACCATCGGCACGGTCTCGCCATTGGCGGATTGCGCGCTCGCCGGCTCGGCCTCGCCCCGTTCGGCCAGCGCACGCTCGGCGATGGCCAGCAGCCGGGTCAGGTCGAACGGCTTGGGCAGATAGTCGTAGGCGCCGGCCTCGGACGCCTTGACCGCGGTCATGAAGGTGTTCTGCGCGCTCAGGATGATTACCGGAAGGTCGGGCCGGGCGTTGCGTATCTTCGGCATCAGGTCGAACGAGTTGCCGTCGGGCATCACCACGTCGGTCACCACCAGATGCCCGTCGCCACGGGCGATCCAGTTCCAAAGCGTGGTGGCGTTGGCGGTGACGCGCACGTCGTAACCGGCCCGTGAGAAAGTCTGGGACAGCACAGTGCGGATGGCGGTATCGTCATCGGCGATGAGGATCTGACTGACCGCCATCTATCCGCCCTTCCCCGTATCGCCGGCAGGCTCGAAACCGCCTTCCCACGCCGGAAGCAGCACGCGGAACCGCGCGCCGCCGGCGATCGCCTCGTGCTCGACCACGCCGCCGTGGTCGCCTACCAGCTTGGCCACCAGAGCCAGCCCAAGGCCCGAGCCACCAACGCGTGAAGTGATGAACGGGTCGAACAGATTGCCGGCGATCGTCTCGGGCACGCCGGGGCCGTTGTCGTCGACACAGATTTCCAGGGGCACCGAGACGCGGGTGCGCGAAGCCGGCACCGAAACGCGCATGCCGGGCTTGAACGCGGTCGACAGGCGGATAGTCGGCGAGCGGATGCCGTCCAGCGCCTCGCAGGCGTTTTTGACCAGATTGACGAACACCTGAATGAGCTGGTCGCGATTGCCGTAGACCGGCGGCAGCGAGGGATCATAGGCCTCGCGGAACTTCACCTTCTCCCCGAAGCCGCTCGCCGCCAGCGCTTTGACATGGTCGAGCACCACATGGATGTTGACCGGCGCGCGGTCGAGCGGACGGTCGTCGGAGAACACCTCCATGCGGTCGACCAGCCGGGTAATTCGGTCGGCCTCCTCGGTGATCAGCCGGGTGAGCTTGCGATCTTCGTCGTTCGCCGCGCTTTCGAGAAGCTGCGCGGCGCCGCGGATGCCGGACAGCGGATTCTTGATCTCATGGGCCAGCATCGCCGCCAGCCCGGTCACGGTGCGCGCCGCGCCGCGATGCACCCATTGGCGATCCATCTTGTCGGCCATGGTGCGCAGCTGAAACTGAACCACCACGTGGCCGGGCGTTTCAGCCACCGGAGCGGCGAAGACATCGACGATGCGCTCCTCGCCGGTGCGCGGGGAAGAAAGGTCGACCCGGTATTCGCTGATCGGTGCGCCGGTCTTGATCACTCGGGCGACGAGGTCGCCGACGGGGCTGGCGAACGGGAAGAAATGGTCGATGCCGGCGCGGCGGATGTGATCGGCCGACGTGCTGAAGAAGCTCTCACAGGCCAGATTGGCCGAATGAACCCGGCCGTCGGTGTCGACGGTGATGACAGGATGGGGCAGCGCATCGAGCACCGCGGCGACCGCTTCGCCGCCGGTGGCCGGTCGGCCCTTGGCGCGCGAGGCAGACGCGGCGGAATGAACCGCCATCAGGCGGCCTCCTTCAGCGCGGCATCGGCGAACGCTACACCAAGGGCATCGGTCACCCGCCCCGGCTGATCTTCGGTCAGGATTGCCTGGCGCAGCATCGCCGCCTCGTGCGGCAGTTCCAGCCGATCCAGCGCCCAGGCCAGGTGCTTGCGGGCACGGCGTACGCCGTGTTCGGCACCGTAATAGGCGAGCATCGACTCATAGTGTTCGGTGATGAGATCGCCCAGCGCCGCGCCGGCCGGGGGCGCGACGGAGCCGGCGATTGCGCCACACAGCCACGGCGCGCCGTAGCTGGCGCGACCCACCATCACGGCAGCCGCGCCGGATCGCCATAGGGCTTCGCCGACGTCTGCGGGCCCGGCGATATCGCCATTGACGATCACCGGAACGGAGACCATCGAAGACACGGCCGCTACCGCGTCCCAATCCGCCCTGCCCTTGTAGAACTGGCAGCGCGTGCGACCGTGCACGGTGATCGCAGCAACGCCGGCGGCCTGCGCGCGCGCCGCAATCACAGGAGCGTTTATGGAGTTCCCATCCCAGCCCAGCCGCATCTTGACGGTCACCGGCACGTCGACTGCGCCGACAACCGCATCGATCAGCCGCAGGGCATGATCGGGATCTCGCATCAGCGCCGAGCCGCTATAGCCGTTGGTGACCCGTTTGGCCGGGCAACCCATGTTGATGTCGATGATGTCGGCGCCGCTGTCGGCGGCAAGCCGGGCCGCCAGCGCCATCGGCCCCGCCTCGCGCCCGGCCAGTTGCACCATGTGGACCGGCAGGCCCGCGCCCTCCGCCTTGAGCATCATCTCGGCCTGCCGGGTGACATACGCCTCGCTGGCGACCATCTCGCTCACCACCATGCCCGCTCCGAACCGCCACGCCAGACGACGAAACGGCACGTCGGTCACCCCCGACATCGGCGCCAGGAACACCCGATTGCGCGCCTTGACGGTGCCGATCGCCATGGGTAGGGACAGGGATGATTGAGCCGGCGTGGGCATGAGATCAGCCGATTACTGCCTGTTTTTTGGGCATTTTTCGAAACTGCTTCGCTTTTAGCCAAATCCGCCGCCGCGGGCAAGGATGCGATGGACAGCTTCACGATCGCCATCATCGTTGCCGCCGGTCGCGGCGAACGCGCCGCAGACGGGTCCGACGCGGCGCCCAAGCAATACCAGCCGGTCGCCGGGCGCGCGCTGCTGGCCCACACGGTCGAGGCGTTTGTCGACCATGCCCGCGTAGACCGGGTGGTGGTGGTGATCGGCGCCGACCACGCTTCGCTTTATCGCCAACACGTGGCCGCCAGTGACAAGCTATGCGATCCGGTGGTCGGTGGCGAGACCCGGCAGCAAAGCGTGCTGGCCGGGCTTGCTGCGGTTTACGAAGAGGCGGGTGCGGGCTCCAAAGTCCTGATTCACGACGCAGCGCGGCCGTTCGTGAGCGCCGATGTGATCGGCCGGGTCATCGAGGCGATCGTGCCCGGCCGGGGCGCCCTGCCCGCCTCGCGGGTGGCCGATACGCTCAAGCGGGTCGATTCCTCGGATCGGATCATCGAGACCGTGCCGCGCGATGAGCTGATTGCGGCGCAGACGCCGCAGGGGTTCATGTTCGACGACATCCATCGCGCCCATCTGCGCGCGGCGGGCGAAAGCTCGGTGTTCACCGATGATGCGGCGATCGCCGAATGGGCGGGCCTGTCGGTGGTCGCGGTCGACGCGCCGGGCGACAATTTGAAGATCACCACCGCCGCCGACCTGGCGATGGCCCGCCGTCGCTTGGGCGGCCCTGCAAACATGCCGGACATCCGCGTGGGCAATGGCTACGACATCCATTCGCTGACGCCGGGCAACGGGGTCACCTTGTGCGGAGTCCGCATCGATCACGATCGCGCTCTGGCCGGCCATTCCGACGCCGATGTGGGCCTGCACGCGCTCACCGACGCGCTGCTGGGCACGATCGCCGACGGTGACATCGGCGAACACTTCCCGCCGGCCGACGAACGCTGGCGCGGCGCATCCTCCGACCGGTTCCTAGCTCACGCGGCCGAACGGGTGCGACATCATGGCGGTGTGATCGGCCATCTCGACGTCACCGTGATCTGCGAGGCTCCCAAGATCGGCCCGCACCGCGATGCGATGCGCGCTTCGATCGCCGCGATCGCCGGCATCGAACCGGAACGGGTGTCGGTCAAGGCGACGACGAACGAGCGCATCGGCGCGGTGGGCCGCCGCGAGGGCATCGCTGCGATCGCTACTGCGACCGTGGCGTTCTCGCGATCGATTGCAGGAGACGGGGACGATGTTTGACGAGGAACTGACCGGCCTGGCCGAACGGGTGCTGGACCGGTTCGCGGCTAAGGACCAGATGCTGGCTTGCGCGGAATCGTGCACCGGCGGGCTGGTAGCGGCCCTACTGACTTCGATCGCGGGCTCCTCGGAAGTCCTCGAACGCGGCTTCGTTACCTATTCCAACGAGGCCAAGAGCGAGCTGATCGCGGTCCCCGCGGAGCTCATCGGCGAACACGGGGCGGTTTCCATGGAGGTGGCGATGGCCATGGCCTCGGGAGCGCTGGCAACCAGCCGGGCCGACGCGGCGGTCTCGATCACCGGCATCGCCGGGCCGGGTGGCGGCAGTCACGAGAAGCCGGTGGGTCTGGTGTTCATAGCGGTCGCGGGCGACAACGGCGTGTTTGGCGAGGAGTTCCGTTTCGGCGCCGACCGCTCCCGCGACGACATCCGCCGCGATGCGGTGATCTCGGCGCTGGAGATGGTGCTGGCGTATGGGGAGGAGGAGTAGCGGGCACGCCGCGTCTCCGCGCCCACTCCAGAGCGTCATCCTCGCCCTTGTGGCGAGAATCTAACCCGGCTTGCCGATGGGTCGCGGAGTCTGATGGCTCGTTAGATCCTCGGGACAAGCCCGAGGATGACGGGAGAAGGGTTGGCGCGTCGAGCGCGCGCCTAGGCGCTGGCTTCTTTCTCGCTCACCTTGTCGGAGTAGATGTAGAGCGGGCGGGCGTTGCCCTCGACCACCTCTTCGGAGATCACCACTTCCTGGACGCCTTCCAGGGCCGGCAGGTCGAACATGGTGTCGAGCAGGATGGCTTCGAGGATGGAGCGCAGGCCGCGCGCGCCGGTCTTGCGTTCGATCGCGCGGCGCGAGATCGCCTTGAGCGCATCCTCGTGGAACGACAGCTTGACGTCCTCCATGTCGAACAGGCGCTGATACTGTTTGACCAGAGCGTTTTTCGGCTCGGACAGGATCTTGACCAGCGCTTCTTCGTCCAGGTCTTCCAACGTCGCCAGCACCGGTACGCGGCCGATGAATTCGGGTATCAGGCCGAATTTCAGCAGATCCTCGGGCTCCACCTTGCGGAACAGTTCACCCACCTGACGCTCGTCGGGGGAGTCCACATGGGCGCCGAAGCCGATCGAGGTTTTGCGGCCGCGGTCGGAGATGATCTTGTCTAGGCCGGCGAAGGCGCCGCCGCAGATGAACAGGATATTGGTGGTGTCGACCTGCAGAAATTCCTGCTGCGGGTGCTTGCGCCCGCCCTGGGGCGGCACCGAGGCGACCGTGCCTTCCATGATCTTCAGCAGCGCCTGCTGCACGCCCTCGCCCGACACGTCGCGGGTGATCGAGGGGTTGTCGGACTTGCGCGAAATTTTATCGACCTCGTCGATGTAGACGATGCCGCGCTGGGCGCGTTCCACGTTGTAGTCGGCCGACTGCAGTAGCTTCAGGATGATGTTCTCGACATCCTCGCCCACATAGCCGGCCTCGGTGAGCGTGGTCGCATCGGCCATGGTGAACGGCACGTCGAGGATGCGCGCCAGGGTCTGCGCCAGCAGCGTCTTACCGCAGCCGGTCGGGCCGATCAGCATGATGTTGGACTTGGCCAGCTCCACCTCGTTGTTCTTGGTGGCGTGGTCCAGGCGCTTGTAGTGGTTGTGTACGGCAACCGAGAGTACGCGCTTGGCGTGGGCCTGGCCGATCACATAGTCGTCGAGAACCGAGAGGATTTCCTGTGGCGTCGGTGTGCCGTCGCCCGATTTGACCCCGGAGGACTTGTTCTCCTCGCGGATGATGTCCATGCACAACTCTACGCATTCATCGCAGATGAACACGGTCGGGCCGGCGATAAGCTTGCGCACTTCGTGCTGGCTCTTGCCGCAGAACGAACAGTAAAGCGTGTTCTTGGCTTCGCCGCCGCCGTCGGAAATCTTACTCATTCGACAATCCTGATGACTTGGAACATTCGGTAAATGCTCCTGCCGGACCCTGCACCGATCGAACCGGGCCCGTTCTGGCCCGTAAATCTCGTTAGTGCAAACAAATGAACCACTGGCGCTGCCTTGAAGCAAGCGCAATCGTGGTTTGCGTCCGATTCTCGGTCACAAATCTGTAGAATAGCTTAACGGTCCGCGCCGGGGCTAAGCGTGTCGCGCCAGATCCGCCGGTAGCGGGAATCGGCCGGTGACGCGCGCGCGGCGCTATTTGTCGTCCTTTTCGTCCTCGGGCCGCTGTGCGATGACCTGGTCTACCAGACCGAACTCCTTCGCTTCCTCGGCGGTCATGAAATGATCGCGGTCGAGCGTCGTTTCGATCGTGTCGTAGTCCTGGCCGGTATGCTTGACGTAGATTTCGTTGAGGCGGCGCTTCATGTTCATGATGTCTTCGGCGTGCCGCGCGATGTCGGAGGCCTGGCCCTGGAAGCCTCCCGACGGCTGGTGCAGCATGACGCGCGAATTGGGAAGGGCGAAGCGCAGGTCCTTCGCGCCGGCCGCCAGCAACAGCGACGCGGCCGAGGCGGCCTGGCCGATACAAAGGGTCGAGACCGCCGGTTTGACGAACTGCATGGTGTCGTAGATGCCCATGCCGGAAGTCACCACACCACCGGGCGAGTTGATGTAAAGATTGATTTCCTTCTTCGGATTGTCGGCCTCCAGATACAGCATCTGAGCGGAGACCAGGGTCGCCATCCCGTCCTCGATCGGCCCGGTGATGAAAATGATGCGCTCCTTCAACAGCCGCGAGAAGATGTCGTAGGCCCGCTCGCCGCGATTGGTCTGCTCGACCACCATCGGCACCAGGTTCATATAGGTCTCAACTGGGTCTTTCATCGGTGACGAGGTTCCTTTTCACGGATGGATCGTTGTAGTCGGGCAATGGGCCGTCGGAAATCAGATCAGGCAGCGTGCTGCGGGCAAACGAATCTGGATTCGCTGCGGCGAACATAGGTCACGGCGTAGTCCGATTAAAGGGGATGCGAACCGGTGCATTTGCCCGTTTGCGCAAATGCAATAAGATGAACAATCTTAAGTTGTGGGCGGTGTCAATGATTTCATGCGTCATCGAAAGGACGGCGTTGGTGACGATCGCCGGCGGCCTTCTGGCCATGGTCATGCTCGCCATGTCGGGTTGCACGATGACCGGCAAACAGTGCAAACAGGCGGACTGGTGGGCGATAGGCTACGAGGATGGCATATGGGGCTATCCGCCGAAACGGTTCAACGACCACGTGCGCACCTGCACCCACGCCCGCGTCGAGGCTGATGCAACCAACTGGGTGCGCGGCCACACCAACGGATTGGCGATTTATTGCACGCCTGTTGGCGGCTTGGTCAACGGC
>JANQKQ010000065.1 GCA_028281105.1 Rhizobiaceae bacterium
CGGCGAGCGCATCGCGCTCGTCGGCCCGTCCGGGTCGGGCAAATCGACTTTGGGCCATGCGCTCACGGACCGTCTCGGCGGCCAGAGCGGAGTCGTGGCGCTTGTGCCGCAAAGCCCCGACGAGGCTCTGGACCCGCTCAGGACGCTGAGGTTTCACTGGCGCGAGGCCGAACGGGCGCTCGGACTTCCCGCTGGTTCGGAGCGTCAGTTGGAACTGCTCTCCGCGCTCGGCCTTTCGAACGCCGACCTGACGACCCGGCCCTGGGGCTGGAGCCGCGGCATGCAACAGCGCTTCGTGATTGCCATGGCCCTCATCGGGGCGCCGAAGCTCTTGATCCTCGATGAACCGACCTCGGCGCTTGACCCGGTGATCGCCGCGGCGACCATGGAGCTTGTCGATCGTCACCTTGCGGTCAGCGGCACGGCGATGCTGCTGATCACCCACGATCTCGGGCTGGCGTCGAAGCGGGCGGAGCGTATCTGGGTGCTGGAGGCAGGGCGCATCGTCGAGGACGCGCCGACTGCGAAGCTGATTGCCCAGCCTGCATCGGCTGCTGCACAGGCGCTCGTCGCCCATCGCAACTGGGCGGTCTTGCCGTGTTGAGGGTCGAGGCGATGAGTGTGGTGCGTGGCGGAAGGCGCGTCCTCGACAGCGTGGACCTGGCCCTCGCGCCCGGTCGAACGCTGGCCGTGATCGGCGAAAGCGGTGCGGGGAAATCGACGCTCATCGGCGCCATCCTCGGTCTACTGCGTCCTCAGTCCGGACGTGTCGCCTGGAATGGCGAGGACTTGCGTGCCACGAATCCATCCCTCGTCATGCAAGAGCCGCGCGCGGCCTTCAATCCCGCGCTGAGCCTGCGGCGGTCGGTCATGGAGCCGGTCAAGGCGCGCCGGCTCAGACTGCCCGAAGGTCGGCTTGACCGCCTCTGCACCGGACTGGAGCTCGACCCCGATCTGCTCGACCGTAGGCCACATGAGGTCTCCATCGGCCAGGCACAGCGCCTCGGTATCCTGCGGGCGCTGATCACGAAGGCGCCGCTGGTTCTGTTCGACGAGCCGCTCTCCGCGCTCGACGCCGTCACCCAGAAACACACGGCCAACCTGATCGCCGCCCTTCAGAGCGAAGAAGGCTTCGCCGCCCTCGTGGTCACCCATGATCTCGGCTATGCAGCCGCCCACGCCGATGAGGTGGTGATCCTGCGCGACGGGCGTATCGAGGAAGCGGCGTCGGCCGAGACGTTCTTCCGCGCCCCTCAGACTGATTACGGCTGCGCGCTCTGCGAGGCCGCGCTCGCCCTTGGCGCGTTGGAGCGGGCGGCATGACGGCACTCGCCGAGGTCGTTCTGCGTGCGGTTGTGGTCCTGGCGGGGACCGCACTCGCCACCTTCGCGCTCTTGTGGCACGCCCCCGGGGATCCGGCAGCCGCGATCGCCGTGGCGCGCTTCGACTCTGTCGTGTCCGAGGAGGTCGTTGCGCAGATCCGGGCCGAGGCGGGCCTCGATGCGGGCTTCTGGCCCGCTTTCGGGCACTGGATCACACCGATCCTTGCCGGCGATCTCGGGAACTCCTCCGTCAGCGGGCGGCCGATCTGGCCTGAGCTTCGGGATGCCATTGCCCTGACCGTGCCACTGGCTCTCGCCGGCCTTGCCATCGGTGTCGCCGTGTCGGTGCCGCTTGCCATCTTCGCCACCCGCCGCCCCGGCGGCTGGCTCGACCGCGGTGCTGTCGCGGTGGCCTCGCTCGGTGCGGCGATGCCCGCCTATTGGCTGGGGCTTCTCCTGATCCTGCTCTTTGCGGTGCACTTGGGGTGGCTGCCTGCGATGGGCGCGCGGACGCCGGCGCACATGATCCTCCCGGCCCTGACGCTCGGCCTTGGCGTGGCGGCGTCGCTAACACGCATTCTGCGCTCCGGCCTGCGCGAGGCACGGGGGCAACCCTTCCTGCCGGCGCTCGCCCGGCGCGGTGTGCCGCCAGGCCGGATCGGACGCGACCACGTAGCCCCGCACGCCGCGAT
Source organism: Rhizobiaceae bacterium (assembly GCA_028281105.1). Taxonomy (GTDB): domain Bacteria; phylum Pseudomonadota; class Alphaproteobacteria; order Rhizobiales; family Rhizobiaceae; genus JANQKQ01. The sequence goes on from JANQKQ010000065.1 coordinate 2,015, forward strand.
TCCCGTCGTCACAGTGCTGGGGCTGGAGTTGGCCTTCCTGCTCGAAGGCGCGGTGATCGTCGAGGTGATCTTTGCCCGGCCGGGGCTCGGCAGCTTTCTGGTGCAGGCCATCACCGCGCGGGACTTCCCGAAAATCCAGGCGGTCGTGATCCTGACGGCGCTTCTGTTCGTGACCGTCAATCTTCTTATCGACCTGACCTATCGGCTGATCGATCCCAGGACCAGAGACCGAGATGCGTAGTGTCGTCATCCTGACCGTCATTCTCGGGCTGTTGGCAGTGTTCGGGCCGGCGCTCGCGCCGCACGACCCGAACGCCATCGACATCCCGAACCGCCTTGCGCCGCCCGGCGATCCATACCCGCTCGGTACCGATGCAATGGGGCGCTGTGTGCTCTCGCGCCTGCTGCATGGGGCAAGCTGGTCGCTCGGGCTGGCGTTCCTCGTCTCGGTGATCGGGCTGATCGCCGGCAGCGTGATCGGGCTCGTCGCCGCGATGGGCGGGCGCCTCGTCGATTGGGTCGTCATGCGGGCGACCGACAGCTTCCTTGCCTTTCCCGACCTCGTCGCTGCGGTGGTGATCGCCGGTGTTCTCGGCGCAGGCACCGGCAGCCTGGTCTTCGCGCTGACCGTCACCGGATGGATGCGCTACGCCCGCGTCGCGCGCGGCATCGGGCTGTCGCTCGGGAGTCGCGGCCATGTAACACAGGCCCGCCTGGCTGGTCTGTCGCCGGCCGCCATCGCGCAGTGGCACTATCTGCCGGCGCTGGCGCCTTCGTTGATCGTGGTCTGGACCGGCATGTTCGCCCGCGCGATCCTCGGCATCTCGGCACTCGGGTTCCTCGGCTTCGGGGTACAGCCACCGACGCCGGAATGGGGCACGATGCTGCTCGATGCGCGCGTGCACATGCGGTCGACCCCGCTTCTGATGATCTGGCCGGGGCTGGCCATCGTGGTGACGGTCCTGGCCATCAACCTCACCGGCGATGCACTGCGCGACAGCCTCGCGCCTCAAGAGCGCCCGGCGTGACTCTCGCGACACCGCATCCGGCTGAACGGCCCGCCCTCGGGATCGGCTTGCGCATCCTGTCGGGCCTTCTCTTCGCGGCGATGGTCGTCTGCATCAAGGCGGTCAGCCTCGACGTGCCGCTCGGGCAGGTCGTGTTTTTTCGCTCCTTCTTCGCACTCATCCCGCTCGTCATTTTCCTGTGGCTTCGGAAGGAGTTTCCGAGCGGATTGAAGACAAAAAGACCTCTCGGCCATCTGGCGCGCTCGGGCTTCGGCGCACTCGCCATGTTCGCGTCGTTTGCTTCCATCGCGCGTCTGCCTGTGGCCGAAGCGTCGCTCATCGGCCACCTTACGCCCGTCTTTACGGCGCTGGCGGCGGCGGTGCTGCTGTCCGAACGTCTGACACCCTGGCGCATCGGCGGCGTTGCCCTGGGCCTCGCCGGGGTCCTTGTCCTCGTCTGGCCCGAGCTTGGACAGGGCGAGACCGACGTGCGCAGGCTGACAGGCTACGGCTATGGCCTCGCAATGGCGGTGCTGACCGCCTTCGCGCTCATCATGGTGCGGTCGCTCAACCGCACCGAAAGCCCCGGCTCCATCGCATTTTACTTCGTCGTCGTGTCCATGCTTGGCGGCATCGCCACGCTGCCCTGGGGCTGGGAGGTGCCAGACGGCCCGACGCTCGCATTGCTCGTCCTTTCGGGCCTGTTCGGCGGCATGGCGCATATCGCCATGACCCTGGCCTTCCGCAATGCCGAAGCCTCGCGCCTTGCGCCCTTCGAGTACATCGCGCTGATCTGGCCGGTCCTCGCCGACCTGCTGATTTTCCGTCTCGCCATTGCGCCGGCCTTCGTGCTGGCCCTGCCGCTGGTGCTCGCCGGGGCTGCCCTTGCGGCGATGGAAGGGTTGCCACGACGAAAGAAAACCGCATGACGCTCCGGCGTGGGCTCGTTGATCGATGTTACGAACGGTTCTTGAAGCGTGAGCTTTCGTTGCTGGTCTCGACGTGTCGCAGTGATGGGTCAGAACAGTCTGAGACCTTGACCGATCAGGACGGCACCGAAGAGGTCGCAGGTTCAAATCCTGTCCCGCTTTGCTTGCTAGAGCTGATCACGGAGACCAGTGGCGAGGCTTTGCTGACCTAACGGCCCCTAGGATCTCTGGCGGCTCGCCCGGAAAAGGCGGCGCCAGCCCGCAATCGGCGGCCAGTGTGTTCAGGTCGCGGCGAAGGGCCGGGTTGAGCGCCACTCCGCCGCGTCGGCGTGCTTCGGCAGCGGCTGTTTTGCCGTCGCCCGGCAAGCGCACCGGATCGTGGCCGGGCAGGGGGGGCGAGGCGCGCATCTCGGCAAAGGCCCGCGCCGCGGCTTCGGCAAAGTCTTCGCCCATGCCAAAGGCGCTCGGATCGAGCGCCATGACGAACTGTCCGGTATTGGTGGGCGAAGTCGTGTCGGCGGTGAAGTCGACGACGTCAGAGCCGAAGGCCGCCCCGTTCAGAACACCGGCCACAAGGCCGATCGCGACCGACAGGCCGAACCCCTTGGGGCCGCCGATGGGCAGAAGAAACCCTTCGGATTTGCGGGCCGGGTCGGTCAGGGGTTGGCCGTCGCGCCCAACCATCCAGCCCTCGGGCATCGGCTGCCCTTGCTGCAGGAGGGTCTTGATCTTGCCCATCGCGGCCACGGTCGTCGCCATATCGAAGACAAAGGGGTCAGGCCCAGCGGCAGGGGCCGAGAAGGCGATCGGATTGGTGCCGAGCAGCAGGTCCGTACCGCCATAGGGCGGCACGTGGTTGGCGCTGCCCACGGCGGCGGCCATGCCGAGCAGCCCGGCCTCGGCCTGCGGTCGGACGTAAAGCGCGAGCGGTCCCGCATGGTTGCCCCGCCGCACGCCGACCCAGCCGATCCCGGCCGCGCGCGCTTTCTCGATGGCCAGATCGCGGGCGGTGGCCATGGCGAGGTGGCCGAGGCCGTTGTCGCCGTCGATCAGCGCGGTGGCGACGGTCTCTTGGGCTACCGTGATGTCCGGTCTGGGGTTGCACCCGCCCCCTGCGAGACGCGCCAGGTACTGCCGCAAGCGAAAGACGCCATGCGTGGCGTAGCCGTAGATGTCGGCCTCGACCATAACAGAGGCGACCTTGAGCGCGTCGGTCTCCGGCACGCCGCGGGATTGCAGCGCACGCGCGACGAAATCCCGCAGGGTATCGGCGGCAATGGCGGCCCTCTCAGCCATCGTAGGCGCCCACGCGCTCCTTGTGCCAAAACACGACCTTTCGCTGCGTCCAGGTCACCAGCACGTAAAGCGCCAGCCCCACGAGGCTGAGATAGAGGATCAGTGAAAAGACGCGCGGCGTGTTGAGTTGCGAGGCAGCGACCCGGATCAGTTCGCCGAAACCCTTGCCACCGCCCAGGAATTCGCCCGTGATCGCGCCTGCCATGACGCCGACGGCGCCGATCTTGAGCCCGGTGAAGACCTGCGGCAGGCCGCTGGGCAGCTTCATCTTGATCAGCGTCTGCATTCGGCTCGCCCCCATCGTCTTGAACAGCATCCTGGCGTTCTCATCGGCCGAGTGGAGCCCGGCAGCCGTGCCCACGACGATGGGGAAGGTCGCGATGAAAGCCGCGAGAGCCACCTTGGACTCGATCCCGAAGCCCAGCCACGCCACGAACAGCGGTGCAAAGGCCACTTTCGGCATGGTATCGATGGCGACGAGATAGGGCATCACGGCCTTCTCGCCGAAGGCCGTCTCGCCCACGAGCACGCCCAGCGAGAACCCGATCGCGATGGCCAGCGCGAAGCCGTAGATCACCTCCTTGATGGTAATCCAAAGCGATCCGAGCATGTAGCCGCCGGTCATAAGGTTCTGGCCGACAAAGATCATGTCGTTGAGCGTTTCCAAAGGGGTGGGCAGGATGATCGGCGAGACGATGCCGAGGCTCGTCACCAGTTGCCAAGAGCCGACGAAGACCAGGAACACGAAACTCATGGCCAGCCACCGCGGAACGGAATCGATGAAGGCGACTTCCTGCACCCAGACGGTGTCCTGCGTGCCTTCGGCTGACGACGGATGCATCTGAGCGTCACTCACATGTCTTCTCCCTTGTCCAGAAGGCCACGAATATGATCGACAATCGCGCCGAATTTTGGCGTGGTCATCATGTCGAGCGTGCGCGGCCGCGGCAGGTCGACCTCAACGATCTCGGCCAGCCGCCCGGGGCGCGGCTTCATCACGACGATCTCGTCGGACAGGATCACGGCTTCCTGAATCGAGTGCGTAACGAGAAAGGCGGTCGCGTGCTGTTCACGGCAGATCCGCTGCAGTTCCATGTTCATCATGTCACGCGAAAGTTCGTCGAGTGCGCTGAAGGGTTCGTCCAACAGCAGCACGGCCGGTTCGGTGATCAGCATCCGGCAGATTGAGGCACGCTGCGCCATGCCGCCTGAAAGCTCGTTCGGATAGACGTTTTCAAATCCCTTCAGGCCTACGATCTCCAGAAGTTCGTGCGCCTTGTCCATGGCTTTCTTAGCTGCCGCCTTGCCGTCTCGGATCTCGATCGGCAGAACGATGTTTTCCACCGCCGTCTTCCACGGAAAGAGCGTCGCCTGCTGGAACATCATTCCGATGTCCCGACGCGGGCCGGTGACAGGGTTGCCCTGCAGCACCACGCGTCCTTTGCTGGGCGGGATCAGGCCTGCCATGATCTTGAGCAGTGTCGACTTTCCGCACCCGCTCGATCCGATGACAGAGGTGAAGCTGCCCTTCCGCAGCGTAAGGCTGACGTCCTCCAGGGCCACGACTTTGTTGCGGGCGTAGGTCTTGCTGACATGGGTCAGCTCGTAGACCGGCGCGCCCAGGGGCGCGCCGGAATAGTCCTGCGCCACGGCTGCGTTCATCCGCCGATGGCCTTGTTCCCGATGGCGGCGAACTCATTGGTCCAGGCTGCGCCCAGATCGTCGAGCGGTCCCGAGATCTCGCCCCCGGCGACAAGTGCATCCTGCCATTCCTGCCAAACCGCTGCCGGGTACCAGCCCAGGCCGTTGCTCATGTCGGTCGGAATGGTCTTGGAGCGCACCGCGTCGAACAGCGCGGACTGGAACTCCTTGTCTTCGCCTTCCTGCGGGTTGCCAGCGGCCAGATGCGCCAGCACGGCGTCGCGGTTTGCATCGTCCAGCGCGAAGGCGTGGCCGCGGGCGAAGGCGCGGCTCCAGCCCTCGACGAGCTCCCGGTCTTCGCGGATGGTAGCGGCCATTGTCGCAATTCCGTTGCCGAAGAAGCGCGCGAAATCGGCAGGCGTGATGTCACGCACCGCCATACCGCGCTGATTTAAGATCGCCGCATCCGCCGTCGAGGAGGAATAGGCGTCGATTTCACCGTTGAGGAAGGCCGCGGTTGCAGGACCGCCGTCCCCGACGGTCAGGAATTCGAAGTCTTTGCCTTCGGTCATCCCGGCGCCGGTCATCACGTTGCGGGCAAAGCCTACCTCTGCGCCATCGGCGGTGCCTGTGCCGATCACCTTGCCGCGCAGCCCTTCGATGTCCTGAATATCGGAGCCTTCCTGCACCACGATGCCAAAGTTGCTGCGGGCGGCAACGTTATAGATGTGGACCGCATCCACGCCGCGCGAACGCGCCGCAATCAGAGGGCCGGGGCCGGGGCGGCCGAAGTGCGCCTGTCCCGCCGAGAGCGCCTGAAGCACCGCGCCCGATCCGTTGATCGCCTCGACCCGTACGTTCAGGCCTTCCTCCTTGAAATAGCCTTCGCCGATGGCGACGAAGACGGGGAAGGAGTTGATGGCTGAGGGACTCGGCTGCACAAAGGTGATGTCGCGCATGCTCTGCGCAAAGCCCTTTGTTCCCAGCAGGCCGGCGGCCGGAATCGCCGAGAGCAATGAGGCTGTGAATGTTCTTCTGTTCATCATGGTCGTTTCTCCTCCCATTCGTGTTTTTTGCCTCTGCGCGACGCTGTTCCGCGGTGGAGGCCTTTCAGACGGCGCGCACGGGGTTCCTGAGCGTGCCGATCTCGGACACTTCGCAAACGACTGTGTCACCATCCTTCAGGAAGCGGGGCGGCTCCATCGCGTAGCCGACGCCCGAAGGGGTGCCGGTCGCGATGAGATCGCCGGGCTCCAGCGTCAGCCCTTCAGACACAGAAGCGATCAGAGTCGGAATGTCGAAAATCATGTCCGCCGTGTTGCCGCTCTGGCGCTGCTCGCCGTTGACCGAAAGGCCGATCGACAGGGCGTGCGGATCGCTGATGGCGTCGGCGGTCACGATACTCGGGCCGAGCGGGCACGACCCATCCAAACCCTTGCCTTTGAAGTACTGCCCGCCGTGGCGGCGCTGGATGTCCCGGGCCGTGATATCGTTCAGGATGGTGTAGCCAAAGACGTGATCGTAGGCCTTGGCTTTGGTGATGTTGCGCCCTGACTTGCCGATCACAATCGCCAGCTCGACCTCGTAGTCGATAGCTTCGGAGACTGAGGGAAAAATCAGCACGTCGCCATCCGGCGGCACGATCGCGGTGGGCGGCTTCGTGAAGAACACCGGGTGCTCGGTCACGCCGACGTTCTGTTTCTGCGCCCGGTCACCCTCTGCGATATGTTCGGCATAGTTGCGGCCCACACAGAACACGTTCTTGCGTGGCACAGGTATCGGTGCCAGCAGGGGTGCGTTCGCGGGAGCCATCGCGGCGGCATGCTTGCCTGCTTCGGCCTCCGCCACGAGGCCGCGCAGCGCTTCCAGCGCGCCCCCGCCGCCCTCAATCAGACGTTGCATCGAACCGGCGCGCAGCGCGTCGCCGTCGGGGCCGCGCAGATCCTGCGCGGCCCGCGCGATGTTCAACATGCGGCCGTCGCCCAGGATCGCGACGCAAACGGCGCTACCGTCCACGGAAATCGTTGCCAGTTGCACCCGGCGTTCCTCCCTTGTGTTTCGCGGCGGTCATCGCGCGCCAACCTCTTGGCTTGCTGCGGCCTGTCCCTTTTCATTGATTTTTTGCCGACTTATTGCTTCGATCAATCAACCAATCACCAAATTGGGTGGACCTATGAGCGAAACGGGCGACCTCGCGCAAAGACTGCGCGATCTGATCGACAACGCCGGATACCGGCACAATGACCGTGTGCCGCCCGAACGCGAGCTCTGCAAAGAGCTTGGCACCACGCGCAGCCATCTGCGCGGGGCCTTGGCCGAACTCGAGGCGCAGGGGCGCATTTGGCGGCATGTGGGTCGCGGCACCTTTGTCGGGTCGCGTCCGGTGCTGAATCTGAAGGACGTCACCTACTTGCGCGATCAGATCAAGCCTGCGCAAGTGGTGGCGGTTCGCTTCACCATCGAACCGGAACTGGGCCGTCTGGCTGCACGCCATGCGACCCGTTCGGACCGCGAGCAGATGAAGCTCTGCGCCAACCGCTGCCGATCTGCCGAAGACTGGCGTACCTACGAAGCATGGGACAACAACCTGCATCACGCCATCGCGCGCGCCACGCGCAATCAGCTTTTCCTGTATTTTTTCGAGACGCTGAACTCGGTCCGGCGATCCATCGTCTGGGGACAGCCGCGCGAGACCCGCAAGCCGGCACGTGATCACTCCAGCTTCAGGGAACACGATGCCATTGTGGCGGCGATCGCCGCGGGAGACGGCGACCTTGCCGCGCGCGCGATGATCATTCACTTGAAGTCGGTCTATTCGCGCCTCTTGCCGGAAAGCATTCCGGCCGACGTCTGACGCCACGATGCACGCCGACCAATTCCGAAAATGGTTGGGATCGGATAAGACCGAAACGCTTGCAAATCAGAAGAAAACGTCGCGATTACTCTCACGGCGGCTGCGTCTGGCCATGAGGGGCGCGGCATAGGTCGCATCGAGTCCGACCGTCCCGAAACCAGACCCTTGGTTGTCAAGCGCTCAGGAGGAGAGCAATGTCCGATCATGTCATTCCCGCGCCGCAGGTGCATGTCATCCCCACCAGTAGCGGTGGCACATTCCCGGTTCGGCGGGTCTACTGCATCGGTCGCAACTTCGCGGCCCACGCCGTTGAGATGGGGCACGATCCCAACCGCGAGCCGCCGTTTTTCTTTCAGAAGAATCCCGATAACCTCGATGCCTCGGGCGAGTTTCCCTATCCGCCGCATTCCGCCGACGTGCACCATGAACTGGAACTGCTCGTTGGGCTGAAGTCCGGTGGCACGAACATTCCGGTGGACAAGGCACTCGATCATGTCTGGGGTTACGGCGTTTCACTCGACATGACCCGTCGCGACCTGCAAGGCGAGGCGAAGAAGATGGGCCGTCCCTGGGAGATCGGCAAGGCGTTCGAGCGCTCGGGTCCGGTCGGGCCGCTGCTGCCTGTCTCCGAGGTCGGTCACCCCGATCACGGGCGCATCGCGTTGGCTGTGAACGGCGACGTACGCCAAGAGGGTGACCTGAACCAGATGATCTGGAAGGTCCCCGAGATGATTTCTTACCTGTCGGAGTATTTTGAGCTTCGTGCCGGTGATGTGATCATGGCCGGTACTCCGTCGGGCGTGAATGCCGTACAGCGGGGTGACACCATGGAGGCGTCCATCGAGGGGGTGGGATCGCTGACTGTCAAAGTCGTTTGACCCGAACGCAAAGTCGGACCGGGTCAATACCGCAGGCTGGGCGCAGTTGCCTCAAAGTCCGTCGCACCCAACAGCCATGAACCGCAGGTTATGCTTCTCTGCTCCGGTCTGCGCCCAGGGGTGAAAGCACATATGGCTCTTGTGCGAGCACAGAGGAGCCGAACTGTGGAAACTTGATTAGACGATCACTATTGAGCGCAGAGCGTTCAACGCAGAAGTTTCTTCGGAGAGCTTCAAAAATCGAGGGTGCACGCATCCGCTGAAACGTAGATGCGCTGGAAATACACCGGTACCCGATTGGGGCCAAAGGCCTTGGCATGGATCTCGAAGAAATTCGCTCCAGCTTCCAAAGCGAAACTCTCGGCGGTCTCGCTGTCGAGCGAAACAGTCCTCACGAGGTGGGTTGCACCAACCGTAACTATGCCAAACGTCTCCTCCAGGTACGGCCGAACGTTTGCCATGCCCAGCTCGCTTGGATCGATATCTTCCAAGCCGGGCGCTGCCGTGGTCTTAATGAACATCTCCGCGCCGGCGTGGGTTCCATCCTGCATGATCAATCTACGACGAATGCGAAAGTAGGTGGGGCATTCACCAACAAACTCCGACCAGTCACCCCCTTCTGCCACAGTGTCTATCCGGAGCTCTTCCTCTTTGATCCTTAGCGGAGTGCCGTCGGCCTTGGAGGCAAACCGGAAATGCCACACTGAGTTCGTCAGCGGCTCGATCGACCCGATCCTGCTGCCGTCCCCCCGGCGGCGGACGATAATGCCCATCTCCTGCAGTTGGCGTAGAGCGGCTTGAACGGTCCCCAGGCTGACGCCCAGTATTTCAGTCAGCCTTCTTTCCGACGGTAGCGTGTCACCAGGCTGTAGCTCGCCAGTATGGATAGCGGCCACAACTGCCAGCCGTACCGCAGTCCGCTTGGTCCGCCCGTGAACTGCGGATGTGGCGCCCATGTGCCGCGCCAAGATGTGTGTCAGGGAGTCCTCTTTGCGCGCGCCATCTGGCGCGACCTTTTTTGCTTTTTTGGAGGTTGTGGCCGCTTGGCTCATGATCTGGTTTTCCAAAATGCGCGTAGTAGTACGATGGCTGTCAGCACAAGAAACGCAAGTGCGATTGGACTGTCAAGAACTGCAGAAAAATCGAACTTGTACAGCAGAAGCGACTGTCTGAGATATGTTTCAAACAGACTCCCGAGCAGAAATCCGATCACAAGACAGACGACCGAAAAGCCGGTGCGCCGCATAGCCAATCCAACCCCCGCAAAAACCAGCATGACGCCCACATCGAACAAGGACTGGCCGGGCAGGAACACTCCGACAATGCACAAAACGATAACCGGTGGCAGGACGGCTGCTTTCGGAGCCTTGGCAACATAGGACCAGATTG
>JANQKQ010000066.1 GCA_028281105.1 Rhizobiaceae bacterium
TGGCGAGCGAGGAGCCACAGATCGCGCCGAACATCGCACAGGCCGAAACGGTTGCCATGACGAGGCCACCGCGCAGATGGCCGACAAAACCGGCGGCAGCGCTGAAAAGCTGGCGCGAAAGCCCCGCACGCGCCGCAAAAAGGCCCATCAGCACGAATAGCGGAATGACGGAGAGATTGTAGTTGGCAACCTCGCCCGAGGAGACGATCGCAAGCGAATTGAGTGCGCCGTCGATCCCGATCAGCGCCACAAGGCCGAGGAAGCCCACGACGGCCATCGCAACGCCGATGGGCACGCCGAGGAGAATCATCACGAGCAGGACGCCAAAACCCGCCAGGCCGATTTCGAACCCGCTCATTCGGGCACCTCCGGTGCCGACGCGGCAGGCGGCAACGGCAGGAAGGGGCGCATCCAGGCGAGCGCGGCCATGAAAAACGCAAACAGCGTGGCGATGCCGAAGCCGGCCGTCACCAGCGCCCAGGCCGGCCAGACCGGCCAGCCGAGGATCCACATCTGTTCACCGAGCGCGAAACGCTCGGCGGTAAACACGGCGATCCGCCAGGTGAAAACGCAGAAGAAGACAGCGACAACGCTCAAGACGAGCGCGTCCAGCACGGCCCGAAGGCGCCTGCCAACGGCGTTGACAAGCAGTGTGACCGCCACATGCCGGCCGGTCACCACGCTATGCGGCATTACCAGCGCGACGCCACCGGCCAGGCCATAGGTGACGATATCCACGGCGCCGGGCAGCGGCGAATTGAAGACGTAGCGCATCACGACATCAGCAACCGTGTAAAGACCAACGCCGGCGATCAGCGCCATCCCGGCGACGGCAAGCGTCTCACCGATACGGGTCATCAAGACGGGCAATTGCGGTGCGGAAGCCGCCATCAGCCCGCTTCGCCGCCAGCGCCGTTGACCAACACGGTGCGGCCTGCGATCTCGCCCCGGCCGAGCGCACTCAGCACCTCTCCGGCCATTGCCATCGGCCTCTGGTCGACCGGGATACGCGGGGCGCCATGCTTGCGGACATGGGCGACATATTCGGCCATATCGGACAGGCTTCCGACATAGGAACCGGCAACGGTGAGCGCGCGTATCGGCATCAGCGGCAGCGGGTAACGGAATTCGCCCCCGAACAGGCCGATTACCACCAAAATGCCCCCCTTTTCGAGCGCTTCGGTGGAAAGCGTGGCCGTTGCTTCCGAACCAACAAAATCAAGGGCGGCAAGGACAGGGCCGCCGGCTGCCTTCGTCAGGGCCTGGGGCGTCGCCTCCGCCGGATCGAGTGCCGCGCTGGCACCCAACGCAATGGCCTGATCGCGTTTTGCAGCGCTTGTATCGACAGCCACGATATTGCGGTGGCCAGTCTGTCGCGCCAGCGCAATGGCGGTTTGGCCAAGCCCGCCCGCACCGATCACCATCACACCAGCCTCGGCGGGAAGGTGCGCGATCTTTTTCAATGCGCCGAAACAGGTCAGCCCGGAACAGCCGAAAAGCGCCGCCGTGGCGGGATCAATGTCGCCAATGTCAAAGAGATAGCGGGGATCGGGGACGGTGACGTGACTGGCATAGCCGCCCGGCGCGAAAATGCCCAGGAACCTGCCGGCAGCGCACAAATGCTCTTCGCCGGCCTGGCAATGGAAACATGTGCCGCAGCCGACCCATGGATAGACGGCGACCGGACCTTCCGGCAGCGCCCCCGCGTCGGGTCCGGCCTCAACGACACGACCGACGATCTCGTGACCGAGCACCAGCGGCGGGTTCACGCCGCGGTCGGAAAAACGCAGCTCGCGGCCGCCGCCTAGCGAATAGCCGCCGTGATGAACGTGCAGATCGGTATGGCAGACGCCGCAATGGGAAACCTCCACGATCACCTCGCGACCGCGCGGATCAGGCAAGGTGCGCAAACGCGACTCGATCGGCCCTCCGAACTCGGCTGCCTCGAAGCGCGTGGCGCGAACCATGGCCATTCCTCCCTTGGCACGCGCCTAAGGCGGCACACCATGTATTCTCTATATAGAGAATGTCATTCTCTTAGGAGAAAAGTCAAGCAACAATTGCCATGAGTCCGCGCGCTGCGCGGCACGCGCCGGCCAGCGCCTCGCCAATGCGATTGATGGTCTCGGCGTTGTGGGCGCGTGTGACCATGATCGCCGACAATCCCATATTGGGCAGGCCGGCCTGATCGACGGCAACGCTGCCCACCGATGTGATTCCCGCATACAGCGCATCCACATCGACACCGAAACCCAGGCGCCGGGCTTCCTCGACTTCGGCGCGGTAGGTTTCGAAAGACATGGGATTGGCCCATCGAAGCGGCGCAAAGCGCGCGTGAAGCACGTCAGGCGGCCATTGCATCTCAGCAGCATAGGCCCGGCCGACCGCACCGCTTACCGACGGCATACGTTCCGCAACCCTTATGTCAAGGCGTATCGGGGTATCGGCAAGCACCCTTTCCACGAGCACGGCGCGGTCGTCGGCGGTAAAGCGCCACAACACCGTAAGGCATTCGAAATTGGTGGCAATGCGAACGAGTTCGGGCTTGAATATGTCCGCCAGAGAAAGCGCCTCGCGCGCCGCAGCGATCTGGAATGCCCCCATCCCGATACGATACCGCTTCTCGCCCTCATCAAACGACACGAAGCGCTCATCCACCAGCGTGCGCAGGATGTTGTAGACCGTCGAAGGATTCAATTCCGTCAGCCGCGCGGTTTCGTTGGCGCCGAGCCCCTTGGGATGCTGTGCCAGCATCCGCAAGATTGAAACCGCCTGCCGAACCGCGCCGACCGATTTACCCTTGTCCATACAGCATTTCCATTTATTCTCTATTGAGAATAATCGACTTGGTTTCGCTTGTCACGGCAGAAATTCCGCTATCATGCTCCCGGTTATCGAGCAGGCGTTGAAGCCGCGCAATTACGGGCAAGGATCAAAGCATGGATGGGCGCTCGGGACGAGCAGACGATGCCCTGGCTGTTCCGGCAGGTTGACAGGCTTATGGGCTTCTGAGCCAACGCACCGGTTGCGTGCCCTGCGACCCATCTGTTCCAACAGCCGCTTCCCGGCCGTTCGACACGGGATTATCGCAGCAAAGGGCGCCGGTCAGCGCTCACAGTCAGCGCAGTTCCGCGCGTCCATGGTCGAGCACGACGACATCGCGTTGCGGGACGATGGCGCGGAAGGACACGACATCGCTGTCGCGCCACAGGTGGAACTTAAGGCGCTCGCCGGGATAGACGGGCGCCGTAAAACGCAAACCGATGGAGGCAAGCCGCGCGGGCTCATAAGCACAAAAGGTCGCAAGAACGGCGCGCGTGGCAATGCCGAACGAGCAAAGGCCATGCAGGATCGGGCGCGAAAAGCCGGCTTGGCGCGCAATCTGCGGATCAGCATGAAGCGGGTTGGGATCGCCAGACAAGCGATAGATCAGCGCAGCCCTTGCATCGATCTCCGTTTCAAATGCGTGGTCGGGACAACGCTCTGGCAGCGGATGTGGCTGTGGCGTGGGTCCTGCATCGCCGCCGCAACCGCCATTGCCCCGCGCAAGATTTACAACCCGAACCGTTGCAACCGGCCCTTCCCCGTCGCGCAACACCCTTTCAAGAAAAATCAGCGCGCCCTTGCCTTCCCCCTTGTCGGCAATGCGGGTGATCCGCGCACGGGCATGGATGGTTCCGCTTGCCGGCAACGGGCGATGCAGCACGACCTCCTGCTCAACATGCAGAAAGCGCCGCCAGTCAAGGCCGGCGGCGGGATCGCGCGCCCAAAAACCGGGACCGGCCAAAACGGCCGCCATCGAAGGAAGCACCTTCAGTTCCGGTTCCTCGAACACGAATGGCAATTCGGCGCCGTCCAGCGGGTCGGCGCCAAACCCCACCCCCAGCGCATAAAGCATGCAGTCCCTTGGGCCATAGCTCTGCTCGACTTCCGGAAACGGATAGTCGAAAAGCGGATGCCGCATGCCTTCTTGAGTCCCGCGGGCCTTTCCCGCATCCGCACCGGCCACATCCAGCCTCATCAGATGGCATCCCAGCCGAAGACATCGTTCGAACGCTCCAGCGGCGTCAGCGCATCCTGCATCGCCGGAAATGCCGAAGTCAGGATCGTCTCCGGTTCCCAGCCATCGGATCGGGCGAAAGAGCGCACCGGACGCGGCTGGCTCATCAGGTGGATCTCATTGCCGCGGCAAACGAAAATCTGCCCGGTAATGTGTTGGGCGGCATCCGCGGCGAGCGCCACGACGAGATTCGCGATTTTGCCCGGCGTCATCTGCTTGAAACGCTCCACGCGGGTGCGCTCCTCTTCGGTCTCGGTCGGAATGACACCAATCAGCCGGCTCCATGCCTGAGGGGCGACGACGTTGGAGGTGACGTTGAAGCGGGCCATGTCGAGCGCGACGGCCCGCGACAAGCCGGCGATCCCAAGCTTGGCGGCAATATAGTTGGCCTGGCCGAAATTGCCGATCAGCCCGGAATTCGACGTCATGTGAATCATTCGGCCGGAGCCTTGCGCCCGCAGAACCGGGGCAGCGGCTCGGGCAAGATTGAACGACCCCTTTAGATGAACCGCAATGACGCTGTCCCAATCGGCTTCGGACATTTTGTGGAAGATGCTGTCGCGCAAAATGCCCGCATTGTTAACGATAATGTCCAGACGCCCGAAACGTTCAATGGCCTGCGAAACCATGGCCTCGGCGTTGGCGAACTCCGTGACGCTGGCACTGTTCGATACCGCATCGCCGCCAGCTTCCTCGATCTCTTTGGCGACGGCGGCTGCCGGGCCGCTGTCATGGCCGTCTCCGGACGCCGAAGCGCCCAAATCATTGACCAGGACACACGCGCCATGCGCCGCCAAAAGCAGTGCGATATCACGACCCACACCGCGCCCCGCACCGGTAACGATCGCCACCTGGCCGGCCAACAATGGGTTTGGAGCTGACCGCGAACCACCCATGGCATCTGTCTCCCTCAACACCGCTGGGCCATCCATACCCGCGTCAACCGGATCGATAATATAGTTCGCCTACGATTAATACACTTGCAAATAGATAGCAAGCGAATTACTGTGATGCAAAGCGAATGCCCGAGCCTGTGATGGTTCCGTTCCACGGCCTGGCGCAAGCGCGATGGCGCGCCAGAACCGCGCACAAGAATTCGCTGGAACTTGAGCGGATGGCACGATGGCCGGAGATGTGATCTTTGCGGGAACCCGGCATGGGGCTGCCGACATCGAGGAGGCCGCATCGCGCGCCGCCGCGGGGCTTGTAGCGCTGGGGGCCACGGGCGGACGTGTTGCGATCCTGATGCGCAACGACGCGGCGTTCCTTACGGCGAGCGAAGCAATCCGCCTGGCGGGCGCGGTGGCCCTCCCCATCAACTGGCACCTGACCGCCGGTGAAATCGCCTATCTTCTGACCGACAGCGCCGCGACGATCCTCATCGCCCATGCCGATCTGTGGAGCGCCATCAAGGACGACCTGCCCGGCGCAGTTGGCGCGCGGTTGCGCGTGATCGTCGTGCCGACCCCTGAGGAAATCATCGCCGCTTACCGGCTCGATCCGGCAAGCGGCGCTCGCGGGCAGGCCGATCTCGGTTGGCCATCATTCCTTGCCGCCCATCAGCCGCTTGCTGAAGCCGCTTCAAGCGATGCCTATCCGCTTATCTACACATCCGGCACCACCGGCAAACCCAAGGGCGTGCTGCGGCTTGCCGCCACCCCGCCAACGGCGGTGGCCTATGATGCGTTTTTCGAGCCCGGCATGCGGACGTTGCTCGCCACGCCGCTCTATCACTCCGCGCCCAACCGTTTCTGCACTGGCACGTTCCGGGCGGGCGGAACGCTTGTACTGCCCGCGCGATTTGACGCCGAGAACACGCTTGCCCTGATTGAAGCGCACCGCATCACCACGTCTTTCATGGTGCCGGCCATGTTGCAGCGCTTGATGAGGCTGCCCGCCGGGATTCGCGACCGTTTCGACCTTTCCAGCCTCCGCCATGTGGTCATTGCCGGCGCGCCTTGTCCGCCAGCGCTGAAGGCCGGGATGATCGCCTGGTGGGGACCGGTAATCTACGAATATTACGGATCGACGGAGACAAGCGCGCTGACCTTTGCCTCCAGCGAGGATGCGCTGGCCAGGCCCGGCACGGTCGGGCGGGCCGTCCAAACCGCGCATATCGCGGTGCTGGACAAAGAGGGCGCGCCCTGCCCGCCGGGCGTTGCCGGCGAGATTTTCGGGCGGCGTGCCGATATTCCCGACTTCACCTACCTCAACATGCCCAGCGCCCGCCGCAAGGCCGGCCGAGGCGATCTCGTCAGCGTCGGAGACATAGGCTACCTCGACAAGGACGGCTATCTGTTCCTGAGCGACCGCAAGGGCGATCTGATCATCTCCAACGGCACCAATATCTACCCTGCCCAGGTGGAAGCGGCCCTGCTGGCCCATGAATCGGTTGCCGACTGTGCTGTGTTCGGGATTCCCGACGACACGGCCGGCGAGGCCGTGGCCGCGATCGTGCAGGCGGCGCCCGGGCATTGCATCGACATCAGGGAGCTGACGGCATTCCTGCACGGCAGGATCGCACCTTTCATGATACCCCGTCTGATCGAGGCGCGGCAGGACTTTCCCCGGGATGCGGCCGGAAAGATCCGCAAGCGTGATCTCAGAGCGCCTTATTGGAAAGGAACCGGCCGGCGGATGTGAAGGACGACAAAGCCTTGTCGCCCAATGCGCTATCTTGCGCCACCACCTCTTGCCTCGGCTTGGTCCTCAAGCGCGTCACGCAGATTGCTACGCACACGGCGCATGAGCAAAAGCAGCGTATCCACTTCCTTACTCGACAGTCCGGCAAAGGAAAGGGCGTTGACCCGCGCAGCAGCCTCACTCAACACATGTGCCTTGGACGACGCCGAGGATTTGAGGAAAATCCGCTTGGAACGCCTGTCGTTCTCATCGGCCCGGCGCTCGACCCAATCGGCAGCTTCAAGCCGGTCGATCATGCCGCTGACCGCCACCGTTCCAATATCAAGCAGCCGGGCCAGTTCGATCTGCGTCAGCCCGTCTTTGCGCAAAAGCCAGTTCAGAACATAGACCTGCGCCGAGGTCAGCCCATGCGGCGCCAAAAGCGTGTCCAGTGCCCGCACACGCTGTCGCGCGACATGCTGAAAGACCAGCCCGACCTCGTTTTCGGTCGGGCCACTATCGCTGGAACTGGCGGCGGCCTGCATGGCCTTTGTGCCTCCTGCCACTGGCAAATTGCGGCGACTCGACGGAGAATTAGATTGCATACGTATAATACACATGCTAACGGTTAGCGTGTCAATTCAACTTTTCCATCAAGCGGCGGGACAGCACCGTGGCCGAGACGCAGCAGGATGCACCGGCACAACCACTCCTTATTCCCGAGGCGGAGGACTTCTGGCAGGCGGCGCGGCGTGGCCAATTGCGGCTTCAGCGTTGCAGCGCCTGCGAGCACGCTTTTTTTCCGCCGCGTCCCTTCTGCCCGGCCTGTGGCGACCGCAGGGTGGAGAACTTCACCGCAACGGGCCGCGCAACGCTTTACAGCTACATCATAAGCCATATTCCGGCGCCAGGGCATACGCCTCCCTACGCCATCGCCGTTGTCGAACTCGAGGAGGGGCCGCGCATGATGACCAACATTGTCGGCTGCCCGCAGACGCCGCAAGCGCTGAGGCTCGACATGCCGCTTCAAGTCGTCTTCCAGGCACGCGGCGACATGACACTACCGCTGTTTGAACCTGCCGAGCCGACGCCGTGACCCCCAATTCGATCGCTGTCGTGGGTGCCGCCGAAAGCACCAGAATGGGCACGGTGCCCGAATTGGGCCAGGTGGCGTTGCACGCCGATGCGGCGCTCAACGCGCTCGCCGACTGCCAACTGTCTCCCGCCGCCATCGACGGGCTTGCCACCGCCGGTCACGACCCGGCAGAGATCGCGCATTATCTTGGGCTCGAACCGGCCTGGACCGACGGAACGTCGGTCGGCGGCTGCTCGTTCATCACCCATGTCCGCCATGCTGCCGCCGCGATCGAGGCGGGGCTTTGCAGCACGGTGCTGATCACCCATGGCGAAAGCGGGCGCAGCGGCCACCGCACGCACCGGCCGCTGTTCCCCTCCCAGTTCAGCCAGCAGTTCGAAGTGCCGTTCGGCGCGACGATCCCGCCGACAAAATTCACCCTGCCGGCGCTGCGCTTTATGAAGGACTGCAATGTGAGCGAGGAGCAACTCGCCATGGTGGCCGTCGTGCAGCGCGAATGGGCGGCGCTGCACCCGCGCGCCACCGCGCGCGAGCCGGTCACGGTGGCCGATGTGCTCGGCTCGCGCATGATCGCCTATCCGTTCCGAAAGCTGATGTGCTGCCTCGTTTCCGATGGCGGTGGCGCGCTGGTTCTCACCAGCGCCGAACGCGCCAACGACTTCCCGACCAGACCGGTCTATGTGCGCGGCACGGGCGAGGCGGTGGAAAGCCCGGCCATAACCTGGATGGAGGATTTCACCACCTCGCGCGCCTTTCGCGCCTCCGGCAAGGCGGCATTCGCCGAAGCCGGGATCAGCCATGCCGATGTCGATCATCTGATGATCTACGATGCCTTTGCCCATGTGCCGCTCTACGGCCTGCAGGATCTGGGCTTCGTCGAGCGCGGCGAGGCCGGCGCCTTCGTCGCCGAGGGCCATACGCGCCCCGGCGGGCGGCTTCCGATGAACACCAATGGCGGAGGATTGAGCTACATGCATTCGGGCATGTACGGCATGTACGCCCTTCAGGAAGGCGTGCGACAAATGCGCGGCACATCGCCCGCGCAGGTCGATGGGGCGGAGGTTTCCGTCGTGCACGGGGTCGGCGGCATGTTTTCAGCCGCCGCCACGGTGGTGCTCACCAATGTCGCCTGAGGCTCCCTTCTACGATGGACGCGGCAGGACCGTGCTGGTAGCCGGCGGCACCAGCGGCATCAATCGCGGCATCGCGTGCGCCTTTGCCAGGGCCGGCGCGCGGGTTTTCGTGCTGTCGCGGTCGGCGGACAAGGTGGCCGACACGGTGGCCGAATTGGAAAGCCTCGGCAGCGAGGCCGCGGGCGCCACTGCGGATGTGCGCCGCGTCGAAGAGGTGGATGCCGCCTTCGCCGCCTGCGCCGAACGTTTCGGGGCAATCGACGTGCTGGTCTCCGGTGCTGCCGGCAATTTCCCCGCATGGGCCAAGAATATCAGCTCGAACGGCTTTCGCGCCGTGCTGGAGATCGACGTTCTGGGCACCCATCATGTGATGCTGGCAGGTTACCGGCATCTGAGCCGGCCGGGCGTGATCCTGAATATTTCCGCCGCCGCCTCATTCCGCCCGATGATCGGGCAGGCCCATGTCTGCGCCGCCAAGGCAGGCGTCGATCAGATCACCCGGACGCTGGCGCTTGAATGGGGTCCGGAAGGCATAAGGGTGAATTCGGTCCTGCCCGGACCGATCGAGGACACCGAGGGCTTTCGCCGGCTGGCGCCAACGCCGCAGATCAAGGCTCGGCGTCTTTCCAGGGTGCCGCTCAGGCGGGCGGCGACCAGTGCAGAAGTCGGCGATCTTTGCCTGTTCCTGGCATCGGACCGGGCGTCCTACATCACCGGTGCCGTGGTGCCTGTCGATGGTGGCGCCAGCTTGAGCGTGCCGGCTGAATTGCTGCAAGACGCGCTCGGCTGAAAAACACCGCCTGGCGCGCTATGGCCTGGCGGGCTGTCTTGTGACCAGATAAGGCGCCGCCTGACGGTCGCACGACAGGGCCACCGCATCGCCGATTGTCAGCTCCTCCTCGCTGGCCGCCATGAACTGCACGCCACCCACGTCAGTCTTTACAAGGCAAAGGGTGAAGGGCGGCCCCACCACCGGGGCCTCCGCCGGCGCGATGTGCACGCGCGTGACGGCCAGCACGCGGCCCGCAGATGGCAACGCGGCTTCCAACCATCGGCCAGAGCTGCATTCGGGGCAAAGACGCCGCCCGCAAAGCCGGACAGTTCCGCAAGCCTGGCACCGCCACACCGTCAGCATCATCGGCGCGCCTCCAGGACCAGGCTGACATGAGCGGACAGGACACCGCCATCGGCGTGCAGGAACGCGCTGCGCGGCCGATCCGAGTTCTCGGCCTCGTCCTTGCGCAATTGCCGCACCGTTTCCACCATATGCGCCATGCCGCCCGCGACCCCGCTATGACCGTAAGACAACAGCCCGCCATGGGTGTTGAGCGGCAAGGGGCCGTCACGCTCGAAACAGCCATCGCGCAATTGCGCGCTTGCCCTTCCGGGTGCGGCGAACCCACAAGCCTCCAACAGCATCGCCAGTGTGATGGTGAAGCTGTCATAGATGCCGATCCGGCCGAAGGTCCCGCAGCCCGCTTCGGTCTTGGCCGCCATCGCAGCCTGGACCGCTCCGGCAGCGACGTCTTCCAGATCGGTCGCGGACAAATGCTGATGCAGATGGGCCTGGCCAGCGCCCGTGATCTCCAGCGCGGGTCCGTTGCCCGGCAGGTCGGCCGATAGGACAATCGCCGCACCGCCATCGGAAATCGGGCAGCAATCGAGCCTGTTGAGCGGTGTGGCGACAGCCGGGCTTGCAAGAACGTCGCCGATTGCAATGGGTTTGCGGAAATGCGCGCCCGTTGTGACGCTGGCATTGTGCCGCATGAGAACGGCGAAGGCCGCAAGATCGTCTTCACGCAGGCCGTACCGATGCAGATAGGCCGAGGCAAGAAGCGCATAATAGGCCGGGACGGAACCACCATTGGGCACCTCATGTACCGGATCGCCGACCTCGGCCAGGGTCTGGCGGGCGGTTGCGCGGCTTTGGCCTGATCGGCGATTTTCGCCGGCAACGACCAGCACGTTGCGCGCTCTTCCGGCACGGATCAGCGTGCGCGCCAGATCGACCATGCTCAGCCCGGTCGCACCGCCGACCGAAACGCCCTGTGCAAAGGCGGGTCTAAGGCCGAAGCGTTCGGCGAACCGGTTGGCCGGCATCAGATGCGGCGCGCTGGTGGAATAGCCTACCAAAAGCCCGTCGATTTCCGCTTGGGAAAGATTGGCGTCCGCCAGAGCCTGTTCCGCGGCCTCAAGCTGAAGATCGACCGAGGTCGCCGGCGCCAGATCGCCAAAAGCGGTCAGTCCCACGCCGGCGACAAACGCCATGTCTATCGCCCCTGCCCGCGCATGGCATCCCATTCGTCATCATCGAGCGCGCGCAGAAAGCCGAACGTGCCCGCCATATGCGGCCAGCGCCCGCCATCAACCGTCACGCATTCGCCGTTGATATAGGCCGATGCATCGGACACCAGAAAAGCCGCCAGCGCGGCGACTTCCTCGGGGCGACCGGGCCGTCCAAGCGCGTTATTGGTTTCGTGCTGCGTTGCCATTTCGGGCTTGGGCACCAGCCGTTCCCACGCGCCGCCGGTCGGAAACGAACCGGGCGCCAGCGCATTCAGGCGAATGCCTTTCGGGCCCCATTCGGACGCCAGGCTCTTCGTCATGGCCAGAATGCCGGCCTTGGCCATGGCCGACGGCACGACGAAGGGCGAGCCGTGCCAGGCATAGCTCGTCGAAATGGACAGAACCGTTCCGCCAAGCTGTCCCTCGATCCAACGCTTGCCCGCCTCGAAGGTGCAATTCGCCGTCCCCTTCATGGAGATGTCGAAGACGGCATCGCGGGCGCGGCTGGAAAGCGTTTCGGACCGGGCAACGAAATTCGCCGCCGCATTGTTGACCAGAATGTCGAGCGGCCTGTCGGCGAACAGATGGTCCATCATGTCCGCCACCTTGTCTGCGTGACGCAGATCGCAGCCGCGCCAGACCACTTGGCAGCCATGGCGTTCATGCAACGCATCAGCCGCCTCTTCCAAAAGCGCTTCGCGGCGGCCGCAAATCGCGATGTCGGCGCCCAGCGCGGCGAAGGTTTCCGCCATGGCGCGGCCAAGCCCGGTTGCCCCGCCGGTGACCAGCGCATAGCGGCCTTTCAACAGATCCGGCGCGAACCAGTTCGCGCCCGGCTCACCGACATGCCCGGATACATCACTCATTTCTCAGCCTGCCTGAATGACCCCACAATCGCCTGTTCCCCATCCTCGCATTCGATCCAGAAGGGGGTGTCGCCCGCTTCGGTCGTCTCGTCGAGGACGAGACGTACCGCGCCGCCAACGCTGATGGGCCGGCGAAATCGGAAGTCCATATCCAGCGGCTTGCCGCCGCAATGGGCCTCAAGCACCTCGAGCAGAACCCTGACACCCAGCGTGCCGTGGATAATCCGCCTGCCAAAGGTCGTCTGGCTGGCAAAATCCTCATCCAGATGCAGGGGGTTGAAATCCTGCGTGATCTCGGCGTAACGGCGAACATCCTGATCGGTGATGCGCACCCAATCCTGTTTGCGAACAAGCTGATCCATGTCCGATACCGTCACGCAGCCCATATGAAGGTCATTCTGGCCTCCAAAACCTTAGCCGCCCTGCGATGGACTCCGGCCTCGAAGCACAGCCACAAGCGATCGTTCTTTTCGGTCTTGTCCACGCAGGCAATGCGCATTTCGAGCACATCGCCGAAACGCGCATTGCCAAGGAACCGGACCGACTGGCCGGCGTGTATGTTGCCGGGTGGCCTGGGCGTGACGATGCCGCAATAGCCGCGCATCAAAAGCGCCAGAAGATCGGCTCTGGACAAGGTGTCCGACCGCATCGCGCCGACCTCGCCCGGGCACAAGGCGGCTGCGTCCGCCGGGATTTCACAGCGTCCAACGGATCGTCCGATTTCGAAGTCACGAAAGTAGAGCATCCGGTCAGAATCCCCATTCGCAGGGTCAGGATAAGTGAATAACGGCGTCAAGCGCGAAAGCCCCATGGCCTCGCGCGCCGACACTGACGGGGTTCAGTTCCACCGCTTCGACGCCTTCGGCATGCGCGGCTGCAAAACGCGAGAGGTTCACGATGACCTCGGCGAGTGCCTCGATGTCGGCGGCCGGGCGCCCGCGCACGCCGTTCAGAAGCGGCCAGCCTTTCAGCGATTGCAGCATCCCGGTCGCCTCGGCGATCATCACCGGTGCCAAACGGGTGGCGGTATCGGCGAAAATCTCGGCGAAAACGCCGCCCAGCCCGACCATGATCACCGGTCCGAAGGCCGGATCGCGCCGGGCGCCTACAATGATGTCCGCCACGCCCTCGACCACCGGCGCGACCAGCACGCCTTCGATCCGTGCGGTCGGACAGGATGCGGCCACCTCGGCCAGCATCGCTGCGGCTTCGGTCTCGGCTGCCGACGGCGGGATACCGATCCGCACACCGCCCAGATCGGATTTATGCATGATGTCCGGCGACAGGATTTTCAGAACCGCCGGGCCGCCAATGGCACGGACAGCATCTGCCGCCTCGCCGGAGGTGGAGCAAGCCGTCAGCTTGGGGAACGGAATGCCATGCGCTGCCAGAAGGCCCGCAGCTTCGGCCTCATTGTAGCGTTCGGCCAGCACGTCGCCAGCCGCGACGGTCTTTCCCGACGGCCGGGGTTCGGCCGGCGCCTGCGATTGTTCCCGCAGGATTGCCAGCGCTTCAATGGCCGAACTTGGGTCCTCGAACACGAGAAATCCTTTCGCTTCGAGCGCCTTTCGGGTCTCCTCGGCGACATTGCCCACAATCGCGATCGGCACGGCGGGCTCATCGTCCACAGCGTCCGCTAGCGCGGCTTCAAGCGCCGGGGCGAGATGGCCGGATTTGAGCCAGTTCATGAAGAAGGCTACCCCCGCATCGAACTGGCCCGCATCGAACTGGCCCGCAGCGAACTGGCCCGCATCGAACTGGCCCGCAGCGAACTGGCCCGCATCGAACATCTCCCGCATATGCGCCGTGACGAGGCTCATGTCGTTCATCGCCTGGGCGGTGACATCGACCGGGTTGATCGGCGATCCGAACGGGCATATCTGCCGCAGGCGGGCTTGACGGTCAGGCGGCAGGGGCGGTAGCTCGAAACCCGTATCGGCGGCTGCGTCCGCCATCAGGACGCCGACGCCGCCGGACACGGTGAGAAGGCCGAGCCGGTCGCCGGCGATGGGCGACGCTTTGGCCAGTGTGTAGATCGCGTTCAAAAACCCGTCGATCCGGTCACAGCGTGACGCGCCCGCGTCCCGGATCGCCACCTCGAAAACCACGTCGTCTCCAGCCAGCGAGGCAGTGTGGGATTGGGCAGCCTTCTCGCCCAGCGCGCTGCGCCCGACCTTCATGACCACCACGCGCTTGCCATTGCGCCGCGCCCGCGCGATCGCCGACACCAGCGCACGGCCATCCCGCGCGCCTTCCAGATAGACCGCGATCACCGACACTTCGGCCGCATCGGCCAGTGCGCCGATGAAATCATGCACGGCCAGATCGGCTTCATTGCCGGTGGTGATCCAATGGCTGAAGCCCAGCCCGCGTTCCAGCGCCAGATAGGCAAGGTGAACGGCGACGGCCCCCGATTGCGAAACGACCGCGACATTGCCGCGCCGAGGCAGGCCCTGTTCGAACAAACTCGAAAAGCTAGCCGCCGCACGGCTTTCAGCGCAATACAGGCCCAGCGCATTAGGGCCGAGAACCCTTATTCCGGCAGTTTGAGCCAGCGCCAGAACCTCTTCCTGCATCGCCTGGCCCGCCTCTCCAAGCTCAGCGAAACCGGATGAAAAAAGCACCGCCGCGCGCGCTTCGACGGCCGCAGCCGAACGCATGACATCCAGGACGGCGGCAGCGGGCGTTGCGACGATCACAAGGTCAACCGGTTTTCCGATCGCTGCAAGGTCACGATAGGCGGGGAGCCCCTGGACACGCTCACGCCTTGCATTGACCGGATAGATCTCGCCGGCGAAGCCGGCCTCCTTGAGGAAATGAAGCGGACGGCCGCCGATCCGCGTAGGGTCGTCCGATGCGCCGACAATCGCGATGCTGTTGGGCGCCAGCAACGGCTGGAGGGGGCCTTGTTTCATGTCCGATCGTAAAGTGTTGTGGTCATCCGCCTTCGGCTGCCACGGCGTCTTGCAGGATCATCATTCTACACAGCGAATGAACATTCTTAAAAGGGGCAGAGTCAAGCGGAAATCGCCAACCGGCTCAGTCCGGCAGCATGCTGACATCGGCGCTGCCGACCAGCGCGGCCAGTTCCCCGCCGGTTTCCTCAAGCCGCTGCGCCGCGGCGGTTCCAGACAGGGCAATGGCCGAAATCCCCAGCACCGGCGCGCCGTGATGGTCACGGAACACGGCCGCCACCGTTGAGACCCCCTCATAAAGCTGGCCCCTGTCAACGCCGAACCCGCGCTCGCGCGCCTGTTCGACCTGCGCCAGATACTCTTCGAATGGCAATGGCTGCGCCCAACGCAAAGCGCTGAACCGACGCCGCAACTCAGGCTCGGGCCAATTCTGAGCCGCGGCAAAGGCCCGCCCGAGCGCACCGCTCAGCGATGGCAGCCGCTCGGTCAACCGCACATCAAGATGAAACACCGAATCCGCGACGGCCTTGTGGATCAGGACCGCACGCTCATCCGGCGTGAACCGCCACAGCGCAACCAGGCATTCACGGTTGGTGGCGATACGCACCATGTCGGGCGCCAGCGCGTCAATGATGTCCTGCGCCTCGCGGACCCGCGTAATCTGCATGATCCCTATGCCGATCCGATACCGCTTCTTGTGCTCATCGAAGACCAGCAGCCCCTCATCGACAAGCGTTCTCAGAACGTTGAAAGCCGTGGACGTGTTTACCGCCGAACGCCGCGCCGCCTCGTTGACCCCGAGTGGACCTTCCGCCTGCGCAAGCACGCGCAACAGCGCCACGGCATGGCGCACGGCGCCGACCGACTTGCCCTTTGAGGGCGCTGGCCTTGACCCCATGCCCAGCCCTGCCTTGCTCCTGGAAAAACCACTACGGCATTCTTGACATAGAATATCTGTTCTTCAATAACCTTTTTGGGAATGGTCATTCTCGGATCACTCCGCACGGCCCGCCCTCCCCGGCGGGCCGCGGATGGAAGCCGGGCGCCTTGGGAGGCTTGTCATGTCGTTCGACGTCAACACGATCTCGCCTCCGCGCGGCGGATTTGTCGGCGGCTGCTACGAGCCGATGACCGGCGCGCCTTTTGAACTGCGCAGCCCCTCCGCGCCGCATATCGTGTTCGAAGAGCGCTCCGCCTCGCAAGAAGACATAGATCGCTGCGTATCCCTTGCTTCCGGCGCGGTTAAATCAAGCGGCTGGGCTGCATGCGGGCCGCGCGACCGCGCGAGAATCCTTCATCGCTGGGCCGATCTGGTCGATGCTCGCCTCGAGGAGATCGCCATCCTTGAAGCCCTTGTGGGGTCGCGTCCCTATCACGAGGCGACCGAGCGCGATGTCCGCGTCGTTGCCATGGCACTGCGCCAGTTCGCCGCCTATGCCGAAACCCATGAAAGCGCCGTTACGGCCACGCCGCACCACCAGCTATCCTATACCCGGGATATGCCCTATGGCGTCGTGGCGGCCATTGCGCCATGGAACTTTCCGCTGATCCTGAGCGCCTGGAAATTCGCCCCGGCGCTGGCCGCCGGCAATGCCGTGGTGCTCAAGCCGTCCGAACTGACACCGTTCTCCATTTTGCGCGTGGCGGAGTTGGGTATCGAGGCCGGCCTGCCCAAAGGACTGTTCAATATTCTGCCCGGCGCCGGCGGCACCGGCGCCGCCCTTGTGCGCCATCCCGGGATCGATACCGTGTCCTTTACCGGTTCAACCGTCACCGGCGCGAAAGTCATGGCCGAGGCGGCCGCACACGGATTGAAGCCGGTCAGCCTCGAACTCGGCGGCAAGGGCGCACAGCTCGTCTTCGCCGATGCGCGCGATCCGGATCACGTCGCCGACCTCATCGTCCGCGGCATCACCTATAACAGCGGCCAGGTCTGCTTTGCCGGCTCCCGCCTGGTCGTACAGGCCGCCATTCGCGACAGGCTTCTGTCGCTGGTCGAGCAGCGCATGAACGGGCTCGTCGAGGGACCGACATGGCAGAAGGTAAGCCTGCCGCCGATCATCAATGCCACTCAATTGGCGCGCATCGAGGCGATTGTCCAAACCGCGACGGATCAGGGCGCCGAATTGCTTTGCGGCGGCGAACCGATCGCCGACGCACAGGGGCGCAGCTTCTTTCAACCGACGATCCTGCAATCATCCGATACCGACAATGCCGCCTATCGCGAAGAGATCTTCGGGCCGGTGCTCCTGCTCGACACATTCGAGAGCTTCGAGGAAGGCATCGCCAAGGCAAACCATCCCGAATTTGGGCTGGCGGCATCGGTTTACACCAGCAATCTCGACACCGCCCTGGCAGCAGCCGACCAATTGGACAGCGGCACCGTGTGGATCAATCATTGGGGGCGCGCTGCCGACATGACCAGCCCCTTTGGCGGCGTGCGACGATCGGGCTTTGGAAAAGACATGGGGCGCGCCGGCTATCAGAAATATCTCAAGACCAAATCGGTTTGGGTCGAACGCGCGGTTCCTTAGGCTGTGGGCTTGACGTCAAACGCCGTGAGAACTGGAAAAGTTAAAGCACGAGAATCGCAAGCTGGCCAATGCGGTTCTGCGCGGCGCGCCAACCTAGAGCATCGGTCGATACATCAGCTGCATTCTGACGGAGTGGATTTGCGTCAGGGCCAAGCTTAGTCGCGAAGGGTGTATCCGTCGATACGGTCGAGCGGCTAAGCGCCGGCATTGGCACAAATCCGCCCGTCCCGGAGGGCTTGTCTGCGAGGGCTTGTCTGCGAGGGCTTGTCTGCGAGGGCTTGTCTGCGCCGGGCGCCCGCCGGCGAAGCGCCCTTGCC
>JANQKQ010000006.1 GCA_028281105.1 Rhizobiaceae bacterium
AAATTGAAAACCGGGAGAGATTTGGTAGCGGGAGAGGGACTCGAACCCCCGACACGCGGATTATGATTCCGCTGCTCTAACCACCTGAGCTACCCCGCCAACTCCACAGTCAGCACCTGGCCTTACGGCATGCCCGGCGGTGCCGCTGTATGCTGAAACCGTCGGCCACGATGTGCGCGGCATATAAGAAGGCCGTCCGGGCACTGTCAAGCGCGCCGGCGGCGGCGGGATCGGGGGTCTCGCACGCGTGGCTGCGCGGTACGATGGGCGCGATTTTGCGGTGGCTGGCCGGCTAGGCTTGGGAGGATGATTCGGCCTTCGAGCGGATCGCCGCCTGCGCCGCCGCCAGTCGGGCGATCGGCACCCGGAACGGGGAGCAGGATACGTAGTCGAGGCCGGCGCGTTCGCAGAACGCGATGGAGTCGGGATCGCCTCCATGCTCGCCGCAGATGCCCAGCTTGATGTCCGCGCGCGCCGCGCGGCCGCGCTCCACCGCCAGCTCGATCAGCTCGCCCACGCCGTCGGCGTCGATCGAGACGAACGGGTCGCGCGCCATCACCCCACGGCTCTGATAGGCGGCGATAAAGCGGGCCGCATCGTCGCGCGAGATGCCGTAGGTGGTCTGGGTCAGGTCGTTCGAGCCGAAGGAGAAGAACTGCGCGGCCGCGGCGATCGGGCCGGCGCGCAGCGCCGCGCGCGGCAGCTCGATCATCGTGCCGACCTGATAGCCGATCTCATGTCCGGTCTCCGCGGCCACCTCGCCGGCTATCCTATCGACGATCGCTTTGACGAATTCGAACTCCTCTTCCATCGACACCAGCGGCACCATGATCTCCGGCACCACGGCGGCGCCCGACCGGCCGGCCGCCGCCACCGCCGCCTCAAAGATGGCGCGCGCCTGCATTTCCGCGATTTCCGGGTGCGAGATCGCCAGCCGGCAGCCACGATGGCCGAGCATCGGATTGAACTCGTGCAGCGCGTGGGTGCGTTCGCCCAGCGCGGCCGCGTCGATGCCCATCGCCGCGGCGACTTCGTCGATCTCAGCCTGGGTCTTGGGCAGGAACTCGTGCAGCGGCGGGTCGAGCAGGCGAATGGTCACCGGCAGGCCGCTCATGATCTCGAACAGCGCCTCGAAGTCGGCCCGCTGCATCGGCAACAGCTTGTCGAGCGCCGCGCGCCGCCCGGCCTCGTCGTCCGCCAGGATCATCTCGCGCACCGCGACGATGCGGTTGTCCTCGAAAAACATATGCTCGGTGCGGCACAGGCCGATGCCCTGCGCGCCGAAGGCGCGGGCCGACTTGGCGTCGGCCGGCGTGTCGGCATTGGTGCGCACGCCCATGCGCCGGATGGCGTCCGCCCAGCCCATCAGCGTCTCGAAATGGTCCGACAGTTCCGGCTGGCGCATCGCCACCTGACCGGCCAGCACCTGGCCGCTGGCGCCGTCGATGGTGATCGTCTCGCCCTTGGCGAAGCTGCGATCCAGCACGGAGAAGCTCTCGCCCGCATAGTCAATCCGCAAGCCCCCCGCGCCGGACACGCACGGCGTACCCATGCCCCGGGCGACCACCGCGGCGTGGCTGGTCATGCCGCCGCGCGCGGTCAGGATCCCCTGGGCCGCGTGCATGCCGTGGATGTCTTCCGGGCTGGTTTCGATGCGCACCAGGATGACCGGCCGGCCCTGGCTCGCCGCCGCCACGGCGTCATCGGAGGTGAACACGATCTCCCCGGTCGCCGCGCCGGGCGAAGCCGGCAAGCCGGTGCAGATGATGTCGCGCTCGGACGCGGGATCGATCGTGGGATGCAACATCTGATCGAGCGAGGCCGGGTCGATGCGGCTGATCGCTTCGTCCTTGCTGATGACGCCGTCATCCACCATCTCGACGGCGGTGCGCAGCGCGGCCGTGGTGGTGCGCTTGCCCGAACGGGTCTGCAGGATCCACAACTTGCCCTTCTCGATCGTGAACTCCAGATCCTGCAGGTCGCGATAATGGGCTTCCAGCCGCTTGGCGATGGCGACGAACTCTTCGAAAGCGTCGGGCATGATCTTTTCCAGCGACGCTTCGTCGGACCCGGCGGCGATGCGCGCTTTTTCGGTGATCTCCTGCGGCGTGCGGATGCCGGCGACCACATCCTCGCCCTGGGCGTTGATGAGGAACTCGCCGTAGAGCGCGTTCTCGCCGGTCGACGGGTTGCGGGTGAATGCGACCCCGGTGGCCGAAGTCGGCCCCATATTGCCGAACACCATGGCCTGGATGTTGACGGCCGTGCCCCAGTCCGACGGGATGTCGTGCAGCGCGCGATAGGTCACCGCGCGCTGGTTCATCCAAGACGAAAACACAGCGCCGATCGCCCCCCAAAGCTGATCCAGCGGGTCCTGGGGAAAGGGGCCGTCGGCCTCGCGCTCGACCAGTTGCTTGTACCGGTCGATCACCGTGCGCCATTCGGCGGCGCTCAGGTCGGTGTCCATGGCGTGGCCGGCGCTGTCCTTGGCGTCGTCGAGGATTTCCTCGAACAGGCCGTGATCGACCCCCAGCACCACGTCGCCATACATCTGGATGAATCGCCGATAGCTGTCGAAGGCAAAGCGCTCGTCGCCCGATTCGGCGGCCAAAGCCGCCGCCGTTTCGTCGTTCAGGCCCAGGTTGAGCACTGTGTCCATCATGCCCGGCATCGACGCGCGCGCGCCCGAACGCACCGACACCAGCAGCGGATTGTCCCGGTCTCCCAGCCGCCGGCCGGTCAGTTGCGAAATATGCTCAAGCCCGCTCTCGACCTGAGCTGCCAACCCTTCCGGAAACGCCTTGTCGGCGGCGTAATAGGCGCCGCAGACTTCCGTCGTCAGCGTCATTCCCGGCGGCACCGGCAGGCCGAGCGAACTCATCTCCGCCAGGTTGGCGCCCTTGCCGCCCAGCAGGTTCTTCATCCCGACCTCACCTTCGGCGCGGCCGTCTCCGAACGTATAAACCCACTTGGTCATGCAATTGGCTCCGGGTTGAGCACGGATGGGAAGGCGCGAACAATGGCCGCCCGCCCTGGCGATAAACCGCCACGGGTTCGGTTTCAATATTGGAAGGATCGGATAGGCGCGATTCCTGGGGAGCGCCGGCGAATGATCGCGATCTCACTCGCTGCCGTGGCGCTTCAGCACCGCCAGAATCTCACTCGTTTGCGGATGGCCGGCCTCGAGCGCGAACACATAGGCGTGAGTATAGTAGAAACGGGCCGCGTGCCCGTCACCGCCATCGATCGCCGCCTTGCCGGCGCGTCGGTAGAGCTCGACGAGTTCGCCAAGCTCGCCACGATTGTGGGCGTCGATCAGGCGCTCATCCAGATCGTCCAGATCCGACCGTTCGCCCATGGCCGCGCCCGCGCTAAACGGTCATCTGGCTCGCCACCCAGTGATGGAAGCAATGGGTGGGACTATCCATCACCGGCGAGAACCGGCCGCCGTCGAACTTGTGCGCATGCCTGCCACGCTGCATGCCCTCCACCACGAACACGTCTTCGACGAACACGCCGCGCCACAGCTCGGCATTGGCCCGGCGCATCGCGTCATACGCTTGCCCCGTCGCCCCTTCGCCTGTGTAGTAGATTTCCACATGCTCGATCGAATGGTCCGGGCCGGTGGGCTCGATGATGATCGCGTACTGGTGGTCGCGGTGCACGCCGAACAGCACGTTCGGGTAAAGCGCCACATATTCGCCGGCCGTGTCCCACTTGTGCGAAAGACCGTCGAAATCCGGGAACCTGGCGCCGCCCTCGCCCTCGAACTGCCGGTAGACCAGGGTTCCCTGGCCTGAATAGTGGCCCGGCTCCTCGATATGATAGTGGTCCTCCAGCCGTGAGTAGCTGTTGAGCCCGGGATGCACCCACGGCAGATGGTAGCTTTCGCAATAGTTCTCCACCGCCAGCTTCCAGTTGCTCGCCACCTCCAGCTTGAACGAGCTGGCCTCGCCGCCATGGGTCATCGGCTGCTCGAAGTTCCGCCAGCGCTCGATCAGCGAACCGGCATACTCTTCGAACGCCGGCGCATGGCCGTCGATGTTGATGAAGATCACGTCGCGCCACACATGGGAGCGGATCTCGACCAGGCCGAGTTTTTCGCGCTCGATGTTCTCGTGCACGTTGACGCCCGGCCCGCCCACATGCGGCGTGGTGATCAGCCTGCCCTTCAGGTCGTAGCACCAGGAATGATAGGGACAGCGGATGGCGCCGCGCAGGTGGCCCGGCTCGTCGACCAAGATCATGCCGCGATGGCGGCAGGTGTTCTGGAACACCCGCACCTGGTTGTCGCGATCGCGCACGATCAACAGCGGCTGGCCCAGGAAGTCGAGCGGCTTGACGTCGCCCGGCCTGGCCACGTCCTTGCCGAAACCGAGCGCGGCCCAGTTGCGATAGAAGACGCGCTCGCGCTCGGCCGCGAACATATTGGCATCGACATAGTGCTCGTTCGGCAGGCCGTTGGCGGTGGCCACCGGCTTGAGCACGGCATCGAGCTCGCTCGCCCGATCCTTTGTGTTGGTCGCACCGTTCACCGAAGCTGTGGTCATCGCTGGCTCTCCTGGGCTCGGCCGCCGGCGCAAACGCCTGGGCCACGGAGAGCCAGTTCACCACGACGCGGCGAGCCCCGGCAATGGCCGTCTACGAAGTCGAGGTTCCGATTGCGACACTCGCGTGCGGAGCCGGTCGGTACGTCAGTTCGCCGACCACACGGCCAGTTCGTAGCCGTCGGGGTCGGTGAAATGAAACCGCCGACCACCGGGAAACTCGAATATCGGCTTGACGATCACGCCGCCCGCCGTCTCCACGCTCGCCTGAACATCGGCCAGGTCCGAGCCGTACAGCACCACCAGCGGCCCTCCACCGCCCTTGACCGCCGGCGATGGCTCGCTGGCGTCGAAACCGCCCTTCATGTGGCCGTCGGAGAACTCACAATAGCCGGGCCCGTAATCGGTGAAGGTCCAGCCGAAGGCATCGCCGTAGAACCGTTTCGAGCGGGCGATGTCGGCCACGTTGAACTCGACATAGTTGATGGCGCGATCGTTACGGACATCATCGGCGGTCACGGCGATCTCCCTTGCTTGCCTGCCTTGTCGGCTTACTGGAACAAAAGTAGAACATATCAACACCGGACGCAAGCGGACGACGCGGCGAATTGCGAAACCGATACCGAGGGGCTAGACAGGCAACGCACCGAGGCCCCGTAGCTCAGCAGGATAGAGCGCCGGATTCCTAATCCGTAGGTCGCAGGTTCGAATCCTGCCGGGGTCGCCAAAGGCACTTTGCTACGCAAAGTGCCTTCCGAATCCGCCAAAACACGAGGCGTTGCAGCGGCAGGCGCTCAATATCCCGACTTGCTCTCGCCGCCGCCGCCCGACTGCACGCCGGGATCGCGTATGCGCGCGACCACATCGCCGGCCGCCGCCGCGAGCAGCCGGGCATCACTGGAGATGGAGACGAAATCGAACCCCCAGTCGATCATTCGCGCCGCGTAGCTGGGTGATGCGCAATGGATCCCGGCATGAATGCCGGCGCCTTTGGCGGCCTGCAGGATGCGCTTGATCGCGCCGACCAGTTCCTCGTCCTCATGGTCCATCGCCGGCGCCATCTCGCCGTTGGTGACCCCCAGCGCCAGGTCGGCGGGGCCGATATAGACGCCGTCCAGGCCCGGCGTGGCGACGATCTCGTCGAGATTGTCCATCGCCTGGGCCGTTTCGATCATCGCCACGCACAGCACCTCGTCATTGGCGGTTTTGGCATAGTCCGGCCCGATCGCCACATTGGCGCGCGTGGGGCCATAGCTGCGCGCGCCGGCGGGCGGATAGCGGCAGTAGCTGACGAGCCGTTCTGCGTCCGCGCGGCAATTGATCATCGGGCAGATGACGCCATGCGCGCCGGCATCGAGGATCTTCATGATCGCGCCGGCATCGAGCCACGGCGCCCGCGCCATCGGCGTGACGCCGCTGGCGCCCATCGCCTGCAGCATGCGAACCGCTTCCGCATAGTCGACGACACCGTGCTGGAGATCGATGGTCAGGCTGTCGAAGCCCGCCGCCGCCATGATCTCGGCGGAAAAAGAGCTCGGTATCGACAGCCAACCGTTCACAGTGGCGTGGCCCCGGCCCCACAATTTCCTCAGGCGATTTTCGAACATCTCAAGACCACTGGCAAACCCGCTGATGCGCGCTACTAAACAATCTGACCGCCGCGCGCACAAGATGGCTCGCGCGGCAATATGCTTTGACGAACCGCTTGAAAACGCGGTTTGACCGGCCCATGGTCGCCGCGCATTGCGCCAACCGATACTACGACGCGGAGAACCCAATGAAAGTGGTAATGATCGGCACCGGCTATGTGGGCCTCGTCTCGGGCGCCTGTTTCGCGGACTTCGGCCATCAGGTGACCTGTATCGATCTCGACGAGGCCAAGATCGCCGATCTCAAAGCCGGCAGAATACCGATTTTCGAGCCCGGGCTGGACAATCTGGTGGCCGCGAACGTGGCCGCCGGCAGGCTGGCCTTCGATACCGATCCCGGCCCGGCGGTGGCGGCCGCCGACATCGTATTCATCGCCGTCGGCACGCCGGCGCGGCGCGGCGACGGCCACGCGGATTTGAGCTATGTTCACGCGGCAGCCGAACAGCTGGCCGGCTTCATCGACGGCTATACGGTGATCGTCAACAAATCGACCGTGCCCGTGGGTACCGGCGACGAGGTCGAAGCGATCATCGCCAAGGCCAATCCCGACGCTGATTTCGACGTCGCCTCAAACCCGGAGTTCCTGCGCGAGGGCGCCGCGATCTCGGACTTCAAGCGGCCGGACCGCATCGTCGTCGGCGCCCATTCCCAGCGCGCCATCGAGGCGCTGCGCCAACTCTATCGCCCGCTGTATCTCAACGAGACGCCGATGGTGGTGACCGCCCGGCGCACCGCCGAACTCATCAAATACGCCGCCAACGCGTTTCTCGCGGTCAAGATCTCCTTCATCAACGAGATCGCCGATCTGTGCGAGAAGGTCGGCGCCAACGTCCAGGAGGTCTCGCGCGGCATCGGGCTCGACAACCGCATCGGATCGAAGTTCCTGCACGCCGGCCCCGGCTATGGCGGCTCGTGCTTTCCCAAGGACACGCTGGCCCTGTCCCGCACCGCTCGTGAATACGGTGCGCCGCTGTCGATCGTCGACACCGTGATCGAGTCCAACGACCAGCGCAAGGCCGGCATGGCCGTGCGCATCATCGAAGCCTGCGGCGGCTCGCTCGCCGGCAAGACCATCGCCGTCCTCGGCCTCACCTTCAAGCCCAACACCGACGACATGCGCGAATCGCCCGCCTTGAAGATCGTCCCGGCCCTGCAGGCAGCCGGCGCAAAGGTCCGCGCCTTCGACCCGGAAGGCATGGACGAGGCCGCCAGGCTGCTGGACGATGTGGCCTTCTGCGGCGATCCCTACGAATGCATGGAGGGCGCGAACGCCGCGGTGATCGTGACGGAGTGGAACCAGTTCCGCGCGCTCGATCTGTCCCGCGTCGCCTCTGTGCTGGCCGATCGGATCCTGGTCGATCTGCGCAACATCTATTCCCACGATGAGCTGATCGACATCGACCTCACCTATCATTCCATCGGCCGCCCGCACGAAGCGCGCATCGAGGTTCAATGAACCTGGTCTGTACTTGGACAAACGGGCCGCTTGTTCTTAAATTAGGCATCAAGTTCTGCTATGCCGCTTCGTGCCGCGGCCGCCGTGCCGATGGAGGGGACCGGAACTCGTGAAACCCGACTGCAACCGCAAAACCGCCTGGCTCAACCGGCACGCACGCACGCTGCTGGCATGGCCGCTGCTTGCGCTTGCGGTTCTGGTCGCCGCCTGCACCCAGGATGGCGGCATCGACCAGACTGGTTCTTTCACGTCGAGCTGGGTGCGGCCGGAAGACCCGCGCGAGCAGATCGGCGCGCGCGAACACCCGCTGGTGGTGGCCAAATATGGCGGCGAGTTCCAGGACGAGGCGGCGGAGAAGCTGCTGGCGGTGATCGTCGGCAAGCTGGTCGCCATCTCCGACGATCCCGACAGCGTCTATCGGGTCACCATCCTCGACTCGCCCAAAGTCAACGCATTCGCGCTGCCCGGCGGCTATCTGTATGTCACCCGCGGTCTGCTGGCGCTCGCCAACGATTCGGCCGAGGTGGCCGCCGTCATCGCGCACGAAATGGCCCACGTGGC
>JANQKQ010000027.1 GCA_028281105.1 Rhizobiaceae bacterium
GGGGATGTGATAGAGGTAGATGCGCAGCCGGTCGCTCGCCACCTTGTCGATCAACGTGGCATAGTAGGCAAACAGACCCTCATCGGTCGGATTCTTGTAGAAGAACGGCGGCAGCACCAATGCGCCCGCACAGCCTCGCTTGACCACGGCCCGCGTCAGCCGCGCGGTGTCCGGCAGGCTGGTCAGCCCGGTACCCGGGATCAAACAGGCCGGGTCGACGCCGGCGGCAATGAGCTGATCGAGAATGTCGATCCGCTCGTCAACGCCGATGGACAGGGCCTCACCGGTGGTGCCGAACGGCGCAAGTCCGACACAGCCGTCAATCAGCAGCTTGCGCGCGTGCGCCACATACAGATCGGTGGCCACGCTCAGGTCTTGGTTGAACGGCGTCAGGTTGGGCGCGATGACGCCGCGAAGGATGGAGTTCGGCATGGAGGGAGAACGGTCTTTGCTTGCAGGAACCCGGCCACCATCTGACGCGATTGACCAGTGGTCAAGCGGGTTTCGTCCCATGCCGGACTTTTTGTCCGTCGGCGACGCCAGACAAGTCGAAGTGCCGGCCCCCGCAGCGCTAACGCCTGGAAAACTCTATGGTGCCGACGTTGTGCAGCTTCTTGGTGGTGGGGTCGGTCCGGCGAACCTGAATATCGAAGCGGTTGTCGCCTCGCGCAATGATGGTGATGCGCGCTGAGATGGACTGTTTGGAGACCGCATCGGTGCCTTGATAGTGGAAACGCAGCTGCCTTCCGCGCCGAGTGCCGTCAAAGGAGTCGGTCTTGAGCCGGGCCAGGCTCTGGAACATGGAGGCGGTATAGCGGTTGGAATCGTCCTGCTGCTGCATCCAGCCGCCCATCGGCAGAACAAGCCCCGCCACGGCGCAGTTGCCGGCCAGCACCAACTTGCGCGCGCTGGCGTGAGTCGATCGGTTGCGCAGGCGACATCGGATCGCCTCTTCATTGGCGCCAACACTGTGCACGATGATGCCCCGCCCGCTCCAGCTGCCCGCCAACTGGTCGAAGATGTGAGTGTTCTGGGCGGAAGCCGCCGGCGACGAAAACATGATTACCAGGCCGGCAACCAACACCCTTGCCCCTGCACGTGGTTTCTTGGACACCATTTTTCCTATCCTTGGTGTGGTTGGTTCCTCCCAGGCTTTGCCACCGTGACGAGGTACGCCGGTAGCTGAAATATGTCTGTAACCAGCGCGAAGATCAACGTGAGAACGATAACCAGCGCGAACACCGATAGCACCGGCAGCGTGCTCAGCAGCGAAATCGACAGGCCGGCGACCAGGATCAGCGTAGTCGAGACCATGGCCGGCGCCACCTGGTGCAACGCCGAAAGGATCGCCTGATCGGCCGGCTTCTCGCGCGAATCGATCATATATTGGTTCGACAGGTGGATGGAATTGTCGACGGCGATGCCGAACGAAACGGTAAGCGCCACCGTAATCGACATATCGAGCGGGATGCCCGCCAGCCACAGCACGATCTCGACGGCCACGATCGGAAGCAGGTTCGGCACCAAACAGGCCAGACCAATGCGCCAGGACCGGGCGGCCAATGCGATGACGAAGATCGAGACGAAAACGGCCGCCAGCAGGCTTATCCGCAGATTATCCATCAGCCGAGGCGCCACGACGCTGGCAAGGATGGGAAATCCGGTGATCGACACATTGTCGGAAAGGCCCTCCTCCCGCAGCATGGACTGCAACTGCTCGAGCTTGGCGTGCATCTGGCTCGCGGTGTAGCTGGCGCTGGAGAAGATGGTGATCAGCACCTGGGTGCGGTCGGTCGACACGAAGCGGCTGGTCAGGTATTCCGGCAACTCGTCGAGATCCGAGGAGCGGGGGATGCCGCCGCCCTTTTCGACCTCCCTTGCGAAATCATCCAGCGAATAGGACGATGTCGACGGGAACACCTCATCGATGCGGGCCTTTGCGCGATAGAACACATCGGTGTTCGTCTCGTGCAGCATGTCCACGCTCGGGTCGAGATGGATGATCGCGAACAAAGGCGTGGTGCCCGAGTAGCGCTCGTCGATATAGCTTTCGCTTTCCGCGACCTGGGACCCGGTTCCCAGATAGTCGAGCAGGCGGAATCGCGAATCGATGTTCCAGTGGGCGTACAGGCCGATCAGACACACGACCACGCCGGAAAACCCGATCAACGCCGAATGGCGCACGGCGGAATGGGCCAGGCGCGAAATGCCGGCGAGGCGGTTGGCCGACCGGGGGTCCGGCGCGAAACCAAGCCGGCCGGCCCAGTGAACGCCCAGCGGCAGCACGGTAATCACCGAGATGAAACTGGCCAGGATCGATACCGCACCGATCCATCCCAGGTCGGTCAGGCCCAGATTACCGCTCAAGGTCAGCGAAGCCAGGGCAATCGCCGTAGTGATCATGGCCAGCGCACAGGCGGGTCCGACCAGGGTGACGGCGCGGCCCATTGCGGCCGAGGCATCGTCACCGCCGTCCTGCTCGCGTTCCCATTTCAGATACAGGTGCAGCGTGTCGGCGAACACGATGACCATCAACAGCACCGGCAGCACGTTGGTGAGAAAGTTGAGCTTGATGCCGGCGTGCCCCAGCGCACCTAGAAACCACAACACCGCGATGACGGGGGGCAGGACGCACAGGATCACGGCAACCGCGTTGCGGAAAATCCCCAACGCCACCACGGCGCAGAAAAGCGCGGCAATCGGCGCCAGCAGCCGCAGATCGTCGACGATGGAATTGATCAGGTCCGCCCGGATCGCCGGCTGGCCCGCAAGCGAGACCTCGAAATCCTCGTCTGCGAAATACTCGAGCACCCGTTCGAAGCCGGCCATGGTATCGCGTACGCTGGAATCGGCGACGGCCTCAGCGCTGGTGTAGATGACGATGACCGCGGAATTGCGCGATGGCGCGATCAGCGAGTCGAAGGCCGGCAGCTTTTCGCTGATGCCGTCAAGAAACCCGGCGACGGCGGCATCGTCCTCGAAACGCGCTGGCACGGTGGAATGCCAACCCACCGAGGCGTCGTAGCTCACCAGCGAAAACGGCGACAGAATGCTCTCGACCGCCGGTTCAAACTGCAGCTCGAAATGCAGATCGCGATATTTTTCAAACCCTTCCAGGGTTCTCAGCCGATCCGAACGGATCAGCACGATCGCATCGTTATTGAAGTCGCGAAACGAACCCAGCAGGTTGTCATATTCGGCGAGTTCCCGCGAACCGTCACGCAGGATGTCGATATTATCGCCGGAGAACTGGAGCCTGGGCACACCTGCAAGCGCAATCGCCGTCAGGACAATGACGATCAGCGTTGCAACGATTGGGAATCGCAACGTCAGATGCCCCAATCGCTCCGCGCCAAATCCGCTGATCATTCACTCAATTCCCATCCCGCCCAGGAGATTACTCACGAATCAAACGGTGCAATCGCAATTATCATCCATCGGCATACGACACAATTTGTCTTATTTCATCGCTTTGTTTCGTCGTTATGTACCCGGCGGCCCGCCATCAGCCCGAAGGCAGCGCGCCATCTTTCAAGACGACATTCGATACACCGCAAAACCGCGCGACGCGAGCCAGTTCGCTTTCAAGTCTGGCGAAGCGAGATTTGGCCGGGCGAACCCTGGGTTCGAGCCACAGGCGGCGAACGGTAAGGCGATCAACTTCGCGCTCGGCCTTTAGATCGATGCGGCCGATGAAACGATCGCCTTCCAATATGGGAAATACGTAGTAGCCGTATTTGCGCTTGGCTTCGGGCACGAAAATCTCGATGCGATAGTTAAAGCCGAACAACCGCTCCAGGCGCGCGCGGTCGCGCAATACCGGATCAAACGGGCTGATCAGCCGCAGGCGGCCCGGCGGATCGGGGGCCTCGGCCAGCCGTTCGACAATGTCCGGCCGGGCCCACGCCCTCCTTGGCTTATCGCCGGCCGTTTCCACCTCCACCTCGACGAGATCGTTGCGCTGGGCCTCCACCCATCGGCTGGCCTGCGCCGGGCTCACCAGGTCCCAAAAGGCCGCCAACTCCCCATGGGTGGCAAATCCCAGGCGCGACAGGGCACCGCTACAGGACCAATCGATCATCTCGGTTTCACTGACCCTGTGCTCATAGTGGTCGGGCGGGATCACCCGATGCGCCAGATCATAGACTTTCTGAAAGCCGTCACGATGACATATGGCCAGCTCGCCAGTGTGCCATAGATATTCCAGCGCCGTCTTGGCCGGATGCCACTCCCACCAGCCGCCGCCGGATTTCGGCCGGTCGGACTTCCAGTCGCGGGCCTTTTTCGGCCCGTCGGTTTCGATGCGATCGCGCACCTCGTCGAGGATCTGATCGAATCCCTCGCGGCCCCACCTTTTCCAGACTTGCGGCAGATTGGCCTTCTGGCGCTCGAACCGATGACGCCAATACGGGAAATATTGCGATGGGATGATCGAGGCATCATGGGTCCAGTTTTCGAACAGGGTGCGCTCGCGCTCGATCAGTCGCGCCAACTGGTTCTGGCGATAGGTCTGCCGGCGCGAGAACAAAATCTGGTGATGAGCGCGTTCCACGGTGCGAATGGAATCGACCTGGACAAACCCAAGCTGCTCCACCAGTTCGTCGATATCGGCAGCCGTCGAGGCCGCTCCCGGGTCGGCCGACAACCCATGGGAGTGGAGAAACAGCCGCCTGGCCTCGCTGTTGGCGATTGAAATCATGGCAGGTGTCCGAAAAGCAGAGCGCCAACCGATACATGGATCATAAGTCCGTGCAAGGCCGGTTTGTCAGGACAGACGCGGCATGTTGATTAATCGAGGGCTTCGCTTTAACTGTTGAAGCTTCCTGCCGGTGACAGGCAGGACAACAACAAGGGCACGCGGGTGGGGAAGTGCCGATGCAGCGCGCATGATCCGGGTCGAGGCGATTTCCAAGCATTTTGGGGGGCTTAAGGCCGTCGACGAGGCTACCCTTTCGATCGCCAAAGGGTCGATCACCGGGCTGATCGGGCCGAACGGCGCCGGCAAGACCACTCTCTTCAACATCGTCGCCGGCCTTTACGAGCCGACTTCCGGACGGGTCGAGCTCGACGGCGAAGACGTAACCGGTCTCAAACCCCATCAATTGTTCGCCAAGGGGCTGCTGCGCACCTTCCAGATCGCGCATGAATTCTCCAACCTGACGGTGCTGGAGAACCTGATGATGGTGCCGGCCGACCAGCTCGGCGAGAGCGTGCTCAATGCATGGATCCGGCGCGGCGCTATTCGCGAACAGGAAGACCTAATCCGCGCCCGTGCCATGGAAGTCATCGATTTCCTGAAGATCAATCACCTGGCCGACGAGCTGGCCGGGAACCTGTCGGGCGGGCAGAAGAAGCTGCTGGAGTTGGGCCGCACCATGATGGTCGATGCCAAGGTGGTGCTGCTCGACGAGGTGGGCGCCGGCGTCAACCGCACCCTGCTCGCTGAAATCGGCGACGCCATCATCCGCCTCAACAAAGAACGCAACTACACCTTCTGCATGATCGAGCACGATATGGATTTCATCGGCCGGCTATGTGACCCGGTGATCGTGATGGCGGAAGGGGCCGTGCTGGCTCAGGGCACAGCCGAGGAAGTCCGCAACAATGAAGAGGTGATCGAGGCCTATCTCGGCCGCGGGCTGAAGAACAAACCCGGGGTGGCCGTTCCATGAGCTTCCTGACCGGCGAGAACCTCACAGGCGGCTACGGCGGCGCCGATATCCTCAAGGGCTGCACGGTGGGCGTCGAGCGCGGCAAGATCGCGGTCATCGTCGGCCCCAACGGCGCGGGCAAGTCGACGGCGATGAAGGCCATGCTCGGCATGCTCAAGATGCGCGAAGGGCGCGTGATGCTCGACGATCGCGACATCACCGATCTGTCGCCGCAGGCCCGCGTCGGCGAAGGCATGGCTTTCGTGCCGCAGACCTCCAACGTTTTCGTCGGCCTGACCGTCCAGGAAAACCTGGAGATGGGCGCCTTCCTGCGCGAGGACGATATCTCAGAGACCATGGATCAGGTGTTCGAACTGTTCCCGATCCTCAAAGACAAGCGCGATCAGGCCGCAGGCGAGCTTTCCGGCGGCCAGCGCCAACAGGTGGCCGTCGGGCGCGCGCTGATGACCCGGCCCCAGGTGCTGATGCTCGACGAGCCCACCGCCGGCGTTTCGCCGATCGTCATGGACGAACTTTTCGACCGCATCCTGGAAATTCGCCAGACCGGCGTTGCGATTCTGATGGTCGAGCAGAACGCGCGACAGGCTTTGGCGATCGCCGACAAAGGCTATGTGCTGGTGACCGGCGAGAACCGCTACACGGATACCGGCGAGGCGCTGCTGGCCGACCCGGATGTGCGCAAATCGTTTCTGGGAGGGTGATTGCCGTGGACTATCTGATCGATGTCATCAATGCCCTCGTGCTGTTCTCCAATTTCGTGCTGGTGCCGGGGCTCGCTTACGGGTCGCAGCTTGCGCTGGGCGCACTCGGGGTAACGCTGGTTTTCGGTATCCTGCGGTTTGCCAATTTCGCCCATGGCGACACGATGGCCTTCGGCACGATGGTGACGATCCTGCTCACCTGGTGGCTGCAATCGGTTGGTGTGGGACTGGGTTTCCTGCCCACCGCGCTGATCGCGCTGCCGGTCGGCATCGCGGCCACCGCGCTGCTGGTCGTATTCACCGACAAGGCCGTTTATCGATACTATCGGGCCCGCAAGGCGGTGCCGGTGGTGTTCGTCATGGTGTCCGTGGGCGTCATGTTCATGACCAACGGCGTGGTGCGGTTCATCATCGGGCCCGACGACCGGCGCTTTAGCGATGGTGAGCGGTTCCTCGTCAAGGCGCGCACCTTCAAGGAGGTGACGGGTCTGAGCGAGGGCCTTGCGATCCGCACCACCCAGGGGCTGACCGTCGTCATCGCCATCGCCCTGGTGGTCGCCCTGTTCTGGTTCCTGCAGAAGACCAAGACCGGCAAGGCGATGCGCGCCTATTCCGACAATGAGGACCTGGCGCTGCTGTCGGGCATCAATCCGGACCGGATCGTGCTGGTCACCTGGGTGATCGCAGCGGCGCTAGCGACCATCGCCGGCGTGCTGTACGGGCTGGACAAGAGCTTCAAGCCGTTCACCTATTTCCAGCTCCTTCTGCCGATCTTCGCCGCCGCCATCGTCGGCGGCATCGGCCAGCCCGTCGGCGCCATCGTGGGCGGCTATGTGGTGGCGTTCTCCGAAGTCACCATCACCTACGCCTATAAGAAGTTCCTGATCTATCTGCTGCCCGAAAGCCTGGAGCCCGACGGGCTGATGCAGCTTCTATCGACCGACTACAAGCTGGCGGTTTCCTTCCTTATCCTGGTCGCCGTGCTGCTGGTGCGCCCGACCGGTATCTTCTCGGGAAGACTGTTATGAGCGCGCTCACAGCCAATCCCAGGCTGCGCGCGACCGCCGCGTTTGCGGTCATGGCTGCGCTGCTGGTGCTGGTCGGGTTCGCCCAGTCCTGGTCGCTGGCCCTGGCGATCATCAATCTGTGCCTGATCTCGGCGATCATGGCGCTGGGCGTCAACATCCAGTGGGGCTATGCCGGCCTGTTCAACGTCGGCATCATGGGGTTCGCGGCATTGGGCGGCGTGGCCGCGCTGCTGGTCTCCATGCCGGCGGTGCCGGAGGCCTGGGCGGCGGGCGGCGTCAATCTGGCGTTCTCGGCATTGGCGCTAATCGCCACCATCGTCGCGATCATCGCATGCATGCGCTTGATGCGTCGTGGGCCGGGGCGAACGTTGGCGATCGTCGTGCTGGTGGTCGGCGGGTTCTTCTTCATCCGCGTCTTCTACGATCCGGCGGTAACGGCGATCGAGGCGGTGGATTCGGCGAAGACCGGCTATCTGGGCGGGCTGGGCTTGCCGATCGTATTATCCTGGTTCGTCGGCGGGCTGTTCGCCGCCGGCGCGGCCTGGCTGGTGGGCAAGGTCGCTTTGGGCCTGCGCTCGGACTATCTGGCGATCGCCACCCTGGGCATCTCCGAGATCATCATCACGATGCTGAAAAACGAGGACTGGCTGACCCGCGGGGTGAAGAACGTAACCGGCCTTCCGCGCCCGGTACCCTATGAGATCAACCTGCAGTCGTCGGACCGGTTCATCGGTTGGGTCGAGTGGCTGTATTCGGGCCGGCTGGCCGATCTGGGCGACAGTGAGCGCGCGGCCGCGCTGCAGCAACTGGTGATCGAGAATTCCAGCCTGTTCGTCAAACTTTGCTATGCAGGACTGTTCACGATCGTGCTGCTGGTCGTGTTGATGTTGTCGGTGCTGGCGCTGAACTCGCCATGGGGTCGGATGATGCGGGCGATCCGCGACAATGAAGTGTCGGCCGGCGCGATGGGTAAGAACGTCACCAAGCGTCACCTGCAAATCTTCGTGCTGGGATCGGCGGTGGTCGGCATCGCCGGCGCCATGCTGACCACCCTGGACGGCCAGTTCACGCCCGGCACCTACAACCCACTGCGCTTCACCTTCCTGGTCTGGGTGATGGTGATCGTGGGCGGCTCAGGCAACAATCTGGGCGCGGTGATCGGCGGTTTCC
Organism: Rhizobiaceae bacterium; assembly: GCA_028281105.1. Classification (GTDB taxonomy): domain Bacteria; phylum Pseudomonadota; class Alphaproteobacteria; order Rhizobiales; family Rhizobiaceae; genus JANQKQ01. Next base: position 8,572 of record JANQKQ010000027.1, read on the forward strand.
TGATCTGGTTCATGTGGGTGGAAGCCGAACCGGTCGGCACGTGGCTCATGGGCGTACTGACTGCCGGCATGGCCGAGGACAACAGGCTGCGGGCGCATCTGATCGACAGCGCCCAGCATATGCGGTTGTTCGTCATGGGCCTGCTGTTGCTGATCGTGCTGCGGTTCAGCCCCGGCGGGCTGTTGCCGGAGGTGGTTCGCCGACAGTCGTGAACCGCCGGCCATGGTAACCGTAGCGCCATTTTGAGGTTGAGCGATCCGACCGGCCCGACTATGTTGCCGGCCAGTGGGAACAGACCTGCCGCGCGGAAAACGCGCCGAAATATTCAACCAACCCAAGAAGTTTTTAAAGGGAGGTATGGAATGAAGAAACTGTTGCTGGCGAGCACGATGCTCGCAGCCATGACCGCGACGGCTTTCGCCGACGGGCATGAGGTTAAAGTGGGCGTGATCCTCGGCTTTACCGGGCCGATCGAATCGCTCACCCCTGGAATGGGCGACGGGGCCGAGCTGGCTTTCAAGGAAGCTTCCGATTCCGGCAAGCTGCTTGACGGCAAGGTGATCGTGCCGGTACGCGCCGATTCAACCTGCATCGACGCCGCGGCCGCGACCGCCGCAGCCGAGCGCCTGGTTACCGCCGAAGGCGTCGCCGCCATCATGGGCGCCGACTGCTCCGGCGTCACCACCGCGATCGCCAACAATGTAGGCGTTCCCAACGGCGTGGTGATGATTTCGCCGTCGGCGACTTCGCCGGCACTGACGACCATCGAAGACAATGGCTTCTTCTTCCGGACCGCTCCCTCGGATGCGCGTCAGGGCGAAGTGCTTGCCGATGTCGTTATGGAGCGCGGCGTCAACAACGTGGCGATCACCTACACCAACAACGACTACGGCAAAGGTCTGTCGGAATCCTTCTCCAACGCCTTCAAGGCCAAGGGCGGCTCGGTCACCATGACCGCCGCGCATGAGGACGGCAAAGCCGACTATTCGGCCGAGGTCGGCGCGCTTGCCGCGTCCGGCGCCGACGATCTGGTGGTCTTCGGTTACGTCGACCAGGGCGGTCTGGGCATCGTCCAGACCTCGCTCGACACCGGCGCGTTCGACCGGTTCATCTTCGCCGACGGCATGATCGGCCAGTCGATCGTCGACAATGTGGGCGACGGCCTGGTCGGCTCGTTCGGCACCGCGCCGGGCGGCGAGAGCGATGGAGCGAAGATGTTCGCCGAACTGGCCAAAGGCAAGGTCACCGGCGACGGCACCGGCCCGTTCGACGGCCATTCCTATGACGCGGGCGCGCTGATCGTGCTCGCGATGCAGGCGGCCGGCTCGGCCGACCGCGCCGCGATCCAGTCGAAGATCATGGAAGTGGCCAATGCTCCGGGCGAGAAAATCCTGCCTGGCGAAATCGCCAAGGGCTTGGAAATCCTCGCCGGTGGCGGTGACATCGACTATGTGGGCGCCACGGCGGTCGAGTTCAACGAGGTGGGCGAAGTGTTCGGCTCGTATCGCGAACTGGAGGTCATGGAAGGCGAATTCAAGACCATGAAAGTTCGCTAAGCCGCATCGGCCTACCAAGTAATCGAACCCGGCGGCCGAAGCGGTCGCCGGGTTTTTTGTTGCCCGATCGCCTCAGACACGACAGCCGGTTTCTTTGCAAAATCACGCCAAGATGGCTATGTGAACCAAAATGAATGAGCCTTCAGGGAACTGACACAATCATGGCGATCGACGTGCCATTCGCGAAGATGAACGGGCTCGGCAACGAGATTCTCGTCGTCGATGCGCGCGGGCATGCGCGGGAGATCGCCGGACCCGTTGCCAAAAGGCTCGCCCAGCCCGACGCCGCGCCGTTTGACCAGCTGATGGAAATCCGCGACGGCGACGATGAAATAGATGCGCATATTCGCATCTGGAACAACGATGGTTCGCCCGCCGGAGCTTGCGGCAACGGCATGCGCTGTGTCGTTCGCTTCATGGACGATGGGCGCGCCGACGGCGCCTACCGCTTCCAGACGGCTGCGGGACGGCTCAAAGCACGCTTACGGGACGATGGGAGGATTACCGTCGATATGGGATCGCCTCGGTTCGACTGGGACGAGATTCCGCTGGCCGAGGAGTTTCACGATACCACCCGGATCGAGCTGCAGATCGGTCCGATCGACGATCCGGTGCTGCACTCGCCCTCAGTTGCCAATATCGGCAATCCACACTGCGTGTTCTGGGTCGACGGCGACGTGTGGGGCTATGAACTCGATCGCTTCGGCCCGCTGTTGGAGAACCACCCAATCTTTCCCGATCGCGCCAACATCACCATCGCCAATGTGGTGGCGCGCGATCACGTCGTCATCCGCACCTGGGAGCGCGGCGCGGGGATCACCAAGGCGTGCGGTTCGGCGGCCTGTGCGGCGCTGGTTTGCGCGCACCGCAAAGGGCTGGTGGACCGGGCCGCGACGGTCACCGTTCCGGGCGGTGATCTCCTGATTGAATGGGACGAGGCCGATCGCGTCTGGATGACCGGCCCAGCCGAGTTTGAGTTCGCCGGGATGCTGGATGTGATCACCGGCGATCTGCGGCGCAGCGAGCGGGACGCGGTGTGATGACCAAGGACACCTCGACCAAGGACGTCGAAGTCGTCACCTTCGGCTGCCGGCTCAACGCCTATGAGGCGCGGGTGATGCGCGAACAGGCCGTCGAGGCGGGCCTCGAAGAACTGCCGGGCGGCGCGGTCGTTATCAACACCTGCGCGGTGACCGGCGAGGCCGTGCGCCAGGCCCGTCAGGCCATCCGGCGGGTGGGCCGGGAAAGGCCTGATGCGAAGATCATCGTATCGGGCTGCGCCGCGCAGATCGATCCCCACAGCTTCGCCGAGATGGACGAGGTCGATCTGGTGATCGGCAACGACGACAAGCTGCACGCTCATGCCTATCGCGCGCTGCCCGAGTTCGGCGTCAACGATACCGAGAAGGTCCGAGTCAACGACATCATGGCGGTGTGCGAGACCGCGCCGCATCTGATCGGCGCCATGGACGGGCGCACGCGCGCCTTCGTCCAGGTGCAGAACGGCTGTGATCATCGCTGCACCTTCTGCGTTATTCCGTTCGGGCGCGGGCGATCGCGCTCAGTGCCGGTGGGTGCGGTGGTGAGCCAGGTGCGCGAACTGGTGGCGAACGGCTATCGCGAGGTAGTGCTGAGCGGCGTCGACGCCACCTCCTACGGCGCCGACCTGCCCGGCCGGCCGAGCCTGGGGCGGCTGGTGTTGACGATCCTCAAGCAGGTGCCGGAGCTGGCGCGGCTGCGGCTGTCGTCGATCGACTCCATCGAGGCCGATGACGCGCTCTATGAGGCGATCGCCAGCGAGCCCAGGTTCATGCCGCATCTGCATTTGTCGCTACAGTCCGGCGACGACATGATCCTCAAACGCATGAAGCGGCGGCATCTGCGCGACCATTCGATCGAATTCTGCGAGCGGGTGCGGGCGCTGCGTCCCGACATGGTGTTCGGCGCCGATCTGATCGCCGGCTTTCCCACCGAAACCGAGGCGATGTTCGAGAACTCCATGAAACTCGTGGACGAGTGCGGCCTGACCCATCTGCATGTGTTCCCGTTCTCGCCCAGACCCGGCACGCCGGCTGCGCGCATGCCGCAACTGCCGAGGCAAATCGTGCGCGAACGCGCGCGCGAACTGCGCCGCAAGGGGCAGACGCGACTGACCGCGCACCTAAACGGCTGGATCGGCCGCGACGCACCGGTGCTCATCGAGAGCGGCAACAAGGGCCATCTTGAGGATTTCACGCCGGTTGCCGATTGCGACGGCGAGCCGGGTGCTCTTGTGAGCGTGCACGTGGCCGGGCACAACGGAACGGTGCTCAACACCGATTCGCGGCTCGCCGCCTAAACTTCTGCCGGGATGCGCGCATGGCAGGATTTCTGAAGAAAATTTTCTCGTTCGGCTTCGGCCGCAAGTCGAGGGACGAACCCGGCGAGGAGCCCCAAGCGCTACCCGAGCCGCAGGCGGTCGAGCAGCCGGCTGTCGAGGCGCCCGCCGAGCCCAAGCCGAAAAAATCGAAACCGGCCGAGAAGAAGAAGCCGGTGCCCAAAAAACCGGCGGCGAAGAAACCCGCAGCTAAAGAAGAGCCTGAAGAAGCAGTCTCGGCAAAAGCGCCCGAGGAGCCTGCCAAGAAGCCGGCAGCCAAGCGCAAGCCGGCGCGCAAGAAAGCCAAGGAAACCGCGCCGGAGAAGCGCCCCGAGCTCGAGGCGGCGGCTTCGGCCGAACCGGTCGACGTCCCCCCGGTCACGGACGAACCCAAGCGCCCGGACATCGCGCCTGCGGAGCCACCAGCTCCAGAGCCGGAGGAAACCGGCGAGCAGGAGACACGCCGCGAGGGCTGGTTCAAACGGCTGAGGAAGGGCCTGTCGAAGTCTTCCTCGGCACTGACCGAAAACATCACCGCCGTCTTCACCAAGAAGAAGCTCGACGAAGATGCGCTGCAGCAGCTTGAAGACATCCTCATCCAGGCCGACCTGGGCGTCGACACGGCCATGAACGTCACTGACGCTCTGTCGTCACAACGCTACGGCAAGGACGTCACCGAGGACGAGGTGCGTTCGATCATGGCGGACGAGATCGAGAAGGTGCTTGCCCCCGTGGCGCAGCCTCTGGAGCTCGACCTGGATCATAAGCCGCATGTGATCCTGGTGGTCGGCGTCAACGGATCGGGCAAGACCACCACCATCGGCAAGTTGTCGGCCAAGCTGGCGCGGGCGGGTTACTCCACCTTGCTCGTAGCCGGGGACACGTTCCGCGCCGCCGCGATCGAGCAGCTGAAAATCTGGGGAGAGCGCACCGAGGCGCCTGTTATGAGCCGGCAGTTGGGCGCGGACGCGGCCGGGCTCGCCTTCGACGCTTTCGAGCGCGCGCGCGAGGAAGGCTTCGACGTGATGCTGATGGACACCGCCGGCCGGCTGCAGAACAAGGCCGAGTTGATGGCCGAGCTGGAGAAGATCGTGCGCGTGATGAAGAAGCAGGATGCGCACGCGCCGCATACGGTTCTGCTGACCCTGGACGCGACGACGGGTCAGAACGCGCTCAACCAGGTGGAGATCTTCGCCCAGGTCGCCGGCGTCTCCGGCCTGGTGATGACCAAGCTGGACGGCACCGCGCGCGGCGGTATCCTGGTGGCGATCTCGGCCAAGCATGAGCTTCCGGTCTATTTCGTCGGCGTCGGCGAGCAGGTCGACGATCTGGAACCATTCGAGGCGCGCGACTTCGCCCGATCGATAGCGGGGTTGAATTGATGAGTAAAATCAAGGCGAAAGAGGCTGAGGCCCAGGTCAATCCGCTGTTGAAACTGGCGCTGGAACTGGGCCCGCTGGTGGTGTTTTTCCTGACCAATGCGCGCGGCGATCAACTGGCGGAGATGTTTCCGCTACTGGCGGACCTTGGCGGGCGGATCTTCATCGCCACCGCCTTCTTCATGGTGGCGATGGTGATCTCGCTGATCGCCTCGAAGCTGCTGACGGGCACAATCGCGGTGGCGCCATTGATCACCGGCGCGTTCGTGCTGGTGTTCGGCGGGCTTACGCTGTTCCTGCAGAACGACATGTTCATCAAGATGAAGCCGACCATCGTCAACTGCCTGTTCGGCGCCACGCTGTTGATCGGGCTGGCGTTCGGCAAGTCGCTGCTGGCGCTGGTGTTCGATTCGGCGTTTCAGCTCGACGCTGAGGGTTGGCGAAAACTGACCCTGCGCTGGGGCTGGTTCTTCTTCGTACTCGCAGCCCTCAACGAATTCGTCTGGCGCACTTTCTCCACCGACTTCTGGGTGGCGTTCAAAGTGTGGGGAGTGATGCCGATCACCATCGCCTTCATGTTGGCGCAGTTCCCGCTATTGCAGCGTCACTCGCTCGAACCGATGTTCGAGGATGACAAATCAGCGAAGAACAAGTCCGAGAAGTCCGTTTAGCGCGCCAGTGCGCGCTCCAGTTCCGGCAGGAAGATTTCGGCGTAGATCTGCCGCGACAGCGGCCCGACCTGCTTGTAGGCGATGGTGCCGTCGCGCGCGACGATGAAGGTCTCCGGCACGCCGTAGACACCCCAGTCGATCGACGTTGTGCCATCATCGTCGACGCTTACTGCCGAAAACGGATTTCCGAGAGTACCCAGGAAGCGCACGGCGTTGGCGGTCGCGTCCTTGTGGTTGATGCCCACCACGGTGATGTCGTCGCGCTTGGCCAGCTCCATCAGATACGGGTGTTCGGCGCGGCAGGGCCCGCACCAGGACGCCCACACATTGACCACCGTGACCTTGTCGGAAACCCAGTCCGGATCGATCGCCGGCACCGGCTCTGCGTCCTTCAACAGACCCTCGAGCGGCACCGCATCGACTGCCGGGGCGGGCTGGCCGATCAGCGCTGAGGGGATCGCCGAAGGGTCCCTGTCGGAAGCCAGTTGACGAAAGAAGATCGCCGCCAGGATGACGAACAGCGCCAATGGCAGCGCCGCCAGCCCTCTTCGGAGCATCGAGGGGCACCCGGTTTGCTCGCTTGCCGTCACCGTTCGCCCTTCATTGCCGAACGGCGTCTGGCGCCGGATCGCTCCAGTTCGTCGAGATCGCGAAGCCGGGCGCGGTGTTGCAGCCACAGCCAGACGATAAGGCTTGCCAACACCAGCGCGCTGATCACGTAGGCGGGGACGATGAACCCCGCATAGTCACCGAACATCCGCAGCACTCCCACCCGCGGCTGCCTGTATGCGCATCGTGCGCACCCTGCGGCGCAGAATCTCGTTGCGCATGGCCATCAGGTGACAGGTGAAGAAGAACAGCGTGTAGGCGGCCGACATCACCAGCAGCGGGTAGAGAAAGACCGCGTCCATCGCCGGCGGGGCAAGTCGCGAAACGCTGGCCGGCTGATGCAGCGTGTTCCACCAGTCGACCGAGAACTTGATGATCGGGATGTTGATGAAGCCCACAAGAGTCACCACCGCAACCGAACGGGCGGCCGTGGACGGTTCCTCGATCGCACGCGCCAAAGCGATGATGCCCAGATAGATGATGAGGAGCACCAGTACCGAGGTGAGCCTTGCGTCCCACACCCACCAGGTGCCCCACATCGGCTTGCCCCACAGCGAACCGGTCACCAGCGCCAGGAAGGTGAAGGCTGCACCCAGCGGCGCGGCCGCGCGCACCGACACATCCGCCAAGGGATGACGCCAGACCAGCGTGCCCAGCGCCGAGACCGCCATCAGCGAGTAGCACATCATGGCGAGCCATGCGGCCGGCACGTGGATAAACATGATGAGTACGGTCGAGCCCTGCTGATAGTCCTCCGGCGCGCGCAGGCCCATGTACAGACCGGCCGCGAAAGCGGCGATCGTGGCCACGGCGAGGATCGGGATCAAACGAGCGGCCAAGTTCAGGAACCGGGTCGGGTTGGCCAGATCCCACAGTCTCGATGCGGAGGGCGCGGCGGCGTCACTCATCGTGTGACGGTCTCCAGGGTTTCGACGTCTTGTGCGATCGGCTGGTGCATGGACAAAACGGCGTTTTTGGGTCCGGCGGATTCTTAGCCGGTCGAATGACGCAATGTCCATGCGGCAATCAGCGGTCCCAGCACGGCGAAGAACAGGCTGAGCGCGCACAGCAGCAGGAACGGCGCGGTAAAGGGCGCGGGATCGGCGACCGCACCGTGGGTGGCGGAGACCGCGAAGATCAGCACCGGGATCACCAGCGGCAGAACCACGATCGCCAGCAGCAGGCCGCCGCGCGGCAGGCTGACGGTGACGGCTGCGCCGACGGCGCCGATGAAGGTGATCGCCGGGCTGCCAACCAGCGCGGTCGCCATGACCGCGGCGATCGCCGGCGCCTGCATGTTCATCAACAGACCGAACACCGGGGTCGCGATAACCAAAGGCAGGCCCGTTGTAAGCCAATGGGCGATGCATTTGACGAGCACCACGGCAGTTGCCGGATGGGGGCCGAGCAGCAGCAGGTCGAGGGAACCGTCCTCACTGTCGGCCTGGAACAGGCGGTCGAGACCCAGCAGGTTGGCGAGCAGGATGGAAATCCAGAGGATCGCCGGGCCGATGGTCGAAAGAAGCTTGAGATCGGGGCCGACCGCGAACGGTGTGATCGACACGACGGCGAGAAAGAACAGAACGCCGTAGAAGGCGCCGCCGCCGGTGCGCAACGCCAGGCGCAGTTCGCGCGTCAACAACGCTCTCATCGCGCCACGCCGCCCATCTTGAGCGTTTGCAATCCCTTCAACGCCAGCTTTCGATGCGTGGTGATGACCGCGATGCCGCCCGTCTCCAGATGGTCCTCGATCAGCCCGACGAACCTGGCCTCGGCGTCCTGGTCCAGGGTGGAAGTAGGCTCGTCGAGCAGCCAGACCGGCCGGTCGTTGAGCAGCAGGCGGGCGAGCGCGACGCGTCGCTTCTGTCCGGCCGACAGATCGCCTGCGGGAACGTGGTCGACGCCGGTCAGACCGACCCGCTCCAGCGCATCCGCCACCGGCAGGGTCCCGGCTCCGGCAAAGCTTTGCCAAAAATCCAGATTCTCATGCGCGGTCAATGCGAATTTAAGCGCGTTGTGGTGGCCGAGATAATGGACCGGCGGCGGTTCATCTTCCGAGTGCGGATCGAAGCCGAAACTGCCGCCACTGGCGGGCAGAAGACCGGCCAGCACCCGCAACAGCGTGGTCTTGCCCGCGCCGTTCGGCCCGGTGACGACCGTCGCCTCGCCGGGCTCCAGGCCAAGCGAAACGTTGGAAAAGATCACCCGCTCGCCGCGGCGGGCGGCCAACTCTTCGACGCGCAGTCTCATGCGCGCCTGTGTAGCCGGTGAGGCTAGCGCCGTGAAGCGGAATCAGCGCAGGGTCGGTTCACGCGAGGGAGGGATACCAGTTCTCGCCGCGGCCGATCGGGGTCAGATCGAACATCGACCACAACGGCCATACATGGTCCATGTGGCGCGGGTGTGCGCTCCAGTCCGGGTCGTCGTGGAAGAACAGTTCCGACGCCCAGAACAACCGGATCGTGCCATCCTCGCCGCGCTGCCACACATGCATGATCGGCAGTTGCGCGCCGTCCGGCGTCTCGGAGCGGTAGTCGGCGTTGTAGGTGGTGCCGTTCGACGAAACCAGGCGCAGGCCGTTCCAGTCGCGGCTGTCGGCGAACTGCCGCAACTCTTCCGGCGTCGCTTTGGCCACGACGGCGAAGTTCATCCGCTGCGCATATTGCCCGGTCTGGCCGGCGAGGCTGTCGATGAGCGAGGTGCACATCGGGCACGGGCTGTCGGCGCCGGGCGAATACATGAACGAGTAGAGGCACAGCACGTCCTTGCCAGGCTCGAACAGCTGCGACAGCTTCACCTCGCTGCCGTCGCGGGCGTTCTGGAAGACATAGTCCTCTTTTATCTCGCCGCCGGGAGGCAAATTGCGGCGCCGTTCGGCCACCGCTTCGGCCTGCTTTCGCAGCGCCGCCTCGGCGGCAAGCAGCTCGTCGCGCGCGGCGCGGTAGGTTTGCGTCTCGTTGGGCCACATTGCACTTCTCCCACTTCGTACGATTGCCTTCGGCTTTTAATTAACAAAAAGGTAAAATATAGGCAAGCGGCCCGTCAACCCTCCCGACAAGCAACCGACAATTCGTTTGCGCCTGCGCGCCAACGCCACCTTTCTTTGGCCGGTGAAACAAACTATATCCATTCTAAATTCCGGGCCGGCTCGTGGCTCCTGCAAGGCGGACGACAACTCCCCGCCGGCTCTCCCCGCGAAATCCAATTCAGGGCGAAAGATCATTGATGAACAGCTCACTCGACAGCTTCAAATGTAAAACCACTCTCACGGTTGATGGCAGGCAATACACCGTCTTCTCGCTTGCACAGGCCGAGAAGAACGGGCTCGACGGCATTTCCAAGCTGCCGTTCTCCCTGAAAGTGTTGCTGGAAAACCTGCTGCGCTTCGAGGACGGACGCTCGGTCACCGCCGACGATATCCGCGCGGCAGCGGCATGGCTGTCGGACAAGGGCAAGGCGGGCCGTGAAATCGCCTATCGGCCGGCCCGCGTGCTGATGCAGGACTTCACCGGCGTGCCGGCGGTGGTCGATCTGGCGGCCATGCGCGACGCAACCGCCGCGTTGGGTGGGCAAACCGATCGCATCAATCCGCAGGTGCCGGTCGATCTGGTGATCGACCATTCGGTGATGGTGGATTATTTCGGCAAGGGCGATGCGTTCAAGCGCAATGTGGAGCGCGAATATGAGCGCAACGGCGAGCGCTACACCTTCCTGAAATGGGGCCAGAAGGCGTTCGACAACTTCCGCGTGGTGCCGCCAGGCACCGGCATCTGCCATCAGGTCAACCTGGAGTATCTGGCCCGCACCGTTTGGACGCGCGAGGAGGACGGCGAGACGCTCGCCTATCCCGACACGCTAGTTGGCACCGATTCGCACACGACCATGGTCAACGGCCTCGCCGTACTGGGCTGGGGCGTGGGTGGCATCGAGGCGGAGGCCGCCATGCTCGGCCAACCGATCACCATGCTGATCCCGGAAGTCATCGGCTTCCGCCTGGAGGGCAAGCTTCCCGAGGGGACGACCGCCACCGACCTGGTGCTGACCGTGGTCGAGATGCTTCGCAAGAAAGGGGTGGTGGGCAAGTTTGTCGAGTTCTACGGGCCGGGCCTGTCCAACCTGTCGCTGGAGGACCAGGCGACGATCTCCAACATGGCGCCGGAATATGGCGCCACCTGCGGCTTCTTTCCCGTCGACGGCGACACGCTCGCGTATCTCTCCGCCACGGGCCGCGAAGACGATCAGGTGCGGCTGGTGGAGGAATATTCCAAGTCCCAGGGCATGTGGCGCGCCGACGACACGCCCGATCCGGTGTTCACCGACACGTTGGCGCTCGACCTGGCCGACGTGGTGCCGTCGCTGGCCGGCCCGAAGCGTCCACAGGACCGGGTCGCGCTGGCGCAGGCCGACAGTGCCTTCGCCAAGGCGATGGACACCGAGTTCAAATCCGCGCCGAAGGATGAGCGGTTTGCAGTCGACGGCCGTGATCACGATCTGGGCTCCGGCGACGTGGTCATCGCAGCGATCACCTCGTGCACCAACACGTCGAACCCGTCGGTGCTGATCGGCGCCGGTCTGCTGGCCCGCAACGCCCGGGAGAAAGGGCTGACCGTCAAGCCCTGGGTGAAAACCTCGCTGGCGCCGGGCTCCCAGGTGGTCACCGATTATCTGGAGAAGGCGGGGCTGCAGGACGATCTCGACGCCCTGGGTTTCAACCTGGTGGGTTACGGGTGCACCACCTGCATCGGCAACTCCGGCCCGTTGCCGGAGGAAATCTCGCAAACGGTCAACGAAAACAAGCTGGTCGCCTGCTCGGTGTTGTCGGGCAACCGCAATTTCGAAGGCCGGGTCAATCCTGACGTTCAGGCCAACTACCTGGCCTCGCCGCCACTGGTGGTCGCCTATGCGCTGGCCGGCTCGATGCACATCAACCTGACCACCGATCCGCTCGGCCAGGATAAAGACGGCAACGACGTCTACCTGAAAGACATCTGGCCGTCGTCTCATGAAATCTCGACGATCATCCGCGATTCGATCGATGAGACGATGTTCCGCGAACGCTATGGCAATGTGTTCACCGGCGACGACGCGTGGCGGCAGATCACCGTGTCCGAAGGCGAGACCTACGCATGGGACGGTCAGTCGACCTATGTGCAGAACCCGCCCTATTTCGAGGGCATGTCGATGGAACCCGAGCCGATCGAGGACATCGTCGATGCCCGGGTGCTGGGCCTGTTCGCCGATTCCATCACCACCGACCACATCTCGCCGGCCGGCTCGTTCAAGGCTGACACGCCCGCCGGCGGTTATCTGACCGAACGTCAGGTGCGTCCCGTGGAGTTCAATTCCTACGGCTCGCGGCGCGGCAATCACCAGGTGATGATGCGCGGCACCTTCGCCAACATCCGCATCAAGAACCAGATGCTGGAAGGCATCGAAGGCGGTTTCACCCGCCACTGGCCGTCCGGCGACGAGATGGCGATCTACGACGCGGCAATGCGCTACCGGGACGAGGACGTGCCTTTGGTCATCTTCGCCGGCAAGGAGTATGGCACCGGCTCGTCGCGCGACTGGGCGGCCAAGGGCACGCGGCTGCTGGGCGTGCGCGCGGTGATCGCGCGCTCGTTCGAGCGCATCCACCGCTCCAACCTGATCGGAATGGGCGTGCTGCCGGCGGTGTTCGCCGACGAGGAAACCAGTTGGGAGAGCCTCGGCATCACTGGCCAAGAGCAGGTCTCGATCGCCGGTCTGGCCGAATTGCAGCCACGCCAGAAACTGACCGCGCGTGTCACCTTCGCCGACGGATCGGAGAAATCGGTCGAACTGCTGGCGCGCATCGATACCGAGGATGAACTGACCTACTACCGCAACGGCGGCATTCTGCACTATGTCCTGCGCAGCCTGAACCGGGCGGCGTGAGGCCCTGGCCGGCAGATACCGCGAGGCAGAAGCTTCACGCCCGGCCGCCAAGTCACACGCCAATGTGACTTGGCAGTGAACCGGTGCGTTCCTAGACTATTGGCATTGCAGGGTGACCGTGACCGAGCGGTCATTGCGAAACGGGGCGTCGTCGAAGCCATGAGACTCTTTGATCGTGGGTTGACCATAGCCGCGCTGGTTTGCGGGCTGATATGCGGCGCCGGTGCGCTTAGCGCTTCAGCGGCCGATATCTATTCGCCCAAAGGTGTCGTCGAATTGTTCACCAGCCAGGGCTGCTCCTCATGTCCGCCCGCCGATGAATATGTGCATGAGCTGCGGCAGTCGGGAGAGGTGTTGGCGCTAGCCTGGCATGTGGACTACTGGGATTATCTGGGCTGGAAGGACACATTCGCCAAGCCGGCGTACGCCGACCGGCAGCGCCGCTACGCACTCAGCTTTGGCGAGCGTCAGATCTACACGCCGCAGGCGGTCATCAATGGCCGAAGCCATACGGTCGGTTCACACAAGACCACCATCCGCGAGCGGGTCGAGGGCTATATGGCCAGCGGGCTGGGCCTGACGGTTCCGGTCATGGCATACGTGGATAGCGACGCGCTGCAGGTGAAGGTGGCTGCGATTGACGAGGCGGCCGATGCCACCCTTTGGATGGTTTATTTCAACAATCAGGAACAGGTGCAGGTGGAGCGGGGCGAGAACCGCGGCCGCAGCCTGACCTACGGCAACATCGTGCGCGAGGTCGAAATGGTCGGCATGGTCAAGCAGGATGGTTTGACGCTGCATCTGCCATTTTCGGAGATCACCCGGCGCGGGTTCGATTCATGCGCCCTGGTGCTGCAGAAGACCACCGCGCTGGGCACGCCCGGACCCATTGTGGGCGCCACGGTTATTCGCAACGTGGGCGGCTGAAGCCCGGTCGCGCCGTTCTGACATCAAACGCTTTCAATCTAAAAAAGAACCGGCCGCCATTCGCTGGAATGGGGCCGGTTGGCAGTTATGGGGATTGAACTACACTCAAACTGGTGGTCCGGTCCGCCCGCATTTCGGGGGTTGGGGGGCTGAAATCCGAAGCGGACTGCGACCGGACCGTCTGAGGCAACAAACCCTTTATCCAACCCAATCAAGACCCGGGCGCGGCGGAATTGGGGCGGAAGTTTGATATTTTCGCCGTCCCACGCCGTGCATGCACCTCCCACATATGCAGGCGATTGAGGTCTCGGGGCCTCTTGTCAGCCGGGCGATTTCGACCCAGAATGCGGGTTTGATACCAGCTGGATAAGGAGGCAGCATGGACGAATGCGCTGATGAACAACGACCCTCTCAGCCGGCAGCGGCCAATGGCCAGCTGATCCGGCTGAATCCAGCGTCTCGCCCAACCCGGCAGGTTTCGTTCGACCGACGCGAGCTCGACATGATCCTGCGCATATACGGCCATAAGGTCGCCAGCGGCGAATGGCGCGACTACGCAATCGACATGCTCAAAGAGCGAGCCGTGTTTTCGGTATTCCGACGATCGAGCGAGGTGCCGCTCTATTCGATCGAAAAAGACCTCAAGCTGGCTCGCAAACAAGGCGCCTATTCGGTGATCAATGCCGGCGGCTTCGTGTTGAAACGCGGCCACGATCTGGCTTCGGTGCTGCGGGTGTTCGACAGGAAACCCAGACTGGTGGCGGTCTAAGCGCTCCAGGCCGGCGGACCTAGCGGTCCGGCGGCGTCCACAGGTTTCCCGGATAGGCTTGCAGGTCCGGAAGCTCGCGCGCATCGTCGACGAGCGTCAGCTGCATGATGGTGGTGTCATGCCAGCGCCCGTGCTTGAAACCGACCTTTCTCAGGTTCCCGGCCAGCTCGAACCCCAAGCTTTCATGCAGGCCGATCGAGCCGGGATTTCCCGGCCCGGCGATGATGGCGACCATCTGGCGAAACCCAAGCGCCCGGGTCGCGTCGATCAACCGCAGCAGCAGCCGCTTCCCCACGCCGCGACCCTGCAAGTCCGGTCGCACGTAAACCGAGTTCTCGACGCTCCAGCGATAGGCGGGGCGGGTACGATATGGACCGGCATAAGCGTAGCCGGCGATCGTGTCAGGAGCGGCGGGGTCATGCGCGACGAAATAGGGATAGCCGGCCGCTACAACCGCATTAAAGCGCGCCCTCATCTCGCTCTCGTCAGGTGCGGTGAGTTCGAAGCTGGCCGTTCCCTCTTTCACCGCCTGGGCATAGATCGCGGTGATCTGGCCGATGTCATCGGCTTTGGCCTTCCTGATCAGCAAATCCGTGTCGGGCATTTCGCACACACCGCGAAAACGAAAACGGCGCCACGCGGGCGCCGTCTCCAAATCTCGTCCGTGTCACCCGCTATTCCCGGTTGCCCAGGAATTGCAGCAGGAACATGAACATGTTGATGAAGTTCAGGTACAGGCTGAGCGCGCCCATCAGGGTGGCCCGGCTCATCGCCACGGCGTTGCCGGCGACATAGTCGTACTCGACCTTCAGCCGCTGGGTGTCCCAGGCCGTGAGGCCGGCGAACACCAGCAGGCCGATCACGGAGATGGCGAACTGCAGCGCGCTCGAGGCCAGGAAGATGTTGACGATCATCGCGATGATGATGCCGAACAGCCCCATGATCAGGAACGAGCCCATGCCCGACAGGTTGCGCTGGGTGGTGTAGCCGTACAGGCTGAGCGCGCCGAAGGCGGCTGCGGTGATGAAGAAGGTCTGAACCACGCTGGCCGAGGTGTAGACCATGAAGATCCATGAGATCGACATGCCCATCACCGCCGCGAAGGCCCAGAAGATCAGTTGCGCGGCGCCGGTCGAAAGCCGGTTGATGCCGAACGACAGCACCAGCACGAACGCCAGCGGCGCGAACATCAGCACGTAGCGCAGCGGGGTTGCGTAGATCGCCTGGGCGAAAGCAGGGTTGGACGCGGCCAGATAGGACGTGCCCAATGCGGCGATGCCGGTGACCGCCAGCGCCAGCGCCATGTAGTTGTAGATGCCGAGCATGTAGGAGCGCAGACCCTGATCGATGTCAGCGTCGGTGCGGGTGGCAACGCGCCCCATACGAGCCGGATTGTCTTGAAAGTCCGCCATGGAAACCTCTCGTGATCTCTTTCCGGTTGTAACTGCCAGTGTGTTTGCCACAACAAAGGGTTACCGCCCGCGTTATGCGGGCCGTCGGGGCTAATATGTGGGCTAAAGGCCGGCACGACAAGGGTCGCGCATGCTTTTCGCATGCAAAATTCGAACCGAGGTTAAAGCTCGCGAAGCACCGGCGCAGCCTTGTGTCCGAGAACGCGCCAGGTGCCGGCCAGGCCGAAGCCGACGGTGGCCACCAGCGCGGCGGCGACCGTCAAAACCGCCACCGAGGGCATGAATCTGGCCGGAAATTCCATGACTTGCGCGATAACGAACCAGGAAGCCAACCCGCCGGCGACGATGGCGAAGACGGCGGTCGCCAGACCCAGCAGGAAGTATTCGCATACGAAGGTGCGGATCAGCGTCCCTCGTGTCGCGCCCAGGGTCTTCAAGATAACCGAATCGTGAACCCGTGCCGCGTTGCCGGCCGCCAATGCGCCGGCAAGCACCAGGATCGACGCCAGTAGCGCCACCGACGCGGCGACGCGCACCGCGCCAGCCAGTTGGCGGATCAGCCCGTTGACCAACTCGAGCGCGTCGCGGACCCTCACGCTGGTGATGGTGGGAAACTCGCCCGAGATGGCGCGCAGGATGTCTCCGTCGGACTTGCTCGAACCGCCATCGCTCGTCAACGTGGCGAGATGGGCGTGCGGAGCGCCGGCAAAGGTGTTGGGCGAGAACACCATGACGAAATTGATCGCCATGCTCTCCCACTCCACATGGCGCAGGTTGGCGATCGTCGCGTCGATGTTGCGGCCGAGCACGTTGACCGACAATGTGTCACCCACCTCAAGACCCAGCTCGCCGGCTTCCTCGGCCGAAAATGAGATCAGCGGCGGGCCCGAATAACCGACTGGCCACCATTCGCCCTGGGCCAAGGTTGAGTTCTCAGGCACATCGGCCGCGTAGGTGATGCCGCGGTCGCCGCGCAGCACCCATTCGCCGCCGTTCTCAGGCTTGTATTGCGATGCGGGGATGCCTTTCAGTTCGACGATGCGACCACGCAGCATCGGCACGGTGGCGATTTCGCCGGCCGGCTCCAGCTCGGCGAGCAACTCCAGGAAAGCATCGCGCTCGTGGTTTTGGATATCGACGAAGAAGAAGTCCGGCGAACGCTGCGGCAGATTGTCGGTGATCTGCCGGCGCAGATTGCCGTCGATCAGCGCCAGCGTCACCAGCAATGCGAGCCCCAGCCCCAGCGACAACACCACCGATGGGGTCAGCGAGCCGGGCCGGTGAATGTTGCCCAGCGCCATGCGCCACGGGGTCGAGCGCACGGTTGGGGCTGCACGCGCCAGCCGCTGGATGGCCCATGCTACCGAGCGCAGCAGCACGAAGCAGAACGCCAGGGCGCTGACAAAAATGCCGGCGATCAGGCGGTTGTCCGACAACCCGATCGCCAGGCCGATCAGGGCGGCAACACAGATGGCCAGCGCCACCAGATACGCGCCGCGGGGCAGGCCGCTGACCGAGTAAGAACTGGCGCGGAACAGCGTCGTGGCCGGCACGTCGCGGGCGGCGGCAAGCGGCCAGATCGCGAAGACCAGCGCTGTGAGCAGACCATAGGCCGTGGCCAGACCCAGAGCACCGGGATATACCGGGGCGGCCGCTGCCGAGACCGGCACGAACGCGGCCAGTGCGCCGCGCGTCAGCCAGGGCGTGGCGGCGCCGGCAACGAGCCCGATGACGATGCCGGCCGCCGCAAGCACGAGGATCTGGATCAGATAGATCTGGAAGATCATCCGGCCGGGCGCGCCTACGCTTTTCAAGGTTGCAATCACCGGGCGTTTGCCGTCGACGAAGGCGCGGACCGCGTTGGCGACTCCGACCCCGCCGACGATCAGCGCGCTCAGACCCACCAGCGTCAGAAATTGCGAGAACCGCTCGATGTTGCGCGCCAGCGCCGGCGCCGCATTGTCCCGCGATCGCACACGCCAACCGGCTTGCGGGAACTCGGCCGCGGCCTGCTCGACCACCGCACGCAGATTGCCCGGCGAGGGGTCCGTGAGCCGCGAACGATAGTTCCACTGCACCAGACTGCCGGGCTGTACCAATCCGCTACTTTTCAGACCGGCGTGCGAAACGATGACCTTCGGGCCGAAGCCCATGCCTTCGCCTACCCGATCGGGTTCGGCGGTGATCACTCCGGCGGCGGTAAACGACTGCTCGCCGATGACGATGGTGTCGCCGACGCCCAGATCCAGCCGGTCGAGCAATAGTTGGTCGACCCACGCCACATTGTTGTCGATACCGTCGACGCCCGCGATGCGATCGGCGATCTCAAGCCTGCCGTAGAGCGGGTATGCCTCGTCGACGGCCTTTAACTCGATGAGCGTCTGATCAGCCCCGTCGACGCGGCGCGCCATGGCGCGCAGGTTGGCGGATCGGGTGATCGTTCCGGTACCTTCGATGAACGTCAGCTCGTCGTCACTGGCCTGACGCTGGGTGAGGGAGAACGAGATATCGCCACCCAGGATCGCCTGCCCCTCGCCTGCCAGGCCGTCGCCGATCGCGCGGGCCACCGAGTTGACGCCGGCAATGGCGGTCACGCCCAGCGCGATACAGGCGATGAAGATGTAGAACCCGCGCAAACCGCCGCGCAGTTCGCGCATGGCGAAGCGAAACGCCAGCACGAGACCCGCGGCGTTCTTTCGATTGCTCACGCGGAAATCTTTCGCGGCGCGCGTTGAGATTCGATCTCGCCGGAATTGAGCGCGATCGTGCGCTCGCAACGCGCGGCCAGGCGCCGGTCGTGGGTGACCAGAACCAGGGTGGTACCGCGCTCGCGCTGCTTGGTGAACAGCAGATCGGCGATCTGCCCACCGGTGGCGTCGTCGAGATTGCCGGTGGGTTCGTCGGCGATCAGGATTGCCGGCGACGGGGCCAGCGCCCGCGCCAGCGCCACACGCTGCTGCTCGCCACCGGAAAGCTGACCGGGATAGTGATCCAGCCGATCTCCCAGACCGACGGCGGCGAGTTCGCTGGCGGCGTGGTCGAAGGCGCCCTCTTCGCCGGCCAACTCCAAGGGCACCGCGACGTTCTCCAACGCCGTCATGTTCGCCAGCAGGTGAAAGGACTGGAATACGATGCCGATCCTGCGGCCGCGAAACGCCGCCAATTCGTCCTCGTTCATGGCGGCGAGCGAGCGTCCTTCGACAATCACCTCGCCACTGTCGGGACGCTCGAGACCGCCTAGCACCATCAACAATGTGGATTTGCCCGAGCCGGAAGGCCCCACCAGGCCCACCGATGTGCCGCGGGCGACCTGCAGGCTGATCTTCTTGAGCACGTGCACCCGTGAGGCGCCATCGCCCAGCGTGAGATCCACGTCGTGCAGATCGATAACCGGATCGTCGGCCGGGGTTCCTGGCGATTGCATCTGTAAGCCCGAATCCTTATGTGCGGCCGAATCCAAGTGCGACGCCCCGGGGCGGCAAAAACGCGTGCGGCTGCTAGCATATCTCGGCAACTGTTGGTTGGATATGGGATAAAGGTGACGAGAATCAATTCCGAGATGCACAAATTGCCAAGAACCTCGTTCCTCATCGCCGGCTTGATCGCGTTTGCGCTTGGTTGGTTTCCGACCGCCGCCTCGAGCGAGCCCGTGACCATCGTCGCTCTGGGCGACAGCCTGACCGCCGGATTCGGGCTGGGGCCGGGCGAAGGGTTTACCGAACAACTGGAACGTGAACTGCGCGACGCCGGCATCGACGCGGTCGTCGTCAATGCCGGGGTTTCCGGCGACACGACCAGCGGCGGCCTGGCACGGCTCGACTGGTCGGTGGGCGAAGACGCCGACGCGGTAATCGTGGAACTGGGCGGCAACGATGCCCTGCGCGGTATCTCGCCGGAGGCGACAAGAGCCAATCTGGAAGCCATCATTACGGGTCTGAAAGACCGCGGCGTCGCGGTGCTGCTGGCCGGCATGATGGCGCCGCCGAATATGGGCAACTCCTATGGCGATGCGTTCAATCCGATCTTCTCCGATCTGGCGCGCGAGCATGATGTGGCGCTCTATCCGTTTTTTCTCGATGGAGTGGCGGCACGCGCCGATCTAAACTTGGCCGACGGCATACATCCCAATGCCGAAGGCGTGGCGATCATCGTCGAAAGCATCCTGCCGCATGTGCAGGCGATGGTGGAGCGCATACAGGCAGAAAGGCAGCGGGCGGGTTCGGGTTGAGCACCGGCGCGGCGACCGAATCGGCAAAAAGGTTCACTGGCGAAGGGGAAATGCGATGCCGAGGTTGTTTACCGCCCTGGAGGTACCCGCCGATGTTGCGGCGATGCTGTCGTCGTTGAGCGGCGGGCTGGACGGCGCGCGCTGGATCGAGCCGGAGGACTACCACATCACGCTGCGCTTCATCGGGGATGTGGACGATCGCACCGCACATGAACTGGCCGACGCATTGGCGGATATCGAGCGTCCCGGCTTCACCTTGAGGGTCGACCGACTTGACGCGTTCGGTGGACGCAAGCCAAGGGCGATCTTCGCGGCGATTGCGCCCAATGCCGGCCTTTCGCAGCTGCAACGCGAGCACGAGCGCATCGCGCGGCGGGCCGGATTGCCGCCGGAAACGCGAAAGTTCACCCCCCACATCACGTTGGCCCGGTTGAAGGGCGTCAAACCGGAACGAGTGGCCCACTACCTTTCGCGAACCGGCGGGCTGGCGCCCCGGATGTTCGATGTCGACCGGTTCGCGCTGTTCTCTTCGCGCCAATCGGTGGGCGGCGGGCCGTATATCGTGGAGGAAAGCTACCGCCTGTTCGCGGAGAGATTGTCGCACGCAGGCTGAAATCCGCCCAATGGGGATGTCGAAATGGTTGAGCGATTGGATCAGGGTCAGATCAAGCGGCATTTGGCCGAACTGCCCGGTTGGACGCACGAGGACGACTCCATCGCCCGACGTTTTGAATTCGCCAACTTCGTCGAGGCGTTCGGTTTCATGGCGCGTGCGGCGCTCGTGTGCGAGAAGATGAACCACCATCCCGACTGGTCCAACACCTACCGTAGTGTGGATGTGCGGCTGACCACGCACAGCGCCGGCGGGCTGACCGAGCTCGATTTCAAGCTCGCCCGCGCAATGGACCGGCTGGCGGCTGGGTGAACGGCGGGGTTGAACCACCGCATACAATGCCCAACTCTTCGGCAAGGAGAAGAACGATGGATGAAGAGCTGGTTGGCGAAATTCTCAAACCTGGCGACGACGATGAAAACCGCAGCCGGGAACGCCGCATCAAAACCGGGTTCTGGGGTACGGTGAAGAAGTCGGCGGGGCGCATTCCGTTTATCGAAGATGTGGTCGCGAGCTATTATTGCGTACTTGATCCGGCGACGCCCAGCCGCGTTCGCGGGGTGCTGCTGGCGGCGCTCGCCTACTTTGTTCTGCCGCTCGATACGATCCCCGACTTCATCGTCGGCTTCGGCTTCACCGATGATATCGCCGTTCTGACCGCCGCGCTGGCCGCTGTGCGGGGAAGCCTGAATCCCGTTCATTACACGGCTGCGCGCAAGGCGCTCGCCGATCCCGACCAGAATAAGGACATGAAGCCGGAAGCATGAGCGTTCGCGGTTACTTCGGCATCGGCGTCGAGGGCGCATCCAAGCGCATGAACTTCGGCAATCTGGCGCGCTCCGCCCATGGTTTCGGCGCCAGCTTCATTTTCACCGTCGCGCCGGCCAAAGTGATCGGCGCGCCGCAGTCCGACACGTCGCGCTCATACCACCACCTGCCTTGGTATTCCTATGCCAGTGTCGCCGAGATGCATCTGCCGGACGATTGTCGGCTGGTCGGCGTCGAACTTACCGAAGAGGCAATCGACCTGCCCAGCTTTCGTCATCCAGCGCGTGCGGCTTACGTGCTCGGGCCCGAGGGCGGCTCGCTGTCGCCGCAGATGATCGAGGCATGCGAGTTCGTGGTCAAGATACCCATGGCCTTCTCGATCAACCTGGCGATGGCCGGCGCGATCGTCATGTACGACCGCATGCGCTCCATGGGGCGGTTCGCCGAACGGCCGGTCAAGGCGGGAGGCCCCAGCGAACCGGTCAAGCCGCATGTCCACGGCAAGCCGCTTTATGCGGGTGGCACCCGGCTGAGTAACCGACGCGGCCGTGGGCAGGGCGGTTAAGCGATTGTGCGGGCACGCGACGCAACGTCAAAATCTTGCCCAGTTTTTTTCCACAGTGGCGACGATGAGGGATCAATCCCGCGGGGCGGAAACCGAAAATTGTTTAGGTTTTGGTAAGCTGAATTAAGGCATGTTTACGAGCGGTTGCGCGGCCGATTCTCGCCGGTTGACGTGGCCTGATCGGACCCATGTCGATAAGGGAAGTCGGCGCAAAGTGGTAGGTGTGGCAATGGAAGCATCACGGCAGAAAGTGGGCTTGACGGTGTTTGGGCTGGCAGCGGCCCTGGGTTTTATGACTTCGCCGGCGCTGGCGCAGAAGCCGGAACGGTTCAAACAACATCATGCCTGGGGCGCATATTCCCTCCAGGGGTCCAGCGGCAAGGTCTGCTACATCCTTTCCGTTCCGGTCAAAAAGGAGCCGGAGGATCGCGACCATGGCGACGTGTTCTTCATGGTCTCGCAGCATCCCGGCGAGCAGGTCGCACTGGAGCCGCAGTTCACCGTCGGCTATGCGTTCAAGGACGAATCCGACGTCAATCTGGATATCGACGGCAAGACCTTCAACATGTTCACCCGAGGCAGCAATGCATGGCTGTCCAATCGAGCCGAAGAGCCTGCGGTGGTCGAGGCGATGCGGGCCGGTCGCGAGATGGTCGTTTCCGGCGAATCGCGCCGCGGCACGAAGACCAAGTACACCTACTCCCTTTCCGGCGTGACCGCTTCCCTGAAGGAAATCGCCAACTGCCGGGCGCAATAGGCAAGGCGTTTTGCTTCGCAAAACGCCTTCGGAACCCACCAAGAATATGACCTGACATCGGCAGGCGTTTCGGAACGGGCACTTTGCAAAGCAAAGTGCCTTCTGAACTTGCCCAGAAGCGAGGACTCTCAGCGGCAGGCGTTTCGAAAGAAACGCCGAGAGCCTGGCTTCATTGATCTCACGGCTATTCCTCGCTTCGCTCGGGCCTGCGATGGCGCGGCATTTTACTTGCGCTATCGCCTATCGGCTATTTTGGCGCGGCCTGACTGGCCGGCGGCCATGCGGCCTTGCGAACCCTGCGGGTTCGAGTTGTTTCCGTCGCTTTCATCAGGGGTGATTTGCCGGTAGTTACATGGTATTGGCGGCGATCCGCCAACAACGAGCTTTGCCCCACCCCGGCCATGCCGATTTCCCTCGATCTGTCCGACCCCAGGACCCGACCCGCCGTCACCAAGCCGAAGGCAGGCAAAACGCCGCTCATCGGGCTGGATCGTGCCGAGCTGGGCGAAGCCCTGCGCGAAGCCGGCGTGGGCGAGAAACAGGTTCGCATGCGCGTGTCACAGCTTTGGCACTGGCTGTATTTGCGCGGCGCCGGCGACTTCTCGCAGATGCGCAACGTGTCGAAGGAACTGCGCGCAAGAATGGCGGAACGGTTCACCATCGACAGACCGCAGATCGTCGAAGAACAGGTCTCATCCGACGGAACCCGCAAATGGCTGCTCCGCTTCCCGTCGCGCGGCGCAGGCAAACCGGTCGAGGTCGAAACCGTCTACATTCCCGAAGAGGGCCGCGGCACCCTGTGCATCTCCAGCCAGGTCGGCTGCACGCTGACCTGCAGCTTCTGCCACACCGGCACTCAACGGCTGGTGCGCAACCTGACGGCCGAGGAGATTCTGGCCCAGCTTTTGGTGGCGCGCGACCGGCTGGGCGACTTCCCCGACGCCGACACGCCGCAGGGCGCCATTGTGCCGACGGCCGGCCGCAAGGTGTCCAATATCGTGATGATGGGCATGGGCGAGCCGCTCTACAACTTCGACCATGTGAAGAAAGCGCTGCTGATCGCCGCCGACGGCGACGGCCTTTCGCTATCGAAGCGGCGCATAACCCTGTCGACGTCCGGCGTGGTGCCCAACATCGCGCGCACCGGTGAGGAGATCGGCGTCATGCTGGCGATCTCGCTGCATGCGGTGCGCGACGAGTTGCGCAACGAACTGGTTCCGATCAACAAGCAATATCCGCTGAGCGACCTTCTCGATGCCTGTCGGGCCTATCCGGGACTTTCGAACGCGCGGCGCATCACCTTCGAATATGTGATGCTCAAGGGGGTCAACGACGGTCTGGACGACGCGCGCGGCCTGGTGAAGCTGCTCCAGGGCATCCCGGCTAAGATCAACCTCATCCCGTTCAATCCGTGGCCGGGTTCGCGCTACGAATGCTCGGACTGGGAGCAGATCGAGAGATTCGCGGAAGTCATCAACCGCAGCGGCTATGCTTCGCCCATCCGCACGCCGAGAGGGCGCGACATTCTCGCCGCCTGCGGCCAGCTCAAATCGGAATCGGAGCGGCTGAAGTTGCGCGAGCGGCTGGCGCTGGAAGCCATGGTCACCGGCCACGGCGCCGAATAGGCCGGCGGTCAAGTGCAGCTCATCGGCAACCTGATCGTTCGCCTGGTCGTGATCGTGGTCGGGTTCATGCTGGCGGCGGCCGCGGCCGGGCTTTTCATCGGGCTCGGTTTCTACAACGAGCTATTGGCCACCCAGCCGCCCCTGCACGAAGAGGAAGTGGTGCTGTTCCGCTGGCTGTCGGCGGCTGTCGGCATTGCCTCGGGCGGGGCGATCGGTGTGGCCGCATTCGCCATCGCGGCCATTCTGATCGCGGTGGCGGAACTGATGCGTTGGCGCGGTTTCATCGCCAATCTTCTGCTCGGGGGCGTGTGCGGACTATATTTAGGTATCGGGGCCGGCCCACCCGGCGGCGGAATCTCCGAAGGCACGCTGCTCGTCGCGACGGCGGCGGGCTTCATCGGTGGTGGGGTCTACTGGCTGATCGCCGGTCATGGCGCGGGCAGTTGGTTGCCGGCAAGGCCAAACGGCCACTAGCGAGCTTATGCGCGCGCCAGCTCCAGCTTATCCAGTCCCAGCAGCACGTCGATGTTCGGCCGCGCGCGCACCAGATCCTCGATCGTATATTCGCTCAACACCGTGAAGAACGCATTGAGCGCCCGCGTCAGCGCGCTGTTCAGCTCACAACTGTCGACCAGCGGGCAGCCGGGATCGTCGCTTTCAAAGCAGTCCGCCATGGCGAAGCTCTCTTCGGTGACGCGGACCACGTCAAGCAGGGTGATCTTGTCAGCGGGTCTGGCTAGACGAATGCCGCCATGGCGCCCGCGCACGGATTCGACCAGGCCCGCCTCGGAGATCGGGCGCAGGATTTTGAATAGGAACGCCTCCGACAGGCCATAGGCCTCCGCGATCTCCGGCATCCGGCTCAGCCGGGTCGGATTGGCAGCGCAATACATCAGGATGCGAATGGCGTAACTGGTCTGCTTGGTAAGGCGCATCGGCGTTTCTCCGTTCCCGCTCGCCGCAAATCTGCCGCATGAAGCGAGATCAACTGCTGCAATATATGTCCAGTTTAGAATCATTCAAAGAAAAAATGACAAAAATAGTCCAGTTTTTGCGTTTGGCGGTTGACTCAATGCTGATCCACGATAAACCTGACTTACAATGTCAAGTTTCTCAGCAATTCTCGCGAGGATCCAATGAAGGCCACCGCACCCATCTTTGCCGCCATGCTGGCGGGCACCGTTGCCATTGCCGCCCAGCCGGCCGCAGCAAGCGACGAAGTCAACATCTACTCTTACCGCCAGGCCGAGCTGATCGCGCCGCTGCTGGAGGCGTTCACCGCCGAGACCGGCATCAAGACCAATGTACTGTTCCTGAAAAAGGGCCTGGTCGACCGGGTGGCGGCCGAGGCTGAGAACTCTCCGGCTGACGTTATCCTGACGGTCGACATCGGCCGGCTTTCCGGAGCCAAGAATGCCGGTGTCACCCAGCCGGTTGTGTCCGACACCATCAACGGCAACATTCCCGCCCAGTACCGCGATTCGGAAGGCCATTGGTTTGGGCTGACCACCCGCGGCCGGGTGGTCTATGCCTCCAAGGAGCGCGTCGCCCAGGATACCATCACCTACGAGGAACTGGCCGATCCGAAATGGCGTGGCAAAATCTGCACCCGTTCGGGCCAGCACGTCTACAACATCGCACTGTTTGCCTCGATGGTCGCCCATCACGGCGAAGCGAAGGCCGAAGAGTGGCTGGCCGGGCTGAAGGCCAACCTGGCGCGCAAACCCGACGGCAACGACCGCGCCCAGGCCAAGGGCGTGTTCTCCGGCGAATGCGATCTGGGTCTCGGCAACACCTATTATGTCGGCCTGATGCAGACCAACGAGAAGAACCCGGAACAGAAGGACTGGGCTAACTCAATCAAGGTGCTGTTCCCCAACAATGGCGACCGCGGCGCTCACGTGAACATCTCCGGCATGGCTTTGACCAAGCACGCGCCGAACAAGGACAACGCGATGAAGCTGATGGAATTCCTGGCCAGCGAACAGGCTCAGGAGCTCTACGCCGAACGCGTGTTCGAATACCCGGTCAAGCCGGGTAGCGAACCCTCCGATGTCGTGAAGGGCTTTGGCGAGATCAACCCGGACACGCTGTCGTTGGAGACCATCGCCAGCCATCGTAAGACCGCTTCACAGCTGGTCGATAAGGTCGGCTACAACGACGGTCCCAGCAGCTAAGGGTTGCGGGCTCGCGGTGAGCAATCAATCCGCAACATCTCAAAGCTTCGAACGCGGGAGGATCGACCATCCTCCCGCGTTTCGGTTTTTGCATTGGCGCATGGTAGCGCTTTGTGCGCTTGTAACCCTGGCCATGGTGATGCCGGTGGTCTCGCTTGTCGTCATCGCCGCGGGTGGGGAAGGCGAAGCGGTAGGCCACGTGACGCGATACGTGTTGCCGCGCGCCAGTCGCACCACTTTCATCGTGCTCGCCGGCGTGGCCGTAGTGACGGCGGTCATCGGCTCGATGAGCGCTTGGCTCGTGTCTTATTTCGACTTTCCCGGCCGCCGCATGTTTGCCTGGGCGCTGATGCTGCCCCTGGCGATTCCCACCTATATCTCCGCCTATGGCTTCGTCGAGTTCCTGGGTTTCACCGGCCCGGTACAGACGGCGGTGCGGCAGTTGGGCGGGTTCGAGAACGCAAGGCAGTACTGGTTCCCGGAAATCCGCTCGCTGGGCGGCACGGTCATGGTGCTGTCCCTGGTGCTCTATCCCTATGTGTATTTGTCGGTGCGTGCGCTGTTCCTGTTTCACGGCGGCCGCCTGGTGGAGGCCGCGCGGGTGGCCGGCGCAGGCCAGTGGCGTATCCTGTTCACCGTACTGCTGCCGCTGGCGCGTCCTGCGATCGTGCTGGGCGTGCTGCTGGCGCTGATGGAGACCATCAACGACATCGGCGCCATCGAGTATCTGGGCGTCGAAACGCTGACCTTTTCGGTGTTCTCCCTATGGCTCAACCAGGGTGACCTGCATGGCGCGGCGCAACTGGCGCTGTTCCTTTTGGCGCTGATCGTCGGCCTGATCGTCATCGAGCGGCGGGCGCGGCGCGGGCGGAGATTCTATGAACTGCATGCCTCGACGATGCGCGCCGAATACCGTCCCATTCCCCTGTCCGGGCTCAAAGCCGCCGGCGCGTTCCTCGCCTGTGCGCTTCCGATAGCGCTGGGTTTCGGCATTCCGTTCGCCGTCCAAGGCGGCTACGCGCTGGACTATCTCGACGAAGGCCTCGACCCGGCCCTGGGCGAAGCGCTGACCACCAGCGTTTTGTTGGCGCTGGCGGCAGCGCTGGCAACCACCGTTTTGGCGCTTATCGTCGCCTATGGTGCACGCGCTGGTGATGTGCGCATCAATCCGATTCTCTCGCGGATCGCCAGTTTCGGGTACGCCATCCCCGGTACCATCATCGCGCTTGGAATCTTTCTGCCACTGGCTACTTTCGACAACTTCGTCGACGGCCTGGCGCGCAGCACACTGGGGATCTCGACAGGACTGCTGATCTCCGGCTCGGGCGCCATCATCGTCTATGCCTATGTGGTGCGCTTCATGGCAATGGCCGAAGGTTCCATCGACGGCGGTTTCAAGAAGCTGCCCCCGCATCTGGACATGGCCGCACGCAGCCTCGGCCGCACGGCCTTCGGCACCCTGACCCAGGTGCTGCTGCCGTTGATGCGCCCGGCGCTGGCGACCGCCTTCCTGCTGGTGTTCGTCGATTCCATCAAGGAGCTGTCGGCGACCATTATGCTGAGGCCTTTCGGCATCAACACGCTGTCCACCTACATTTACGACTTCGCATCGCGGGCACGGGTCGAGCAGACCGGTCTGGCCTCGCTCATCATCATCGCCGCCGGGATCATCCCGGTCGCTATGCTGACGCGAACGACGCTGACACGGGGCAGGTCCGCCGGCTGAGTTCCGTCTTGCTCAGAACAGTTTGAAGCCTTTTTCGTCCCGCTCGCCCGGCGGAGAATCCCCGCTGATTCCAGGATCGTCCGGCGGCCGCTTTAGCGGAAAGACGGCCTGAGAACCGTTTTTCTCATCGCCCTGGCCCGCCGCTTCGGCCGGTGCTCGGGAAGTCGTCTCCTCGGTCTTTGGCGATTCATCGGTCTTCGGCTCGACCACGTCGACGACGGCGCCCTCAATCTCATGTCCGTCGGAACCAGGCTCTTTACCGGTCTGCGAGCTTGTTTCCGCCCCGTCGGCCTCGCCCGGCTGACTCTGCGGCGCGGTCAGATTGTTGATCTCGATCACGTCGTCGGGTCCGGCTAGCCGTTCCACCGGAACCTTCCACTCAAATGCGTCCAGGCGCGCGGTAACCGGAGACAGAGGCAGCCAGCGATCCGAAACGATGCCGTCCGCCGTCCACACCGCATTGCGCGGAGCGCGCACGGCACGCGCCAGCCAGTCGCGCATGCGGCCCTTGTCGCCATGCTCTGCTTCTTCGATCTCGGCCATGATCATGCAGGCCTGCTCGCTGGGATGGCTGGCCAGGACCGGTTCCATCGCCTTGCGGGCGGCTGCCCAGTCACGCGCGTCGACCGCGGCCATCGCCACCGCCAGCGCCCCTTCGGGATGGCCGGAGTTGAGGCCGGCCAGGTGTCTGGCGCGCTTGAGCCGGTCGAGCGCCGAATCGCCGCCGCGTATATGCACATAGGCCTGCGCGAGTTCGGGATGGGGAGCGTTTTTCCAAACCGTCTCGATCAGCTTGGACGCCTTGCGGATATCGCCGTTGCGCGCCAGTGCGGCCGCGCCTACAACGGCCGCCGGCACCAGATCGCCGGCAAGTTTGACCGCTTCGGCGGCATGGCGTGCGGCGGACTGCGGATCGCCGTCCTCGTTCGCAATCGCCTGTGCGGTGAGCAGAACCGCGCGATGGCGCTTGGCGGTGTCGCGGTCCACCAACCCGGCCGCGCGATTGGCTTCGAGCGTCCGCAACGCCGCCTCCCACTCGCCATCGAGCGACTGGTACCGCAGCTTGGCGTTACCGGCCCACGCCAGCGACGGCGAAAGAGCGGCCGCTTCTTCCGCATACTGCCGCGCGGCCTCCCGCTCGCCTTCGCGCTCCGCCTCGATGTAAAGGCCGCGAAGTGCGACAAGGCGGGTAGCGTCATCGCCAAGCATCGCCTGGAAGGTCGTTCGGGCGACGTCTCGCTTGCCTTCCAACAGCGAAGTCTGCGCTTCCAGGAGCCCCACCAGCGGTTCGCTGCTGAGAAGGCGGGCGCTTTCCTTGGCAAGCCGGCGCGCCTGGATGGCATCTCCCGATCCGGCCGCGATCAGGCCGCGCGAAAGCGAAGCGTAACCGCGATCGCGGCGGCGGTTCTCGAAAAACCGGGCGAGCAATCGTGGTGAGCGGATGATGCCGCTCATGATCGCCCAGGTAAGCAATATGGAGCCCACCAGCACAACGATGGCGGTGAACGCCACCATAACCGAGGTGTCGTATTGCTGCCCCTGCCACACCACCGTCACATAGCCGGGCCGGTCGGCTATCCAGGCGAAGCCGAATCCCAGGGCCAGAACGGCAAGAAGGTAGATGAAAATCCGGACCATCAGCTGTCGTTTGCCGCCTGTGCGTCAACGGCTCCCAGTACCTGTTCGACCAGTCGCTCCGCCTCGATGCGCGCCTTGACGTCATGCATCCAGTTGGACGACGCTAATTTAGCGGGATCGGGAAGGCCGTTCCATTCCTCGACCACGCCCTGCAGTCGGCCGGCTGCCAGGTGTGCTTCGATTCGCGAGACGATCGCCGCCACACTATCGCCCTCACCGACGCCGACCGGCCGTACGGTGACCAGCGATCTCGCGTTGGTGAATAGGCGATCAAAGAACCCGCCGCTCGGTTCGGGCTGCTCGGTATCGAGGATCGCGCGCGAAACCGGTACAAACCGGTCGGCCAATTGCTTGACTGTCGAGATTCCGGTTTCCGCATAGGCCTTCAACTGCGTCAGCGGCCCGCTAGAGCCGACCAGGGACTGTACATTGGCGATCTGGGCCATGAAGGGCGAGCCGGAATCGACCGCGGCCCTCAACGCTGCGCCCGAGACGGACGCCACCAGGCCGCGGCTTGCAGCCGCGTCCTGCAGCCGGGTTTCCAACTCCTGGAGGCGCTGCGAAAACTCGTCGTCGAAGCGAGCGGAAAGCCGGTCAACGGCTTCGGACACCTGTGCCAACGTCCCGCTGGCGGCAGCGCCGTCATCGGCCAACTGCTCGACACGCTGGGCCATCTGCTCGAGTTCGGGGCCGCCGGCTGCCGGCAACGCTTCGAGGGCGGCGTCAACCCGTTCGATCTGCGAGGCCAACTCGTCCAACTGTTTCGTTATCGCAGAAAGATCGACAGCCTGCTCGACCTCGCCCGCCACGCGATCTTCAAGCTGGCGTATCGAGGCGTTCAGCTGCTCGACCTCTTCGTCGATCTGCCGGTTGATGCTTGCTTCCGCGACGCCGGCCGCATCCTCCAGCTGCTTGACCAGGCCATCGATATCCAGCGCCCCCAACGGGTCCTGGACCAATTGCTGCTCCACCGCTTCGAGCCGGGAGATCACCGCCGGGATTTCGCTGTCGACCAGATTTTCCACCGCGGGATCGTTGATCAGCGCGTTCAGGCCGAAAATGCCCAGGCCGACGAGGCCGGCCAGGGCCACCACCGCGCCGATGAAGCCCGATGCGATCAACGAAACCCAACTCGCTCGTGCGCGAGGCGATGGAGCGGGCTTTTCCGAGGGTGATGGGGTTGGTTTTGCGGCGGCGGAGGGGGCATCGCCGGTTCCATCACCGCCTGCACCCGCCCGCCCGCCGACGAAGGTGGTCCTTTGCGCGGTTGCGGCGGCTGCCGGTTCGGATTTCGGCGTTGCGGCCTTGGGGGCTGATGCGGGCGTCGGTCTATGAGTGGCGCTCGCGGCGGACTTGGTCGATCTGGTGCGCCCGGGCGAATCCGCGCTGCCGGCGGGATCGGACCTGGCGGCGGGCTTGGTCGCAGTTTCGGTGACGTCCTCGGCCTTGAGATCGATCGTGGCCGGCTTGCGCGTGCGGGCCGCCGGTTTTCGCGTAGAGGGTTTCGAGGTGCGCCTGGTCGCCATTGCGCCGCTTTCTCAACACAGTGTGGATGAACCGCCCGATGGTAGGCAATAACCGGTTTGCGCGCAAACAACACGCGACACACTAACGCGGCTCATCTGTCTCGATTGCATTGATCATTTCTTCCTCGTCCTTGCCGGCGGCGATGGACACGTTCGGCATTGAGGCAACCACATCCGCCACCGCCGGCGAGATCGCAACGAAGTGCAGCGCGGAGACATCATCGGCACGGGTGTATCGCTGAAGAAGTTCGATCAGATGCGAGGCGGTGCGACGCGAATATAGGAACGCGGTGTCGGCTGCGCCAACCGCACGGCGAATTTCTTCGGCCGGCGGGACGACCAGCCGATTGCGATAGACCTCGACCGTTTCGAGCGAGATTCCCTGCGGACGAAAGACCTCGTCAAAGTCAAAGGACCTGTCGCTCGCCGCCAGATACAATATCGGTCGTGAGCCAGGCCCGTCGCCGGCGGCACGGCCAACAACCTGCTCGGCAAGGCCGGCGGCATCGTAAGCGACGAGATCTGGCTCGCGAAGACCGGCGTCTAGAGCCGCCTTCGCGGTGAGCCGGCCGACCACCCAGACCGGTAGCTGTTCAAGCCGTTCACGAATCTGCGCCCATTGCGCGCGTGTGCGCAGCACATCCAGGGCTGCCGTGCTGGTCAAGATCAAGGCGGCCCACCGGCCCGGCGGCACTGGGGTCCCGGTGTCCTCCAGACGCGAGCAGGGCAGAACGATCGGTTCGTGGCCGGCGGCGCGCAGCTTCGCCGCGGTTCGGACCGCTGCCGGCTCGTGACGGGTCAGCAGAACCCGAGCGGGCATCATCGACCTTCAATTCCAGTCGGCGAAGAATCCGGCACCGGCGACCGCGCGCAGCTCCTCGCCGGCATCGCGGCCGACCGCCTCTGCCTCGCCCACATCCGCATCGCGGCGGACTTCATGGACCTGGCCACCATCGGGCGAGATGACAAGGCCATGAAACCTCAGCACACCGCCGTCCACCGTCGCATGACCGGCCAGGGGGGTGCGACACGAGCCATCGAGGGCGGCGAGAAAGGCACGCTCGGCCGCCAGGACCGTTTCGGTCTCGCCGTGCTTAAGGGGCGCGATCGCTGCCCGCACGACTTCGTCGCCAACGCGGCTTTCGATGCAGATGGCGCCCTGTCCGGGCGCCGGCGGGAACGTATCGAGATCAAGCGGCTGGGTGGCGGCATCGGCCTGGTCAAGCCGGTTGAGGCCGGCCAGCGCAAGAAGAGTGGCGTCGATCGCGCCGTCAGCCAGCTTGCGCAGTCTGGTTCCCACATTGCCGCGCAAGGTGGTTACCTGAAGGTCCGGACGGTATCGGCGCACCAAGGCCTGACGCCGCAGCGACGCGGTGCCGACGACGGCGCCGGCCGGCAAGGCTTCGATTGACGCTACAGTGTTGCAGATGAACGCATCTCGGGGATCCTGGCGCGGCAGGAAGGCGGAAAGCTCCAGTCCGGCGGGCAACTGCGTCGGCATGTCCTTGGCCGAATGGACCGCCAAATCGATCCGGCCGTCGATCAACTGCTCCTCGATCTCCTTGGTGAACAATCCCTTACCGCCCAGGTCGGCCAGCGGCCTGTCCGTGATGCGGTCGCCGGTTGTGCGAATGACCTCGATCTCTATCTCGGTGTCCTTGCGCACCCCGGCCTGCACCAGGCGATCGCGGACTTCGCGCGCCTGGGTGAGCGCCAGTTCGCTGCCTCTTGTGCCGATGCGCAGGGTGGATTGGGTGTGATTGGGTGCGCGCGACATTTGCTTTTGCTTGGCCGTCCATGCCAGACGTGTTCGGCATTGACTACAGGCTTTGACCAAGGGGCACAATGCGCGTTCTGGGCATCGACACCAGCTGTGACGAAACCGCGGCGGCGGTAGTCGCCCGAGACGGAGACGGCGCCCCCGCCATTGTATCCAACGTGGTGCGGGGCCAGATCGACCTGCACCAGGCTTTCGGCGGCGTGGTGCCGGAAATTGCCGCGCGCGCGCATCTGAGCCTGCTCGACCGGGCCATCCTCCAAGCGCTGGCCGAAGCGGAATGTTCGGTAGGCGATCTGGACGGCATCGCGGTCACCGGCGGGCCCGGCCTTATCGGCGGGCTCATCGTCGGGCTGATGACCGCGAAGGGAATGGCGGCGGCGACCGACAAACCGCTCATTGTCGTCAATCATCTGGAAGGGCACGCGCTGACGCCGCGCTTGACTGACGACCTGGCGTATCCCTACCTGCTGCTGCTGGTGTCCGGCGGGCACAGCCAGATTCTGACGGTGGCCGGCCTGGGCCGGTATCACCGGCTCGCCACCACGATCGACGACGCGCTGGGCGAGGCGTTCGATAAAACGGCAAAACTGCTCGGCCTTGGCCTCCCAGGGGGACCGAACGTGGAGCGGGCGGCCGTGCGCGGCGATGAGACCCGTTTCGATTTTCCCCGGCCCCTTTCCGGCCAGCCGTCCCTCAACATGTCGTTCTCCGGGCTGAAAACGGCGGTGCGTGCGGCTGCAGGCGAGCTGAAGGAGCCGAACGAGCAGGACATCGCCGACATCTGCGCATCGTTTCAGGCCGCGGTCGGCGATGTGATCGTCGATCGCTGCGGCCGGGCAATGGAAATCTTCATGCAGACGGCCGGGCCCATCGAAAAGGGGACCGCCGATCGTCCGGCGCTGGTCGCCGCCGGCGGTGTTGCAGCGAATGGAGTGATCCGCCGACGCCTGGACGAACTGTGCCGGGATAAAGACTGGCGGTTGGTGGCGCCGCCGCCGCAGCTGTGCACCGACAATGGTGCGATGATCGCCTGGGCCGGTCTGGAGCGTCTGGAGCGTGGAGAGCGTTCGCCGATGGATTGCGCGCCGCGCTCGCGATGGCCGCTGGACGAGGCCTCTCCGACGTTGGTCGGCTTCGGCAAGCGCGGAGCCAAGGCATGAGCGGCAACACGGGCAGGATCGCGATCATCGGCGGTGGGGCGTGGGGAACGGCACTCGCCTGTGCTGCGGTTCGTGCCGGTCTTCACGTGCGCCAATGGGCGCGCGACGCTGAAACCGCTCAGCAGATTTCGCATGAGCGGCGCAACCGCGCCTATCTGGGCGAGATCGAACTGGAGGCGGATATCCGCGCCTCTGCCGACCTGGGCCAAACGCTTGCCCAAGCCGAGACCGCCATCCTGGCCACGCCCGCCCAGACGATCGGTGAAGTCGGCCGGTTGCTGGCCGATCAAGCGCCCGTCCCCGCGACCATCATCGTGTGCGCCAAAGGCATCGACCAGCGGACCGGCCGGCTTCCTGCCCAGACGCTGACGGCCATGCTGCCGCAAACCGCGATCGCGGCGCTTTCCGGCCCCAGTTTCGCAACGGATGTCGCACGCGGCCTGCCGACGGCTGTTACGATTGCAAGCGATGACCTCAAGCTGGCCACGTCGCTTGCCGCACAACTGTCGTCGTCGACCTTTCGCATCTATGCCAGCGACGACATTACCGGCGTGGAGCTGGGCGGAGCGCTCAAGAACGTGCTGGCGCTGGCGGTGGGCGCTGCCCGTGGCATGAACCTCGGCGCCAGCGCCGAGGCGGCGCTGATCGCAAGAGGCTTCAGCGAACTGGTTCGTCTTGCAACCGGACTGGGCGCCAGGCCCGAAACGCTTGCCGGTCTGTCTGGCCTGGGCGATCTGGTGCTCACCTGCTCTTCCACGCAGTCGCGCAACTTCACTTACGGGATGGCGCTCGGCCGCGGCGACCCGGTCGAGGGGCTGGCGCTCGCCGAGGGCGTCCATTCGGCGCGGATCGCAGCGGAACTGGCCCGCAAAGCCAATATCGAGGCGCCGATCATCGAAACCGTAGCCAGGGTGGTTGGCCGGGCGATCACCGCACATGAGGCGGTGGAAGCCCTGTTGTCGCGACCGCTGAAGGCGGAGACGTTGTAGTCGCGGCACGGAAGCAATACCATCGGCTGCTGTCGATATAGCGAAAGATCGGCCGACCGCCGGCCGCAACGGAGTTTTCAGATGCGTTACTGGTTGTTCAAGTCGGAACCGTCCACCTGGTCATGGGATCAGCAGAAGGCCAAGGGCGATGCCGGGGAGGAATGGGACGGAATCCGCAACTACCAGGCGCGAAACAACATGCGCGAGATGAAGCTGGGCGATCGGGGCTTCTTCTACCATTCCCAGGAAGGGCTGGAGGTGGTCGGCATCGTCGAGGTCTGCGCGCTTTCCCACCCGGACAGCACGACCGACGACGAGCGCTGGGACTGTGTCGACGTCAAGGCGGTGCGTGATGTGCCCAACCCGGTCGCTCTGTCGGCGGTGAAGGCCAACCCGAAGCTGGCCAAGATGGCATTGGTCACCCACATGCGACTGTCGGTCCAACCGGTGCTGGAAGACGAATGGATGGAAGTCTGCCGCATGGGCGGGCTTGACGGCGCGACGTTAAAGCCGCTGTAACGCGACCCAAACCGGGCGCATCGATGTACACCCGACATCGGGTGACGTATGGGACGAGGAAAGGAAAGCCCATGAATTTCTTAAGTGACGTCAATTATCTGTCCGTGATTGTCGCCGCGGTCGTATCGATGGCGATCGGCGCGGCGTGGTACGGCGGCCTTGGCAAGCAATGGATGGCGGCGGCCGGGCTCAAGCCCGAGGACATCGAGCAGAGGGCGTCGTTGTATATCATCTCGGCCATCTGCCAGTTGATCATCGCCGTCGTGCTGTTCGGCGTTATTTTCCACGTCGGCACCTTCTCGGTCTATGCGGGCATACTTACCGGCTTCCTGTTGTGGCTCGGCTTTGTCGTTCCGACGATGACCGTCAACCACCGCTTCCAGGGACACGGCTGGGACCTGACCGTCATCGACGGCGGCCACTGGCTGGTGGTGCTGGTCGTCCAGGGCCTGATCCTGGGCTGGATGGGCGCCTAGTCCTACTCCAGACGAAGTTCAAGCCTGGTGCGGCAACCGATCATCCCAAGTCGGTTGCCGGCTCCGGGCATTTGCGGTAACCGAATTCGATCCACTAATCTTGGGAGTCCGTCCATGTCGGAAGAAGTCCACCTGTATCCGGTCCCCGCCGAGCTGGCGAAAACCGCCTGGATCGACGAGGAAAAATATCGCGACATGCTGGACGCCAGCCGGGCCGACCCGGACGCCTTCTGGGCGGAGGAAGGCAAGCGGGTCGACTGGATCAAGCCGTACACCAAGGTCAAGAACGCGAACTACGGCTATCCCGATGTCTCGATCAAATGGTTCGAGGACGGGGTGCTCAACATCACCGCCAGCTGCATCGACCGTCATCTGGAAAGCCGCGGCGACCAGGTCGCCATCATCTGGGAGGGCGACGACCCCGCCCAGGACACCAAGATTACTTATCGCCAACTGCACGGCCATGTTTGTCGCCTGGGCAACGCGATGAAATCGGCCGGTGTCAAGAAAGGCGACCGCGTTACCATCTACATGCCGATGATCCCGGAAGCGGCCTACGCGATGCTTGCCTGTGCGCGTATCGGCGCGGTGCATTCGGTGGTGTTCGGCGGGTTTTCACCCGACGCGCTGGCCGGGCGCATCGAGGACTGCAGCTCGGATTTCGTGATCACCGCCGATGAAGGCGTTCGCGGTGGCAAGCCGATTCCGCTCAAGGCCAACACCGACAAGGCGATCGAAATCGCCGCGCGCGACGGCCAGCAGGTCAAGACCGTTTTCGTGGTCAAACGCACCGGTGGCGACATCGGCTGGGTCGACGGGCGTGATGTCTGGTATCATGACGCGGTGGAGGCGGCCTCGCACGATTGTCCGCCCGAACCGATGGGCGCCGAAGATCCGCTGTTCATCCTGTACACGTCAGGATCGACCGGCAAGCCGAAGGGAGTGCTCCATACCACCGGCGGATACGCGGTATGGGCCTCGTTCACCCATCAGTATGTCTTCGATTATCACGACGGCGACATCTACTGGTGTACTGCGGATGTGGGCTGGGTGACCGGCCACTCCTACATCGTCTACGGGCCGCTCGCCAACGGCGCCACCACATTGATGTTCGAAGGCGTGCCCAACTATCCCGACCTGTCGCGGTTCTGGCAGGTCTGCGACAAGCATCAGGTCAACATCTTCTACACCGCGCCCACCGCAATCCGCGCGCTGATGCAGGCCGGCAACGATCCGGTCACCTCGACCTCGCGCAAATCGCTGCGGCTGTTAGGCAGCGTCGGAGAACCGATCAATCCGGAAGCCTGGGAGTGGTATTACCATGTGGTCGGTGAGGCGCGCTGCCCGATCGTGGACACATGGTGGCAGACGGAGACGGGCGGCATCCTGATCTCGCCCCTGCCGGGCGCAACCGCGCTCAAGCCCGGTTCGGCCACGCGGCCGCTGCCCGGCGTACGGCCGGTTCTGGTGGATGCTGACGGCAACGAGCTTGAGGGCGCCGCGTCAGGCAATCTGTGCATCGCGGATTCCTGGCCGGGTCAGATGCGGACCGTCTACGGCGACCACGAGCGGTTCGTCGAGACCTATTTCTCCACGTACAAGGGCATGTATTTCACCGGCGACGGCTGCCGGCGCGACGAGGACGGCTATTACTGGATCACCGGCCGGGTCGACGACGTGCTCAACGTATCGGGACACCGCATGGGCACGGCGGAGGTGGAATCCTCCCTGGTCGCTCACGAGGCGGTCTCAGAAGCCGCGGTCGTCGGCTACCCGCACGACATCAAGGGCCAGGGAATCTACTGCTATGTCACCTTGATGACGGGCAGCGAGCCCAGCGAGGAACTGCGCACGGAACTGCGCAACCATGTGCGCACCGATATCGGCCCGATCGCGTCGCCCGACAAGATCCAGTTCGCGCCGGGCCTGCCGAAGACGCGCTCGGGCAAGATCATGCGCCGCATCCTGCGCAAGATCGCCGAGGACGATTTCGCCAGCCTGGGCGACACTTCGACGCTGGCCGATCCGGCGGTAGTGGACGACCTGGTGGAGAACCGGCAGAACAAGCGGGCGTGATCGCGCGCGAGATGCGGTTTCGAACGCTTGGCTGTGACGCCTCATCCCTTGCGGGAGCGCATGCTCATCAGAATATGCAGTGCGAACGGCAATGAAGGAAAGATGAACCATGGCGTCGCCAGGCCGGAGAACAGCAGGTTGATGGCGAAAAAGAAGCCGATCATGCCGACCGAGAAGCGGACCCTTCTGGGCTGATTGGAAAACCAGTTGCGGAAGCGCTCCAGCCGCTCGACAAGTTGGTTCATCGGCACCGAGCGATGGTCGTGGAACGAATGGCCGCGACCGGCATGCTCGAATTCGGGATGTTCCTCGTCAGACGCCTGCGCCTCGTCGGTGGTTTCCTCGGGCGGGTGGTTGGAGCCCGGCATGCGCACCCGATAGCCGATAATCGGCCCCTCGCCCGCTTTGATCGCCTTCTCGCCGGCAAACTCATAGCCGAAGGTGAGCTGTTTGCGGGTCAGCTCGTATACGGTTTCGGATACCATGATGCCGCCGGGATCGGCCATCGATTCCAATCGTGAGGCTACGTTCACTCCGTCGCCGTAAAGGTCCTCGCCGTCCTGCATGACGTCGCCGAGATTGATGCCGATGCGGAACCACATCTGCCGATTGTCCGGCAGGTCGCGGTTTTCCGCGCCGATCGCGTCCTGTACGTCGACCGCGCAGCGGACCGCCTCGACCACCGAGGGGAACTCGGCGATTACCGCATCGCCCCAGGTGTTGACCTTGCGGCCCTCATATTTGGCGAACAATTCGTCCATAATCGCGCGGTAACGCTGCAGGCGTTCAAGCGTCGCCGCCTCGTCGCGCGCCATCAGCGACGAGTAGCTCTGCACGTCGGCGCAGTAGATCGTGGTCAGCTTTCGCTTTGCCTTGGCTTTGGTCATGCGGCGGCTCCCCGGCCCGGTGCCCTACCATATGGGTTCAAGGGGTGAAAATCCAAGCCATTTGCAGCCGCCCGATCGGCGCCGGATTATCGCCAGGAACCGTCGGCCCACATCGCGGCAAGCGCCGTCCGGTAGTCGGGCCAGGTATAGGCCATGGCAAGTTCCGCCTTGGACTTGGCATTGGAGACCCGCTTGTTCTCGCCATAGAACGAGCGTGCCATGGGGGTCAGTTCGACCTTCTCGAAGTCGAGTTCCGGCGGTGGCGACACGCCCGCCAGCTCATGGGCGAAAGCAACCACGTCCTGCGGCGGCGCAGGCTCATCATCGGTGATGTTGAACACGCCGCGCGCCGCCGCGGTAAGCGCCAGGCCGGCCGCCGTTGCAATGTCGTCGCGGTGGATGCGGTTGAAAACCTGGCCAGGCTTGACCAGCCGGCGCGAGGTTCCGTCGGCGACCTTGATCAAGGCGTTGCGGCCCGGCCCGTAGATGCCGGAAAGGCGCAGGACGGCGATCGCGACACTGCGGGCTTTGCCGAAGTCGAGCCAGGCGCGCTCGGCCGTGAGCCGTGCGACCGAACGTTTGGAGACCGGCTTGGGCGGGGTCATCTCATCGACCCAGGCGCCGCCATGATCGCCGTAGACGCCGACGGTCGACAGATAGCCCAGCCAGCGCAGATTGTCGGCGTTCTCCAGCGGCCGACGGCAGTGCGCCAATACGGGATCGACGCCGTCCTTAGGAGCGATGGAATGGACGATGTGGGTGGCCCGGCCGATCGCGTCAGCCAGTTCCTCGGTGCAGCTTTCGCCGTCGAACAGGATCGGGTGCAGACCGCCAGCCGCTATGGCATCGGCCTTTTCGGGCGAGCGCGTGGTCGCGGAGACCATCTTGAAACGGCCTTTTAAACGCTCGGCGATGGCGCCGGCTGAATATCCCAGGCCGAAGATCAGGAGATGATCCAAACTAATGCTCATAGGGCGGGTACGAGCACCTGGTCGCGCGCAACAGCCCATTCCTCGCGCACATCGCCATCTTCTTCCCGCCGGCCGTGTCTGTCGTGTAGTCGGGCGAACTCATCGGGGTCGCACAGCTGCGCGAGCGCCCACACGGCGGCGGCGCGCACCACCGGATTGTCATCAGCGAGGTGCGGCAGCGCCGATCGCTTCAGGCCGGGGTCGCCGGAGTTGCCGACGGCAATCAGCACGTTGCGAATGAACCGGTTTCGACCGATCCGTTTGATGGGGGAACGCGAAAACAAGGCGCGAAAGCCGGCGTCGGTCAGCCTGGAAAGCTCGGCCAGGGACGGTGAACGCAGATCTTCGCGAGCGGCGAACTTCGTCTCGCTGGCGGTCCGGGCGAACTTGTTCCACGGGCATGCGGCCAGACAGTCGTCGCAGCCGTAAATCCGGTTGCCCATGGCGCTACGCAGTTCACGGGGGATGGGCCCGGCATGCTCGATCGTCAGGTAGGAAATGCATCGACGCGCGTCCAACCGGTAAGGGGCGGGAAAGGCATCGGTGGGACAGACATCCATACAGGCGCGGCATGAGCCGCAATGGTCGATCTCACCGTCATCCGGTTCGATCGCGGCGGTCGTGAAAATCGACCCCAGGAACAGCCATGAGCCGAATTCGCGCGAGACCAGATTGGTGTGCTTGCCCTGCCAGCCGGCGCCGGCCCTTTCGGCAAGGGGTTTCTCCATGACCGGCGCTGTGTCCACGAATACCTTGACGTCGGCGCCGGTCCATGCGGCCAGCTTACCGGCAAGCTGTTTCAGGCGTCCCTTGATCACGTCGTGATAGTCGCGGTTTCGCGCATATACCGAGATCGTTCCGGCCGATCGCTTCGCCAGGCTGGCCATCGGATCGTCGTCGGGTGCGTAGTTCATGGTGAGCACGACTACCGAGCGCGCGTCGGGCCACAGCCGGCGCGGGTGCGAGCGGCGCTCGCTTGTGTCGGCCATCCAGCCCATCGTGCCGTGATGGCCGGCGCCCAGATAGCCGTCCAGATCGCGGCTAACGCGGTCGTCCAGATCGGCACTGGTGACACGGCAGTCGTCGAAGCCCAACTCCAGCGCCGCCTTCTTCAGCCTGATCTTCAGCGGCTCGTCGCGCACCGTTCAAAAATCCAGATCGACATAATGAGCTACCGGCGGCAGCGCGGCGATCTTGTCGGAGAGCAGGGGGCGGAACGACGGACGCGATTTTATCCGCGCATACCATTCGCGCGCCGCAGGTTCCTCGCTCCAGGTGATCTCGCCCAGATAGTCCATGATCGACAGCACCGCCGCGGCTGCGAGATCGGCCTGCGAAACACGGTGGCCGCCCAGCCAGTTTCTGGTCGACGCCAGGTGGCTGATATACTGTAGGTGGTTCTTGAAGTTGGCCCTGCCCGCGCGAATCACGGCCGAATCCGGCGCACCGCCGCCTTCGCCCGTTTCCATGAGCAGCTTGAACACCCTTTCCGTCGTCAGATAGCGGGTGACCTCCTGCTCCATCTTGATTAAAAACCACTCGGCCAGCCGGCGCACTTCGGCGCGCGCATGCGGCGCGTCGGGCATCAGCCGTTTCTCGCGCATGGTCGCGCCGCGGGTTTCATCGAGGAACTCGCCGATGACCAATGCGCCCGAGAGCGGCTCGGCACCCTCCTCGATCATAACGGGCAGGGTTCCCGCCGGGTTGAG
The DNA here is from genome assembly GCA_028281105.1 of Rhizobiaceae bacterium. Taxonomy (GTDB): domain Bacteria; phylum Pseudomonadota; class Alphaproteobacteria; order Rhizobiales; family Rhizobiaceae; genus JANQKQ01. Next base: position 50,357 of record JANQKQ010000027.1, read on the forward strand.
CGCCAGGAACTCCGGCCGCCGTCGCCAGAACTTTTCCTCGACGAATTCGGCGGTCTGGCCATATTCCCCCAACAGTAACCTGATGTAGCGTGAACCGGCCGACATGGGATGGTGGTACAGTTTCAGCATCTGGTTGGTGGCAAACCCCATCGATGGCGTATTCGGCTGTCGGTGAACGTGTTCGCGAATCCGCCGGACCGAACACCGGCGAAAGCGAAACAACCGGCGGCGTGGGTAATCGTCGCCGCAAAATTCTCATAACGCATAGTGCAATGGGGCAGCAACACGTCTAATGCTGGCGCCATCGCTGCCACACAGCCAAACCATCCCGGTCGCCCGCTCCGGCTGGCCGGCGGATTTTCTGCGGTAGACACATGAACGAACAGACCATCGTCGGCGCGATCGTGCTCGGCTTCGTCGAGGGGCTCACCGAGTTTCTCCCAGTCTCGTCGACCGGGCACCTGCTGTTGATTGGCGAGGTGATCGGATTTGAATCGACGGGCAAGGTGTTCGAGGTGCTGATTCAGCTCGGCGCCATCGCCGCCATCTTCACGGTCTATTTCACCCGCCTGTTGCAACTGGCCCGCGCGCTGCCGAGCGATCCGGTCGCGCGTCGCTTCGTCACCGGGGTGATCGTTGCGTTCCTGCCGGCGGCGATCATCGGCGCGCTCGGACACAGCTTCATCAAGACGGTGCTGTTCGAAACCCCGGTACTGGTCTGCGTCATGCTGATCCTAGGCGGGATCGCCTTGTTGTGGATCGATCGGCTGGCGGTCGAGCCGCGCTATCGCGACGTGATGGAGTTTCCGCTGTCCCTGTGCCTGAAGATCGGAATCTTTCAATGTCTGGCGCTGATTCCGGGGACTTCGCGCTCGGGTGCGACCATTGCCGGATCGCTGCTGATGGGCGCGGACAAACGTTCAGCGGCCGAGTTTTCGTTTTTTCTGGCCATGCCGACTATGGCCGGCGCCTTCGTCTTCGATCTGTATGCAAACGTCGACCGGCTCGACGGTTCCGACGCGGCGATCATCGCCATAGGCTTCGTCACTTCGTTCATCGTCGCGGTGGCCGTGGTTCGTGCCCTTCTTGACTTCGTCTCCCGGCACGGTTTCGCATTCTTCGCCTGGTGGCGGTTGGTTGTCGGCACGGCCGGGTTGATCTGGTTGGCCGCCGTTCCGGGCTGACCAGTGAAACCGCCCATGGGAACTCGAACGAACGCGGATGAATGGCTGCTGAGCGAAGGCCGGTCGACAGCCCGGCTGAGCGACCTGCTGACCGGCCTGTGCCTGCGACTGCGCGAGGAGGGCCTGCCGGTGGAACGCTCAACGCTGGGCGCACCGCTGCTGCACCCGATCGCCCAATCGGCGTTCGCATCCTGGTCGGCAGACGAGGGCGGCAGCGATCATTGGCTCATGTGGACCGCGGAAAACATGCAGACCATGCGCGATAGCCCGATCTACTCCATGTACAGCGAGGGCAAAGGCCACCGGCTGAAGCTGGAACAGGATGGCGATCGAGACCGGTTTGCCATCGGCAGGGAGCTGGCCGAGCAAGGCTATACCGAGTATGCCGCGATACCGCTTGCCTTTTCCGACGGGTCGCACAAGGCGTTCACCGCGTGCACCAAGACGCCCGGCGGCTTCCCGGACGAGCATTACGACCGCCTGGTGGCGCTATGCCCCGCGCTCTCGGCGGTTCTGGAGACCCATGTGCTTCGCAACACCGCGCGCACTTTGCTTGACACTTACGTAGGCCGGCGCTCCGGCAGTCAGGTGCTCGACGGCAGGATCGCTCGCGGGGATGGCAGCCACATCACCGCCGTGATCTGGTATTGCGACCTGCGCGACTTCACCGGCCTATCGACACGGCTGGACAGCCAGGCGCTGCTCGACCGCCTCAACGTCTATTTCGGCGCGGTAAGCGAGGTGTTGAGCGCCCACGACGGCGAGGTGCTCAAATTCATCGGCGACGCCATCCTGGCGATCTTCCCCGTCGAGCCCGATGCCGCAGGCGCGGTGGCGCGGGCGGAAGCGGCGCTGGGCGAGCTGATCCAGGCGCGGCAATCCGACGACTGGCCCGCCGAACTCGATTTCGGCGTGGCGCTGCATGTGGGAGATGTGTTCTACGGCAATGTGGGCGGCGCCGACCGGCTCGATTTCACCGTGATCGGCGCTGCGGTCAACCAGGTCGCACGTATCGAGGGATTATGCTCGCAGCTGAACCGGCAGGTGCTGGTGTCGAAGGAAATTGCTTCGCTGTCGAAGCGCACATATCGCCTGGCCGGCACCTTCGAACTCAAAGGCATCGATCAGCCCGTGGAAGTGCTCGCGTCTTCTTCCGATTCCTGGGCGATTCTTTCTTAAACGGCTCCAGCCCGCTCCCCCTCCCAGCCACCCCACGGCAGTATCCTCGAGAGGGTGGCTGGCCGGGGAGCGGGCCGGAGCCGCTCATAAGACCTCTCAGGCGTCAACCGGTCGGCTGAACTGCCCGTGCGGGCGGAAGCGCACCAGATAGGAGGGCAGGACCGAAGCCATGGTGCGCGGGGTGACGCCAATTCCTTCCAGCGTACGCTTCTGCCGGATCGCGCCGGCGGAAACGATGTTGTCTTGCCCTAACATGATCACCTGATCGAGCGTGATCGGCGCGCCGGGCAGCCAGCCTGTCAACCGGGCCACCAGCCGTGCGATCGGCCAGGGGATCGACACGAGGGCGCGTGAGCGGCCGATTTCCGCCAGCATCAGCTCCATGCATTGGCGGAAGGTGACGATCTCCGGTCCGCCCAATTCATAGCTCCTGCCGTGGGCAAGTCGGCCATCGACAGCACCGGCGATCGCCTCGGCGACGTCTCCTACATAGACCGGCTGGAAGCGCGTATGGCCGCCGCCGATCAATGGAAGAACCGGCGACAGCTGCGCCATGGCGGCAAACCGGTTGAAAAAGTCGTCCAGCGGTCCGAAGACGATTGAAGGGCGCACGATCACCGCTTGGCCAGCGGCGCGGCGAACCGCGGCCTCGCCCTCTCCCTTGCTGCGGGCATAGTTCGAGGCGCTTTGCCGGTCGGCGCCGATGGCGCTCATGTGGACCAGGCGCGCGCCGGCCTTGCGCGCCGCCTTGGCGATGGCGCGCGCGCCTTCCACATGCACCGCATCAAAGCGCTGTTTGCCGCTCTCGCCCAGTATACCGACCAGATTGACCACCGCGTGTGCGCCATCGACGGCGCGCTCGACTGACCAGTCGATTCGTACATTGGCCTGTACGGCATGAATCTGACCCAGTTCTCCCAGCGGGCGCAGATGTCCGGCAAGATCCGGCCGACGCACCGCCGCGCGCACCCGGTATCCCCGCCTGGCCAGCGCGGAAACCACGTGGCGGCCGACGAAGCCCGACCCGCCAAATACGGTGACGGTTCTTCCGCCGTGGAACGATGTCATCGTGCTCGCCTTTCCAGTCCACCAATGCTGCCAGCCCGAAGAATGCGAAGTGGGTCGATCCGCTGGTCCACCAGGCTGCCGCATTCAAAAAAGCCGGTGATTCAATAGCACGTTTGCCGGCGATTGAAAGCGCGCCGGCCGTCGACCTGGCAGGTGGGCCATGGCGCGAGGCATTGCCGTTGACAGCCCCTCAACCGAGCCTTAAAGGTCTGGCCCTGCCTGCCCAGGTGGCGGAACTGGTAGACGCGCTAGCTTCAGGTGCTAGTGATCGAAAGGTCGTGGAGGTTCGAGTCCTCTCCTGGGCACCACATCAGCTTCTCAGAGCTGCTCATTTCGCTCCAAACTCATTGATTTTTCTTCCGTTTTTGTGTTCATCTGATGAACATACCGGAACGCGCGATACCCCCGTTTCGCCACCAGAAGTGGGGTACTTTTTGGGGTATCCGCAGTGAGTTTGCGCAGAGATACCCCAGTTGCCCCTTTCGGAATTTGCGATTCGAAAGGCGAAGCCCAGGCCCAAACCATACAAGCTGTATGACGGTTTGGGCCTGTTTGCTCGTCAACCCAGACGGCTCCAAGCTGTGGCGGCAGAAATATGTGCACCTCGGCGAAGAGCGCCTGCTGACCCACGGTGCTTACCCAGCTGCATCGCTGGCAAAGGCCAGGCGGAAACGAGAGGTCGAGCGCGAACAGCTGGCCGATGGCCTCGACCCAGCCACGCAGAAGAAGCTGGAGCAGCAGTAAGCCGAAGTGGCTTCACGCACCACGTTCAAGCTGGTGGTCGAGGAGTACCTGGACGCTTGCCAGGAGCGTGAGCTGGCTCCCGCCGCCACGAGCAGGAAGCGGTGGTATCTGCTGGACCTGGCCAAGCCGATCCACAACCGGCCCATCAACGAGATCAACCCGGCCGAGGTGCTGTATCTCCTGAAGAGCATCGAAAAGAGCGGCCGGCGAGAAACCGCCAAGAAGATGCGCGGCGGACACTGGTTCGCAGGTTTTATGCAGAACTCTGGCGCTCGCGATGACATACTTCGGCGATCGTGGTCGCGGCCAGCCGCTCGATAAGGGTACGCTCGACGTCGGCCATGACGTCTGAAACACGTTTGCGCAATGCGAGTTCGACTGAGCAGCCAGGCGCGTCGCTTTCATTCCCCGTCGTCACCAGTCGCTCATCCAAAGCAAGATATACATCGGCAAGCGTGATCGCTTGAGGGGATCGGGCAAGCCGCCATCCACCGGAATGCCCTTTCTCCGAGATCAACAAACCCGCCTCACGCAATCGCCCCAACACGCGCCGTACAACCACCGCATTGGTGCCGGCGTGCCGGGCCATTTGCGCCGATGTCTGCACGCGATCGGGCTCGCCCGCCATGTGACCAAGCGTATGAAGGGCCAGAGAAAGGCGGCTGTTTCGTTTCACAATCATGCTCTGTTCGGATTGGGCCCAAACGTAACAAATTGAGTTGCATGTATCTAGTAACTTAGCTAGTTACGTGACCTGCCCCTTCCCTGGAGACGCAATCATGTCCGATACCCGCCTTCCGGTGACGGTTTTGTCCGGCTTTCTGGGCGCCGGCAAGACCACGCTTCTCAACCGCGTTTTGAACAATCGCGATGGTCGTCGTGTGGCCGTCATTGTCAACGACATGTCCGAGGTCAATATCGACGCCGATCTGGTGCGCGCTGATACGCAACTCAGCCGCACCGATGAAACGCTGGTCGAGATGTCCAACGGGTGCATCTGTTGCACCCTGCGCGATGACCTTCTGGCAGAGGTTCGTCGTCTGGCCTGCGAAGATCGGTTTGATTATCTGCTGATTGAATCGACCGGCATTTCGGAGCCGCTGCCCGTTGCCGCCACATTCGAGTTTCGTGACGAAGAGGGACTCAGCCTGTCCGATGTGTCCCGTCTCGATACCATGGTGACGGTGGTCGATGCGGTCAATCTGCTGCAAGACTTCTCATCCCATGACTTTCTCCACGATCGCGGTGAAACGCTCGGCGAAGAAGATGAGCGCACGCTTGTCCACCTGCTGACCGACCAGATCGAGTTTGCCGACGTGGTCATCCTTAACAAGGTGACCGATGCGGGGCCGCAGCGCGTGGACGCGGCGCGCAAAATCATCCGCAGCTTGAACGCCGATGCCCGGATCATCGAGACGGATCATTCAGACGTGGACGCCGGCGCCATTCTCGATACCAGGATGTTTGATTTCCAGAAGGCCCATGAGCACCCCCTGTGGGCAAAGGAGCTGTACGGCTTTGCCGACCATGTGCCGGAAACGGAGGAATACGGCGTTGCCTCCTTTGTCTATCGGGCCCGTCGGCCTTTCGTGCCGGAAAAAATCCAAAGGCTGCTCACCGAGGCCCTGCCCGGTGTCATCCGCGCAAAGGGGCATTTCTGGATCGCGTCCCGGCCGCAATGGGTTGCTGAATTCTCGCTTGCCGGTGCGCTGTCGTCGATCTCGCCATTGGGTCAATGGTGGGCCAGCGTGCCTGAAGCGCAAAGGCCTACCCATGAGACCGCGCGCGCCTATATGCAGGCCCATTGGCAGGAGCCTTGGGGAGATCGGCGCCAGGAGCTTGTCTTTATCGGCGCGGGAATAGACTGGGCTGATTTGAAAGCGCGTCTGGATGCCTGTCTGGTGCCGGTGTCGCAGGCGCCCGGGCCGGACGATCTGCCAAACTACCGCGATCCATTTCCCATTTGGCGACGCGCGGACCAAGCGGCATGAGTGCCCTTCTTCGCCAAACACCCACTCCAACCGCATATGATGAAGCAGATTGTGTCACCATCCTTGCAGGGCCAGACGCCCTTGACGCCATTGGGAAGCCGAGTTGCGCGGCCGCCATCTGGCAAAGGACGCCATTGCCTGACTTCCAGTCATGGATAGACGGCCTGGCGCCAGACCACCTGCCTGAGGGTCGGCTGGTCCTCAGGCCGGAAGCGACCTGTGACGCGGTACACCAGCTCTGCGAGGTCGCGCAGATGCCGAATGCGCCTGAGCGCGATCTGCTGATCAACGATATCACCGCACTGGCGGATCTTTTTTGCGAGAGGATGCGCGCTTCTTATCTGCGGCTGCGGTTGGACAGGGTCACGAACAATGCCTGTTCCAAGTTCCACAAAGACGCCATCCGCGTACGGCTGGTTTGCACCTATCGGGGCACGGGAACGCAGTTTGGCGTTTCCAAAAATGGCGAAGAGCCCCGCCACATATCAACCGTGCCGACCGGTTCACCAATGCTGATGCGCGGAACGCTCTGGCCTGAAACGCCTCAATCAGGGCTTCTGCACCGCTCCCCGCCAATTGAGGGCACTGGTGAAACGCGCTTCGTGCTCGTTCTGGATCCTACTTCTGATCCGTAGGAGGAGGTATGGCGGCGGCCGCGGTTCCGTTGTTGTCGGAACGCATGACCATCTGGCGCACCGATGGCCTTGCGCTTGGATTTGTCGGCGTCGTCGTTCTGGTCTGGCCGCAACTCTGTGCCGTGTGCCGGACGGCATGGGCACCGCTGAGCAAATCCTCACAAGGGTAGCGCAAATGAATATTTCGGCTCGGAAACGACGAAGGACGAGTTAGCATCCTGAAAGTATGGCAGGTTACCGAGACGCTCGCGGAAGAAATATTCGTAATCGGAGAAAGACGGGACCACGACCCGCATGCGATAAGCATTCTCCGTTGAGATCAGCTGAAGCTCCTGAACCTCGGTCAGCCGCATAGCGGCTGCTTCAAACTCCAGAAGGCGGTCGGCTGCATTCTCGCTGAGTTTTACACGTATGAATGCCGTGAGATCGAAACCCAACAGTTTTCGATTTAGCACAGCCACCTGTCTCTCAATGACGCCGCTCTCATTCAAATGGTTGATCCGGCGCCAGCAAGGCGCCTGCGAAAGACCGCACTGCTCCGCCACAGCTCGAACCGACTGAGATGAGTCAGCCTGCATGATGCGCTGGCCGGCTACAGCCCGGTCTCGGTGACCGGCTACTGCCTGGGCGGCTCGGTGGCGTTTGCGGCCGCCACACGGCTCGACGGGTTCCTGTGCGCCATCCCCTATTACGGCGGCAAGATCGCGGGCATGAAGGACGAAAAGGCCCGCTGCCCGCTGATGATGTATTTCGGTTCGCGCGATCACTCCATTCCAATGGAGGATGTCGAGGCGATCCGCGGCGCCCAGCCGGACGCACAGATACACGTCTTCGACGCCGAGCACGGCTTCATGTGCGATTACCGGGCCACTTACGACGCGCAGGCGGCCAAGACGGCCTGGATGCAGACCATCGCTTATCTTGACGGGATGTGCGGCGCGTCGCGATGATGTGCGCAGGCGTTACCGCGCATCCGTAAACGGCATCCGGGACGCCAGCAGAATCTCGGTGGTTCTGTTCAGGTGATCTTTCATATGCCGCAATGCGCCATCCATGTCGCGGGCTAGGGTCGCATCGACGATCATGGCGTGTTCGGCCGCCACGTCGCGGTCGGTTTCATCGGCTGGTCCCGACAGCCGGCGATAGCGCTCGGACTGGATGTAGAGCTGGTGGCGCAGGCGCAGCCACCACGTGTTGGTGCATGCCGAGGTCAGTTGGTCGTGAAACTCCTCGTGGAGTTTGTGCCAACGTCGAACCTCCGGTTTTCCCAGAAGGTCATAGACATGGCCCAGGGAACTCAGCCGATGATGCACCGAGAGTACGCGGCCTTCCCATTCCAGGTCCCCGTTCTCTATTGACTGGGCGAGGCACCGTCCTTCCACCTCGATGCGGACCTCGGTCAAGTCCTTCAGGTCGCGGCGCGAGATGGGCGCCACCACGAAGCCCTTTTGCGGCACCGCAATGACCAGGCCCTCCGCAGTCAGACGCGACAGCGCTTCGCGCGTGGCGCCGGAACTGACATTCAACTCGCGGCTCAGGTGATCGATCCGCAGCTTCTCGCCGGGGGCGTAGCGGGCGTCGACGATGGCGTCGCGAAGCTGCTCGTATGTCTGCGCCGTCCGGCTCTTATGCTCCGCCACCACATTCATAGGAATTCCATGCCAGAAATGCGCGAAATACACAAATATATATTTTTTATTGCAATATGCAGTTTCATGTGTGTAGTGTCACGGCAACGACTCGACCACAGCAGGGATCGGGAGGATCAGCCGGGTGCGTTTCATCAGTTTCGAGGAGAATGGAAGGGACGGCCTAGCAGTCGAAACCGCCAGCGGCGAGCTTCGCGGCTTGACCGAAGACAGTGCGGATTGGCCCGGCGATCTCGACGACCTGGTCCGCTCCGGCGGCTTCGCCGCCGCGGCCGAGACCCTGGCTGCCGGTCGTGAAATCGACCGCGACCGGATCGCCCTGACGCTTCCGTTCCGCCGCGCCGACAAGGTTCTGTGCGTCGGCTTGAACTATGTCGACCACGCGACAGAGAGCAACATGGAGCCGCCGCCCTTTCCCACCGTATTCGTTCGCTTCAACTCGAACCTGGTTCCGCACGGGGTGGGCCTGGTCAGACCGGCTGCTTCCGACCAGTTCGACTATGAAGGAGAACTCGTCGCCGTCATCGGCAGGGCCGGCCGAGCGATCTCCAAGGAAGACGCGCTGGATCACGTGGCCGGCTACACGATCTTCAACGACGGCTCGATCCGCGACTTCCAGCTTCGCATCAGCCAGTGGACGATCGGCAAGAACTTCGACAACACCGGCGCGCTCGGCCCGGTCTTCGTCACCGCCGACGAGCTGCCGGCCGGCGGAGAGGGCTTGCGCCTGACCACCCGCCTCAATGGCGAGGTCATGCAGGACGCCACTACCGACGATCTGATCTTCTCGGTCGCCGATCTCGTCTCGCATCTGAGCGTCGGCATGACGCTTCGCCCGGGCGACCTCATCGTCACCGGCACGCCGTCGGGCGTCGGGGCGGCTCGCGATCCCAAGGTTTTCATGAAACCCGGCGACGTCTGCGAGGTCGAGGTCGAGAAGATCGGCCTCCTGCGCAACACCGTCGTCGCGGCCTGAAGACCGGCGGGCGGGCAAAAGCGCATGGAGGACGCGATGGCCGGCGAACATTTCGACGCCGATGTCCTGATCGTCGGGGCCGGTCCCGTCGGATTGGCGCTTGCGACCGAGCTGACCATGCGTGGCCGCACGGTTCGCGTGGTCGAGAAGAACGACCGTACAGGTGTCCAGCCGCGCGCCAAAACCACCAATATCCGAACGATGACCCACATGCGCCGCTGGGGGCTTGCCCAGCAGATGCGCGAACGCTCGCCGCTCAGCCCCGATTTTCCCCGCGACGTGATCTTCCGCACCGGCCTGTTCGATGAGCCGGTCTACACGTTCAACGACGCTTTCTGCGCGACGCCGCAAACCTATGAGGCGTTTCCCGAGCATGCGGAGTTCATCCCGCAATATGTCGTCGAGGGGATCCTTGCCGAGCATGTCGCCGACGAGCAGCTGGCGGAGTTGACGTTCGACCGGGAGCTGATCGGCTTCGACCAGGACGATACCGGCGTCAACGCACTGGTGAGGCATGTCCGCACCGGGGAGGAAAGCACCTTTCGCGCCCGGCACCTGGTCGGAGCGGATGGCGGGCGCAGCTTCGTGCGCGACAGTCTCGGCATTGGCATGAACGGCCAACGTGACATCGTATCCAGCGCTACCCTCATCCTGCGAATCCCGGGCCTCAACGACGACCCCGACCTCATCAAAGCGCTCTTCCATTGGATCGTCGATGAGGAGGCGGCGGGCATCATCGGCCCCATGGACCGCGGCGATCTGTGGTACTGGACCAAGGTCGCCGGTTGGGACGTGGCGACCGAGGTGCTGTTGGAAAACGCGCGCGCGGCCATTGGCCGTGACTACCCGCTCGAGCTGATCACCCGCGACGACTGGACCGTACACAGCCTCATCGCCGACCACTACCGCGAAGGCCGTGTCTTTCTGGCCGGCGACGCCTGCCACCTGCACTCGCCTTTCGGCGGGCACGGCATGAACCAGGGGATCGGCGATGCGGTGGATCTCGGTTGGAAATTGTCCGCGGTGCTCGAAGGATGGGGCGGCGACCGCCTGCTCGACAGCTATACGATCGAGCGACAGCAGGCCCACCGCGCCATTGTCGACAGCGCGACAAAGAACGTTGCCTCGCTGAGCGATCAGTTTACCGATCCCGATCTTTCTGCCGATGGACCGGCTCGCGAGGCAGCACGCCAAAGGGCCGCCGAGGCGATCGAACGGCTGAAGACGCCCGAGTTCCGATCGGTCGGTCTCGTGCTCGGCAACTACTATGCCGGCTCGCCGGCCATCGCGGACGAGCAGGCCCCCCCACAGCCGATCGAGGTTTCCCATTACGTGCCTTCGGCGCGGCCGGGCCACCTGGCGCCGCATGCGTGGATCGACGAACGCACATCCTTGTACGACCTGTTTTCGATCGGCTTCACGCTGTTGCGGCTGGGCGAAGCCCAACAGGGGGCCGAGGCGTCCTTGTTGGAGGCGGCGCGGGCAGACGGGATTTCATTGCAAGTCGTCAGCCCGGAACTGCCCGACCTCAAGCAACTGTATGAGGCGAACTACGCCGTCGTTCGCCCCGACCAGTACATCGCCTGGCGCGGCAACGCTCTGCCCGTGCCGGAAACCCTGCTCGCCGTCATGACAGGGCGGGCGAACGAGAACATCAGGCGCATCGCCTGATCGCCTACCTAGGGAGGAAGAAATGAAACTCAACAAGCGCGAATTCCTGAAGGCGGTCGGTACCGGCTCGACGATGCTGGCCATGCCGATGATCGCACGCGCCGCGCCGATCAGCCTGAAGCTCAGCCACTACCTGCCGCCGCAGCACCAGCTCCACGGGGTGCTGGCCAAATGGGCTGACGATCTACGCGAGCAGTCGGACGGCGAACTGGACATTCAGGTGTTCCCGGCGGGCCAGATGGGACCGCCGCCGCGCCAATACGACCTGGTGCGCACCGGCGTCGCCGACTTCTCGTTCATCTTCACCGCATTCTATCCCGGTCGCTTCCCGCTCACCGACTTGTTGTCGCTTCCCTTCCTGTTGGTCGGCCCCGACGCCAAGCCGCCCAAGGCTGCCGACACCTCGTGGCTGGCCACGAGCATGAAGTCCGAATTCGCCAGCGAGTATGTCGACACGGAGATGCTGTTCTCGATCAATCTGACGTCGACCGGCTTCTTCATGCGCTCGGTGCAGGTTGAGACCCCGGGCGACGTCAACGGCCTGCGCATCCGGCCGACCAGCGGTGCGATGGCCGAGCAGTTGAAGGCCATGGGCGCCTCGCCAGCGACCATTCCCCCGACCGAGGTCGCCGATGCGATCGCCAAGGGCGTGGTCGACGGAGCCATCTTCAATTTCGAAGGCGGCCGCGCTTTCCAGCTCCAGCAGGCGGTCAACAATGTCAGCACGCTGGCCAACTCCAGCGCCACGTTCTCGTTCATCGCCAATCAGGCGATGATGGAAAAACTGCCGCCAAAACATGCCGAACTCGTTCGCTCGACGACCGGTCCGGATGCCGCGCGCGCGATCGGCGGCCTTTACGACGAGGCTGAAGCCAGTGGGCGTGAGTTCATGGTCGGCGAGGGTGTCCAGGTCGTTGACCTGGTCGGCTCTGCGGCCGATCCCTTCCGCGAAGTGCTCGCGCCGGTTTATGATGCCCAACTGGAGGCCACTCGAAAAGCACACCCGACGACCGACGCGGTGGTGGAAAAGATCGGCCAACTCAAGGGCGAACTGTGATCTGGTGATCTATCGGCTTCTGTCATGGCTCGCGAGCGCATGCACGGTCGGGGGCGCGGTTGCGCTGGCCATCATGATGATCGCAACCGACTGGGACATCCTCGCGCGCCAGCTCGCCGGCCGGCCGCTGGCCGGCGTCGTCGAGCTCGTCGAGATTACCGTACTGGCGGTCGCGATGCTCGGCCTGCCGGAGGCCTTCATTCGAGACGAGCAGATCAGGATCGATCTTCTCGACACGATGGTGACCGACGGCGCGTTGCGCTTCATCAAGGCCGTCGGTCTGATCCTGTCGATGGTGTTCCTGGTGCTTCTGTGCCGCAATGTGTGGCAGCCGGTGCTAGACGCCAGGATGTTCGGGGACGTCAAATACGATCTCGGCGTTGCGGTGTGGCCGCTCTACGCGCTGATCTTGTTCGCTTTCGGCGCCTCGGCGCTCACCTGCGCGGCATTGTTCTGGTCCCAGTTCCTTCGCCCGGGAGCCGGTCGATGACGCCGATAGAGCTGGCCATACTCGGCCTGGTTGTCCTCATCGCGATGATCCTGCTGCGTGTGCCGGTCGCGGTCGCACTAGGCCTGGTCGGCTATGTCGGCTACGCGATTCTGGAGGGATGGACCCGAGCCGGGCTGATCCTCGGGACCGCGCCGATCGAGCTGGCGCAGGCCTATACCCTGTCGGTGGTTCCATTGTTCGCGCTTATGGGCGCGATCGCCGCCGTGTCCGGCCTTTCCAGCGATCTGTTCGCGGCGGCCAATGCGGTGATGCGCGGCACGCGCGGCTCGCTGGCGGTGGCCGCGATCTTCGCGTCGGGACTGTTCGGCGCAATCTGCGGCTCTTCCGTCGCGACCGCGCTGACCATGAGCAAGGTCTCGATCCCTGAAATGCTGCGCGGCGGCTACAGGCCATCCTTCGCCGCCGGTTCGGTCGCGGCCGGGGGGACGCTGGGAATCTTGATCCCGCCCTCGCTCATATTGATGATCTACGCGATCATCGCCCAACTCTCGGTCGCGCAGCTGTTCGCCGCCGCGCTGATCCCGGGCCTCATTCTCATGGCGTTCTACGCCGCGACCGCGCTTGCCCTGGGTAGTCGGGTGAAGCCGTCCGTGCCGACACCCGTGCCACCGCTTCTACCGTCGCTGGCGAGGATCTGGCACGTGGTGCTGCTTTTTACCGCGACCATCGGCGGTATCTACGCCGGCGTTTTTACGCCCACCGAGGCGGCCGCCGTCGGCGCGCTCGGAGCGCTGCTGCTGGCCCTGGTGACCCGGCGCGCCAGCGTTTCGACGCTTGCGGCAACCACGCTGGAAACCGTGCGCCTGGTCTCCACGGTGATCTTCATCGTCATGGCATCGACCATCTTCTCCTACTTCGTCGTCCAGACGGGTCTGTCCAACGCGGTATCGGAGGCGATGGAGCGTGCCGGCTTCGGTCCTATCGGCGTGATCCTGCTTCTGTGCGTTATCTATGTGGTCCTGGGCTGCTTCCTGGAGGGCATCGCCATGATCCTGATCACCGTGCCGATCGTGCTGCCCCTGGTGCTGTCGTTCGGATACGATCCCGTCTGGTTCGGCGTGCTGCTGGTGATCCTAATCGAGATCGGGTTGATCACGCCGCCCGTCGGCATGAACCTGTTCGTCATCCGCGCGGTCAGCCCGCAGTTGAAGGTCACCGATATCTATTTCGGCGCGCTGCCGTTTCTGGCCGCGCCGCTATTGCTGATCGCGGCGATGGTAGCCTGGCCGCAGATCGTGCTGTGGCTGCCTTCGCTCATTGAGTAGGGCTTGAGAAGAGGTTTCACCGCTGCGCTGCAGCAACCGACCAATCGAATCTGATGGCGAACAAAACTCAAAGGACGGCACCATGACCGCAATCACAGGTAAGATCGGCGTTACCAAACGTCCCGGAGAGCTCGGCATTCATTCCATGGACGCCTTTACGATGATTGTGCCCGATCTCCAGGAGGCCGAGACCTTCTACCAGTCCTTCGGCCTCGACGTTCGCGAGGAAGGAAACAATCTCGGCCTCTACACGTTTGGCAGCGAGCACCGGTGGGCGAGCCTGTCGGAGGGACCGCAGAAGAAATTCAACCACCTCTCATTCGGCGTGTTCGAGGAGGATTTCGAGCCGATGAAGAAGCGGATCGAGGAACAGGGCATTCGCCTGATGGATGCGCCGCGTGGTTTCGATTCCAACGGCATCTGGTTCTCCGATCCGTTCGGAACCCCGATCGAGGTGAAGGTCGCCAACAAGAGTTCGCCGGACGAAAAATCGGAGTTTCTCACCCGCTCGGCGCCCCCCGGCGCCGCCGCCGCGCCGGTGCGCTCGAAAGCAGAGCGCGTGCGCCCGCGGCGTCTCGCGCATGTGCTGTTGTTCACCCCGGACGTGCCGGAAAGCATCGAGTTCTACTGTCGCGTGCTCGGCCTGCGCCTATCCGACAAGGCGGGCGACGGGGTCTGCTTCCTGCACGGCATCCACGGTTCGGACCACCACTTGATCGCCTTCGCCAAGTCGAACGCGCCGGGCCTGCATCATTGCAGCTGGGACATGGGCGGCATCGACGAGATCGGCCGCGGTGCGATGGCCATGGCCGATAAGGGTTACACCAGGGGCTGGGGTCTCGGCCGCCACGTGCTCGGGTCGAACTATTTCCATTATGTGGGCGATCCGTGGGGCAGCTACGCTGAATATTCCGCCGACATCGACTATATCCCGCTCACCCAGGACTGGGAGGCCGGCGATCACGAGCCGGAAGACTCGTTCTATCTGTGGGGGCCGGACCTACCGGAGGACTTCGTCCACAACTACGAAGCCGAGCCCGAGGGCTAGATCGCTTCGCTTATATAGGCCCGGCACCGGCCCGCTCCCCCTCCCAGCCACCCACGGCAGTATCCTGATAGGGGTAGCTGGGAGGGGGAGCGGGCCGGTGCCGTTAGAGCACATCCAGGATAAGTGGATACCGGTTATCCGTCCGGATGTGCGCAAAAACAAAAACTTTGAGCCCGGTTTTGATTCAATCAAAACCGAACAGGCTCTAGTTGGTTAGCCAACGGCCTAGGGCGGTGTTCACGTCGTCGGAGCCGGCCGGTTGGTCGCTGGCCCAGGCGACATAGGCATCAGGGCGAACGAGCATCGCCTGAACATCGGCGGCGGCTTCGGTGCGCCGCGAGGCGATCGCTTTGACAAAGGCGACGCGGCCGGCCCAATCCCCGATCACGTCGTGCGCCATCCGCCCGGTCAGATCGAGCAGAACGAAGCGTTGCCCGCGAAGCAGTTCTCCAACGCGCGTTGCCGTGCCGTCGGCGAGCACCAGATCCAGGTCCGGCGCCGGTCTGCCGGCTAGCCGATGTTGGTCTTCCTCGATGAAATAGGGTTTCTCGATTCCGTTGAGTTCGAGGCCGAGCCGGCGGTTTAGCGCCACCCCGGCAAGATGCTCGTTTTCAAGCGTGCGCTTCAATGCCTGGCCTTCGTCCGAAAAATTGAACTGCACGGCGCATTGGGCGCGCACCGAGTCGAGCAATCGCCCGATGACCGGCATGCGCTCCGACTGATAGCTGTCGAGCAGGCCATCGGCCGCCTCGCCGCGCGCCACCATGGCGAGCTTCCAGCCCAGATTAAACGCGTCCTGCAGGCAGAAGTTCATCCCCACCCCGCTTGCCGGATAGTGGATGCGCGCTGATTCGCCCACCAGGAAGACCCGCCCGGTGCGCAGCCGGTCGACCGAACGCATGGTATCGTCATAGCGCGACGACCAGCGCATGGAGCGGACGCCGAAATCTTCGCCGGTGATCTCCATCAGGTTGCGCCGCACTTCGTCGACGCTCACCGGTTCGTCCTTGGCGCATTTCATGGAGTCGCGGTGGACCATGTTGAAGCGGGTGATGCCTTCGCCAAAACCGAATCCCCGCAACCAGCCGAAGGAGTTGTCGGCGCCGAAATGGCCGGCCGGCCACGGCGCGGCAATTTCGGTATCGGCGACAATCCCGGTGAAGGTTCCCGAATGTCCTTCGAAACCCAGCCCCAGCGCCTGTCGCACGGCGCTGCGGCCACCATCGGCTCCGACCAGATAGCGGGCGCGAAGTCCGATGGTTTCGCCCGAGGATCTCGCGACTTCCGCTTCAACATGATCATCGTGTTGCTCGAGGCCGATGAAGGTGTGCCCGTCGCGATAGTCGACGCCGTTCTCAAGCGCCCAGGAAAGGAGCAGTTCCTCGGTATGGTTCTGCGGCAGGCCCAAGGTGAAGCCGTAGCGGGAGCCTATATTGCGCCACTGGATGAACTTGAGCCCGGCATAGATATGGGTCGGGCGGAACGGATAGGCGCTGATTTCGCTCATTTTCGCGATGAAGCGACCGGCGATGCCGCGGGCGTCGAAGATTTCCAGCACCCGTGGGAGCAGCGTGCCCGCTCGCGATTCCACCGGGCCGGTGCGGCGCTCAAGCATGATGACGCTGACGCCGGTCAACGCGATTTCACTGGCGATCATCGCCCCGGAGGGGCCGGCTCCGACAACGATGACGTCGGCATCGAGTTTCATACCCATCTCTCCTGCTTCGAGGCTCACGCCCCACCTCGGGGCTCGCCTGCGTCGGCCACCCCCTCATTCAAAAGCTCACGGAACGCCGAGCAGATGGCCGACACGGCGGCATCGGCGCCGGCGGAGGCCCTGGCAAATCCGAAAAACGTGTGATGCATGGCGGGAAATTCGAGCACCTGAACTCGGGCGCCGGCGGTCCACAGCTTGTCGGCATAGGCGAGACATTCGCCGCGCAAAGGATCGTGGCCGGCGATGGCGATCAACGCCGGCGCGAGGCCCGAATGGTCGTCGGCGTGAAGCGGCGATGGCGGGAACGCCGCCGGATTCACCGGCGCGTCCCCAAACAGGTAACGCTTGCTGTCTTGAAGATCGGCGGCGCTCAGCATCGGAAAGACGGCGTCGGGGGCCAGCGCGCGGGCGAAGTCGACGCCCGGGACGATCAACAGTTGTCCGGCCAGCGGAATATCAAGGTCGCGCATGAACAAGGCGGCGCTTGCAGCGAGATTGCCGCCGGCGCTCTCGCCGGCGACGGCGAGAGCGGGCTGTCCACCCAACCGTGCGATGTGATCACGCGCCCACAGTACGGCGGCTCTGGCGTCCTCGAGCGCGGCTGGATAGGGATTTTCCGGAGCAAGGCGATAGCCGACCGCGAGCACGCCGCATCCGGTGTCGCGACATATGCGGCGGGCCGATTCATCGAATTCATCGAGGCCGCCCAACGCGTAGCCGCCACCGTGAAAATAGACAATCGTGGGACACGCGCCCTGTCGTTGCGGCCGGTAAAGGCGTGCCGGGATGATGATATCTTGGCGTTCGATGGCGATGTCGCGGATGTCGCCAACCTCAGGCAGTTGCGCGCCCTGTCGCGCCACGGCAACCGCATCGCGGAGGCGGGCCCGGGCCTCATGGATTGAGCCTGCGAACGCGCGCGGCGCGCCAGCGGCGGCCAGCCGGTCGACAATGCACTGCAGGTCGGTGTCCAAGTCGGTTTGTGAGGCGGTTGTCTTTGTCATACCGTTTGCCTGGGCGGCAGCGACTACTCAGCCTGGCCGCTGTGTAGCGCCGGAGCGAATTTTCCGTCGAGCAAGACGAATGCGATAATGCAGGGACTGTCGGACCGGTTGACCCACGCGTGCCGGGTGCCGCGCTGGACGATCACATCGCCCCGTGCAAGCTCGACTTCCGAATCGTCGAGGACCAGATGAATCCGGCCTTCAAGGACGACACCGAAATCCACGGTTTCGGTGCGATGCATCATTGGATGCGGATCATCCTCGGTGGCCAAGGAGCTTTCCGCAGACCCAAGCGAAGTAAAAATCTCGGTGGCCTGCTGTCTGCTGATCGCACTGCCTTCGCTTTCGGGCGGATGGCTGACGATGCGGAAGACGGAGCCGCGTTGCGGCGGCTTGAGAGCGTGCGGTCCCGATGTTGGATCGGCACCGTTGTCGACGGCCGCCGGCGCATCGGACGTCGACCAAAGCTCGGCGAAGAACACGTTCTCATGCAACTCGAACGTGTTTGGAGCCGGACCATCCTCTACGACGACCGCCTTGCCCGCGTTGTCATGACCGGTGACGACGCGCCGAACCTTGAATGGAACCTGTTTGTGACTGCTCATCCCGCCTTCGGCGCTCTGCTGCTGTTCGCGGAAAGCTACGGCATGGCGAGTCATTGGAAAAATTGATTATAACCATACTAATAATTCACAATCGTGATAGATTACTTTTCATGAGATTCAGGAAGCTCGACCTTAATTTGCTGGTCGTTTTGGACGCGATGCTGAAGTTCAAAAGCACCAGCCGGGCCAGCGAGCATCTTTCGCTCACACAGCCCGCCGTCAGCAACGCGCTGCGGCGTTTGCGCGATCACTTTGGCGACGAGCTGTTCGTGCCCCTGGGCCGCAAGATGATACCGACTCCTCTGGCCGCTTCTCTCGAGGGGCAGGTGCGCGATCTTCTCATTCAGCTTCAGGTGGTGGCGGACAAACGCGCGGTGTTTGATCCCAAGACGTCCGAACGCACGTTTGTCGTCGTTGCGTCCGACTATGTGGCGGAAGTCTTCCTCGCGCCCCTTGTGCGGCATCTTTCCGTCGAAGCACCTGGAATCAAGCTTAATCTGCGCGTGATCACGGCGGCGGCCGAAGACGATCTGCGCCGCGGCGAGGTGGATTTCCTGATCTTTCCGGAGCGGGCGCTCGTCGAGGGACATCCGCGCCGTCGATTGTTCAAGGAGGATTTCACCTGCATCGCGTGGGTCGGAAATACGGAAATCGGCGACGAGCTCTCAAGGGAAGATTTCATGCGCCTCAAGCATGTCTTCACCGCCTACGCCCGTCCCAGTCAGTTCCAACTGGCGATCGAGCGGCTGGGCTGGCAGATCGACGTGGCCTGCCTCGTACCCAGCTTCACGCAGATTCCGCGTTTCGTGGTCGAGACGCCCTACATTGCGACCATCCATTCCCGGCTTTTGCCGCAGGTCTCCAAAGACCTGCCGTTGCGCTACTTCCGGCCGCCGGTGCGGGTCCCCGAGCTTCACGAGGCCGCCCAGTGGCATCGCCACCGCGACACCGATCCTGATACCCAGTGGATGGTGCAGCAGATGACAGAAGTGGCGAAGAAGATGCCTTCCCTCGACGAGATCGCGATCTAGGTGTCGTTACTATCGGGCTGGGGCCGCCACAGCGGCGGTCTTGCCATCGTGCCGCCGTCGATTGTCAGTCCCGAACCGGTAATATAGGACGCCTCGTCGCTCACCAGAAAAGCGACGGCAGCGGCGACCTCGTCCGCATCGCCATAGCGGTGCATGGGGATGACCTCCTCCCAGGCTTTGCGGTGCTGCGGCGGCATGCCCGAGACCAACGGCGTGTCGATCATGCCGGGCAAAACCATGTTGCAGCGGATGTTATAGTCGTTGAGGGCACAATGTGCCGCAACCGACCAGGTGTATTGCTGGACGGCGGCTTTCGAGGCTCCGTAAGCGGCGAGCGTCGGGCTCGATCGCATCGCGACGATGGAGGCGAGGTTGACGATCGAGCCGCCGCCGCCCGCGCGCATCGCCGGGATGGCGGCCTGGCATCCCAGAACGGTGCCCTCCACATTGACCGCGTTGATCGCGCGCCAGTCGTCGATAAGGAGATTTTCGGGATCCTGCGGCCGCCCCGATGTGGAGATGCCGGCGGCATTGACCAGAATATCCCATCGCCCCGACCGCTCGGTGACGGCATGGGTCAATCGCGCCCAGTCCTGCGGCGAGCTCACGTCGGCTTGCCACGCGGTCGCACCCAAGGACGACGCTTGAGCTTCGGCGTCCGCCGCGTTGATGTCTGCGACCCATACGCCGGCACCCTCGGACGCGAGCCGGCGGGCTATGGCGGCGCCGATCCCCGAAGCACCGCCCGTCACCACGGCAACCTTGCTCTCGAAATGTCGTCCATGTGTCGTCATTGCGCTTCTTCCCTTGGCAGTGGACACGTCCTGCTTGCCAGACGGCGACCGTACGGTCGAACAAAATGCGCGAATAATTCCTATTCATGTTTCGAATACAACGTATCAAGATAATTTCTTTGCTTAATACGAATGCCGCCGATAGCCTTCCGGTAATGCGTCTTTTGGGAGCCCGAATTGCCAGGGCCGCTTGCTGCGCCGCGGCCCGAAGCTTGATCCGCGACCGGCGTGAGGCGGTGACCGCGAGATCTAACCGCGACCGCTGGGAGCGATCCAATTTGCATAGGACATCCTGATCAGCGGAACTGGCGGGATGCACACAGGGAGGAGCCAATGCTGAGGAATTTGAAACTAGGGATTGCGGCGGCCGTGGTGGCCGCCACGGTGGGCACGGCGAGCGCAGAGACGATCGACGCCACCTATGTCGCCGGACACCCGCCGGTCTTCCGCTGGGTACGGCTTGTCGGCGAGGTGTTCATTCCAACCATCAACAAGGAGCTGGAGGGCTCCGGCCACACGATCAACTGGAGCGAGCAGTATGGCGGCGCGCTGGCGAAGGTCGGCGACGAGCTCGAGGCGGTCGAAGAGGGGCTGGCCGAAATGGGCGGCATCTCCTCGCTTTTCGATCCCGCCAAACTGCCGTTGCAGAACGTCAGCTATTTCACGCCGTTCGTATCGAGCGATCCCAGCCTGGTGATTGAGACCCTGGACGGCCTGCACGCCGACCCGCGGATGCGCGCCACCTGGGAGGAAAATGGTCTGGAGTATATCGGCGGGCCGGTCGCGATTGACGACTACTTGCTGATGACGAACTTCCCCGTCAACTCGTTGGACGACCTAAACGGCAAGAAGATCGGCGCGCCCGGACCGGCGGTGAACTGGTTGGAAGGCACCGGCGCCGTGGGCGTCTCGGGAAACCTCACCACCTACTACAACGAGGTCAAGACGGGTGTTTACGACGGCATCATCGTGTTCGCCTCGGCCGCCCTGCCCGGCAAGCTTCATGAAGTTGCCCCTTACATCACCAAGGTCGGCTTCGGCGCCCAGTATGCCGGCGGCATTGCCGCGAACAAGGACTGGTTTGATGGTCTCCCCGAAGTCGTCCAGCAAGCGCTGAAGGTGGGCGCGGACGCCTACAAAGCCGCATATCTTGAAGATCTCGACAAAGCGGTGTCGGTTGCCTTCGCCAAGATGCAAGAGCAGGGCGCGACCGTCATCGAGGTGGACGATGAGTTCCGCAGCAGGTGGGCATCGGGCATGGACAACGTCGCCCAGACGTGGGCCCAGCAGGTCGACGGCGCGGGCAAGCCAGGCACTGAAATCCTGAAAGCGTACATGGACGCCATCCGCGCGGCCGGCGGCACGCCGGTGCGCGATTGGGATCGCGAGTAGATCCAAACGACCCAGGACTGTTCGAAAGAAACCGGAGCCACCGCGCGGTGGCTCCGGTTTGGCCGCGCGATCTCTTCGGCATGAACGAAGGCGACGCCGGGTTCCTCATCTTGCGCCGCCACACCCGGTCAGGAAACAGCGTTTCGCATAGGACGCGGCGGCCTGGGCGTCGGCCTCGCCGGATTCGACCAACATCCACCCAGCCATCAAGGTGGCGTCAAAGAAGGCGACCAGCCATTCGGTCGGCAGGTCGCGGGCGACGTGGCCGGCCTGCTTGGCCGCTTCGAACATCAATCGCATGTCTTGCTGCGTGCGCGCCTCGATGCGCAGAACATTTTCATCCTGTTCCACGACGGACCACAGGTTGATCAGGAAGCGGTACCGGTTGGCCATCGGCATCACCACATCGATGATCTTCTCGATCGCCGCCGCGCCCGCCAGGTGTTGATACGGCTCCAATGCCGCGTCGATCTCCTGGTAGCAGCGCAAGGCCAGTTCCGCGACCAGGGCCTCGCGCGAGGCGAAGTGCCGGTAGAGCGTGGCCCGGCCGATCCCTGCAGCGGCCGCGATCTCCGACATGCCGGCGGCAGGGTTGGACAACAGCGTTCCCACACCCGCCTCCATGATCGCTTCTTTGGTTCGCACGATCCGGCGGTCTTCTTTTTGAGACATTTTTGTTTCACATCTTGAATTATCTTATAAGACATATATGTCTCATAACCGAGATTGCAACACCATGCCGACGTGGCGGCAGACCACAGAAATGAACACACCAACCGAAAGCGACGACACGGCCGTAGCCAAAGGCCCGGGCAAAGGCCGGATCGAGCCACGTGAGGGGATCGACCCGGTCAAGCCGCGTTTCGGGTGGCTGTGGATCGCACTTTCGGCGGTGGTCCTGGGGCTGGTTGTCATGGTGCTTTTCGTTTCGGAGGACACTGTCGACGTGGCGCAAACGGCCTCGCCCGCGCCGTTGCAGCTGGTTTCTGTGGAGGAGATCTCCGTTTCCAGGCAGCGGGCCGAGGTTCGCGCCTTTGCCGAAGTTCGTCCGCGATGGTCGGCGCAGCTGAGCGCGGCCGTGTCGGGCCGGGTCGCCCGGGTGTTCGACAGCGCGCTCGCCGGCGAGCCCGTGGAGGCGGGAACACGGCTGATCGAGATCGAAAACAGTCTTTTCGTTGCGGAGCTTGCCGCAGCCAAGCAGGCCCTCTACGAAGCCAGGCTCGCGCAATGGCAGGCGAGAAACGCCGCCACACTCGCCCGCGACGACTTCGAGCGCAACCGCCGGGAGCCGCCCAACGAGCTGGCGCTGAAACTGCCGCAGCTCGAGATTGCCGAAAGCGCGGTTATCGCCGCGCAGGCGCGGGTCGTGGCGGCCAAGAAGCGGTTGGACGATACGATGGTCGTCGCTCCATTCGCCGCCCATGTGGTCGAACGGTTCATCAGCCCGGGCCAATCGGTCAGTCCGGGCGATCGGTTGGTGAAACTGGTCGACCGGTCCGCATTTGAGCTGGCGGTGGAACTGGGCCGGGACGATTGGGCCCTGCTGCGCAGACCCATTGAAGGGCGAACCTCACAAGTACTCGATCAGGACGGCAGCGTGATTGCCCAAGCCACCGTGCGACGGGCCGGCGGTTTTCTGGACGAAAGCACACGGCAATACCGGGTCTTTCTGCAGATCGACAATCCGGCGCCGGGCGCGGTCCTGTCCGGTGACTTCGTCACCGTCCTTCTGCCGAGCATCGTCATTGACCGGGCGCTCGACGTCCCCGCCTCCGCGCTGACGCAAGAAGGATATCTGTGGCACCTGGGCGACGACGACCGCCTGCAGCGCATAGAGCCGAGAGTATTGTTCCGGCGTGGCGATCGCGTGGTGATCGAAGCGCCCAGGGGGACCGAGGACTGGCGCGTTGCCGTCACGCCGTTGGTTTCCTTCCTGCAGGGCCAGCAGGTCCGGCCGCGGCGGTTGGAGAACTAAGCCATGCACTTTCTGACCGGCTGGTTCATCCGCAATCCCGTCGCCGCGAATCTGTCGATGGTGCTGATCCTGTTTCTCGGGGTCATGACCGTCTTGACGATCCGAATCGAAGGATTCCCGAGGATCCCGCCGGAGACCATCACGATCTCGACCAGCTATCTGGGCGCGTCGACGTCCCAGGTCGACGAGCTGATCACCCAGAAGATCGAGAAGGCGCTGGAGGGGCTTGAGGGGGTCCGGAGCATTTCCTCCCAGTCGGTGGAAGAGTCGTCGATTGTCTCGGTGCGGCGCGCGGGCGGCGAGGACCTCCAAAAGCTCCTCGACAAGGTACGGCTGAGGATCGACGGCATCTCGGATTTTCCTGCGCCGGTCCAACGACCGGTCATTCAGGATGGCGGCTTCGACTTTCCCGCCCTGTACGTCAATGTGCACGGCCGGACCGATCCGGTCACGCTGCAGAAGCTGGCCGAGGACCTGCGTGAAGAGCTCCTGTCCCGGCGCGAACTGTCGCGCATGAACGTGTGGGGCCTGTTCGATCGCGAGATGAGCATCGAGGTCGAGCCGCAGGTCCTTCAACGCTTCAACCTGACCATAGCCGACATCGTGGAGAAGATCCGCGCCAACTCGCTGAATTTTCAGTCCGGGACCATCAGGGCGGTCGGCGGCACCATCCGGCTGCGCGCCGACAGCCGGGCGAAATTCTCGACTCAATACGCGGCCATTCCGATCATCGAGCGCGCCAACGGCACATCGATCCGGCTGGGTGACATCGCCACGATCCGCGACTCCTTCAGGGAAGGCGACCACCTGTTCCGCTTCAACGGCGAGCCGACGGCCGGCATGGAAGTGCTGATCGGGCGCAAGGAGAATCTTCTGCGCGTCTCGCAGGTCGTGCACGAGGTCGTGCGGGATTTCGAACGCCGGCTGCCGTCCAATGTGGCGGTGACGATCTGGGGAGACAGTTCCGGCTATATCGGCGACCGACTGAGGCTGTTGGGCGACAACGGCCTGCAGGGACTGCTGCTGGTGGTGCTGGTGCTTTCGCTTTTTCTCAACGTCCGCCTGGCGTTCTGGGTGGCGATGGGCATCCCCATATCGATCATGGGGGCCATGGCGGTCGCGGGATCGAAGTGGGTCGACTATTCGCTCAACGACGTCACCACGTTCGGTCTGATCATCGTGCTGGGCATATTGGTCGACGATGCGGTCGTGGTCGGCGAAAGCGTGTTCGAGGAGCGCCAGGTCAACACCGACCCGATCGCCGGCACGCAGGCGGGCGTCGAAAAGGTGGTCGTGGCGACCGTGTTCGGCGTGCTCACCACGATCGCGGCCTTCTTTCCCATGCTGCTGCTGGATAATCCCCTGGGCCGGGTTCTGGCGGGGTTTTCCGGCATTGTCATTCTCGCGCTCGTGTTCTCGCTTATCGAGAGCAAGTTCATCCTGCCCTCGCATCTGGCGCATATCCGCATCGGTGATCCCCCGCGCCATCTGCTTTCGAGATTGTGGGCCAAGGTTCAGGACCGCTGCCGCGGCGGTCTGAACCGGTTTCGAGACCAGGTGTATTCGCCGCTGCTTATGGGAGCCATCCGACACCGCTACGCCGCGCTCATCCTCTTCATCGCGGCCGGCACCCTGGGCACCGGGTTGATCGGCCTGGGCAAGATCAAAACGGTGTTCTTTCCCGACGTGCCCGGCCAGGTGATCACCGTGAACCTGGAGATGGACGCACGCGCGCCGTTCACGCTGACAAGAGACAATGTGGAGCATATCCGCTCGGTCGGGCTGGAACTCAATGCCGAGCTGCAGAAACGCTACTCCATGCCATCGCCGCCGATCCGGTCCATGTTCCTGCTGATTTTCGATGCGAGTTCGGCGCAACTGTTCGCGGAGCTGACACCGGTCGCCGACCGACCGGACGTGGGAATTCTAGACGTGCTCGAGCAATGGCGCCGGCGCACCGGACCGGTGGAGGGGGCGACGCAGTTGCGGTTCACCGGCTCGGAGGAACTGGGCGGCGGCTTTCAGATCCAGATGCGCGCCAAGGATCCCCAACTGCTCGAGCTAGCTAGTCAGGAACTGCGTGACTTCCTCGGCAAGATCGAAGGCGTGAACAATGTTCGCGACACGTTGGCAACCGGCCAGCCGGAGCTGGAAATCCGGGTCAAACCGCAGGCGCGCAATCTGGGCTTTGATACCCAGACCCTGGCATCGCAGATCGGCAACGCTTTCGGTGGCGCCGAGGTGCAGAAGATCACGCGCACAGGCACGCAAATCCGCGTTGTCGTCAAGAACCGCGGCACCGCGCGCGATACGATCGACGACCTGCAGCAGTCGCGGGTGCGCAGCGCCGACGGGCGATGGATACCGTTCCAATCGGTTGCCGAGGTCGAAGCCGGATACGTCTCCGGCATCGTGCACCGGGAGAACGGCAAGCGGGTCAACACGATTGCCGCGTCGATCAATCGCGCGGTCGTCGCGCCGGAGGAAGTCGGCCAGGCGGTGATGGAAGAACTGGCGCCGGTACTGGCGGCCAAATATCCGCCCGTCAGCTTGAAACTGGCCGGCGAACTCGAGGAGATCGGCGAGATACAGGGGGGCATGAAGCGCGCTCTGCTGCTAACCGCCGTGCTGATCTATGTCTTAATGGCGGTGCCGCTGAAATCCTATTGGCAGCCATTCATTATTCTGGCGATCATCCCGTTCGGATTCGTCGGCGCGGCGCTCGGCCATCTGGCCATGGACATCCCTCTGTCGGTTCTTTCCTTCTTTGGAATGCTGGCGCTGGCGGGGGTGGTCGTCAACGACAGCCTTGTGCTGATGACCCGTTACAACCAGGCCCGCGATGACGGCCTTCCGGTTTTCCAAGCCATTCATGACGCGGGGATGGGCCGGTTCAGAGCGATCTTTCTTACGACCGCGACCACGGTTATCGGCCTGCTGCCGTTGCTGACCGAGACCTCGGAGCAGGCGCAGTATCTGATACCGGCGGCGGTCTCGCTGGCCTACGGCGAGTTGTTTGCCACCGTGCTGATGCTGGTGCTGGTCCCCGTCCTGATCGCGATCACCGAAGACGTGAAATCCATGTTCAACGCGAACACGCGCGGGCGAGCGGGGGTAAATGCCGGTGCTTAAAGGCGAGCCGCTGACGATTGGCACCCTGCTGCGCAAATATTTCGGTCCGATCAGCGTGACCTGGGCGCTGACCATCATCGAGACCGCCCTGACCGCGCTTGTACCACTGTTTATCGGTTTCGCGATCGATGACCTGCTGGCCGGAGAGCTCGGTGAGCTTCAGGGGCTCGCCACGGTTCTCGCGGCGCTGATCGCGGTAAGCGTGGTTCGCCGCGTCTACGATACGCGGGCGTATGGAACCATTCGCGTCGAGCTTGGCGAGGAGCTGATCGGCCGATCCGCTTACATCCCGATTTCCAGCCAGAACGCGCGGCTGGGAATGGCGCGTGAACTGGTCGATTTTCTGGAGGAACAAGCTCCGGCCCTGATGAACTCGGTCGTACAGTTGATCGTTTCGTTCATCGTTCTGTTTGCGTTTCACTCGGCGCTGGCGGTTTCGGCCCTGGCCGGCGCCATAACAATGATCGCGATCTACGCTGCCTTCCACCGCCGCTTCTTCCGCCTGAACGCGGATTACAATCAGCAATCGGAAAAACAGGTCAGGATTCTGGAAACCATGTCGCCGGCCGGCATCTTGTCGCATCTGACGGCTATCCGGCGCATTGAAATCAGGCTGTCCGACACCGAGGCTATTGTCTACGGCGCGATCTTCACCGTCCTGATGGGCTTTCTGCTGTTCAATCTGTGGTTCGCGGCGACGAATCTGGAGACGACTACCGGCACGATCTTCTCGATCATCGCTTATTCCTGGGAGTTCATCGAGGCGGCCCTGGTCCTGCCGGTGACGCTACAGGGATGGTCGCGCCTGTCGGAGATCATGGAGCGGATCAACAAGGTGGCCTGATCGGTCCTAAGAGTCTTTGCGGCAGGCCTGCTGCGGCGGCGTTACGAAACCGGCAGTTGCAGCTCGACCTTCAGTCCGGGGTTTTGGTTGGAGACGTGGAACGCTCCGTTGTGGCCGACGGCGACCGCTCTTGCGATGGCGAGGCCGAGGCCACTGCCGGAGCCGGACGAAACCTGCCTGAACCGTTCGGTGGCGCTGGACAGATCGGCTTCGGGGATGCCCTTGCCGTCATCGGCCACACACAGGCGTATAGCGTCCGGCGAGCGACAGGCGGAAATCTCCACATTGGCCAGTTCGGGACCGCCATGCCGCAACGCGTTGTCGACAAGATTGCGCACCGCTTCGCGCAGCATAACGGGATCGCACTCGACCTCCCCCAAATCTCCGTCGACGTCCAGGCTGACATCGACCGTCTCGCTTCGATCGGAACGAAACTCGCCTACCCACACGGCAAGGTAATCGCCCAGCCGGATGTCCTGTCGGCTGCTCGCCGGGCTGATTGACTTGGCGCGCTCGAGAAGAAGCAGCTTGTTGCTCAGTTCCGCTGTCTCGCGGGCGGCCGCAAGCAAATCGCCCGATCGGCGCCTTGCCTCTCTGGCGTTCGGCGCGTTGTGCACCGCCTCGGCCAGCGAAAGGACGCCGGCGATCGGATTGCGCAGCTGGTGTGCGGCGTTGGATATGAAATCCGCCTGGGCGGTCATGGAGCGCGAAACCTGGGCGAACAGGCTGTTCAGCGTTTTCACCACGCCTTTGACCTCGACCGGCACCGCCCTGCGTATCGCCGACAGTTCATCGCTGGAACGCTTTTCGATGGCGTTTTCCAGATCGAGCAGCGGCCGTAGGCCAAGCCGCACACCGAACCAAACGATCAGCGCCAGCGACGCCATCATCGCCGATATCGTTATGAGCGATCTCATCATGAGCTGGCGCACGAAGACGGTCCGCACGGATCGATCCTGCCAGACGGTTGTCGTGAAAATACCGGCGAACCCGTCGATCTGCGTGCGGGTCTGCAGGCGCACACCGCTCACCTGGCGACCGAGATAGACCGCATCGAAGTAGGTCGGGCTCGTTACCTGTGTACCCGTCCGCGGTATTCCGACCGGAGGCGTGGCATAGCCGGCGACGACAACCCCGTCCGGCGCATAGACGTGATAGAAGACGCGGCCGCCGGAGGTGTCGGACAGGATATCCGTGGTGCGCGGCGACAAGGCGTCACCGCCTGAGATCGCCACGTCGTTGGCGACGGCTAGCGCGGCGGACAACAGGCTGCGATTGAAGACGTCGGCGGCGGTCTGGCGCGCATTGTTGAGCTGCCAAAGACCGGTGGCGGCCGCGACCGCGAGCACGGGCAGCAGAATGATCGCGGTGAGCCGCATCCGCAGTGACGGGGTCCGCGTCATGCCTCATCGACCGTCAGAGAGTAGCCGATGCCGCGGTGCACGCGGATGCTCACGCCATGTGGTCTCAACCGCTTGCGGAGTCTGGAGATGTAGACCTCGATGACGGATTCGTTCGTTTCGCTTCCCACACCGTAGACCTGGTCCAACAGACGGGATTTGGAAACCGCCGCGCCTTTGGCGTTTACCAGCGCGGTCAGCACCTTCAGCTCCTGGCGCGGAACGTCCAGCGTGTCCTCGCCGGTCTTGAGCTGGAGCGCTTCAAGATCCAGCTCAAGCGCACCGAGCGCCACGGTTCGTCGCGGAACGATGTCCCTGCGGCGGGCAAGCGCGCGCACCCTGGCGGCAAGCTCATCCATTTCGAACGGTTTGACCAGATAGTCATCGGCCCCCGTATCGAGCCCGGCCACGCGATCCTGGGTACTGCTGCGCGCGGTCAGCAGGATTACCGCACGCGGGTCGTTCCGCCTGCGCAGGGACGCCAGCACCTCGAGCCCGCTCATTCCGGGCAGGTTGATGTCCAGAATGATGAGATCGCAGTTCTCGTGGCGAAGAAAAAGATCGGCATCCTCGCCGTTTTCAAGCGAGTCGACGGTGTGCCCATCGTCCTCGAGGCGATAGGCGATGCCCCTTCGCAGGCTTTGATTGTCTTCGACCAGAACGATCCTCATCGCTTTTTTTCGCCGCCATGAAGGGTTGGTGCAAGGTTCACCGGAAAAACAGGTAATGATACCCGGAAATCTCCCGGGTCGAAGCATGAAGCTCTGGCTGATGCCAAAGCAGAGGGAGGATATCATGAGAAAGTTCAAAGCCACGCGCCTTTTGGCCGTGGGCCTTGTGGCCGCTGCTTCGGCCGCCTTCACTACGCCTTCATGGGCCGGAGGCCATGGGATCGACCTGACGGGCAAGACCGTCGAGTGGGTGATCCCCTTCTCGGAGACCGGCGGTTCGGCCAAATGGGCGAACTTCTACGCACCGCTTCTGAGCGAAGCGCTGCCCGGCAATCCGACGGTGGTCGTGAAGTTCATGCCGGGCGCCGGCTCGACCAAGGGCGCCAACTGGTTCCAGGAGCAGAAATACGAGGACAGCGAGGGTACCCTGATCTTTGGCTCGTCGGGGTCCACCCAGTTCCCGTATCTGCTCGGCGACCCGCGGGTGCGCTACGAATATAACGACTGGCACGTCGTCCTGGCGTCCGGAACCGGCGGCGTGGCCTATCTGCCGCCCGATCTGGCCGCGAAGATGGATGGACACAACGCCAGCGGTCTTCGCGAGACCGATTTCATCTACGGCTCGCAGGGCGCAACGCGGCTTGATCTGGTTCCGCTGCTGGCCTGGGAGATGCTCGGGCTCAATGTCGAGCCGGTGTTCGGCATCAAGGGACGCGGCGATGGCCGCCTGATGTTCGAGCGCGGCGAGGCCAACATCGACTATCAGACTTCCTCGTCCTATCTGAAGGGCGTCACGCCGCTGGTTGAAGCCGGTACGGCGGTGCCGATGATGAGCTGGGGTGCGCTCGATGCCGACGGCAATCTGGTGCGTGACCCGACCTTCCCCGACATGCCCACCTTCAAGGAGGTTTGCGAGGCCACCGAAGGCTGCGAGACTTCCGGCGAAAAGTGGGATGCCTGGAAGGCGTTCTTCGTCGCCGGCTTCCCGGCCCAGAAGATGGTGTTCCTGCCGGCCGGAGCATCAAACGATGCGATGGTCACCTACACCAAGGCGTTCGAGACCATCAAGGCGCGCGCCGACTTCGCCGATATCTCCGCCGGACGGCTGGGAGTCTATCCGCAGATGACCGGTTCGGAGGCGACCGGCGCCTTGCAAAGCGCGACCAATGTGCCGCAGGCCGCGAAGGACTTCGTGGTCAAGTGGCTCAAGGACCGCTACGGCGTTTCCCTGAACTAGCCTAACCCATGAAATCCCGGCCGTTGCGAAGCGGCCGGGATTTTCGTATCTGGAAGGCTGTCGCCGTGGATACTTTCTCAGTAGCCCTGCCGGCGCTCGCCGAAGCGGCCGGCATGATCGCCCAGCCCCTGGTTCTTGGGTACCTGGTGCTCGGGGTCGTCATGGGCTTGTGCATCGGCGTCTTCCCCGGTCTGGGCGGGATCGCCGGTCTTTCGCTGCTGCTGCCGTTCATGTTCGGCATGGAGCCGGTTCTAGGCCTGGCGCTGATGATCGGAATGGTGGCCGTCGTGCCGACCTCCGATACATTTGCTTC
Source organism: Rhizobiaceae bacterium (assembly GCA_028281105.1). Classification (GTDB taxonomy): domain Bacteria; phylum Pseudomonadota; class Alphaproteobacteria; order Rhizobiales; family Rhizobiaceae; genus JANQKQ01. The sequence continues at coordinate 81,450 of JANQKQ010000027.1, forward strand.
CGTTTTGATGGGCATACCGGGATCGTCGGCCTCCCAGGCTACCGTCCTCGACGGTTTTCCCCTCGCCAAGAAGGGCCAGGCCGCACGTGCATTGTCGGCGGCTTTCGCATCGTCGCTTTTCGGCGGGCTGGTGGGGGCGGCCTTCCTTACCCTGTTTATTCTGGCGGCCAGACCCATCGTCTTGGAGTTCCGCACACCGGAACTGCTGATGATCACCGTGTTCGGCCTGTCCATGGTGGGAATTCTGGCCGGGCGTGTCGCACTTAAGGGCATCGTCGCTGCCGGGCTCGGCATGATGGTCGGCACCATCGGCGAGGGCGACAGCTCCGGCGAGCTTCGCATGGCCACCTATGACATGCCTTATCTGGTGGACGGACTGAAGCTGGTCATCGTCGGCCTCGGCATCTTCGCCATTCCGGAGATCGTCGCGCTGCTGAGACAGGATCGCGCGATTTCCGAACGCTCCATTCTCGGCGGCGGCTGGCTGAAGGGCGTCGGCGACTGGTTCGCCAACATCTGGCTGTCGGCGCGCTGTTCGATCATCGGCGTCATCGTCGGCGTCATTCCCGGCCTTGGCGGCTCGGTGGTCGACTGGATTGCCTACGGCCACACCGTGCAGACGACCAAGGATAAGTCCCGGTTCGGAAACGGCGAGGTGCGCGGCGTCATCGGCCCTGAAAGCTCCAACAACGCCAAGGAAGGCGGCGGCCTGGTTCCGACCCTGTTGTTCGGCATTCCCGGCTCGGGCTCGATGGCGATCTTCATCGGCGCCATCGCGCTTTTGGGCTCCGGCCAGATCGAGGTCGGCCCGTCGATGTTGAAGAACAATCTTGACGTCACCTATGCGATCGTCTGGCTGCTGGCGTTGGCCAACGTGGTCGGCACGCTCATCTGCATCGCCGCGTCGGGCGGCATCGCGCGGCTGACGACGATCCCGTTCGCACTGCTCGCGCCCTTCCTATTCATGATCATCTCGTTCGCCGCCTTCCAGTCGGGACAGGATATCATGGACCTGGTGGCGCTTTTCGCCATCGGTCTGCTGGGCATCCTGATGCGCCGGTTCGACTGGTCGCGCCCGGCCTTTCTCATCGGATTCGTGCTGTCGAACCCGGCCGAGACCTACGCCAACCAGGCGGTGCAGATCGCGGCCTCCCGGTTCCGCAAAAGCCTGGAGGACGGGCTTGAGTACATCTTCTCGCCGATTGTGATCGTCCTGATTGTCATCACGGTCATCTCCATAGTCATCGGGCTTCGCCAGGCGAAGACGATCATGGCGGAAGGCGCGGTGGAGTCCGGCCACAAGCGCGCGCCGATGATCTTTCTCCTGGTCGTGCTCGGCTATCTCCTCGTCGCCTTCGTCGATGCATCGATGATCCCCGATTATGCCGCCGCCGACCGGGTGTTCCCAAGGTTCGTCGCCGGCGTGGCGATCGTCGGAGCCCTGATCCTCGTCGTTCAAATGATGCTGCGGCCGGAAACGCATCCGCTGTTTGCCGATCGCGAGTTTTCGGACGCCGAGAAGAATGCCCATGGGCTGTGGTCGACGCTGGCCTGGTTCGCCGGATTGTTGGTGCTGACCGCGCTGGCGGGCTTCATCCTCGCCCTTGCGGTCTTCCTGTTGGCGTTCATCCGCTTTCGCGCCGGCAAGGGGTGGGGCTTCGCCCTGGCCTACACGGCGGCGGGCATCGCTTTCATGTGCTTCATGGCATGGCTGCTCAACCGCGACTTTCCGCCGGGCCTCCTGCAATCCGCCGTGGACCTGCCGTGGCCACTGTCGTGACCCAGACGGCAATTCCGTTCCTGTTCATGCGCGGTGGCACGTCCCGCGGCCCTTATATGAACCGGGCGGACCTGCCGGCCGATCGCGATGCATTGAGTGAAGTCCTGATCTCCATGGTCGGCTCGGGTCATCCGCTCAACATCGATGGAATCGGCGGCGGCGATGCGGTGACCACCAAGGTCGCCATGCTGTCGCCTTCGAACGATGAATGGGCGGACGTGGACTACCTGTTCGCGCAGGTCAGCGTGGAAGACCGGCTCGTCGATCTCAAGCCGACATGCGGCAACATCCTGGTCGGCGTAGGCCCGGCCGCGATCGAGATGGGATTGGTTTCCCCCGCAGGCGAAACGAGCGAGGTGCGCATTCGCGCGGTCAACACCGGCGCGCGCATATCCGCAAAGGTGCGCACGGACGGAACGTCCGTGATTTACGACGGAGACGCGGCGATCGATGGCGTGCCCGGCACCGCCGCTCCGGTCGAATTGCAGTTCATGGATGTCGTCGGCGGCGCCACCGGAGCGATGTTCCCGACCGGGGCGCGGACCGACGTTGTCGACGGCATCGAAGTCAGCTGCATGGACGTCGCCATGCCGATGGTGATCGCGCGCGCCGAAGATTTCAGGCTGACCGGCCACGAAACGGTCTCGCAACTGAACGAGAACACCGATTTTTTTGCCCGCATGGAAGCGGTTCGGCTGAAGGCCGGCGAGCGGATGGGCATGGGCGATGTCAGCCAATCGGTGACGCCGAAATTCGGCCTGCTCGCGCCCGCCGCTCGCGGCGGCACGGCGGCGACCCGCTACTTCATGCCGTGGAAGTGTCACCCAAGCCTGGCGGTGACCGGCTCCCAGTGCCTGAGCGCCTGTCTGCTGTGCCCCGGCACCGTGGCCGACGGGATGATCGCCGAAATCCCATCCTCGCCGGCGCGCCTGCTGCTGGAGCACCCGATGGGCATGCTCGAGGTGGTGATGACGTACAAGCACGGCGAGGATTTTGACGTCGTGTCCGCCGGCCTGGTGCGTACTGCGCGGAAACTAGCCGAGGGCCGGGTGTTCGTGCCGGCCTCGGTATGGGCGGGCGATTGAGTCCGCGTTCATTTTTGTATACAAACGGATACAAACATGAATGGAGGGCGCGATGTCTTATGAAGTTCACGTTCGACGCGCAGCGCACGAGCTAGAACTCGCGCGTCGTGAGATCCAGGAAGAGCTGCGCAACTACCCTTCGCCCGTTTCGGGATGCGACGCCCAGTACAACCATCTGATCGGGCTGCGCGGCTCGATATCGGAGGCCGTACGGGTTCTGCGCACCCCACAATTCGTCGCCACGCCGCGCACCCTTGAACCGGGCGCCGGGGTGGAGAGCCGGTGAGGGTTCACATCCTCGACGACTGGTTCGATACACTCAGGTCTCTTCCCTGCTTCCGACTGCTTGATGAGCATGAAGTCACGATCTGGACCGACCACGAGCCGGATCCGGCGAAGCTTGCCGAGTGGCTTGCCGAGGCGGAAGCGTTGGTCCTGTTTCGCGAGCGCACCAAGATCGGCGCCGAACTGCTGTCGCGACTGGCGAACCTCAAGCTGATTTCACAGCGCAGCGTCTATCCGCATGTCGATGTGGAAGCCTGCACCCGGCAAGGCGTGCTGTTGTGCTCGAACATGCACGCGGACACGCCATCCTATGCCGCCGCCGAACTGACGCTCGCCCTCATTCTCGCCAGCCATCGCCAGATCCCCGAACAGGTCGCCTCGATTCGATCAGGCAACTGGCAAGCGGGTGTCGGGCGCACCCTGCGGGGCCGCAGGCTTGGGCTTTACGGCTATGGCCGCATCGCCAGGGCGGTCGCCGGATATGCTGAGGCGATCGGCATGGAGGTGCAGTGGTGGGCATCGCGGGACGGGCGCGCCCGCGCCGCCGCCGACGGCCGGCTTATCGCCACCAGCCGCCAGTCGTTTTTCGCGACCTCGGACATCGTCAGCCTGCATGTGCGTCTGAAGCCCGCCACCGAAGGGATCATCACGGCCGAAGACCTCGCTGCCATGTCGCCCCGCTCTCTCTTCGTCAACACCTCGCGCGCGGGGCTAGTCGCGCCGGGTGCGTTGGAGGCGGAGATCGCCAGGGGGCGAATTCATGCCGCCGTCGACGTGTTCGAGCAGGAGCCCCTGCGCGACCGCGACCATCCTCTTCTATCGCACCCCAACGTCATCGCCACGCCGCATATCGGCTATGTCACAGAAGACGAGTTCGACCTGCAGTTCACGGATATCTTCGAACAGGTGAACGCATTCGCTGCCGGCGCGCCCATCCACATGATCAATCCAGAGGTTTGGCCGGAGGCTTGGCGCTGAAGGCCCGCGCCGCTATTGGCGCGCCCAGGATTACCACGAAGATGCGCAACACATGGTGGGCCACGACGAAGGCCACATCGGCGCCGACGATCAGCGCCAGCACGGTCAGTTCCGCCTGCCCGCCCGGGGCGAAGGCGAGCAGCGCGCTCATGCCGGTCGCAAGGCCGAGCCCGTAGATCGTTTCGACGAAGACGACGGTCAGGCCGATCAAAAGCAGGCAGAACCCGAAGCCCGCGGCTAGATCGCGCCTTAATTCGTCAACCGTAATGCCGGAATATTTGCAGCCGATCGTGATGCCGATGAAGAATTGAGCGGCCCAGATGGCCTCCGCGGGCGGGCGATGATGAAGCAAACCGCCTAAGGTTACGACCGCCGTCACGATCAGCGGGCCCAGAATGGACGCGCCGAACAGTCCGATCGATTTTGCGCCCCACCAGCCGGCGACCGCACACAGGGCCATCAAGGTGAGCTCGTGGCCCGGCACCGCGGTCAGCGGAGCTCCGGGCGGATTGGTCAGGTCCGCCCCCCAGATGCCGGTCAGCAGGAACGGCAGGGTAACAACGGTCACAAGGAGCCGGGTGGCGTGGATGAGCGACAGCGCACGCACGTTCGCCCCCGCCTCCTCGCCGAACAACAGCATGTCCTGCAGGCCGCCGGGCATGGCGGCGTAGTAGGCGGTGGCGAAGTCGTAGCGCCATACACGCAGAAAATACGGAACGCCGATCAGGCCGATGCAACCGACCATGACCGGAACCAGGATCAGCGTCGGCCACATGGCCGGAAAGGTCGCCAACACCTGCGGCGTCAGCGTCGCGCCCACCGCCACCCCCAGGATCGTCCGCATCGCGTTGTTGAGCGCGCCGATGCCCTTCATCGGCACTCCGGCAAGCGCTGCAAGCAGGCAGGCGGCGATGGGTCCCAGCAGCCACGGCAGCGGCAGGCTGGCGAGCTTGAACACCGCCACGCCGACCAGACCGACGCAGAATGCGAGGACCACCGGCTTCATGCGTTCATGGCCCGCAGCCGATGCCGCAACGATGTCTGCAGGTGGGCCTCCGCCGCCGCTCCCGCCGCTTCGGCGTCGCCCTGCCTGAGAGCATCCACGATATCGCGATGCTGCCGCACGACGATCTCCACGCGGGCCTCGTCGGTGAACGTCGTCGGTCCCAGCAGGAGCAACGAGTTGTTCAACGACCGCGCCGCCTCCAGCAGGAAGCGATTGCGGCAGGCAAGATACAGGCCGTGGTGGAACTCCTGGTTGATCGACGCAGCCCTGGCGGGATTGCCGCGCTCCTGCTCGATCAGGTTGTTGAGATCGTCGAGGGTATCGAACTCCACTTCCGCGCCGTGCTTGGCCGCCATTTCGGCGGCGGTGCGCTCCAAGACCATACGCATCTCGTACAGTTCCACCACCTCGGCGTGTTCCAGCTTGCGCACTATCGCGCCGATGCGCGGGCGGTGTTCGACAATGCCGTCGGCCTCCAGGCGCCGGAGCGCCTCGCGCACCGGCGTGCGCGACAGGGACAGGCGCTCTCCTACATCCTCCTCCAGCAGGCGGTCGCCGGGAAGAAACACCCCGGCGCGGATGGATTTCATCAACGCCTGATAGGCGGCCTCACCGCTGGGCTGAATTTTTCTTTGCGATTTCGCCATGGCTCGTCTTGAATTTGTATCCGCTCGGATACAATATGGATAGATCAGGAGAGCGCCCATGTCAAAGAAGATCATCATCGTGGGATCGGGAAACGCGGCGATGAGCGCCGGCATCGCTGCGGCGGAGGCCGGCGCCGATGTAATGATGCTGGAAAAGGCGGGGCCGGAACTGGCCGGCGGCAATACCAAATACACCGCCGGGGCGATGCGCTTTGCCTATGATGAAGCCGATGCGCTGCTGCCGCTGCTGGCGGACCGCGACGATCCGCGAATTGCGGTCACCGATTTCGGCAGCTATTCGTGCGAAGTCTTTTCCGACCATCTGTTGCGCTTCAACGCCGGGCGACCGCTGTCGCCCGAGCAGCGCGCGCTGGTCGATGAATCATACGATGCCGTCGCCTGGCTTGCCGGCCACGGCGTCACCTATGAGCCGATCTATGCGCGGCAAAGTTTCCGCAAGGACGGAAGATATGTGTTCTGGGGCGGCCTGACGCTGGCGGCCGCCAATGAAGGCGTTGGACTTTTCGACATGGAGTTGGCGGCCTTCCAGCGGCTGGGCGGCCGGCTGCGCTGTGAGGCGGGCGTGACCGGCCTGCTCGCCAAAGGCGGCCGGGTAACGGGCGTTCGGGTCGACGAAGAGGAGATCGCCGCCGACGCCGTGGTTCTGGCCTGCGGTGGATTCGAAGCGAACGAGCGCATGCGCGCCGAGCAACTCGGCGGCGACTGGGCCCGCGCCAAGGTGCGCGGCACGCCCTACAACACCGGCGACGGGCTGGACTTCGCATGGGCGCTGGGAGCGGCGCGATACGGCAGCTACGAAGGCTGCCACGCCACGCCGATGGATCTGCACATGAAGGACTACGGAAACCTCGACCTGCCGCCCATCGAGCGCAAGAACTATCGCAAGATCTGTTATTTTCTGGGCGTGATGGTGAACGCCCGCGGCGAACGTTTTGTCGATGAAGGCATCAACTTCCGCAACTACACCTATGCGCAGTTCGGCCGGGCGGTTCTCGAGCAGCCCGGCCATTTCGCCTGGCAGATTTTCGACGCCAAAGTGATGGATCTCCTCTACGGCGAGTACCATTTCGAGGACGCCCACTTTATCGAAGCCGGCACGCTCGAGGCGCTCGTCGAAAAACTGGACGGTGTGGACGCCAAAGCCGCGCTTCGCACGTTGAACGGATTCAACGACGCGGTGGATTTTGCCACGCCGTTCGATCCGACCGTTCTGGATGGGAAATCAACGAAGGGGCTCGCGCTCAACAAATCGAACTGGGCTCAGACCATCGACACCCCGCCGTTTCGGGCCTACCCGGTCACCGGCGGGATCACGTTTACCTATGGAGGGGTCAAGGTCGACGAGTTTGGCCGAGTGCTGCGGAGCGATGGAAGCGCCATCGACGGACTGCACGCGTGCGGCGAGATGGTCGGCGGCGTGTTCTTCGATGGGTATCCGGGAGGATCGGGCCTGACGTCGGGCGTCGTCTTCGGCCGTCGTGCCGGCCGATCCGCCGCACGGCTTTAGGGCCGATCGGCTTTCGTGGGCAGCCGTGCGCGCATTATGCGCAAACCGATCGTCTAACCCAACTGTTCACGCACGATGGATGCACCCCAGTCGATGGCGTCGGTCAGCGCCGCCAGTGCCTCATGCTCCTGTCTGGCCCGGCAGCGCACCAAAATCTCCTCTTTCAAACGCTGATCCTGTGCGCGGACAAGCTCCGAAGTCTGCCAGGCGAACTGATGGTATCGCTCTATCAGCCGCCAGTTCGCGTCCACCACCTCCAGGCTGCGAACCAGACCGGAAGGCTGATACATCGCCCTGAGGAATTTCCACTGGCGCGACAGCATTTCCTTCGCGCCGACGCCCTTCCTCCAGTGCCGAAACTCCCGGTCCGCCTCGTCGAAGGCGCCTTTCTCCGCGAGCCGGATGGCTTTCGCCAGGACGATCGGCTCGACGGCCTTGCGCAGATCCACCAGTTCCTCGAACTCGGCCTCGTATAGTCCGCGAACCCGGGCGCCGCGGTTGGGCGTATAGGACACCAGCCCTTCCGCCTCGAGACGGCGGATCGCCTCGCGCACCGGCGTGTGCGATGTCCCTAAAGTCGCGGCCACACGGTCGATGACGATCGCGGATCCGTTCTCGAGCGAGCCCGAAACAATCTGATCGCGCAGATATTCCGCACATGCCTGCGACGCCGACTGGGTGCGCGACAAGAATGCCGCCTTGGGAGAGTTGCGCCCGCCGACCGCACGTTCCGATTCAAGATCCATGTTGAAGCCCTTCATAACGCCAACCGCCCGTCCACTGTACAGGCCGGCCGCATCCGTTTCCAACCGAGTTGACATTCTCCAAATCCTATAGGATATATGATATAGGATCAAGCTTCGATGATTGTGGACAACCGGTGGCAAGAAACCGAAATCGTCTGATCGAGACTGCGCTGGGGCGCCAACCCGCGGACATCGTCATTACGAATGTGCGTTTGGTGAACGTGCTCAGCCGTGAGGTTCACCCAGCGGACATCCTGATCGCCAGCGAGCGGGTCGCCGCGGTTCTGCCGGCCAATGAGGGTGGAGCGGGTAAGGTCACGACGATCGAGGGGGACGGCCTGTTCGCCGCGCCGGGCTTCATCGACCCGCATGTGCATATCGAGAGCTCCATGATCAGCGTCCGCGAATACTCGCGGTTGGTCATCCCGCGCGGGACCACGATGATCGCGGCCGATCCCCATGAAATCGGCAACGTGCTGGGCGTGCCCGGGATGCGTGCGATATTCGACGAGGCCGACGACGCGCCTCTACGGGTCAGGTTTCGTGTTCCCGGCCGCATCCCGGCGATGCCGGAATGGCTCGAAACCTCAAACGGTCTGGTGAGCGTCGACGATACCCGCGATCTGTTCGACTGGCCCGAGGCGGTCTGTCTGGCGGGCGACATCAATCCCAGCCTAATCCTGGAAAGCGACCGCGAGCAGCTTGAGAAGTTCGATATCGCGGACAGGCTTGGGCGGCCGATTTCCGGACAGTCGCCGGGTCTGCGCGGCCGTGACCTGGCGGCGTTCATCGCCGCGGGCCCGCTCGATTCCCATGTCGCACGCAGTGTTGACGAAATCGTCGAAAACACCAGGCTCGGCATGGCTTCGGTTTTGGCCTTGCGCCCCGGGCGCGTACTAGGTCCGTCGCATATGGCCGAGCTTGCAGCGCTGGTCGCGCGCCACAAGCTGGACACACGCCTGTTCCAGTTGTGCACCGACGACATTCATGCGCACGATCTCCTGCACGAAGGTCACCTCGATCATCGCCTGCGGGTGTTGATTGAGGCCGGCTTCGATCCGGTCGAGGCCTACCAGTTCGCCACGGTCAACGTCGCTCAGGGCTTGGGCGTTTCGCGTGACCACGGCGCCATCGCGCCGGGCCGGGTCGCCGACATCCTGCTGCTTTCCAGCCTTGAGGACGTGACCGTCGAGACGACGATCATCGGCGGCGAGATCATCTATTGCGACGGCCAATATCGCGGGCCGCGCGAGCGTGCCGAGTATCCCGATTGGACGAAGTCGACCATCCACTATCAAAAGAAGCTCGAGCCCGACGATCTTCGGGTGCGACCGATCAGCAATGGCGATACCGCACGCGTGCGGGTGATCGGACATGAAGAAGGCAAAGGCAAGGTTACGCATGAGCGCGACCTGCCGGTGCGCGACGGAGCGGTGCAGCCGGACCCGACGCAGGCGGTCAATGCGTTGGCCATGGTCGAACGGCATGGAAAGAACGGCGGCATTGGACTGGGCTTCTCCGACGCCATCGCCCTGGAAAGAGGGGCTTTGGCCTGTTCGGTCAATCACGACGCCCACAACATCGCGATTTTCGGGGCCGATCATCAAGACATGGCGATCGCCGGCAACCGGATCGCGGAGATCGGCGGCGGATATGTGCTTGTCTGCGACGGAGAGATCGTCGCCGAACTGGCGCTGCCGGTCGCCGGCCTGATGTCCGAGGAGCCGGCCGAAGTCGTGGCCGACGCGATGCAACGCATCCGCGAGACCTTCCGCCAGAAGCTGGGCGGAAGCGGCGACGAAAAAGCCCTGATTCACATGAACTTTCTCGCCCTGCCCAATATCCCCGACTTCGGGTTCACGGATAAAGGGCTGATAGCGAGCGACAGGATGCAACCGGTGGATTCGGTCATCGGTTAACGAAGCGCGTCAAAGGGAGGATATGATGTTCCACAAACGCTTACTTACCGCGGCAGCTGCGACTACGTTGCTGCTCTCTGTACAAACGGCCTCGGCCGCCGATCAGGTCAAGATGCTGTTCGACTGGATACCCGGCGGCATTCACGGCGCCTGGTACGCCGGCACGGGCAACGGTTGCTTCGCCGACCGCGATCTTGAGTTTTCCTTCGATCGGGGTTCCGGCAGCGTGGATACGGTGGCCAAAGTCGCATCGGGCCTGGGTGACGTCGGCATGGCGGACTTCGGAACCCTGATGCTCGGGGTTAAGAACAACGATGCGCCGGTCAAGGCGCTCATGCCGATCTACAGCGACAGCCCGTTCGGCATCATGACGCTGGAGTCCACCGGGGTCGAGGCAGTCACCGATCTGGAGGGCCGCAAGCTCGCGTCCGGACCCGGCGACGCGGCAATTTTGATGTTGCCGCTCGCGATGGGGGAGGCCGGCGGAGATATCGGCAAGGTCGAGACGGAAAAAGCGGATTTCTCGGCATTGCTTGGGTTGCTGCTGCAAGGCAAGATCGACGGGCACACGACGTTCCTGACGACGGCAAGCGTGCTGTCGGCAGTCGTCGAGAATGCTGGAAAATCGCCGAAGTTCATCCATTTCGGCAAGGATCTGAACATGTATGGCAGCGTCCTGTTCGCCAACGAGCAGTTTCTGGCGGAACGCCCCGACGTCGCCAAGAGGGCGGTCGAAGCCGTCCAGTGTGTTCTGACGGCTGCTCGCGACAATCCTGACGCGGCGGTCGACGCGCTGGTGTCCGCGTTCCCGGAAAAGAAGAGAGCGGCGGAACTCGCGGCTATCAACGGCGGCATCAAGCTGATCTTCGGTTCGGATGCGTACCAGGCGAACGGCTTTGACTGGGACGCCGGCCGCACGAAAACGACCTTCGACAACACCATGCGCTCGCAGGGGGCGAGCGAGACGTTCGGAGCTCCCTCGGATTTCATACACGCTTTCGAATGAAACTGCGCCGGCGGTTGGCAGAGCAAGCGCATCCCCAACCGCCGGCCACACAATCGGAGGGCGCATCGTGAAGGACGTTCTCATCGACCGGGTCACCAAGATATTTGGCGCTGACAGTAGTGCTCCCTTCACCGCACTTCACGACATCAGCCTGGATATCAAAGGCGGCGAGTTTCTGTCGCTGCTGGGTCCTTCGGGATGCGGGAAGTCGACGCTTCTGCGCTGCATTGCCGGCTTGGAGACGCCGACAACGGGCAATGTGTTGGTGGGCGGCGGCGGCGCCAGGCCGGGTTTCGACAATATCGGCTTCGTCTTCCAGGGATCGAACCTGCTGCCCTGGCTGAGCGTGTTGGACAATGTGCTCTATCCCGCCCGGGTCAAATCGCGATCGACGGTCGAACAATACCGGGACCGGGCGCATGAACTGCTTGAACAGGTCGGCCTTTCCCATGTCGCCAACCAGCGCCCCGAGAGCCTGTCCGGGGGGATGCAGCAACGGGCCGGAATAGCGCGCGGACTGGTTATGGACCCGGACATTCTGCTGATGGACGAGCCGTTCAGCGCGCTCGACGCGATGACCCGGGAGGAATTGCAGTTCGAGTTGGTTCGTCTTCACCAGGAAACGGGAAAGACCTTCATCTTCGTCACCCATGCGATTTCGGAGGCGATCTTCCTTTCCTCCAGAATTGCGGTGATGGAGGCGTTTCCGGGGCGGATATCACAGCTCATCGATGTTGAATTTGAGTATCCGCGAACTCTCGATCTGCTGAATTCAAAACAGGCGATCGATATCGATGCCGCCATTCGCGCCTCCATCTACGGCGAGGCGAAAACACAAGCTCAAACCGACAGGTGATCCATGCCGATGCGGCCCGTCATACTGCCCATAATCAGCCTGGCCGTGTTGCTGCTGGCATGGGAGCTCTATGTCTGGATCTTCGCGGTCCCGTCCTATCTGCTGCCCGCGCCCAGCGCGATCTGGGCATCGGGGACGCAGATCATCGGCGCGGTTCCGATCCACACCTGGGCGACGCTGTTTACGGTGCTGGCCGGGTTTGCCGTCTCGGTCGCGGTCGCGATACCGCTCGGGGTTATCATATCGGTCAACAGGCTGGCGTCGGAAGCGATCTATCCACTGCTGGTGTTTGCCAACGCCATTCCGGTGATCGCGGTCGCTCCGATCATTGTCGTCATGCTCGGCACCGGGATCGAAGCCCGGCTGGTGATCAACTTCCTGGTGTGCTTCTTCCCGATCATGGTCGCGACGGCCGCGGGAATCCTGGACACGCCCAAGGATTATCTCGATCTGGGCAAATCGACGGGAGCCGGTTTCATGACCGGCCTGCTGACGATCCGGATGCCGCATGCGACCCCGTTCATCTTCAGCGGATTGAAGATCGGTATAACGCTTTCGGTGATCGGTGCGGTGGTCGGAGAGTTCATCACCTCCAACCGCGGACTGGGCTATCTGATCGTGTCGTCCACCACCAATTTCGACCTGGCGCAGGCCATGTTCTCGGTGGTCGTACTGGCGTTCATGAGTGTGATCCTGTTCCAGATCGTCCAGTTTGCTCAGAAGCTCTGGTTCCCATGGTCGATCAAGGCGAATGGGATGGGTTAGAGCACTTTCAGCAAAAGTTGCAGACTTTTGCGCTCGCGAAAGTGCGTAAGAACAATGAGATAGAGCATTTCCGTGTTTCAACGAGAACTTGAAATGCTCCAGGCCGGAGGAAGTCCGGCGCCGGTCGGCAGATCGGTCAGCGCGCCAGCCATTCGCGGATCTGCGCGGTCGTCTCATCGGGCTGCTCGAGCGTGGTGAGATGCCCCGCTGCCTCGATGATGCGCAGCTCACTATCCTCTAGAAGCTCGTGCATGAGTTCATGGCGCTCGACCGGGCAGAGCACATCGTGGCGTCCGCAAAGCACCAGGCAAGGGCCGGCGTAGCTGCGCAGCGTTTGCCTTCGGTCCTCACGGTCGCGCAGGGCGAGCGACTGGTTGATGAAGACCTGGTCTCCGAGAGTCAAAGCCATCTCCATACATAGGTCCAGGATCGCGCCGCGGCGATCGGTTTGCGCCAGATAATTCGGTTTCATCTCATCGCGCATGATGCGGGCGAGTTCGCCGCCCCTGACCGCGTTCATCTGATCCGCCCGGCGTGCTTTGATCTCTTCGCGCTCGGCAAGAGGATTGGTGTCCAACAGTGCCAGTCTGGCTACCCGCTCGGGCGCCTGGTTGACGATCTCCATCGCCACGATCCCTCCCATCGAAAGACCGGCCAGCGCAAAGCGTGGTGGAGCGCACTCCAAAACCGCTTGCGCCAGTTCGCGCATGGTGCGGTGCCCGGTGATGGGAGCGACCATGACGGGATGAACCGCCGAGAGCGCATCGATCTGCGGCGCGAAAAGCCGCGCATCGCACATCATGCCGGGAAGAAAGACGAGAGGGATCACACGCGCGATCCGGCAAGCCGGGCACCTTGCGACAAAGCGGCCAGCTTGGCGTAGGCGATCTCGGGATCGACCGCCCCGAAACCGGCAAATGTGCCGAAGCCGCAGTCCGATCCCGCGATGACACGGTCGGCTCCGACGATGTCGGCAAAGCGGCCGATGCGCTCGGCGACCAGCTCTTCATGCTCGACGAAATTGGTGGTGGTGTCGACGACGCCGGGCACCAGGACCTTGTCGTCGGGGATTTCACGTCTGCGATCGCGAAACACCGTCCATTCGTGGGCGTGGCGCGGATTGGAGGTTTCGAAAAGAACGTACCGCGCCTTGGCGCTCATCAGCATCGAAAACACCTTGTCCATGGCGATGTCGCACACATGGGGGCCCTCGTAGTTGCCCCAGCAGATGTGGATGCGAACTTTCTCAGCCGGCACATCGCGCAGCGCATGGTCAAGCGCCTCTACATGCCCGGCGGCCACCTTGACGAATTCGTCGTCGCTCAGATCGGTGAACAGCATGTGACGCGACAACGCCAGGTCGGGACAGTCGAGCTGCAGGTCCAGCCCGGCCGCGACAATGGTTTCGTATTCCTCTTTCATCGCGTCGGCGAGGGCCACAAGATAGGCCTCTCGCGTCGGGTAATGCTGGTTCTGCAGAAACAGCGAGATCACGCCGGGCGAAGCGGCGTTCATGAAACCGCGCGCTGCGCCATGTTTCGCCATCGCGGCTTTCAGATTGGCGATGTCTTTGCGCAGTTCGTCCTGGCCGACGGATTTCACCTCGCTGGTGCACATGGGCCGGGCGTATTGCGGGGTGCCGCCGGAGTTGGCCAGGCGCTCGAGGAAGCTTGGAAACTGCTTCAAATCGGCGGGCGCGTTGCGCGGACTGTCGCCGGAGAAGCCGGTGTAGCGATCCTTGACGTAGGTGGCGTAGGAGATCTTCGACGTCTCGCCGTCGGAGACGATGTCGATGCCGGCGGCAACCTGTTTGGCGACGGTCTCATCGACGGCTTCGCTCATCACCGCGTCGTACCCGGCCTGGTCATAGGCTTCGTCGCGCTCGCGGGCGAAAATGAAATCGACCACCTTCTGGCTGCGGGGCAGGGAGCCCACATGGGTGGCCGCGATGGTGGTCATGGGTTCCGCCTCCGTCTTGATGATTGGCCCGATCCGTCGCGGCTCATGTGCGTGCTTTTTCGAAAGCCGCCCATGCAGTTTCCAACCTTTCGATGTTGAAGTCCGGCTCCCGGGCCGGTCCCAGAATGAGGGCTTCGCTTGCCTGCATGGCATCGATCGCCGCGGCCAGTTGATCGAAGACTTCGGCCGGCACCACCAGCGCCCCGTGTCGGTCGGCATGAACCAGATCGCCCTGGCTTACCCGCATTCCGAGAATCTCGACCGGCTCGCCGATCGCCTTGACGTGGACAAAGCCATGGCTCGGGCCGATGCCGCCAGCGATGATCGGGAAGCCGGGCGCCAGATCGCCGAGGTCGCGCATCAGTCCGTTGGTGACGGCGCCGGCCAGGCCGAGACCCTTATGAACGGTGCTGTGAACCTCACCCCACCAGGCGCCGACGCAGTCGGGACCGTCCGCGTCCTGCACGACGGCGATGGCCGGACGCGGCCCTGCGGCCATAGAATGGAAATAGTCCATCCGACGCGCCCGGATCATGTCAGCCGGCTCCTGCGGCGGTTCGGCACCGGCGATGGTCGCCGTGCGCGCGAAGCCGACCATCGCGGGTGAGGCCGGGTCGGAACTATGCATGGTCGACCGGGTGAAGTTGGCGAACCCGCGCCGGCCCTGGGCAACCTCGATCGCGTTGCACACGGTGGGCGTATCGACCGCGCGAAGGCGCTCCAGAAGTCCCGAAGGCAAAGCCCGGTCTGTCATGGCGGCGCCCTGCTCATTGAACCCAGGTCGAGCCGGCCGGGTCGTCGGTGGCGGTGATCCGGTACAGGCTGGCCTCGCCCATCATCGACGGTGCGATCGAATGGGAGAAACCGGGCTCGATCAGGCAGGTGTCGCCGGGATTGAGCAGGGTCTCTCCGTCCGCCCAGTTCAGCTTCCAGTGACCGTGCACGGGCATCAGCACCTCGTGATGATCGACAGCATGAGGTTCCGCGCCAAGCGAACTCCGGGTGATGAAATCGACCTCGAAACCCGGCTTATCCTTGAGCATGCCGTTGGGGCCGATGACCTTGGCCGGCTGATTGGCGGCCAGCGCCATCAGGTCCCAATAGCGCGCCACGTAGTTCGGCAGCACGTCTGCGGGCGCAGGTTCGGGAAAAGCCTTCAACTCGTCTTCGTTGAGAAGCGGCATGGGGTTCACATCATCCGGCAGGCACTGGCCCTTTTTGGTGTCGTACAGCGTGCCGTTCTCGCCGAGCACCAGTCCGTGCTCGCTGGCATCCTCGATCACCTGCGGCGCCCAGATGACGCCGCCGCCGGCGTCGTCGCCGCCGAGGATGGACATGATCATCCCATAGTCGGTGCCGATGTTCTCAAAGCCGCGGAAGATGCCGGTGGGGATGTTGAAGATATCCCCTTCCTGCAAGACCACCTCGCCGGCGGTGCCCCAGCGACCCCAGAAGAAGCGCCAGCGTCCCTTGAGCACGAAGAAGACTTCCGCGGTGCGGTGGGAATGCAGCGAGTTGCGGCATTTGGGCGGCTGGCCGGCGGCACCGATGTTGAAGCCCGGAGTTTGGCGGATGTGGACATGCTGGTCGGGCGATTCCGATACGCCGCCGCCGATGATGGTGAAGTTCTCTTTCTGGTCGGAGCCCGGGGTATGGGCGTCGATGAAGGCGGTCTTGCAGGGTTTCAAATCGCCGTAGCGGACGATGTGTTTCTCGATCTGTTGGGGTGTCATTGAACGTTATCCGGCATGGAGGAGGATCTGTTTCCAAATCGCGGTCTCATCAAAAAGGGTGTACTCGCGCCGCACGGTGCCGCCCTCGGCGCCGAACGGGCCAAACTCGGCATGGCTGATTCCCAGCACGTAGACCTCGGCCCCGCTCGGCGCACCGAACGCGCCCCAGCCGTCATGCTTGCCATGCAGGCTCCAACGCACCGCCGCGCGCGGCGGCATCAGCGCATCGTCACGGCCGATTTGGTGATGGACGGTAAACGTGGCGTCGGGGAAGGAAGCCCGCAGGCCCATCCAGAATCGATCCACCGCTGGGTAGGAATGGCCGGTCACGCCGCCCGGATACTCGCTTTGCACGGCGCGGTCGTAACAGGCCTCGAACACCGTCATGTCGGCAGCCATGATGCGCGACAGGATGCCGGCATAGGTCTCGCCCCAGGCATTGTCGTTGCCCGCGCCCCGATAGGGACCGGGCCTGTCGGTGGCGGGGCTCAGCGGTTGAACGCACGCCTTTGGGCCGCCCTCACGCTCGATGAGGTCGGCGGCATAGGCCTTCGGCTCCCACCCCAGCTGGCGCACGATCGCGCCCTGATCGCGGATCAGCCATTCGTCGTTGATCTGATTGTCGATGGCATGACAGTCGGCGATGATGCGGTAGACCAGTTTGGTGCCCGTCGCCCTGCCGTAGGCGCCATCGCCCAGATGGGTGGCGGTGGATAGCAACCGATGTGACGACAGCATCCCTTCTTCCGGCGTGCCGCTCCAGATGACGTCTTCGCCGAGCAGGGTGCGATCGGGGAACTCAGCCAGCGTGGCCATGGTTGCGGCGATGACGCCTTGATTGCCGACCACGACCGATGCGGGCGAGCGCACGACGATGTCGGGCGCGTAATAGTCGTGCAGGGTGGCGATCCCGCGGTCTTCCCAGATCTCCTTGGTGATCGAGATGATGTAGTCGGGGAAGTCCCTGAATTTCGGATCGAAGCCCTTCATTTGTTCCACCCTTCAGGCTTGCGCGAAGATTCGCGCACGATGAGCGGTCCGTCGATGCGGATCTTGTGAGGGGTGCGATCGCCGTCTTCGATCGAGCCGAGCAACGTGTCGACGGTGGTGGAGACCATCCGATTGACCGGCTGGCGCAGCGTGGTCAGCTGGTAGCTGGGCCAATCCGCCATCGGCACGTCGTCATAGCCGACCACCGAGACATCTTCCGGCACGCGCACCTTCAACTCGAACCGCAACGCGTCCATGACTGCGAAGGCCATGTGGTCGTTGCCGACAAAGATCGCGTCGGGTTTTTCGCGCCGACTCATCAGCTGGCGCGCGGCGTCCGCCGCCGTCTCGCGATCATACATGCCGTCGATGACGCCGACGGGCTCCATGCCCTCCTGCGCCAGGCGCTCGCTGAAGCCGAGCGCGCGATCGCGTCCGGTTGACGAACCGGACCATCCCGCGATGTGGGCAATTCGCCGATGCCCGGCCTTGATCAGAAAATCCGCGACCTTGCGGCCGCCGGCTATGTTGTCGGACGTCACTTCCGACAGGCGCGGATCGTCCTGGCCGCGATTGAACATGACGACAGGTATGCCGGCCGAGGCGCACCTGGACGACAGATCGTTGCTCATCGCCACCGAAGCGGTAATGATCCCGTCGACCTGATAGTCGAGCAGTTCCTGCATCACCTGTTCGACGTTCTCCGTCGAGTTGGGCGCCATGAAGATCAGGATGTGATAGCCGCGCTCCTGCAACGCGTTCGACAGGCGCTCGAGCGCCACCGGATAGAAGTAGTTCTCCAGATAGGCGACCACCAGTCCGATGATCCGGCTGCGACCGGTGATCAACGAACGGGCAAGCACGTTCGGGCGATAGCCCAGCGCGTCTGCGGCTTCGCGCACCTTGCGCGCGGTGTCCTTGGAGACCGAGGCGCCGGGCGTGAAAACCCGGCTGACCGCCGACTGGCTGACGCCGGCGCGCGCGGCAACTTGCACGGATGTCACCTTTTCAGCCATCAGCCCGCCGTCCAGCCGCCGTCGATCAGAAGCGATGAGCCGGTCACCATGGCGCTGGCGTCCGACGCCAGATAGAGGACAGCCCCCATGATGTCCTCCACCTCGCCTACCCGGCCAAGCTTGATCTTGTCGCGAATCCAGGCAAAGCGCTCGGGATTGTCGAAGGTCGCCTGCGTCAACGGGGTGCGCACAAAGGTGGGGCAGATCGTATTGACGCGGATGTTCAGCGGCCCCCACTCCACCGCCATCGCTTTGACCATGCCCTCCAGGCCATGCTTGGAGGCACAATAGACCGCCCGGTCGATGCCGCCGACATGGCCCATCTGGCTGGATATGTGGATGATCGACCCACCCTTGCCGGCCGCCTTCATGCCTTCGGCAGCGCGCGTAGAAAGGAAATAGGCGGCGCGAAGGTTGACCGCCATGACGGCATCGTAATCCTCGCGCGTTGTATCGAGCGCGGGACCATGGCGGGCCGTGCCGGCGGAGTTGACGATGATGTCGAACGGTTCGCTGGCCGCGAGCGCCCGGTCGAGCGCATCCAGATCGGCGATGTCGAGCGCCAGCGCTTCGGCCGATCCTCCCGCCGCGACCAGCGCGTCGGCGGTCATCTTCACCTTGTCGGCGCCGCGGGCCACGCACACCACATGGGCGCCCGCCTCGGTGAGCGCGGCGGCGCAACCCTGGCCGATGCCCGACGAGGCGCCGGTGACCAGCGCCCGTTTTCCGTCGAGGCGAAACGAAGGGGTGCGCGGCAGGGTCATTGGCTTGCCGCCAGGCGCGTGCGCGCCTTGTTCAATTCCCGCATACGGGCAAACACGTCGACGCCGATCTGGTCGTACATGTCGAGGAGGTCGACAAGGACCCAGTTTTCGCGGATCAGGCCATTTTCGATCCGCCAGAAATCGAGCGAGCGCATGGTGATCCGCTTATCGACAGGAGGAATGCCCAGCCAGCCGCTATGAGTTAAGGACTGGATCATGTTGGGCCAGCCGGTGACCCCGACATAATCACCATCGCCGAAGAAATGATAGGTGATGTCCTCTACATACCGGCCGCGATCGGGCATCGCGTTGAGGAACGGGATCTGATGCCAATCGCGGAACCCGCCGATGCCGCGTGCGCTGCCGATGGCGCTGGGACCATACCAGCTCATCCGCGGATGCCAGAAGCGCTCCATCTCCATCACCTCGGGACCGCCCTCGCCCGGGTGCTTCTTCATATGTTCCAGCATGTCGATCACGTGCTGGCACGAGGCGGCGCTTTGGGCCTCATCACGCGGCCCGGGAACGAGGCCGTCTTCGCTCGCAGGTCCCGGCACATGCCACTCCCGACCAAGTGAAGGCGACAACGGCCAGGCGCCGGCCTGCATCATCACTTCGGGAATGTCCCACAGCGACTGGATCTCGGTGACCCGATCACCATCGAAGCGATAAAACTCGTGGAACCGCATATGGACCATGTGGCCGGTCGGCTGGATGTCGAGCCATGGCCGCTCGAACGTTCCCAGATAATAGCCGCCGCAACCGACCCAGTCGGCGCCCTGCGGCGTTTCGCCGGCGATAACGATGGTATCGCGGCGCTCCAGATCGGGAACAGCGGTAAACAGCGGCGCGTAGACATTGTCGTA
>JANQKQ010000049.1 GCA_028281105.1 Rhizobiaceae bacterium
GCCCGGCGGCTATCTGTATGTCACCCGCGGTCTGCTGGCGCTCGCCAACGATTCGGCCGAGGTGGCCGCCGTCATCGCGCACGAAATGGCCCACGTGGCGGCGAACCACGCGATCGTCCGCCAGGAGAAGCTGAGTTCCAACCAACTGGGCCAGCGCGTGGTGTCCGAAGTGCTCGGCGATTCGGCATCCGCGCGGGTGGCGCTGGCGGCAAGCCAGCTTCGCCTTTCGAACTTCTCGCGCGAGCAAGAGCTGCAGGCGGACGCACTTGGCATCCGCATGATCGGCCGCGCCGGCTACGACCCGTTCGCGGCAGCCCGTTTCCTGGAAACCCTGCAGCGCTATCGTGCGTTGATCAGCGGCGGCGGCGAGCCCCGGCTCGATGTGGCGTTTCTTTCAAGCCATCCCGGCACCCCGCAAAGGATCGAGCTGGCCAGGCGCCATGCCCGGTTCTTCGGCGCGCCCGGCGTGGGTTTGACCGACCGCGACCGCTACCTGCAGGGCATCGACGGCCTGCTGTACGGCGACGCGGCCGAGGAAGGGTTCGTACGCGGGCGCACCTTCTCCCATTCCGGCCTCGGCATTACCTTTTCGGTGCCGAAGGGTTTTCGCATCGACAATCAGCCCAAGGCGATCGTGGTGACCGGCCAGGGCGGCATCGCCACCCGCTTCGACGCCACCGTCATCGACCAGCGCTCAAGCCTCGTCGACTATATGAACAGCGGCTGGATCAACGGGCTCGATGAAGCGAGCATCGCCGAGGACACCATCAACGGCCTGGATTCCGCCCATGCCGCGGCCCAGGCCGAAGGATGGCGCTTCCACGTGCGCGTCCTGCGCATCGGCACCCAGCTCTACCGTTTCATCACCGCCGCCAGGCCGGAAGAAACGGAGCTGGGGTCGGTTTCCGATGCGATCACGGGAAGCTTCCGCAAGCTCACCCGCGCGGAAATTCGCGAACTGACGCCGCTGAAGATCCAGCTCGTGACTTTGGAAGAAGGCCAGACGCTGGCGACGCTCGCCGGCCAGATGGCGATCCGCAACAACCAGATGGCCATGCTGCGCCTGATCAACGGCCTGAAACCCGGCGAGGAACCGCCGGCGGG
The DNA here is from genome assembly GCA_028281105.1 of Rhizobiaceae bacterium. Taxonomy (GTDB): domain Bacteria; phylum Pseudomonadota; class Alphaproteobacteria; order Rhizobiales; family Rhizobiaceae; genus JANQKQ01. The sequence continues at coordinate 1,105 of JANQKQ010000049.1, forward strand.
CACCAGGCTGAAGATCATATCGAACTGAACAAACCTACCGCCTCTCCAGCTTGCGCATCTTCTGAGTTGCCAAATCGGCACCCACATGCGCTTCCCCTCGCGCGTCTGCCAACTCCACTTGGCGCTGCCGCTCGACCAGGCGTTCGCGTTTTTCGTCGCTCAGTTCGTCCCGGCATGCCGGGCAGCTGACGCCCTTTACATAGGCCGGCGACGCCCGCTCCGCTTCGCTCACCGGCCGGCGGCAGGCGTAGCACAATTCGTACGGGCCGGGCTCCAGCCCATGGCCGACGCTGACGCGCTCGTCGAACACGAAACACTGCCCCCGCCAAAGGCTTTCGGCCTGCGGCACCGTCTCCAGATATTTCAGGATGCCGCCGCGCAGGTGATAGACCTCGTCGAAGCCCCGGGCCTTCAACAGCGCGGTCGATTTCTCGCAGCGGATGCCGCCGGTGCAGAACATGGCGATCTTCGACTTGCCCGACAGGTCCGCCTGGCCGGCGAACCAGTCCGGAAACTCGCGGAAGGAGCCGATCTTCGGATCGACCGCGGCCTCGAACGTGCCGATCGCCACCTCGTAGTCGTTTCGGGTGTCGATCACCAAGACATCCGGGTCGGCGATCAGCGCGTTCCAGTCCTCGGCCTCGACATAGTCACCGACCTGCCGCGTCGGATCGGCTTCCGGCGCGCCCAGGGTGACGATCTCCTGCTTCAGCCGCACCTTCATGCGCTTGAACGGGTTGGCCTGCGCCCAGCTTTCCTTGTGCTCCAGATCGGCGAACCGCCAATCTTCCCGCAAATGCGCCAGCACCGTACGCAGACCGGGTTCCGGCCCGGCAATGGTGCCGTTGATGCCCTCATCGGCCAGCAGCAGCGTGCCCTTCACGTCATTGTCCTTACACACCGCCAGCAGCGGCGCACGCAACGCCGCGTGATCGGGCAGGGCAGCGAACTTGTAGAGCGCGGCAACCAGAATGCGCGCCATGCGGTTTCTCCACGTCCATGCGCAACGACGTTGCACTGTTACGCCCGGCCGGGCAGATTTTCAAATCCGCAGACGGCCCCGGTTGCGCCGCACCGGCCTTGCGAGCACAATGATGCTGATCTACCTGCAACCGGGAGCCGTTGATCGCGTGCAACAAGCCAAGCTCGACGAAATCGACCTAAAAATCCTGCGCATCCTGCAAGCCGAGCCCGACATCCATATCGGCGACATCGGCGAGCGCGTCGGCCTGTCGCACACACCTTGCTGGCGTCGCATCCGCAAGATGCAGGACGCCGGCATCATCAAGGGCCGCATCTGCCTGATCGACCCGGAGAAGACCGGGCTCGATGTATCGATCTTCGTATTCGTGCGGCTGGGCCTGCACTCGCCCCAGGCGCTCGACGACTTCGAGGCCGCCACCGCGAATATCCCCGAGATCCTGCAATGCTACACGATGAGCGGCGAGTTCGACTATCTGCTGCGCGTGGTCGTCCCCTCGGTTCGCGACTACGAAAAGGCGGTCAAGGGCAAGCTGCTGACGCTGCCTCACGTAGGCATGATGAACAGCCATTTCGCGCTCAACGAAATCAAGAACTCCACCGCCCTGCCCCTGTGAGCAAGCGCATGAACCGATAATGCGCACCACGCCATAATGCAGTGCACAATTTCTGTGCATAAATGAAATTGTAGGCTATGACCCTAAAAACAGGCGAAATCATAGACGAGAATCCCGTTTCGATCGCCAAATCATCGCAAATTTGAACTGCCTGCCCTTTACAACGATGCCATATTAGAGCAACCGAATCGCTCGGAGGAGATCGATGGGTATTGAGCAGCCGGTCGCCGGCCAGCCTGGCGCCGTCACGCTGGAAGACAAATACACCGCCACCTCGGGCAAGGTTTTCTTAAACGGCACCCAGGCGCTGGTGCGCCTGCCGCTGGTTCAGATGCGCCGCGACAAGGCGGCGGGTCTCAACACCGGCGGCTTCATCTCCGGCTATCGCGGCTCCCCGATCGGCGCCTACGACTTCGCCCTGCATTCGGCCGCCAAACACCTGGACGCCGATGGCGTCGTCTTCCAGCCCGGCGTCAACGAAGACATGGCCGCCACCGCCGTATGGGGATCGCAGCAGGTGCACACCTCGCCCGGCGCCAACAAGGACGGCGTCGTCGGCTTCTGGTACGGCAAGGGTCCGGGCGTCGACCGCTGCGGCGACGTCTTCAAGCACGCCAACGCTGCCGGCACCGCGCCCCATGGCGGCGTGCTGTGTTTCGCCGCCGACGACCACAACGCCAAATCGTCGACCATGCCGCACCAGTCCGATCACGCCTTCATGGCGGCGATCATGCCGGTGCTGTTCCCATCTTCCGTGCACGAATTCGTCGAGCTCGGCCTGCTCGGCATCGCCATGTCGCGCTATTCGGGCTGCTGGATCGGCTACAAGGTGATCTCCAACACCATCGAGACCACGGCGGTGGTCGATCTGGCCGGCGAGCAGACCCAGTTCGTCACGCCCACCGACTTCGAGTTGCCGCCCGACGGGCTCAACCTGCGCTGGCCCGACGGCATCCACGAACAGGACAACCGCCTGCAGGACTACAAGGGCTACGCGGCGATCGCCTTTGCCCGCGCCAACGGCGTCGACCAGCTGATCTACGATTCCAAAAAGCCGCGCTTCGGCATCATCGCCTCGGGCAAGGCCTATGAAAACGTGCGCGAGGCGTTGCGCCAGCTTGGCATCGACGCGAAGACCGCCGACGAATTGGGCATCCGCCTCTACAAGGTGCGCATGACCTGGCCGCTGGAGCCCGAGGGCGTGCGCCAGTTCGCGGAAGGGTTAGAAGAGGTGCTCGTCATCGAAGAGCGCCGCGAGGTGATCGAACACCAGATCAAGCAACAATTGTTCAACTGGCGCGCCGATGTGCGCCCGCGCATCGTCGGCAAGTTCGACCACGAGGATCGGCCGATCCTGTCGCTGCACGACGAGATGACCGCCGGCACCGCGCTGCGCGCCATCGCCACCCGGCTGCTGACCTTCGATCTACCCAACGGCCTGCGCGGACGCATTCAGCAGAAGCTCGCCTATTACGAGGAGCGCGGCGCGATCCGCGTCAATCACGAAGCCCCGGTCACCCGCATCGCCCATTTCTGCTCCGGCTGCCCGCACAACACCTCGACCAAGGTGCCCGACGGCAGCCGCGCCATGGCCGGCATCGGTTGCCATTTCATGGCCGTGTGGATGGGCCGCCACACCGAGACCTACACCCATATGGGCGGCGAGGGCGTGCCGTGGACCGGGCTGGCGCCGTTCACAGACGAAAAGCACATGTTCGCCAACCTGGGCGACGGCACCTATTTCCACTCCGGCATCATGGCGGTCCGCGCCGCCGTCGCCTCGGGCGCCAACATCACCTACAAGCTGCTGTTCAACGACGCGGTCGCCATGACCGGCGGCCAGCCCCACGACGGGCCGCTCAACCCGGCGGTGATCTCGCACCAGCTCAAAGGCGAAGGGGTGAAGGAAATCTGGCTGGTTTCCGACGAGCCTGAGAAATACGACCGCTCCACCCTGGCCAAAGGCGTCGAAATCCGCCACCGCGAACACCTGGACGATGTCCAGAAGCACCTGCGCGAGGTGCCCGGCTGCACCGCCATCATCTACGACCAGACCTGTGCCGCGGAGAAGCGCCGCCGCCGCAAGCGCGGCCTGATGGAAGACCCGGACAAGCGCGCCTTCATCAATCCCCTGGTCTGCGAAGGCTGCGGCGACTGTTCCGTTCAGTCCAACTGCATCTCGATCGAGCCGATGGAGACCGACTTCGGCCGCAAGCGCAAGATCAATCAGTCCTCCTGCAACAAGGACTTCAGTTGCGTTGACGGCTTCTGCCCATCCTTCGTCACCGTACATGGCGGCCGGCTGAAGAAACCGGCCCTGCCGGAAATCAGTGCAGACGCCCTGCCCGAGCCCAAGCCGATCAAGCTTGACGACGTCTACAACATCGCCATCACCGGCGTGGGCGGCACCGGCGTTCTGACCATCGGCGCGATCATCGGCATGGCGGCGCACCTGGAGGATAAAGCGGCGATCATCCTCGACATCGCCGGCCTGGCGCAGAAGGGCGGCGCGGTGCTGTCCCACGTGCGCCTGGCGCCGAGCCCGGACCTGGTCTCCTCGCCGCAGATCGTCACCGGCGAGACCGACCTGCTGCTGGCCGCCGACACGGTGGTGGCCGCCGCCACCGATTCGGTAGCGCTGTACAATCGCGAAAACACCACCGCCGTCGTCAACACGCACCTAAGCCCGGTCTCCAACTTCATCTTCGACCGCGATTTCGACTTCCGCGAGCGCGGCGTGGTCGACGCCATCGCCAACCATGTCCGCCAGGACCGCTTCCAGGTCGATTTCGCCAAGCTCGCCGAACTGGTCTGCGGCGATGCGATCGCCACCAACATCATGATGATCGGCTATGCCTGCCAGAAGGGCCTGCTGCCGCTGGGCCGCGAGGCGCTGGAGCGCGCGATCGAGTTGAACGCCGTCGCCGTCGACGCCAACCTGCGCGCCTTCGCCTGGGGCCGCCATTTCGCCGAACACCCGCAAGAGGCCGCCGACCTGCTGGCCAAGGCCGGTGGCGAGGCCGGCGAACCCGACACACTCGAACAGATCATCGACAAGCGCGCCGAGTTCCTGACCGCCTATCAGGACGAAAAACTGGCCGCCCGCTACCGCGCACTGGTCGAACGGGTCGCCGGGCGAGAGGCAGAGATGGGCCGCAAACGCGACCTCACTAACGCCGTAGCCCGCCACTATTTCAAGCTGCTGTCCTACAAGGACGAGTATGAAGTTGCCCGCCTGTTCACCGACGGCAGTTTTGAAAAGCAGCTTGCCGAGACCTTCGAGGGCGACTATCGCGTACGCTATCACCTGGCCCCGCCCATCCTGGCCGGCAAGCCGCTGCCCAACGGCCGCCCGCGCAAGCGCGAATTTGGCCGCTGGATGCTCACCGCGTTCAAGCTGCTGGCCTCGATGAAGCGCCTGCGCGGCACCGCGTTCGACATATTCGGCTACTCCGCCGAGCGGCGCATGGAGCGGCAGTTGATCGCCGACTACGAGGCCATGATAGACGACCTGCTCGCCCGCCTCGACGCCGACAACCACCGCTTCGCCGTGGCGCTGGCCCGCCTGCCCGACGAAATCCGCGGCTTCGGCCCGGTCAAGGAAAAAGCGGTCAACAAGGCGAAGGAGATGCAGGCCGACCTGCTGCTGCAGTTCGAAAGCCCGACCAAGCAGCCCGCCGGCGCACAAAAACAGCCCAAGCGGGAGGCGGCGGAGTAAGGCCCCTCCATTTAGTCATCCTCGGTTTTGAGCCGAGGACCCGGAAAACAAACACCACAACGTGCGACCCTGGGTGCTCGCCACAAGGGTGAGGATAACGAGGGAGAGGCTGGCGAGGATGACGGCGGCAGCGGCACTCCCCGGCCCTCTCTCTCCCCTCCGGGGAGAGATGTCCCGAAGGGACAGTGAGGGGGAAGGCCACAACCACAACCATTGACGTACCAAAAAAACTTATCCCCACGCTCCCAACCTGCCGTATCCTCCCCTTTATCGCCGTCTCACGCGAACGCCATATGGGATCCGTGGCCATGTGGGAGCCGGCGACAGCGGAGCGGTGGAGCACGCATCACGGATGCATCGCCGCCTTGAAGCCTGACCGGCGTGGTCTAGCCGTCTGCCTCGTGTGGATGGCCACCAGCG
>JANQKQ010000050.1 GCA_028281105.1 Rhizobiaceae bacterium
GCTCGCGCCTACGATGCGGCCGGGGCCGACGAATTGTGCTTTCTCGACATCACCGCCTCTTCGGACGATCGCGGCATCCTGTTCGACATCGTCTCGCGCACCGCCGAACACTGTTTCATGCCGCTCACCGTCGGTGGCGGCGTGCGCACGCTGGACGACATCCGCAACCTGCTGATCGCCGGCGCCGACAAGGTCTCGATCAACACCGCCGCGGTCAAAGCCCCCGATTTCGTGGCGCGGGCCGCCGACAAGTTCGGCAATCAGTGCATCGTCGTCGCCATCGACGCCAAGCGGGTCTCGAAGCCGGATGAACCAGGTCGCTGGGAAATCTTCACCCATGGCGGGCGCACCGAGACCGGCATCGACGCGGTCGAATTCGCCCGGCTGGTGGAGGCCGAGGGCGCCGGCGAAATCCTGCTTACCTCGATGGACCAGGACGGGCAGAAAACCGGCTACGACCTGGAGCTGACCCGTGCGGTGAGCGGCGCGACCCACATCCCGGTGATCGCCTCGGGTGGCGTGGGTACGCTCGATCATCTGGTCGAGGGCATCGCCCAGGGAGGCGCCAGCGCGGTGCTGGCCGCCTCGATCTTTCATTTCGGCACCTACACGATCGGTGAGGCCAAGGCCCATATGCACGAACGCGGCATTCCGGTAAGGTTCGACTAGCAGCGGTCGGTCCGGCCGCACCATCAACAATTTTGCCCTTGGCGCGGGATCAGGTTGAGATGAGTGAATTTTCCCTGGCCGATCTGGAGGCGATCATCGCCGAGCGGGCGACCGCTTCGCCCGACACCTCCCACACCGCCCAGTTGCTGGCCGGCGGCCCAGCCCGTTGCGCGCAGAAGCTGGGCGAGGAGGCGATCGAGGCCGCGATCGCCGGCGCCCTTGGCGATCGCGACGCGCTGGTCGGCGAAGCCGCCGATCTCGTCTACCACCTGCTGGTGATGTTAAGATGCGCTGATGTTCCGCTGGCCGATGTGCTGGCCGAGCTGGCCAGCCGGACCGGGCAATCGGGTCTGGCCGAAAAGGCATCCCGGGGTTCGAACTAGACGGCCGTGCCGATGGATGCCGACGCTAATACTATAATGAGCGACCAGGACGGGTTCTGGGACCATCCCGACCCGCAAAACGGCGCGCGCATCTCGCCTTATCGCTATTTCTCGACGCGCGAGTGGGAGCAGTTCCGCGCCGATACGCCGCTCACTTTGACGGCCGACGAGGTCGATCGGTTGCGTTCGTTGGGCGATCCGATCTCGCTGGAAGAGGTGGAGCGCATCTATCTGTCGCTGTCGCGGCTGCTGTCCAGCCATGTGGAGGCGGCTCAGGCCCTGTTTGCCCAGCGCCAGGAGTTCCTCGATATCGAGGGCGCCAAGTCGCCCTTCATCATCGGCATCGGCGGCTCGGTCGCGGTGGGCAAGTCCACCACCGCGCGGCTGTTGAAGGAACTGCTGGCGCGCTGGCCGTCCAGCCCGGCGGTCGACCTGGTCACCACCGACGGCTTCCTGTACCCCAACGTGGAGCTCAACCGCCGCGACCTGATGAAGAAGAAGGGCTTCCCCGAAAGCTACGACAAGGGCGCCATCCTGCGATTCCTGTCGTCGATCAAGGCCGGCAGGGGCCAGGTGAGCGCGCCGCTCTATTCCCACTTCAACTATGACGTGGTGCCGGACGGAGAGGTCGTCGTCGACCGGCCGGACATCCTGATCTTCGAGGGGATCAACGTGCTGCAGCCTTCCGAACTGCCGCGCGACGGCGAGGCGGTGCCGATCGTCTCGGATTTCTTCGACTTCTCGATCTATATCGACGCCGACGAGGTCGACATCGGCCGCTGGTATGTGGAGCGTTTCATGCGCCTGCGCGAAACCGCGTTCCGCGATCCGGGCTCCTTCTTCCACCGCTACTCCCAGCTGAGCGAAAGCGAAGCTCTCAACATCGGCACCGGCCTGTGGCGCGAGATCAACTTGGTCAACCTGCGCGAAAACATCAAACCAACCCGCCCCCGCGCCGACCTGATCCTGCGCAAGGGCTCCGACCACCTGGTCAGCCATGTGGCGTTGCGCAAGCTCTAGCGTGCCTCGTTACACAGTGTTTAACGTGGCGCCTGTCAGGCCCGCCGAACCCGTTCAGCCCACACGTCTCAGCGTCAGATTGATCCGTCCGCCGCGTTTCAGCAGCGTGGAGGTCGAAGGATAAATCCGGTCCACTCCGTGAAACGCCAGGCGCGAGCGGCCGGACAGAATCACCGCGTCGCCGCTTTTCAACTTGAACGACGTGGTCCGGCCCGACCTTGTGGTCTCGCCGACGCGGAACAAACAGGTATCTCCCAGCGAGACCGACACCACCGGGGCGTCGAAATCGGTTTCGTCCCGGTCCTGGTGCAGGCCCATCTTCGCGCCCTCGTCATAGTAGTTGATGAGGCAGGCTTGCGCGTCAGTGGGGTAGCCGGACAATTCCCGCCAAATCGCCTTGAGGCTCTCCGGCATCGCCGGCCAGGGCTTTCCGGTCACCGGATGGTCGGCCTGGTAGCGATAGCCGCCTTTATCGCTTACCCAGCCCAGTTCGCCGCAATTGGTCATGCGCACCGAAAACGGCTTGGCCGTTCGCGGCATGGTCGGACGATAAAGCGGCGCGCTTTCGACCACCTGGCGCACGTCGGCGACGAGCGCTTCCTGGGCGGCTCGATCCAGATAGCCGGGTATCCAGTGAACGCCATTGGGCAATACCTGCATGGTGAACCGACCATAGCGCCCGCCTGCCGGCCGGGCGAGTGGCAAAGGGTGGGCATGGCCACGTTTCGTTTACCAAAACCATCTATAGGCACCGCCATGGCCGGCGCGGGTGAATTTAGGTGGTCGAGCCGCCTCGAACGGCGCTTGCCGGGAAGGCTTTGCATCCTTGCAGGTGCAGGCGGGCTTTCTTATATACGCCGCAACCCGTGCACCGTACGGGCAAGGTGGAGCTTTGCCCCACTCACCCGCCAGGTGTACGCCAACAGGCAACCATCCGATATCGAACCAGGGACCGGTGGATAACAACATGCCTTTGTTCCGGGCGCCTTCGGGGTCCGGCCGGTTCGCTGACAAGGAGTAACGACAAAATGGCTAAAGTCATTGGCATCGATTTGGGCACCACCAACTCGTGCGTCGCCGTCATGGACGGCAAGGAACCCAAGGTGATCGAAAACGCCGAGGGCGCGCGCACCACGCCGTCGATGGTCGCGTTCACCGAGGAAGGCGATCGCCTGATCGGCCAGCCGGCCAAGCGCCAGGCGGTGACCAACCCTGAAAACACCCTGTTTGCGGTGAAAAGGCTGATCGGCCGGCGCTACACCGACAAGACCGTGGCCAAGGACAAGAAGCTGGTCCCCTACAAGATCGTCAAGGCGGACAATGGCGACGCCTGGGTCGAGGCCAACGGCGAGAAATACTCGCCGTCGCAAATCTCGGCGATGGTGCTGCAGAAGATGAAGGAGACGGCGGAAGCCTTTCTGGGCGAGAAGGTCGAGCAGGCGGTGATCACCGTGCCGGCCTATTTCAACGACGCCCAGCGCCAGGCCACCAAGGACGCCGGCAAGATCGCCGGCCTGGAAGTGCTGCGCATCATCAACGAGCCCACGGCAGCAGCGCTCTCCTACGGCCTGGAGAAGAACGACGGCAAGACCATCGCCGTCTACGATCTGGGCGGCGGCACCTTCGACGTGTCGATTCTCGAGATCGGCGAAGGCGTGTTCGAGGTCAAGTCGACCAACGGCGACACCTTCCTCGGCGGCGAGGACTTCGACATGGCGCTGGTCGACTATCTGGCCGACGAGTTCAAGAAGGAAAACGGCATCGACCTGAAGAACGACAAGATGGCCCTTCAGCGCCTCAAAGAAGCTGCCGAGAAGGCCAAGATCGAATTGTCGTCGGGCAGCCAGACCGAAATCAACCTGCCGTTCATCACCGCCGACAAGTCCGGTCCCAAGCACATGACCATGAAGCTGACCCGGGCGAAGTTCGAATCCCTGGTCGAAGACCTGGTCAAGCGCACCAAGGCGCCTTGCGCCGCCGCGCTCAAGGACGCCGGCATGAAGGCGGGTGAGATCGACGAAGTGGTTCTCGTCGGCGGCATGACCCGGATGCCGAAGATTCAGCAGACCGTCCAGGAGTTCTTTGGCAAGGAGCCGCACAAGGGCGTCAACCCGGATGAGGTGGTCGCCATGGGCGCGGCCATCCAGGCCGGCGTGCTGCAGGGCGACGTCAAAGACGTGCTCCTGCTCGACGTGACCCCGCTGTCGCTGGGCATCGAGACCCTGGGCGGCGTGTTCACCCGCCTGATCGAGCGCAACACCACCATCCCGACGAAGAAGAGCCAGGTGTTCTCGACCGCCGAAGACAATCAGTCCGCGGTGACCATCCGCGTCGCCCAGGGCGAGCGCGAGATGGCCGCCGACAACAAGATGCTCGGCCAGTTCGACCTGGTGGGCATTCCGCCCGCCCCGCGTGGGGTGCCGCAGATCGAGGTCACCTTCGACATCGACGCCAACGGCATCGTCAACGTGTCCGCTAAGGACAAGGGCACCGGCAAGGAGCAGCAGATCTCGATCAAGGCTTCCGGCGGCCTGTCGGATGAGGACATCGATTCCATGGTCAAGGAGGCCGAAGCCAACGCCGAAGCCGACAAGGAACGCCGCGAAGCGGTCGAGGCCAAGAACCAGGCCGAGGCCCTGGTTCACTCGGCCGAGAAATCGCTGGCCGAGTTCGGCGACAAGGTTTCGGAAGAGGACAAGGAAGCGATCGAGACGGCGATCGCCGATCTCAAATCCGCGATCGAAGGCGACGATACCGACGAAATCAAGGCCAAGTCGGAAGCATTGGCAACCGCATCCATGAAGCTGGGCCAGGCGATGTATGAGGCGAGCCAGGCCGAAGCGGCTGAAGCCGATGCCGCCGCCGATGCGGCAACGGAAGAAGAGGATGTCGTTGACGCCGATTTCGAAGAGATCGACGAAGACGAAGACAACAAGAAGTCGGCGTGACCGGCGCTTGTCTTTCGCCCCGCGCCGACCGGTGTCGGCGCGGCGGCCTGCAGGGGCCCGCCGAAGTCCGGCGGGCCGAACAACCGGCCGGATGACAAGGTTCGGATATGGCCAAAGCCGACTATTACGACACTTTGGGGGTAGGTCGCGATGTCGATGCAACGGGGCTGAAAAGCGCCTTTCGCAAGCTGGCCATGCAGTTCCATCCCGACCGCAACCCGGATGACCCGGTAGCCGAGCAGAAGTTCAAGGAAATCAACGAGGCCTACGAGGTTCTCAAAGACGGCGAGAAGCGCGCCGCCTATGACCGGTTCGGCCACGCCGCCTTCCAGAACGGTGGCGGGCCGGGCGGATTCACCGGCGATTTCGGCTCGTCGATGAGCGACATCTTCGAAGACATTTTCGGCGACATGATGGGCGCGCGCCGCGGTGCGCGCACCGGCGGACGCGAGCGCGGCGCCGATCTGCGCTACAATATGGAAGTTACTCTGGAGGAAGCCTACGAGGGCAAAACCGCCCAGATTTCCGTTCCCACCGCGGTGACCTGCGAAACCTGTTCGGGATCCGGTTCCAAGCCGGGCTCGTCTCCGGTCACCTGCGCCACCTGCGCCGGTGCCGGCCGGGTGCGCGCCAGCCAGGGCTTCTTCTCCATCGAGCGCACCTGCCCTGCTTGCCAGGGCCGCGGCGAGGTCATCTCCGATCCGTGTTCGGACTGTTCCGGCTCGGGCAGGGTCACCCGCGAACGCTCGCTGTCGGTCAACATTCCCGCCGGCGTCGAGGATGGAGTGCGCATCCGGCTTGCCGGCGAGGGAGAGGCCGGCGCGCGCGGCGGTCCGTCCGGCGATCTCTACATCTTCTTGTCGATCCGGCCGCACGAGTTCTTTCAGCGCGACGGCGCGGATTTGTTCTGCCGCATCCCCATATCGATGACGTCGGCGGCGCTGGGTGGCCAGTTCGAGGTAGCGACGCTGGACGGGTCGAAAGCACGCGTCAAGGTTCCCCAGGGCACCCAGACCGGCAAGCAGTTCCGGCTGAAGGGCAAGGGCATGCCGGTGATGCGCTCCAACGCGCTCGGCGATCTCTACATCCAGGTGGTGACCGAGACCCCGCAGAATCTGTCGCGGCAGCAGCGCGAGCTGTTGGAAGAGTTCGAGCGGCTGTCGTCGGAGAAAAACAGCCCGGAATCGGCGGGATTCCTGTCGCGGATGAAAAGTTTTCTAGATGGATTAGCGGATTGATACCGGTATCATTCTGACCGGGAACCCTTTATCACGTCGATCCGTTCCAGTTGCCTGATTCGTTATTCAAACGGCCTTGGGCTTGCCAGTTAGTATGAAGAGGAAGTCCGGTGCTTGAGCCAGCCAGCCGATTGGTCGATCGTCTTCGCGACGAGATGCGTTTCTTCAAAGGCTGGGCCAGCAAGCCAAGATCGGTCGGCTCGCTTACTCCCACCGGCCGGGCGACGGCTCAGGCCATGGCCTCCTTCGTTCCGTTGGACAGTCATCTGCCGGTGCTCGAGCTCGGACCCGGCACCGGGGCGATCACCCGCGCCATGATCGATCGCGGCGTCGCGCCCGACAGGATCGTCGCTATCGAGTATAACGGCGACTTTCATCGCCATCTGGTGCGCCGGTTTCCCGATGTAAGATTCATCCATGGCGACGCCTTCGCGCTGGACGGAGCATTAAGCGAGATCGCGGACACGAAGTTCTCCACCGTGATCTGCGGCCTGCCGCTGCTCAACTTTCCCAGGTCGCTGCGTCGACAGTTGATTGTCGATGGGCTGGGCCGGCTCGAAGACCATGGCGCGTTCGTTCAACTCTGCTACGGTCCCCGCCCGCCCGTGGACGCCATGCCGGGCCAATACACAATGACCCGGACGGATTGGATCATCAAAAACGTGCCGCCCGCCCGTCTGTTCATCTATCGCAAACAACTGCCCATCAACTAGAATATGATGATCCCATGACGCAGCCGAAAATCCTCATCATGCCCGGATCCAATCGGGCCGGCTCCCACAACGCCCGGCTCGCCGCCGCCGCCCACAAGCAGTTCTCCAAGCTGGAGTGCGAGGCGGTCCGCATCTCGTTGCGCGATTATCCGCTGCCGATCTTCGACGCCGATCTGGAAACGCAAAAGGGGGTTCCCGAAAACGCCCAGAAGCTGGGGCGGCTGTTTTCCACCCATCACGGCGTCATGATCGTCAGTCCGGAATACAATGCCTCGTTTACGCCGCTGCTGAAGAACGCCATCGATTGGATAAGCCGGGTCAAGAAGGACGATTCGGGACCGTTGAGCCCGTATCGCAATCCGGTCTTCGCCCTGGCGGCGGCTTCGCCGGGAGGCTTCGGCGGCATTCGCGGCCTCATTCAGCTTCGCGCCGTTTTGACCGAACTGGGCGCCCAGGTGATCGCCCAGCAGGCGGCCGTCGGCAACGCGGCGAGCGCATTCGATGACGATGACGAGCTGACCAACGACCGCGCCCGGCAGTTTCTCGCCAATACCTGCGCTTCGCTCGTCGACATCGCCCGCCGTCTCAAAGTGCACGTCTAGCCGCCATGTCCGCGACCGATCGGCTAATCGTCGCCCTGGATGTGCCCACCGTGGCGCGTGCCGAGGCGCTGGTGGCGGCGATCGGCGATGGGGCGGGTTTCTATAAGATCGGCTATCAGCTCGCCTTCGCCGGCGGACTGGAGCTTGCGCGCGATCTGGTTGCCGACGGCCGTCGGGTCTTCCTCGACATGAAGCTGCTGGATATCGACAACACGGTGGCCAGGGGAGTGGAAGCCGTCGCGGCGATGGGAGTGCACATGCTGACCGTCCATGCCTATCCCCGCGTCATGGCCGCCGCCGCCCAGGCGGCACGCGGCAGCGATCTATGCGTACTGGCCGTGACCGTGCTGACATCGATGGACGATGAGGATCTGCGTGCGGCCGGCTATCGATCGCGCTCGGCGCGCCTGGTGGGCGAGCGGGCGGCCCAGGCCAAGGCGGCCGGCGTCGGAGGCCTGGTCGCGTCGGCCCGGGAGGCCGCCACGATCCGCCAGATCGTCGGCGCCGGCATGAACGTGGTCACGCCCGGCATCCGACCCGCCGGCGCCGACGCGGGCGATCAGAAACGCATCATGACGCCGGCCGACGCGATTGCCGCCGGCGCAAGCCACCTGGTGGTCGGCCGGCCCATCGTCGCCGCCGCCGACCCCGCCGCGGCGGCGAGAATGATCAGCGGGGAAATCCAACACGCTATGAGGAGAACGGATGATGGCTAAGAAGGGCTACTGGGTCGGTCATGTGGACGTCGAGGACGCCGAGCGCTACCCGGACTATATCGCCACGGCGACGCCAGCTTACGAGCGCTTCGGCGCAAAGTTCCTGATCCGCGGCGGCGCCTACGACGCGGTCGAGGGACCGGCCCGCGGTCGCCACGTGGTCATCGAGTTCCCCTCCTACCAGGCGGCCATCGACTGCTACCACTCGCCCGAATACACCGCGGCGCGGCAAATCCGCCAGCAGATCGCGCGCGGCGAGCTGCTGATCGTGGAAGGACACGAAGAATAGGGTTTCGCGCGCGGGTCCGGCAGGAAGATTTTCCCATACAATTATCTCAATTATTACAGCGGGATGACAGCATGTTGAAATCGGCCCGCGTCTGTGGAAAAGCGCGCGGGCGCGATTCCGCCTGTCAAGGGGCAAACCGTCAAAAAAAAAGTTGTCCGCCGGGCGCAACAAGTGCGTCAAGGATTGTCGGCAAAAAAGCCGTTGATTCACAATGAATTTCCACAGCGCCCGAGCGCCCGCGCCGGAGCCATTTTTTTCGCGCGGACGCCTGATTTCCCCGGGGTTCGACGATTTGTTGAGATCGCCCCATTGCACCGGAAAATGGCCGACGATATGTTCAAAACACGGACAGCGAAGCCGGCGAAACCGGTTCAAAATCTGCCTCGCTGTCTTTCGTTTAAGTATGCGTGCGGAGTGGCGGGCCACCATTCGGTCGGTCGAGAACGAGGCGCCGATCTTGTCGTTGGGGGCGGCGGATGGGTGCCACGATAGCCAGTCCCGGCAACTTGTTGTGGGCGTGAAGACGAAAGGCGGCATCGATCGGCCATAGCGGCCGATGAAGTGGGTTCATTATCGGACGGGGGATTATATCCCAATCTCCATCCTCACGTCCGGGGGCGAATGGTGGGACCATCCGGCAGATTTGTGTTGGCCGGTCGGCGATGCGTATCAAGCCGGCCGGTGAGCGAAGTTTCGTTTCGTCGCACTGGGTTCAACCGGTGACGCTGCCACGCAACCGGGTCCGCCCGCGCCTGGCCACCAGGCAAGTTTGATTATGAATTGATGCTAGCGCCGCCCTTGGGCCGCAAGGTCGAAGCGCGCGAACGGGAGGGGTTTGCCCTATGGTCGACGATGCCGCATATGCCGGTGATGTGACCTGCTCGCAATGTTGGCAAATCCTGCAAGCCGAACCGCAAGCGCAGCTGGTGGACGTGCGATCCTCCGCCGAATGGGCTTTTGTCGGGGTGCCGCAGACCGCCGCCACCGGCCGCGACGCGATCTTCGTCGAATGGCAGAGCTTCCCCACGATGGCGCCTAATCCGATGTTCACCGAACAGTTGGTCTCGGAACTTGACAGCCGTGACGTGCCGGCGGACGCACCGGTCCTGTTCCTATGCCGGTCCGGAGCGCGCAGCCGCGCGGCCGCGCAGGTCCTGACCGCCGCCGGCTACGCCCGCGCCTACAACGTGGCCGGCGGGTTCGAAGGCGATGTGAACGAAAGCGGCCATCGCGGCCAGATCAACGGCTGGAAATACGATGGACTTCCTTGGAGCCAAAAGTAGATGTTAGAAAAACAACAACCAGATTAAATAGTGATATCTTCAATGCAAGCAACGCAAAGCTCAAGTCGGTCACCGACGGGAAGTTCATTGCAGCAAGCACGGCCCACGCTCATCGCGCGGGTGGAACAAGACAAAAAAGGCTGGGCGGAAGCCGATAAAACAAACGAGGGAAGCATGAAGTCCACCAGCGCCGGAAGCCGCGCCAGCCGCGCCGAGCAACAGAAATGGAATCGCGTGAAGGCGCAGGTCAAGGCGACCCTGGGCGTCGAGGTGTTCAACAGCTGGTTCGGCCGGATGAAGCTGGTGTCCACCGGCGGCGGTGTCGCGCTGCATTCGGTTCCCACCGCGTTCCTGAAGTCTTGGATTTACTCCCACTATCGCGAGACCCTGCTCGAGCTCTGGCAGAAGGAGGATTCGGCGATCCTGCGCGTCGACGTCACCATCCGCAGCGCCGTTCGCCAGCATGTGGTCGAGAGCCGGGCGCAATCGGGCAAGGCCCCGGCGCAGGAATCCGCGTCCGGCCGCGACATGGCCGCCGGCTCGATCGCGGAAGGCGCCAGCTCCGCCTCCGGCGAACGCCTGTTCGGTTTCGCCGGCTCGCCGCTCGATCCCCGGCACACCTTCGCCAGCTTCATCGTCGGCAAGTCGAACCGCATGGCCGCCGCCGCTGCGCGTTCCGTCGCCGAGGACGAAAACGCCGCGGTGCGGTTCAATCCGCTATTCGTCCACGCCACCGTCGGCCAGGGCAAGACCCATCTGCTGCAGGCGATCGCCTGGGAGGCGCGCTCGCGCAATCCACGGCTGAAGGTGCTGTATCTGACCGCCGAATATTTCATGTGGCGGTTCGCCACCGCGATCCGCGATCAGACCGCGCTTTCACTCAAGGAATCGCTGCGCGACATCGACATCCTTCTGATCGACGATATGCAGTTCCTGCAGGGCAAGGCGATCCAGCAGGAGTTCTGCCATCTGCTCAACATGCTGATCAACTCCGCCAAACAGGTGGTGGTTGCCGCCGACCGGCCGCCGGCCGAACTGGAAAGCCTGGACGACCGGGTTCGCTCGCGGCTGCAGGGCGGTGTCAGCCTGGAGATCGAAACGCCCGACTACGAACTGCGCAAGGCGATCCTGAACACCCGCTATAACGAGGCCAAGGTCGAGCAGCCCGGCCTCGATATCCCCGAGGACATCCGCCACTACGTCGCGCGCCAGGTCACCACCTCCGGCCGCGATGTGGAAGGCGCGTTCAACCAGCTGCTGATCCAGCATCGATTCTGTGAAGGCCCCATGGGTTTCGACGAGTTGGACAAGATGCTGGCCCATCTCATCCGCTCGGCGGACCAGAAGAGGGTACGCATCGAAGACATCCAGAAAGTGGTGGCGCGCCAGTTCAACGTCTCGCGCAACGATCTGTTGTCGTCGCGGCGCACCAGGGTGATCGTGCGCCCGCGCCAGATCGCCATGTATCTGGCCAAGGTGATGACGCCGCGTTCGCTTCCGGAAATCGGCCGGCGTTTCGGCGGCCGCGATCACACCACTGTGCTGCACGCGGTGCGCAAGATCGAAGACATGTCGTCAAAGGACCAGAAACTCGCCCGCGAAATCGAACTGCTCAAGCGGCTGATTCTCGAATAACGCCGCGCCTTCGACGCCACGGGCGCCGGTTTATCCCCACCGGCCGCCCGCGTGGTCGCGGCGAACGCGAAATCCCCGATCCCGTCCTTGCATCCGCAGTGCAATTTTAGCATTTTGAGACTTCCGATCGGTGCTGAAAACCCAGGCCGATCCACTCCAAGCTTGATCCGGGAGACGTCAACACATGCGTGCCACCTTGGAACGCTCCACCCTTCTGTCTTCGCTCAACCATGTCCACCGGGTGGTTGAGCGCCGCACCACGATACCCATTCTGTCGAACGTACTGCTGCGGGCCGACGGTGATGAGCTTCATCTCAAGGCGACCGACCTGGATCTGGAGATCTCCGAAAAGACCGCGGCGGTTGTCGAGCAGGCGGGCGCCAGCACCGTGCCGGCCCACATGTTCTACGACATCGTGCGCAAGCTGCCCGAGGGCGCCGAAGTGATGATAGCGACCGACGCGGACGGCGCGGCGATGACCCTGTCGTCGGGCCGGTCCCGCTTCAAGCTGCAGGCGCTGCCCGATACCGACTTTCCCGACATCACGGCCGGGGAATTCAGCCACAGCTTCGCCCTGCCGGCGACCGAGCTGAAGACCCTGATCGACCGCACCCAGTTCGCCATATCCACAGAGGAAACCCGCTATTATCTCAACGGCATCTACCTGCACGCTGTCGAGGACGATGGAAACGCGATGCTGCGTGCGGTGGCGACCGACGGCCATCGGCTGGCCCGTGCCCAGATCGCCGCACCCGATGGCTGTGAAGGCATGCCGGGCATCATCCTGCCGCGCAAGGCGGTGGGCGAGATCCAGCGGCTGGTGGAAGATCCCGACGGTTCGGTCCAGGTCGAACTTTCCGACGCCAAGATCAGGCTCACCATCGGCACAGTGGTGGTGACCTCGAAGCTGATCGACGGCACGTTCCCCGACTACGACCGGGTCATCCCGTCGGGCAACGACCGCGAACTGGTGATGGACCGCGCCTCGTTCGCCAGCGCGGTCGACCGGGTCTCCACCGTCTCGTCCGAACGCGGCAGGGCGGTGAAACTGGCCCTGTCCGAAGGCCAGATCGTGCTGTCCGTCAACAGCCCGGACTCCGGCAGCGCGACGGAGGAACTGGCCGTCGGCTACCAGTCCGAGGACATGGAGATCGGTTTCAACTCACGCTATCTGCTGGACATCTCCAACCAGCTTTCCGGCGACGACACGATTTTCATGCTGGCCGATGCCGGCTCGCCGACCCTGATCCGCGACGCTGCCGAATCGGGCGCGATCTACGTGTTGATGCCGATGCGGGTGTGACCCGCCCCGCGGCATGGCCGATCCGGCGCCATTGGAGCGCTTTCAGCAAAAGTTGCTTAACTTAACGCTCGCGAAAGCGCGTTGAAGCACACAGATGGCTCCTCCCGTTCATATCAGCGCAATCAAGCTTGACCGGTTCCGCAACTACCGAACGCTCGATCTGCGTCTCGACCGCCGCCACGTGGTGCTGACCGGGGACAATGGCGCCGGCAAGACCAACCTGATCGAAGCGGTATCGTTTCTGACCCCCGGCCGCGGTCTGCGCCGCGCGCAATATGACGCGGTCGCGATGGCCGGCGGCGACGGAACCTGGTCGGTGTTCGCCGAGCTTGCCGGTGCGCAGGGGCCTGTAGAGATCGGTACGGGTCTGCAACGATCTGCGGACGGCACGGACACCCAGCGCCAGCTTCGCATCGGTGGCGCGAAAGCCAGGTCGACCGACGAGCTGCTCGATCATTCGCGCATCGTCTGGCTGACCCCGGCCATGGACGGGCTGTTTCCCGGTCCCGCTGCCGAGCGCCGCCGCTTCGTCGACCGCCTGGTGCTGGCCATCGACCCGGCCCATGGCAGCCGGGTGCGCGACTTCGAGAAGTCCATGCGCTCGCGCAACCGCCTGCTTGCCGAGTCCGGTCCCGACCCTTCCTGGCTCGACGCCATAGAGGCCCAGCTGGCGAGCGAGGCGGTGGCGATTGCGGCGGCACGCAGCGAGTTGGTCGATCTGCTGTCGCGGCTCATCGCCGCTCACGCCGACCCCGCATCCCCGTTTCCCGACGCCGGGCTTCGCCTCGACGGGTTGCTGGAGCCGCGCGCCGGTGCGACGCCGTCGTCGGAACTGGAAGACGATTATCGGGCTGCGCTACGCGACGGGCGCTACGCCGATGCCGCCGCCGGGCGCACGCTGGCCGGCCCGCACCGATCCGACCTGATGGTGGAGCATCAGGAAAAATCAATGCCCGCGGCCCAGTGCTCCACCGGCGAACAAAAGGCGCTGCTGGTGGGCATCGTGCTGGCCCATGCCCGGCTCGTCGCCGAACTGCACGGCCACGCGCCCATACTGCTGCTCGACGAGATCGCCGCCCATCTGGACGAGGCCCGCCGCGCCGCGCTGTTCGACCGGATCGAAGCGCTGGGCTGCCAGGCATGGCTCACCGGCACCGACCGCGCCCTGTTCGAGCCAATGGGCGCCCGCGCCAACTATCTGCACGTGGTGGCCGGGACGGTGGAAAGCGAATAGTCTGGCCAACCTTGAGGCGCAAGTTCGAACCCGCAGGGTTCGCAAGGCCGAACGGCCGCCGGCCGGTCAGGCCGCCCCATCGGACCGGTGAGCGAAGCGAACTCGCGTGAGATACATAAATCCCATGACCGAACTCACCTCCGAAGAACTGGAACGCTACGCCCGCCACATCGTGCTGCGCGATCTGGGTGGCGCGGGCCAACAAAGCCTGAAGACCGCCCGCGTGCTGGTGGTCGGGGCCGGCGGTCTCGGGTCTCCGGTACTGCAATATCTCGCCGCCGCCGGGGTCGGCGCCCTGGGCGTAGTCGACGACGATGCTGTCTCGCGCTCGAACCTGCAGCGCCAGATCATCCACGACACCGAGCGGATCGACGAACCCAAGGTCGACAGCGCCGCCGCCGCGCTTGCCCGCATCAACCCGCATGTAGAGGTGGAGACCTGGCCGGTCCGCCTGGATGAAGCCAATGCGGCCGACCTGATCGCGCGTTACGACATCGTCGCGGATGGTTGCGACAACATGGCCACCCGCTTCCTGGTGGCCGACACTTGCGAGCAGTTGGCCAAGCCGCTGGTCTCGGCCGCCGTCGGCCAGTTCGACGGATCGGTGACCACGCTCAAGCCGTTCGAGACCGACGAGGCCGGCAACCCCCACCCGCGATACCGCGATCTGTTTCCCGAGCCGGTGCCCGATGGTCTTTTGCCCACCTGCGAGGAGGCCGGCATCGTCGGTGCGCTGACCGGCATCATCGGCTCCATCCAGGCGCTGGAGGTAATCAAGGCGATAGCCGGTATCGGCGAGCCATTGGTCGGCCGGCTGCTGATGATCGACGGGCGCTCGATGCGGTTCGATTTGGTGAACTACCGCCGGGCGGTGGACTGATCCGGCGGTTTAGCTGTCGATGGGCAGCACCCGGTCGGGCGGGCGGTGGCCGTCGAACATGGTGCGGATGTTGATGATCACCCTGTCGCCCATCTCCGCGCGGCCTTCGATGGTCGCCGAGCCCATATGCGGCAGGATCACCGCCTTGCCCTGTTCGGAAAGGCGCAACAATCGTTCATTGACCGCCGGTTCGTGCTCGAACACGTCCAGCCCGGCGCCGGCAAGCTTGCCCTGCTCCAGCGCTGTGATCATCGCGTCTTCGTCGATCAACTCGCCGCGCGCGGTGTTGATGATGACCGCCTCG
Source organism: Rhizobiaceae bacterium (assembly GCA_028281105.1). GTDB lineage: Bacteria > Pseudomonadota > Alphaproteobacteria > Rhizobiales > Rhizobiaceae > JANQKQ01. The sequence continues at coordinate 15,218 of JANQKQ010000050.1, forward strand.
GGCTGCATCAGCGCGATGCGCCGCTTCGACAGAAGGTGAAAGGTCGCCGGCGTATGCGGGCAGTTGACCGAGATGAAGTCCATCCGCGCCAGCATCTGATCGAGGCTTTCCCAGTAGGTCGCCTCCAGCTCTTCCTCCACCTGCTCGCTGGCCTTGTTGCGGTTGTGATAGTGGATCGACAACCCGAAAGCGCGCGCGCGCCGCGCCAGTGCGGTGCCGATCCGTCCCATGCCGACGATGCCCAGCCGCTTGCCCCAGATGCGGTGCCCCAGCATCCAGGTGGGCGACCAGCCCTTCCAGTTGCCGCTGGCCAGCTTCTGGCCGCCCTCCTGCAGCCGCCGCGAGACCGCGATCATCAGCCCCATAGTCATGTCGGCGGTGTCTTCGGTCAGCACGTTGGGGGTGTTGGTGACCGCGATCCCCTTGCGGGCGGCAGCCGCCACATCGATATTGTCGACCCCGTTGCCGAAATTGGCGATCAGCTTCAGCTGCTCGCCGGCCTGGCCGATCAGCGCGGCGTCGATGCGGTCGGTGACCGTGGGCACCAGCACCTGGGCTTGGCCGACCGCCTTGACCAGGGCGGCCTGGCTCATCGGCTTGTCGTCGAGATTGAGCGTCGTGTCGAACAGCTCACGCATCCTGGTTTCCACCGCATCAGGCAATTTGCGCGTGACGATGACCACCGGCTTGCTGCGCGACATGATGCTCTTTTTCCCTCCCGTTGACGGCTCCTTAACGATGTGCCGCCAATGTGCTCTCCAGCCATCACATGGCCGGCCGCCACAGAACGATTTGTGTAGCAGAGTGCTTGTTCAAGACAAAGAAAAACCGCCCATGTCGGCCAATCGCCTGTGTCATCGGGCGATGCATTGGATGGATGCGAAACCGACAAGACTGCCGAATTTGGTAAAGGCGCTGGTGCTCGCGACGGCCGTCGCCGTGACGGCGCCCGCCGGTCTGGAAGCGGCATCGATCGGGCAGGCTTCGGTGGGCCCTTCCGGATTGCCGCTGCCGCGCTTCGTCAGCCTGAAAGCGACCCGCGTCAACATGCGCGTCGGCCCCGGCCGCGCCTATCGTGTGCGCTGGCTGTACCTGCGCCGCGGTCTGCCGATGGAGGTGATCCACGAATACGACAACTGGCGCAAGGTTCGCGATCCGCACGGCAACGAGGGCTGGATCCTGCATTCCCTGCTGTCGGGAGAGCGCACCGCCATCGTGGCGCCGTGGGACGCCGGTGAGGAAATGTCGACGCAGACCGGCGTGCTGATCGATATGATGGGCGGAACCGACGGGAACCTGCCCGTTGTAGCGCGCATAGAGGCCGGAGCCGTGGCCCGCGTGGTCACCTGTGTGCGCGGATGGTGCAGGTTGCAGGCAAACGCCCCGACCGGGGGTGCGGTGGAGGGCTATGTGCCGCAGTCGCAGCTTTGGGGCGTCTATCCGGACGAGGAACTGGGTGGATAGGTGCTCGCGCCTGATGTCAGGCGCGGCCGAACGTTAAGGGCGGTACCACACAAACGGGCTCCACCGAAAGTGAGGGGGGAGCCCGCTTTATGTCCCGGGATACCGACAGATCTCAACTGGAATTTGTCAGCGATCGGACCCGGACAATCACGTCCACCCGGCTGATTTCCATGCCGTCGGGCGGTTGTGGAATATTCTCCACCTTGATCGCGTCGTCGGGCACGTCGATCACCTCCTCCTTGCCTTCGATGAAGAAGTGGTGATGGTCGCCGGTGTTTGTGTCGAAATAGGTTCTCGCCGAATCGACTGCGATCGCGCGCAGTAGCCCGGCGTCCGTAAACTGATGCAGCGTATTGTAGATGGTCGCCAGAGACACGGGCACCTTCGCCTCGCGCGCCTCTTCGTAAAGCCGTTCCGCCGAGACGTGACGATCGCCCTTGGCGAACAGCAGTTCGGCCAGCGCCATGCGCTGCCGGGTCGGACGCAAACCTGCACCACGCAACGTCGCGCTAAGGTCCGTACTGCCAATGCGCACTCCATCGGTGGCGGCACCGGCTGGTTTTGGTCGATCTTCCATCGCGTTATGTCCGCTCGGCGGTCACTGGATTCATCATCAGACAATATAATGGTCAATGGGGTGCGCCGCAATACAGCCGTCCCGCCCGCCACCGATCCGTCAGTTGACGAACTTCCACAAACCGCCCGCCGCATTTTCTTTGCGCGATCGGAATCTTCTTTGGCCCGGTTCCATCGGTGTGCTAGAAGGCCGAAAGCCGTGCCGGTGCGGCATAGACGAACGGCGACGCCGTCTCCCAGTCCAACAGTCTTGCTTTGAGGAAAACGTGATGACGGCCCGCCAATCCAGTTTCAGCTATGAGGAAATCCTCGCCTGCGGTCGCGGCGAATTGTTCGGTCCGGGCAACGCGCAACTGCCGCTGCCGCCGATGCTGATGTTCAACCGCATCACCCATGTGAGCGAGGAAGGCGGCGCCAACGGCAAGGGAGAAATCCGCGCCGAGTTCGACATCACCGATGACCTGTGGTTCTTCGATTGCCACTTCTTCGGCGATCCGGTCATGCCCGGTTGTCTGGGTCTGGACGCGATGTGGCAGCTGGCCGGCTTCTTTCTGGGCTGGCTGGGCGAGCCGGGCAAGGGTCGCGCGATCGCCTCGGGCGAGGTCCGCTTCTCCTCCATGGTGACGCCGAAAACCAAGCTTGTGGAATACGGTCTCGACTTCAGGCGCGTCGTGCGCGGCCGCCTGGTGATGGCGATTGCGGACGGCTGGCTGAAGGCCGACGGCGAGATGGCCTACAAGGCGGAAAACCTGCGCGTAGGATTGTTCCAGGAAAAATAGCCGTCGGTGCGGCCTTGCGCGATGCAATCGGGTTCCCGCACAACGGGTCTGGGCTTGTTCGCCATATGACGGTAACAATTGTCGCTACGATGATTCATAATGTGATTGCATTTGGGAAGGACCGCGAACCGTGAAACGAGTGGTCGTCACCGGCATGGGCATCGTCTCGTCCATCGGCAACAACACACAGCAGGTATTGTCCTCGCTGCGCGAAGCCAAGCCCGGCATCCGCAAGGCGGCGGACTACGAACAATACGGCTTCCGCTGCCAGGTGCACGGCGAGCCCGATCTCGATCCCTTCGAGGTCCTGGACCGGCGCACCGCCCGCTTCATGGGCAAGGGCACGGCCTGGAACTATATCGCCATGGACCAGGCGATCACCGACGCCGGCCTCGAGGAGGCCGATGTCGTCAACCCGCGCACCGGCATCATCATGGGTTCCGGCGGCCCTTCGACGCGGACCATTTTCGAGGCCGGGCTGACCACCCAGGAGCGAGGCCCCCGGCGTGTGGGGCCGACTGCGGTTCCCAAGGCGATGAGTTCCACCGCCTCGGCCGTACTGGCCACCCAGTTCCGCATCAAGGGCGTCAACTATTCGATCTCGTCTGCATGCGCGACGTCCAACCACTGTATAGGCAACGCCTATGAGACCATCGGACTGGGCAAGCAGGACATTATCTTCGCCGGCGGCTCGGAGGATCTGGACTGGACCATGTCCAACCTGTTCGACGCCATGGGCGCGCTATCATCGAAATTCAACGACACCCCGCTGCAGGCCTCGCGCGCCTACGACGCCAACCGAGACGGTTTCGTCATCGCCGGCGGCGCCGGCACCCTGGTGCTTGAAGAGCTGGAACACGCCAAAGCGCGCGGCGCGCGCATCTATGGCGAAATCGTCGGTTACGGCGCCACCTCGGATGGCCACGACATGGTCGCGCCGTCGGGCGAGGGCGCGGTGCGTTGCATGCAGATGGCGCTGGAGAGCGTTGGCGAGCCGATCGACTATATCAATCCGCACGCCACCTCCACCCCGGTCGGCGACGGACCGGAGATCGATGCGATTCGCGAAGTATTCGGCGACGACGTGCCGCCGATCGCCGCGACAAAATCGCTCACCGGCCATTCGCTCGGCGCGACCGGCGTTCAGGAGGCGATCTACTGCCTGTTGATGATCAACAACGATTTCATCTGCGAGAGCGCCAACATCACCGAGATCGACCCCGAATTCGCCGACATGCCGATCCAGCGCGAACGTCGCGACGATGCGGGCGTCAACACGGTGCTTTCCAACTCTTTCGGCTTCGGCGGAACCAACGCAACGCTGGCTTTGCAGCGATATAACGGCTGAGGCTGGCATGAGCGGACTGATGAGGGGCAAGCGCGGCCTCGTGATGGGCGTCGCCAACAACCACTCCATTGCCTGGGGGATCGCCAGAAAGCTGGCCGAACACGGCGCCGAGCTCGCATTCACCTATCAGGGCGAGGCGTTCGGCAAGCGGGTCAAGCCGCTCGCCGAGAGCGTCGGCTCATCGCATCTGATGCCGTGCGATGTCGAAGACATCGACACGGTCGACGCGGTGTTCGACGAGTTGAAAGCTTCGTGGGGCGGCATCGATTTCGTGGTTCACGCCATCGCCTTTTCCGACCGAAACGAGCTCAAGGGCCGCTACGCCGACACCACCCGCGATAATTTCGCCCGAACCATGCTGATCTCGTGTTTCTCGTTCACCGAGATCGCGCGGCGCGCCGCCGCCTTGATGAGCGACGGCGGCGCCATGCTGACGCTCACCTATGGCGGCTCGAGCCGGGTGATGCCCAACTACAACGTGATGGGGGTGGCCAAGGCGGCGCTGGAAGCTTCGGTGCGCTATCTGGCCACCGACTACGGACCGGACAATATCCGGGTCAACGCCATTTCCGCCGGGCCGGTGCGCACGCTCGCCGGCGCCGGGGTCGCCGACGCGCGGCTGATGTTCAACTACCAAAAACAGAACTCGCCCCTGCGCCGCACGGTGGAGATCGACGAGGTCGGCTCTTCGGCGCTGTACCTGCTGTCCGACTTGGCCTCCGGCGTGACCGGCGAAATCCACTATGTGGATTCAGGCTATTCCACCTTGTCGATGCCGCGCCTGGAGGCGCTCAAGTCGCTCGACAGCGAATAGGCGCGAAACCCTATCCTCCGTTCCTGGTGGCCGCGTGTTTGCGCAACTGCACCGGGCTCAGGCTGTCGCCGGCAAGCTCACCGATTTTCGTCGAGAACGTCTTGAAATAATCGCGCGACTGCATGGTCTGGACCGTTTCCGGCGTGTCCCACCTGCCCCAGTGAATCCGGGTCTTGCCGTCCTTGCCCACATTGACCTGATAGTGAAATCGGCCGCCCAATTCCTCATCCGCGTCAATCGCCTCGATGAAGGCCGCGACGGTGTCCTCCCAGACGGCCTCGTCGCCGTCATATTGGTAGCGAATCGAAATGCCCAACATGGCTGTGTTCTCCGTGGTTTTCCCGGTGGTTCGTTATTTAACGATTATGCGAAATAAACCAGGGAGCAACAAGCGGCCCGCCATCCTCTCCTGACACCGGTATGGCGGGAGACCGCCGGCGCCTTATCTCACCGCTTCGATGACCTTGTAGCCCTGGCCCTGGTATAGCGGGGCCGATGAGGCAAACCGCGCATTTAGGGTCGGCTCGTAAGGCAGCTTCCGGTTGGCCACCATCAACAGCCGGCCGCCGGGTTTCAGCGCGTCGGCCGCCGCCTCGATGAACCGTTTGCCCAGTCCAGGCTCCGTCTGCATTCCGCTGTGAAAGGGCGGATTCATCACGATCCAGTCGAACTGCCGCCCGGCCGGCTCGGCGGTCAGATCGCGCCAATGAAAGCGGCATTTCGCATCCGAATCGATGCCTGCCAACGCTGCCTCGGCTGCCTGCAGCGCCGCCCAGTCCGCTTCGAACAGGTCGAGCGAAACGATCGAAGGGCAACGGCCCAGCAGTTCGCCCGAAAGAAACCCCGCCCCGGCGCCGAAGTCGGCCACCGCCCCGGCGATGCGCGGATCGAAACGATCCGCCAGCAGCGCTGAGCCCGCGTCCGGCTTGGCGGCGGAAAACCAGCCCCCGGGCGAATCATCGCTGTCGCCAAGCGGCCAGGGGCCTTCGCCCCGCCGACACCAGAACACCGCCGAATGATGCTTGGACCGGCTGTCCACGCCGCCGACCAGCCGATCCAGCCATTTGCGCGCACTGGCCGCGCCGGCCCGGTTCTCGCCCGCAACCACCACCACCCCGCCGACCCGGGTCATCCGCCACGCCCGCGCGATGTTGGCTTCGTTGAGCCGGCGAAACTTGCCGAGCAGGACCAGGCAGCCCTCGACCTCGGTATCGGCCGGCAGCTGCGCCACCGGTTCGTAGCCAACCGCGCGCAAGGCGAGGAAATCTGGTCTCAGCCGTTGCTCGCAGATCAGCGCCGCCTTCCAGTCGACCGTCTCCAGACCGGGCAGCGGCCCGGCGTTGAGAAACGCGAACCTGCGCGCCGCGTTCGGCGGCGCCAGCAGGCCCTCGGCGAAGGGCAGCGTCAGGACACGGAGCGGATCGGCGCCGCTCACCGGCGCGTCTCGATGGCGTCCCAGATCAGCGCGGCGATGTTGGTGCCGGAGAATTTTTCCACTTCGCGGATACCCGTCGGCGACGTGACGTTGATCTCGGTGATCAGCCCGCCGATCACGTCGATGCCGGCGAAGATCAGATCCCGCTCGCGCAGCACCGGTCCGATGCGCGCGCAGATCTCCTTGTCCCGTTTCGTCAGATCGCTGGGTTCGGGGCGTCCGCCCACATGCATGTTGGAGCGTGCTTCGCCGGCGGCCGGCACCCGGTTGATCGCGCCGGCCGGCTCGCCGTCGACCAGGATGATGCGTTTGTCGCCCTCGCGCACGTCGGCCAGATAGCGCTGTGCGATCAGCGGCTCGCGCGACAGGCCCTCGAACAACTCCAGCAGGGACGCCAGGTTCTGATCGCCATCGGTGATGCGGAAGACCCCGGCGCCGCCATTGCCGTAGAGCGGCTTGACGATGATGTCGGCGAACTCGGCGCGAAACGCCCGGATCGCGTCGAAATCGCGGGTGATCAGCGTCTCCGGCATCAGATCGGGAAAGTCCATCACCAGCAGCTTCTCCGGCGCATTGCGCACCGACGCGGGATCGTTGACCACCAGCGTGCCCGGGTGGATGCGCTCCAGCAGGTGGGTGGTGGTGATGTACGACATGTCGAACGGCGGGTCCTGGCGCAGCAGGATGACGTCGAGCTGCGACAGGTCGGTTTCGGCCGGTTCACCCAGCTCGAAATGGCTGCCTTCCAAATCGCGCACCGTGAGCGGCTCGACCACCGCGCTCAGCCGGTCACCACGCAGTTGGAGCCGCTCCGGCGTGTAGTAGGCAAGCTTGTGCCCGCGCGCCTGCGCCTCCAGGCACAATGCGAAGGTCGAATCGCCGGCGATATCGATCGACGAGATCGGGTCCATCTGCACGCCGACGTTCAAGGACATGGGCCGCCTTTCGCACCTTCAACCGCCGGGATGGCGGTCCGGACCAAAATCTCGACTGACTTGGCATTCCTTATCGCGCAATGCAATGGCGGGGTTATTTCGCTCGCGGCTATTCCTCGCTTCGCTCGGGCCTGCGCGGGCGCGCGCTGACCGCGCGACGGCCGTTCGGCCTTGCGAACCCTGCGGGTTCGGGCTTTCCGCGTGTAAGCGCATGATTGGTTTGCTCCATTCGGACCCGAAGGGTCCGCAAGCGCGAATGCGCGCCGGCCGGTCAGGCCGCGCCCGCGCAGGCCCGAGCGAAGCGAGGATTAGCCGCGAGCGATATCAAAACGCATCGGGAAAATGTCTGGGCCACCGCCACGGGATCACCGCTACGATGTCGAACCGCTGTGACAATTTCGCATGATCGCGCTGGCGCGACAGCCAGATATCGGCGGCATCCATGATGCGTTTCTGCGTGGCGTAATCCACCGCGTCGATGGCGGCGCGTTCGTCGGGCCGCGCCTTGACCTCGACGAACGCCACCAGATCGCCGCGCCGGGCGATGATGTCGACCTCGCCCAGCTTGGTGCGATAGCGCCGGGCGACGATGCGATAGCCGCGTAGGCGCAGCGACAGGGCGGCCAGGTGCTCGGCGGCCTGCCCGCGCCACAACGCGGCTCGTCTTTTTGCGGTTTGGTCGGACCGGTTCACGACGCCCGGCCCGTCATGAACCCGGACGTTTGCCGGCCAGCGCCAGGGCCTGGCGATACAGTTCGCGCTTAGAGCGGCCGGTGAGCCTTGCGGCTTCGCCCGCCGCCGCGCTGACGCTGTTGGACTGCAATAGCTCCAACAGCAGAGTCTCGGCATCCTCCAAAGCGTCCTGTGCGGGCGGACCGACCACGATCACCACCTCCCCTTTAAGCTCGCGCCCGACCACCGCGGCGGCCACCTCACCCAATGAGCCGGTGATGACCTCCTCATGCAGCTTGGTGAGTTCCCGGCATATGCTGACCGGCCGGCCAGGGCTGAAGACATCCGCCATTGCCGCCAGCATTGCAGCGGTCCGACGCGGGCTTTCGTAGAAGACCAGCGAGGCGCGCGCATCGGCCAGCCGGCGCAGCCGCTTTTCACGCGGTCCGGCCTTGGCCGGCAGGAAACCGCAGAACATCCAGGCGTCGCTCGGCTGTCCGCTCACCACCAGCGCGGCGAGTGCCGCCGAAGGGCCGGGGATCGCGACAACCTTGATGGACTGCGCCATCGCCGCCTTGACCAGCATAAAACCGGGATCGGAGATCAACGGCGTGCCGGCATCGCTGACCAGAGCCACCCGCCTGCCCTCGGCCAACATGGCCAGCAGCTTGGGGCGCATCTTCTCCCCATTGTGCTCGTGATAGGCGATGGTCTTGGCGGCGATCTGATAGCGTCGAAGCAGTTTCGCCGTGGTCCTTGTATCCTCGCAGGCGATCACGTCGGCTCCCGCCAGAACCTTGAGCGCGCGCAGCGTGATGTCTTCCAAGTTGCCGATCGGGGTCGAAACGATATACAGAGCCGGCTCGAGCGCGCCCGCCCGCATCGCGGTTCCGTCAATGAAAAAATCGCTCACCGGTTGCACCCGTGCCGCACTTTCCCGCATCGTGGTCGCAAACACCGATGCAGTTAAAATCGTCGGCGATGACCATTCATCAACCTTTTTGAGACTATTAACCTTATCGCATCTTTGACAAGCCGGGCAGCGGACGGCAAGAGTCCGCCAATCGACCTGCTCATCATCGTCGTTGCGGGAGAGGACGCTCGTTGGCCATTACCATAACGCCACATTCGATTGTTTCGGGTACCGGCCGCATATGTGCATCGGACCGCCTGCGTCGCCTGGCCGTTCTGCTGGTGGCCGGCGTGATGATGGCCGCCTGCCAGACGGGCAATCTGACCCCGACGCCCAACGCTCCCGGTCGATCGGCTGCGCCGGTTCTGTCGCCCGAACCAAAGGGAGAGGTGTTCGGCAACGGCAATGTGCGCATCGCCCTGCTGCTGCCGGGGACCGCGCCGGGCAACGGCGCCCAGGTCGCCACCGAGATCCGCAATGGCGCGTTGATGGCGCTGCAGGATTTCGGCCAGAACATCATTCAGATGGTGATCAAGGACACGGTCGGCCAGGCCGCCACCGCCCAGTCGCTGGCCGGTGAGGCGGTATCGGAGGGCGCCAGCCTGGTTCTGGGGCCGGTATTCTCCGCCAACGTCAGCGCCGCTTCCGCGATCACCAGGCCCGCCGGCAAGCCGATGATCGCCTTTTCCACCGACTCCACAGTCGCCTCGCGCGGCGTCTACCTTCTGTCGTTCACGCCGCAGGACGACGTTACCCGCATGATCGCCTATGCCGCCTCCCAGGGACGGCGCTCGATCCTGATGTTTGTGCCCAACAACGCCTATGGCTCCGTGGTCGAGGCAACCGCTCGCGAGGTCGCCGGCGCCCAGGGCGTGAGCATTGCCCACATCGCCCGCTATGAGCGCACCGGCCCCGGCATCGAGGCTGCAGTGACCGAGGCGGCGGCGCATCTGGCTTCCGCCGACACGCTCTACATACCGGAGGGCGGCGCGGTGCCCAGCTCCATCATGACGGCGATCCGCAGGCTCGATGTACCGTTCGGCGATAAGCAGTTGCTGGGTTCGGGCGTATGGGAATCGGTCAAGCTGGACGACCCGCAGCTGGATGGAGCCATCTATCCGGGTCGGGATATTTCCAAGTTCAACACCTTCGCCCGGCGCTACGAAACGATTTATGCCACCCAGCCGGGCGTCAATGCCGCGCTTGGCTATGACGCGGTGACGCTGGCGATAGAACTGATCCGCCGCCACGGCGCCAACGCTTTCTCGACCGCGGTAATCGAAAACAACAACGGCTATGCGGGCATCAACGGAATCTTTCGTTTCCGCCCGTCCGGCACGGCCCAGCGCGGCCTGGCGATCTATCAGGTCGTCAACGGCCAGGGTCAGCTGTTGAGCCCGGCGCCGGTTCGGTTCTGAGCCGTTGCACGAGGGTCTGCGGCCGGTTCGTCGCGCTGCATCGCCAGTTCCGCCACAACGGCGTTGAGCACCAGAGCTCCCGCGCTCGTTGCGCGCAGACGCCCCGCATCGGTGACTTGCAGAAGGCCGCAATCGCATAGGAACCGCACCGTCTGCGGTGATAGCGACCGCCCGCTCAGGGCCTGGTAGCGAGCCGGATCGATGCCTTCGGCCAGGCGCAGGCCCATCACCAGGAACTCATCGCCGATCTCGCTGCGGTCCAGGATCGCGCGCTCGGTCAGCCCGTGTCCCTTCTCGGCAACCTGCCGTCGCCAAAGCTCCGGGTTCTTATGGTTGGCGGTAGCGGTCCGGCCGGCCTCCAATGTCAGCCGTCCATGCGCGCCGGGACCGACGCCCACATAGTCGCGACCGCGCCAATAGGTGAGATTATGCCGGCATTGCGCACCCGGCGCGGCGTGGTTGGAGATTTCATAGGCCGGCAGGCCGTGTGTGGTGGTGATCTCCTGCGTCAGTTCAAAGAATCGCGCGGCCTTTTCCGGTTCGGGCATGGCCAGCCGGCCGGCCGCATCGAGATCGAAAAACGGCGTGTGCGGCTCGATGGTGAGCTGATACAGCGACAGATGATCGGCCGCCAGATCGATCGCGCGGCCCAGCTCAGCGCGCCAATCCGCTTCGGCCTGGCCGGGCGTGGCATAGATGAGATCGAAGGATATGCGCTCGAACGTTGCGCGAGCCGCCGCGATCGCGCGAATCGCCTCGTCGCTCGTATGTAGGCGACCTAGAAAACGCAGACGGGCGTCGTCGAAGGACTGCACGCCGATCGACAGCCGGTTGACGCCGGCGGCCCGGTAGGCGCGAAACCGTTCCGCCTCGCTGCTGGACGGATTGGCTTCCAGACTGATCTCTACATCGTCCGCCACCGCCCATCGCGCGGCGATCTCGTCAAGGATCGCCTCGACGCTAGCCGCCTCCATCAGCGACGGCGTGCCGCCGCCGAAGAACACGGAAGCGACCGTTCGTCCGGGCGCAAGCTCGGCGAAGTTGGCGATTTCGCGGCGATAGGCGGCCACGAAGTCGCCCTGGTCGACCGGCGTGTGCCACACATGGCTGTTGAAGTCGCAATAGGGGCATTTGGACGCGCAGAACGGCCAATGCACATAGACGCCGAATTCGTCAGATCGGGCGGCTTGATCGGCCACGGTCATCCATCGAGACAGGCTTGGGCGAACTTGGCGAACGCGCGCGCGCGATGCGACAGCCCCGGTTCGCCGTGTTCCGCCGACCAGCCATGCTTCGCTTCCGCCGACATTTCGCCGAACGTGGTATCATAGCCGTGCGGCCGGAAAAACGGGTCATAGCCGAAGCCCTGATCCCCGCGCGGCGGCCACACTATCGTGCCGCCCACCTCGCCGCGAAAGAACGCTTCCTCTCCATCCGGCCAGGCCAGACACAGTACCGCAACGAAATGAGCCGAACGAAGCTCGTCGGTATCGGCGCCCGCTGCGACGAGCAGGTCCTGGACTTTTTCCATGGCGGCGAAAAAGTCGCGCTGCGGTCCGGCCCAGCGGGCGGCGTAGATGCCCGGGTCGCCGTCGAGCGCGTCCACGCACAGGCCCGAATCGTCCGCCAGCGCCGGCAGGCCGGTCGCCTGCGCCGCCGCCTGCGCCTTGATCGAGGCGTTCTCTTCGAAGGTCGCGCCGGTCTCTTCGGGCTCCGGCAGCCCGTGATCGGCAGCCGGGCCGGCGATCAGCCCATAAGGCGCGATCAGATCGCCGATTTCACGGACCTTGCCCTCATTGTGGCTGGCGACCACCAGCCGCCCGCCGGCAAGCTTGCGAACGGGCCGGTCAGCCATGGGCGGCTTGCAGTTCCACCAATTGCGAAATCCCGAGTTTCGCGAGTCCCATCAGCTCGGAGAACTCGGTTTCGGAAAACGGGTCGCCCTCGGCAGTGCCCTGAACCTCCACGATGCCGCCGGCACCGGTCATGACGAAGTTCGCGTCGGTCTGCGCCGATGAATCCTCCTCATAGTCGAGATCGAGGATCGGCGTGCCCTGACGGATGCCGCACGAGATCGCGGCGACGCGGTCTTTGAGCACGTGATCTGAGACCATGCCACGGGCCTTCATCCACTCCACGCAGTCGTTGAGCGCGATCCAGCCGCCGGTGATCGACGCGGTCCGCGTGCCGCCATCGGCCTGCAGCACGTCGCAATCAACGGTGATCTGCCGCTCGCCCAGCGCTTCGAGATCGACCACCGCGCGCAGCGAACGGCCAATCAGCCTCTGAATCTCCAGGGTGCGCCCCGATTGGCGGCCGGCGGCCGCCTCGCGGCGCATGCGTTCTCCCGTCGAGCGCGGCAGCATGCCGTATTCCGCGGTCACCCAGCCGCTGCCGCCGCCGCGCAGCCATGGCGGCACCCGCTCTTCCAGGCTGGCCGTACACAACACGTGGGTGTCTCCGAACTTGATCAGACACGATCCTTCCGCATGCTTGGCATGGTTGCGCTCGATCGTGACCTGACGCATTTCGTCGGCTGCTCGTTGGGAAGGGCGCATGCAAATGCCTCCATTGCCCCTGGTATGATCTTGAAATGAATCAAGGATAGCCTTCGCTTGTAGCGCCCGTTGTCGTCGGCGCAAGGCAATTCTCCAGCCAGCCACATCTCGTTTGGCGGCTTTGCGCACGCGCCAATCGCCCCTATATTGGGCGTCCGGTTGGAAAGCCGCCCACGCAATGCGTGTTTGCTCGCGCGGCTTCGTCTTATGCTTGTGGAGAGTTCGCCTGTGTCGGGTCCGGCTGGTGATATGAAGGTTCCGGCTACCGCGCTGGAAACGCTGGATCAGCGCTCCAGATCCATATTCCGGGCGATCGTCGAGGCCTATCTGGACAGCGGCGAGCCGCTGGGCTCGCGCACGCTGTCGCGCAACATGGTCACCGGCCTGTCGCCCGCCACGATCCGCAACGTCATGTCGGACCTGGAAATGCTGGGGCTGATCTATGCCCCGCACACCAGCGCCGGGCGGCTGCCCACCCAGTCGGGCCTGCGCTTCTTCATCGACTCCTTCCTGGAAGTGGGCAATCTGAGCCGGGAGGAGCGCGCTTCCATCGAAACCCGGGTGAAGACCGTCGCCGACGGGCGCACCATGGACAATGTCCTCCAGGAGGCGAGCCAGATGCTATCCGGCCTGTCGAGCTCGGCGGGCCTGGTTCTGGCGCCCAAGGCCGACCTGCGCCTCAAGCACATCGAGTTCATCCGGCTGGAGCCGACCAAGGCCCTGGTTGTGATCGTCGGCGAGAACGGCTCGGTGGAAAACCGCATCATCGACCTGCCGCCCGGCATCACCGCCTCGGCGCTCGGCGAGGCGGCGAATTTCCTTAATGCCCGCGTCGGCGGGATGAACCTGTCCCAGGCGCGTGCTGAGATCACCGGATTGCGCGACGCCATCCGAGGCGAGCTTGACGAGCTGGCCGGCCGGCTGGTCGAGCAGGGCGTCGCCATCTGGGGCGGCACTTCGGAAGCCGATCCGGGCCGGCTGATCGTCTCCGGTCACGGCAATCTGATCGGCAATCTGTCGGCCACCGAAGACCTGGACGCCATCCGACTGCTGTTCGACGAGTTGGAGGCCAAGGAAGGCCTGATGCGGCTGCTCGACCTGACCGAACAGGGCGAAGGCGTGCGCATCTTCATCGGCTCGGAAAACAAACTGTTCTCGTTGTCGGGATCGTCCCTGGTGATCGCACCGTATGGTGACAGCGAGCAGCGGGTGGTGGGCGCGCTCGGCATCATCGGCCCCACGCGGCTCAACTATTCGCGCATCGTGCCCCTGGTCGACTACACCGCCCAGGTGGTCAGCCGCCTGCTTCGCCAATAACGCGCTCAAATAGCCGCCAGGCGATAGCGCAGGTGTAAAGACACTTGATTTTTGCCGAGTGAAACCTGATATCGGGTGCGACAAATCCCACCGAATATGGCGATGAGTGGATTGATGGCGGAAGAAGCCGAACATCAAGACGATGACACTGTGAATGAAGCGGACAGCGCGCCCGCCACGCGTGCCGGCGCGAAGCGCAAATCCGACCCGGGCGCGGCAAAGCCGGCCGACGCGACCGGCAAGGACGCACCGCCGGCCGAGGCGGATACCGGTTCCGAAGCCGGCAAGGGTTTCGCGGACCCGCTGGCCGCGATGGCGGCCGACCTGGAGGCGGCCAAGACCGAGAACTCCGAGATCAACGACCGGCTGCTGCGAACCGTCGCCGAAATGGAGAATCTGCGCAAACGCACGCAGAAAGACCTGGCCGATGCACGCGCCTATTCGATCGCCAGCTTCGCCCAGGACATGCTTAACGTGTCGGACAATCTGCGCCGTGCCGTCGAAGCGGTGCCCAAGTCCGAAGATGGCGAGACTACGGATCCGGTGCTGAAATCCCTGTTGGAAGGGGTTCAGATGACCGAGCGCGAGCTGATCAACCGGCTGGACAAGCACGGCGTTCGCGAGATTTCCCCGGCCGGTGAGCGATTCGATCCGCATTTCCATCAGGCGATGTTCGAGGTGCAGAACCCGGAACTTCCCCACAACACGGTGTGCGAGGTGATTCAGGCGGGCTTCGTCATCGGCGAGCGGGTGTTGCGCCCGGCCATGGTGGGCGTCGCCAAGGGCGGGCCGAAAAACGCGGCCGGCAAGGCGGAAGGCGGTGGCGATGAAGCGCCCGCCGACACCAACGCCGACTAAGCCCGCCGCCGCTTCATCTTTCGCCCAAAAAACGCTCTATGGACGTGGTTTGTGCGCGAGGGTATCCAGTTGGTTGGCCTAGCGGGAGACCTTCATGGACGACAGTGAGCTGCGGCTCGACGAACTGATCGATTCGGCCGATTTGCGCCAGCGCCTTAGCGCGCTTGCCGCCCCGCGCGACGGCGACGGATCGTCCATGGCGGTTCGCTCCGAGGTCCTCAAGACGCTGAAACAGGTGAGCAGCGAAGGCCGCGCCCGCGCCGAGCGAATGCTGTTCGACGATGGTTCGGGAACGCTATGCGCCACCCGCCTGTCGCGCCTGCAGGACGAGCTTATCCGGGTGATCTACGATTTCGCGGTGACCCATGTCTACCGCTCCACCAACCCGTCGGCGGCCGAGCAGATCGCCATTGTCGCGGTCGGCGGCTACGGCCGCGGCACGCTGGCGCCCGGTTCCGACATCGACCTGCTGTTCGTGCTCCCCTACAAACAGACTGCCTGGGGCGAGGCGGTGGTCGAGTACATCCTCTACATGCTCTGGGACATGGGCTTCAAAATCGGCCACGCCACCCGCACCATCGACGACTGCATCCGGTTGTCCAAGTCGGACATGACGATCCGCACCTCGGTGCTGGAAGCGCGCTTTCTGTGGGGCCGGCGCGAACTGTTCGACGACCTGATCGCCCGCTTCGACAAGAAGATCGTCAAATCCACCGCCAAGGCGTTCATCGCCGCCAAGCTGGAAGAGCGCGACCAGCGCCATTCCAAGACCGGCCAGTCGCGCTACCTGGTCGAGCCCAACGTCAAGGACGGCAAGGGGGGCTTGCGCGATCTGCACACCTTGTTCTGGATCGCAAAGTACTTCTATCGAGTCTCCGAACCCGCCCAGCTGGTCGAGGCGGGCCTGTTCAACGCGCGCGAATTCGACCGGTTTGCCCGCGCGGAGGACTTTCTGTGGACCGTGCGCTGCCACATGCATTTCCTGACCGGCAAGGCCGAGGAGCGCCTGTCCTTCGACATCCAGCGCGAAATGGCCGAACGGCTGAAATATGTCAGCCACGGCGGCCTCCAGGACGTCGAACGCTTCATGAAGCACTATTTCCTGGTGGCCAAAGAGGTCGGCGATCTGACCCTGATCGTGTGCTCGCAGCTTGAGGAGCAGCAGGCCAAGGCGGTCTACGGCATCAACGGGCTCATCGGCACCATCACGCGGCGTCGCCGCAAGATCAAAGGCGCCGCCGATTTCATCAACGACAACGGCCGCATCAACGTGGCCGACGACGAAGTCTTCGCCGCCGACCCGGTCAACCTTATCCGCATGTTCGCCATCGCGGACGAACACAATCTGGATTTCCATCCCGACGCCATCCAGCTGGCGCGGCGCTCGCTCGGCCTGATCGACCGCTCGGTCCGCCGCGATCCCCAGGCCAACCGGCTGTTCCTGGATATTCTTTCGAGCCGGAACGGACCCGAAATCGTTCTGCGCAAGATGAACGAGACCGGGGTTTTGGGCAAGTTCATCCCGGCCTTCCGCCGGGTCGTCGCCATGATGCAGTTCAACATGTATCACCACTTCACCGTCGACGAGCATCTGCTGCGCTCGGTCGGCGAACTGGCGCGGCTGGAGGCCGGCGAGCTTTCCGAGCAGCATCCCCTGTCCTGGAACCTGTTTCCGGAGATCGAGGACCGGCTGATCCTGTATGTGACCATGCTATTGCACGACATCGCCAAGGGCCGCCGCGAGGACCATTCCATCGTCGGCGCGCGCATCGCGCGGCAATTGTGCCCGCGCTTCGGACTGAACGAGGAGCAGACCGAGCTCGTGTCCTGGCTGGTGCTGGAACATCTGACCATGTCCAACATCGCCCAGTCACGCGACTTGAACGACCGGCGCACCATCGCCGATTTCGCCAACATCGTCCAAACCGTCGACCGCATGCGTTATCTGCTCATCTTGACCGTGTGCGACATCCGCGCTGTCGGGCCGGGCGTGTGGAACGGCTGGAAGGGCCAGTTGCTGCGCACGCTGTATTACGAGACCGAGCCGTTGCTCACCGGCGGTTTTTCCAAACTCGACCGCGCCCAGTCGGTCGTCCGCGCCAAGGAGGAGCTGGCCGCTTCCCTGGTCGGCTGGGAGGCCCACGAGATCGAGCGCGTGCTCGCGCTGCCCTATTCGGCCTATTTCCTGTCGACCGAACCCTACTCCCAGGCGCGGCACATGTGCCTGATCCGCGACGCCGACGCCGCCGGCGAGCGGGTGGCGACCACCGTGCATACCGCCAAGTTCGAGGCGATTACCGAGATCACGATTCTTACCCCGGACCATTCCCGTCTGCTGTCGCTGATCGCCGGCGCATGTGCATCGGCCGGCGCGGACATCGTCGGCGCGCGCATCCACACCACCTCGGACGGCCGCGCGCTGGATACGATTTTCGTGCGCCGCGAACTGGAAGACGACGTCGAGGAACTGCGGCGCGGCGAAGCCATCGGTCAATCGATCGCCGGGTTGCTTTCTTCCGATGCGCCCGCATCCTCGCCGGCTCGCCAGCTCCACCGCATCCGCCGCGACGCCAAGGCGTTTCGCGTCGCCGCCAAGGTCACCATAGACAACGATCTGTCCGACAAGTTCTCGGTCATAGAGATCGAGGGCATGGACCGGCCGGGCCTGTTGTGCGCGCTCACTGACGCATTGGCGGATCTGGGCCTCGATATCGGCTCCGCACACATCGCCACCTTCGGCGAGAAGGCCAACGACAGCTTCTACGTCACTGAAGTGGCCGGCGGTAAGATCGAAACCAAGCGCCGGCGCGACAAGATACGTGCAACGCTGTTGCGGGTCCTGGACCCCGACGGCACCAAGCAGGACGGGCGCAAGACCGCCGCCGAGACCGCCCTTTCCGGCAAATCCCAGCGCGAACCGGCGTGAAGCGCTCATAGATGAGCCTGATCGCCAAATTCTCAACGGTCGGCGGCGCGACGATGGCGAGCCGCGTGCTCGGCTTCGTGCGCGAAATGCTGATCGCCGCCGTCCTGGGCGCGGGCCCGGTGGCGGATGCGTTCTACGCAGCCTTCCGCTTCCCCAACCTGTTCCGGCGCCTGTTTGCCGAAGGCGCGTTCAATTCGGCCTTCGTGCCGATGTTCGCCGAGGAGCTGGAGACCGGTGGCCGCCGCGCCGCGCGCGAGTTCGCCCAGTCCATCCTGTCGGTATTGCTGCTGGTGCTGCTGGTGCTCACCGCGCTGGCCGAGCTGGCCATGCCATTCCTGGTGGGCACGGTCATCGCACCGTCGTTCGCCGACAATGCCACCAAGTTCGACCTGACGGTGGAACTGACCCGCATCATGTTCCCCTATCTCATCTGCATGTCGCTGGTGGCGATGCTGTCGGGAGTGCTGAACGCCTTCCGCCGATATTTCCTGGCCGCGTTCGCGCCGGTGATGCTCAATGTGGTGTTGATCGGCGTGCTGGTGGCGGCGCTCACCAGCGGGGCCGATCCGTTCGCCATCGGCCGGCTGCTCGCCTGGGGCGTGTTCGCCGCCGGCGCCGCGCAGCTGGGGCTGCTGGTCTATGGTATCCGCCGGCACGGCTTCGCCATCTCGCTGCGCTGGCCCAAGATGACGCCGAAAGTGCGCAAGCTTCTGGTTCTCGCCGCGCCGGTGGCGGTCACCGGCGGGCTCACCCAGATCAACCTGCTGATCGGCCAGATCATCGCCTCGGCCCAGGACGGTGCCATCGCCATCCTCAACTACGCCGACCGCATCTACCAGCTTCCCTTAGGCGTGGTCGGCATCGGCATCGGCGTCGTCCTGTTGCCGGAACTGACCCGCGCGCTTGCGGCGCACAAGGAAGGCGGCGATCCTGCCGAGGCTGCCGCCTTGCAGAACCGGGCATTGGAATTCGCCCTGGCGCTCACCCTGCCGGCCGCCGTCGGCCTGTTCATGATGCCCGCCCTTATCATCAACGTGCTTTACGAGCGTGGCGCGTTCGATTCGCAGACCACCGCCATGACCGCCGCCGCGCTCGCCGCCTTCGCCGTCGGCCTGCCGTCCTTCGTGCTGCAGAAGGTGTTTCAGCCGGGCTACTTCGCCCGTTTCGACATGCGCACGCCGATGTGGTTCGCGGCGATTTCCGTCGCGGTCAACGTAGGGGTCAGCCTGACCCTGTTCCCGATATACGGCCATGTGGGCATCGCCATCGCCACCAGCGTGGCCGGCTGGGTCAACGCTGTGGCGCTGTTCATCGGGCTGAAGCTTAAGGGCGACTGGCCGCTCGGGTTTGCCACCGTCAGGCGGATAGCGCTGATGGGCCTGGCCTGCATTGCCATGGCCGGCGCCATCTATGCCGGGCTCGCCTGGTCTCAATCCTGGCTGCTCGATCAGGCGTTCATGGCGCGGCTCGCCTGGGTGGCCGGCCTCATCGCAGTCGCGATGGTCGTCTATTTCGCGGTCGCGCTGGCCTGCGGTGCGCTCGACCGCGCCGAACTGGCCGCCGCGATTTCCCGCCGCCGCAACGCCTGAGCCGGCTGCACCCTTGCAAGGCGGCACCGGCTCGGCCATAACCGCGCGCGAAATCCTCTCGCCTATCTTTCGGGACCCTCCATGAGCAAGTTCGTCGACCGGGTGTTCTCCGGCGTCCAGCCCACCGGGAATCTGCACCTGGGCAACTATCTGGGCGCGATCAAGAAATTCGTCGCCATGCAGGCGTCCCACCAATGCGTCTATTGCGTGGTCGATATGCATGCGCTGACCGCCTGGCAGGACCCGACCGAACTCGCCGCCAACACCCGCGAAGTCACCGCCGCCTTCATCGCCGCCGGCATCGATCCCAAGGCCCATATCGTGTTCAACCAAAGCCAGGTCGCCGAGCACGCGGAACTGGCCTGGATTTTCAACTGTGTCGCACGCATGGGCTGGATGAACCGGATGACCCAGTTCAAGGAAAAGGCCGGCAAGGACCGCGAGAACGCCTCGGTCGGCCTGTTCGCCTATCCAACGCTGATGGCCGCCGACATTCTTCTCTACAAGGCGACCCACGTGCCCGTCGGCGACGACCAGAAGCAGCATCTGGAACTGACCCGCGACATCGCCGCCAAGTTCAACAACGATTTCGGCGAACAGCTTGAACGGCTGGGCCATGGCGAGCAGTTCTTCCCGATGACCGAGCCGCTGATCGAAGGCCCGGCGACCCGCATCATGAGCCTGCGCGACGGTTCGAAGAAGATGTCGAAATCCGATGCGTCGGACCTGTCGCGCATCAACCTGACCGACGATGCCGACGCCATCGCCAAGAAGATTCGCAAGGCCAAGACGGATCCTGCGCCGTTGCCGGACAATGTCGATGATCTGGCCGCGCGTCCGGAGGCCGACAATCTGGTCGGCATCTACGCCGCGCTTGCCGAAACCGCCAAGGAGCAGGTGATCGGCGAATATGGCGGCAGGGAATTCTCCGCCTTCAAGCCGGCGCTGGCCGACCTGGCGGTGGACAAGCTGTCCCCGGTCAACGCCGAGATGCGCCGGCTCACCGACGATCCCGCCACGGTCGATGCGACCCTCAGGGAAGGCGCCGCGCGCGCGCGCGAAATCGCCGCTGCGACCATGGCCGAGGTGCGTGATATCGTCGGCTTCATCCGTGGTTAAGTTGTCTTTAGTGGTAGGCGGCACCGGCCCCCTCCCCCTCCCAACCACCCTTGCGAGGATACTGCGGTGGGTGGTGGGGAGGGGGAGTGGCCCGGTGCCGACCAAAGATAGAGACTCCAGCCCACCAATGCCGGCCCCGACCTCACATAGTACTTGTATCAAAGCAGGCCGGGTGGCTTAATAATCTGATGGTAAGCAAGCGGCTCTCCAAGGAACAAGGACATCAGCGCAAGTTTCTGGCGATCATCGACGACACGCCCGAATGCGATCGCGCGGTGATGTATGCGGCCATGCGCGCGGCCAAGACCGGCGGCGCGCTGACGCTGACCTATTTCATCGAGCCCGCCGATTTCCAGCACTGGATCGGAGTCGAGGAGATCATGCGCGCCGAAGCCCGCGACGAAGCCGACGGCCAACTCGCCCGCTTCGCCCAGATGGCGCGCGAAAAGGCCAACCTCGATCCCGAGATCGTCATCCGCGAGGGCAAGACGGCCGAGGAGATCGTCAAGCTGATCGAAGACGACCAGGACATCGCCATCCTGGTGCTCGCCGCCGGCGAGAGCAGCGAGGGCCCCGGCCCGCTGGTCTCATCGATCGCCGGGCGTTCGGCGATCTTTCCGATTCCCGTAGTCGTGGTGCCCTGCTCGATGAGCGACGAGGAAATCGACGCGGTCACCTGAACCGTTCAGGCCGCCTCTTCATCGACGGTCAGCACGATCTTGCCCACATGATCCTTGCGCTCGAAAGCGGCCTGTGCGGCGGCGATGTCCTGCAGCGCAAAGGTCTGCGCCACCAGCGGGCGAACCCGTCCCTGTTCGATATGCTCGATCAGGCCGGCGAACACGCCGGGGTCGAGGACCGTGCAGCCGAACAGGCTTAAGTCCTTCAGATAAAGCGTTCGCACATCCAGCTGTACGAACGGCCCGCCGATCGCGCCGGCCACGGCGTAGCGTCCGCCCGGCCGCAAGATGTCGAGCAATGTCGGCCATTGCGGTCCGGCCACCAGATCGATGACGGCGTCGATGCTACCGGTCCCCAGCATTTGTGCCAGATCATCGTCCCGTCCCACGGTCTCGTCGGCGCCGAGATCCTTGAGCGCGTCGGCCTTCAAAGGATGGCACGCGGCGATGACATGGGCGCCGCGTGCCTTGGCGAGTTGAACGGCCGCCGAGCCGACCCCGCCCGACGCGCCGGTAACCAGGATCCGTTCGCCACCACGCACCAGCGCCCGTACAAGCAGGTTTTCCGCCGTCGAGTAGGAACAAGGGAAGGAGGCGAGTTCGAAGCCCTTCAAAGCGCTGGTTACCGCGTGCGCATGCCGGGCCGCCGCCACGACATACTGCGCGAACCCTCCGTCGCATTCGGAGCCCAGGTACCATGGCCGGTCCAGAGCCCGTCCCCCCGCCTCGCGCAGGCACGGCTCGATGAGAACCCGCTCGCCGATACGGGCCGCCTCCACGCCGGAACCGACCGCGACGATCTCGCCGCACACATCGGCTCCCTGGATGCGCGGCAGCGCCAGCGCCTGGCCGCTCCAACCCGCATCGGCGGCGTCGCGGTCGCCCTTGGAGTACCAGGCGGTGCGCGTGTTGATGTCGGTATTGTTGACGCCGGCCGCCGCCACCCGCACCAGGACGTCGCCGCGCCCCGGCCGCGGAACCGGCAGATCGACGCGATATTCCAGAACCTCCGGGCCGCCATGGCCGGTAAGCAGGATACCGCTCATCTTCTCTGGCAACGCGTTCATGAGTTCTCCATCGATGTGCTTGCCGGCACGAGCCACCGCTTGATCTACATCAAATTGCTGTGCCGGCGCATATGCCAAGATGCGGGTATGGATCCGGCCCTGATGAAATACGCCACCATGGCCGTGCCGCGCTACACCAGCTATCCCACGGTGCCCCATTTCGATTCCGGCGTCGGCGCGAGCGAATACGCCGCATGGCTTGAGGCGCTCGATCCGGCCGAGCCGGTTTCGCTCTACCTGCATGTGCCGTTCTGCCGCAAGCTGTGCTGGTATTGCGGCTGCAACATGAAGCTGGCGGCGCGCTACGAGCCGGTGGCGGGCTATGTCAAAACCCTGCTCGCCGAGATCGATCTTGTCGCGGACCGCCTGCCCGCCGGCGTCAAGCTGTCGCATCTGGCCTGGGGCGGCGGCACGCCCACGGCGCTCGAGCCCGACGATCTGGAGCGGGTCATGGATGCGGTGCGCTGCCGTTTCGACGTCACCGACGACGCCGAGCTGGCGATCGAAGCCGACCCGCGTACCCTGACCAAGGCGATGATCGCGCGCATCGGCGCGCTGGGCTTCACACGCGCCAGCTTCGGCGTTCAGGAGTTCGATGCCAAAGTGCAGGCTGCGATCAACCGTATCCAGCCGCCCGACATGGTCGACGAGGCGGTATACGGCCTGCGCGCGGCCGGGATTGCCGGCATCAATTTTGATCTGATCTACGGCCTGCCGCACCAGACCTCGGCAACGCTTACCCGCACGATCGACCTTTGCGCCGGCATGACGCCCGACCGGCTTGCCCTGTTCGGCTACGCCCATGTGCCGTGGATGGCGAAGAAACAGCGGCTGATCGACGAAGCCGCGTTGCCCGGCGTGCGCGAGCGGCTGGCGCAGGCCGAAGCGGCAGCACGCGCGCTCAATCGGGTGGGATATCGCGAAATCGGCCTCGACCATTTCGCCCTGCCCGACGATCCGTTGGCGCAGGCGGCCCGTGCCGGACGCCTGCACCGCAATTTCCAGGGTTATACCATCGATCGCGCACGCACGCTCATCGGCGTCGGCGCCACCTCGATCGGGCGCACGCCTGCCGGCTATGTCCAGAACATCGTGGAAACCGGCGCCTGGGCGCGCGCGGTGGAAGCCGGCCGGCTGCCGGTCGCAAAGGGCCACGCGCTTGCCGGCGAAGACGGCATTCGCGCCCATGTGATCGAACGCCTGATGTGCGATGGAGCGGTCGATCTTGAAGCCGCCGGCAAGCGTTTTGCCGTCGGGCGCGGCTGGCACGAGCAGGAAGCCGAAGGTCTCGCCGCACTGGTTGCCGACGGACTTGTCCGGTTGAATGGCGCCACGCTGAGCCTGACCGCGGCAGGCCGGCCGTTCGTGCGGGTGGTGGCCTCGATATTCGACACTTACCTTGCACGCCGCACCGCGCACCACTCGATCGCCGTCTAGACACCGTTTGCCACCGACCGGCATCGGATTCCAACAGCACTTGTCTTCGGCCTCGCGACCCCCAATATGAACGTCGCGAGGCTTGATAAAACGCCGGCCCCGTCCTATCTTTGGAACAATTCTAAAGTAGATCAGCCCAGCGAGGCTTGCGGAGCAGCGCCATGTTCATCCAGACCGAAGCCACCCCCAATCCCGCGACCCTGAAATTCCTGCCCGGCCAGATCGTCATGGAGGAAGGGTCCCTCGACTTCCGCTCTCCGCACGACGCTACCGCGTCGCCCCTGGCTTCCCGCCTGTTCGCCATCGACGGCGTATCCGGCGTGTTCTTCGGCACCGACTTCGTGACCATCACCAAGCAGAGCGACGATGGCGCGGAGAAGGACTGGCAGCATCTCAAGCCGGCGATCCTGGGCGCCATCATGGAGCATTTCATGTCCGGCGAGCCGGTCATCGCCGATGACGGGGCCGGTTTGGGCGACGATGGCGAGGAGTTCTTCGAGGAAGCCGACAGCCAGATCGTCGACACCATCAAGGAACTTCTGGATACCCGCGTGCGCCCCGCGGTCGCTCAGGACGGCGGCGATATCACCTTCCGCGGCTTCAAGGACGGCGTGGTGTATCTGCACATGCGCGGCGCCTGCTCCGGCTGTCCGTCGTCGACCGCGACGCTGAAATACGGCATCCAGAACCTGCTGCGCCACTTCATTCCGGAAGTGGCCGAGGTGGAAGCAGTCTGACACCCTTCCGGTTGGCGCCAAAGAGCCCTCAGGCCCGCCGCGCTGGCGGCGGCTTGTCATCGCCATGATCATCCTTGCCACCGACACCGCTGCGGCGGCCTGTGCTGCCTGCCTGTATGACGATCGCTCGGGCAAGGTGCTCGGCGAGCGTTCGATCGAACTCGGCCGTGGCCATGCCGAGCACCTGATTGGCGTTATCCGCGCCTGCCTTGCTGATGCGGGAATCGATTTCGCCTCGATTGAGCGCATTATCACCACTGTGGGTCCCGGCAGTTTCACCGGCGTGCGCGTCGGCCTTGCCACCGCGCGCGGCCTGGGCCTGGGTCTGGGGGTTCCGGTGACCGGTGTGTCCAGCCTGGAGGCGGCGCATGCGGCTGCGCGGGAACTTGGGGCCACGGGCTCGGTCGCCGTGATCGCCGATGCGCGCCGTGAAGAGGCCTATTTCCAGCTTTTCGTCGGCGAGGATGCCCCAGAGCCCCAGGTGCTCTCCTATCGGCAGATTGCCTCGCAGCTGCCCGACGAACCGATCGCGTTGTGTGGGTCGGGCGCGCCGCGCCTGCATCAGCTCGCGCAGCGAACCGACCTCAAGATAGTGCATGCCCTGACCGCCGCCCCCATCGCCACCATCGCCCGGCTCGGAGCGGCTCGGCCGGCCGCCTCGCAGCCGCCCGAGCCGATCTACCTGCGCCCCCCCGACGCCAAACCCGCCGGGTCGGTCATCAACCTGCGCCAGGCCGGACGAAGGCCATGAGACCGCTGAGCTTCCGCAGAAAGCTGGCCGTCCATGTCTCCCGCGTCGAGCGCGACGACGTCCCGACGCTGGCGCAGATACACGCCGACGCCTTCCCGCATGCCTGGGACGAGGACGCGATGACCTCGCTGCTGAACGGCAATGGCGTCGCCGCGCTGGCCGCCCGCCCTCATGGCGACGGAGGACGCGCGCCGGTGGGATTTGTCGTCTATAGGTCGGTGAGCGAGGAGGCCGAGATCCTCACGATCGCCACAGCGGCGGGCCGGCGCCGGCGTGGCGTGGGTCGTGCGCTGATGGAGCACTGCATCCGCGCCCTGCAGGCCGATCGGGTCGAGCGCTTGATCTTAGAAGTCGGCGCCACCAACCATAAGGCGCTGGACCTTTATCGTTCCTTGGGGTTCAAGCCGATTTCCAGGCGCCGGGGCTACTACCGCCCGCCGGTTCAGGACGCGGCCGCCCACCGCCATGATGCCCTGGTCTTGCAACTTGATCTGGACTAGCCCATCGCCTAGTTGATGGGCGCAAGCCGGGCTCAATGCGGCGCGAACGGAGCCACACGATGGGCATCGTCGATCAGTGTATGGAAAAAGGCGTGCGGATGACCGGGCAGCGCCGGGTTATCGCCCAGGTGCTCGACCGATCCGACGACCATCCGGATGTGGAAGAGCTTTACCGCCGCGCCGCGCTGGTCGATGAGAACATCTCCATCGCCACGGTTTACCGCACGGTCAAGCTGCTGGAGGAGTTCGGCATCATCGAGCGGCATGACTTTCGCGACGGACGCTCACGCTATGAGGCGGTTCCCGACGATCACCACGATCACCTGATCGACCTTAAATCCGGCCAGGTGGTCGAGTTCTCCAGCGATGAGATCGAACGGCTGCAGGTCGAGATCGCCCGGCGCCTGGGCTATCGCCTGGTCGATCACCGCCTCGAACTGTATGGCGTCCCGCTGGGCGAACCAGATGGTGAATAGGATTTTCATGTTTAAGTCGGCACCAGCCCACTCCGCGCAAGCGGAAAGTAAACTCAACCATGATTTCGCGAATTCGCCTGGCCCTGGTCCTGACGCCCTTTCTCATCGTCACCCTGGTTGCCGCGCCGGTCCAATTCATCGCCGGCAAGGCCGGCTCGCGGCTGGCGGTCAAGATTCCGCTATGGTGGCACCGCACCCTGCTCTCCCTGCTTGGCGTAAATGTGCGCATTCACGGCGAACGCTCCACCGCCCAGCCCCTGCTGCTGGCGGTCAACCACGTCTCCTGGGTCGATATCGTCGTGCTCGGCTCCGTGTGTGAGCTATGCTTCATCGCCAAGTCGGAGGTTCGCTCCTGGCCCGGCATCAAATATCTGGCGATCCTGCAGCGCACGGTGTTCGTCGACCGCACGCGGCGGCGCCAGACCGCGGTGCAGGCCGGCTCGATCGCCTCTCGCATGATCGGTGGCGACGTCATGGTGCTGTTCGCCGAAGGCACCACCGGCAACGGCAACTACATCGCCGATTTCAAAAGCTCGTTGTTCGGCGCCGCGCAGATCGCGGTGGAGCAGGCTGGGTTGGAAACGGCATCGGTTCAACCCGTCGCCATTGCCTACACAAGGCTGCACGGCATCCCGCTGGGACGGCTTCACCAGCCGCGCGCGGCCTGGCCCGGCGACGTGCGGCTGGCGCCGCATCTCTCCCAGTTTCTGGTGCGCGGCGCCTTCGACGTGGATGTGTCCTTCGGCGAGCCGATCGCGATCACGAGCACCTCGGACCGCAAACAGATCGCCAACCGCGCCAACGCCCAGGTCCGCGACATGTTCTCGAAGGCCATGCGCGGACGCGGCCTCGATGAAGTTGCGGCCATCGAGGCTTAGCGGCGTCGGCGGCTATTCTCATTTGACCGCAAACCCGATAGAACCGGTTGCCTTCGAAACGGGCCCACCGCCGCCGGAGCCGCAATGAGCGAAACCATCGATCTGGCTGAGCCGGATGAGACCGCGTCAGCCGCGGTCGAAAGCACCCATGCGCCGCGCAAGGTGTTCATCAAGACCTATGGTTGCCAGATGAACGTCTACGATTCCACGCGCATGGAAGATGCGCTCGCCGCCGACGGCTATGTGCCTGCCGCATCAATGGAAGATGCCGATCTCATCCTGCTCAATACCTGCCACATCCGCGAGAAGGCGGCCGAGAAAGTCTATTCCGAACTGGGGCGTATCCGCGCGCTCAAAGACGACCGCCGGACAACCGGCCGGCCGGTAACGCTGGGAGTGACCGGCTGCGTCGCCCAGGCCGAGGGCGAGGAGATCATCGTCCGCGCCCCGGTGGTCGATCTGGTCGTCGGCCCGCAAACCTATCATCGCCTGCCGCAGATCGTCGCCCGCGCCCGGCGAGGCGAAGCGATCGTCGATACCGAATACGCGCCCGAGGACAAGTTCGACCATCTGCCCCATGCGCGGGCGACCCGCATACGCTCGCGCGGCGTAACCGCCTTCCTGACCGTGCAGGAAGGCTGTGACAAGTTCTGCACCTTCTGCGTGGTGCCGTATACGCGCGGCAGCGAGGTTTCGCGCACCGCCGCCACGATCATCGACGAAGCCAAACGCCTCGTCGACGCCGGCGTGCGCGAGATCACCCTGCTCGGCCAGAACGTCAACGCCTGGCATGGCGAGGGCGTCGACGGACGCCAGTGGGGTCTGGGCGAGCTGCTGTTCGCGCTCGCCGAGCTGCCCGGCCTCGACCGGCTGCGCTACACCACCAGCCACCCTATCGATATGGACGATCGCCTGATCGCCGCACATCGCGACCTGGATCGGCTGATGCCCTATCTGCACCTGCCGGTGCAGTCGGGGTCGGACCGGATCCTCAAAGCGATGAACCGCAGCCACACGGCGGCCGACTATCTGCGCGTCGTCGAGCGGGTGCGCCAGGCCCGCCCCGACATCGCCATGTCGGGCGATTTCATCGTCGGCTTTCCCGGCGAGAGCGAACGCGACTTCGCCGACACGCTGGAGATCGTGCGCACCGTCGGCTACGCCGGCGCCTTCTCGTTCAAGTACAGCCCGCGCCCGGGCACCCCCGGCGCGACCATGGACGATCAGGTGCCGGGCGATGTGGCCGGCGAGCGGCTGGCCCGTCTGCAGGCGCTGCTGAACGATCAGCAACACCGTTTCAACGAAGCCTGCGTCGGCAAGACGTTCGATGTGCTGCTGGAGAAGCCGGGCCGCCGTCCCGGCCAGATCATCGGCCGTTCACCATGGTTGCAATCGGTCATAATCTCCACGCAAGATCATGATATTGGAGACCTGGTCGAAGCGAAGATCACCGCTGCCGGGCCGAACAGCCTGTCCGCGACGCTGACCGGGCGGAACACGAGCGCATAACGGGACCAGGGTCGCGCAACCGGAGAGCCTGTTGAACAAGCACGCCAAGCCGCCACGCGGCGGACAGAAGCAAAAGGGCAAAGGGGCATCCGACCTGGAACATCTCGTCCTTGCTTTTGAAGACAATCAACTGGCCAGCGCTCTTTACGGCCAATTCGACGAGAACCTCGCACTGGTTGAAACCGAGTTGGGCATCGAGGCGGTCGCCCGAGGCAACGAGCTCGACATCCGCGGCGAGCCGATCGCCGTGCGCCGCGCGCGCGCCGCGCTGGAACACCTGTATGGCCGCCTGGAGGCGGGCGAGACGCTTGAGAACGGCGATGTGGAGGGCGCCATCCGCATGGTTGCCGCCGATGACGCCGCCACTGCCGTGGGCATGGACACGAGCGCCA
This sequence comes from Rhizobiaceae bacterium, assembly GCA_028281105.1. GTDB lineage: Bacteria > Pseudomonadota > Alphaproteobacteria > Rhizobiales > Rhizobiaceae > JANQKQ01. Next base: position 44,366 of record JANQKQ010000050.1, read on the forward strand.
AATTGTCGATGGCCAAGATCAATATCAAGCGCAAGGCGATCAAGGCGCGCGGCCCCACCCAGGACGCCTATATCCGCGCCATGGACCGAGCCGAGATGGTGTTCGGCATCGGTCCGGCAGGCACCGGCAAGACCTATCTGGCGGTCGCCTACGCGGCGGCCCTGCTGGAACGCGGCGCGGTCGATCGCATCGTTTTATCGCGACCGGCGGTCGAAGCCGGTGAGCAGCTTGGCTTCCTGCCCGGCGACATGAAGGAGAAGGTCGATCCCTATCTGCGCCCCCTCTATGACGCTCTGTACGACGTCATGGCCGGCACGAAAGTCGAGCGCGCCATCGCCACCGGGGTCATCGAGATCGCGCCGCTGGCCTTCATGCGCGGGCGCACGCTCGCCAACGCGGCGGTGATCCTGGACGAGGCGCAGAACACCACCTCGATGCAGATGAAGATGTTCCTGACGCGACTGGGCGAGAACTCGAAAATGATCATCACCGGCGATCCCAGCCAGATCGACCTGCCCGGCGGCCAGCGGTCCGGGCTGCTGGAGGCGCTCGACATCCTCGACGGGATCAAGGGGGTGGTGCAGGTGCGCTTTACTTCGGCCGACGTGGTGCGCCACCGCCTCGTCACCGCGATCATCGACGCCTATGACGCCCGCAATTCGTGAAGGTGCCGCCCCCGCGCCGCAGGCGGGCCGTGCGCTGCCGGCGATCGAGCTAGCGATCGATGCAGGCCATTGGCCGCCATTCGATCGCCTGGCGACGATTGCCGCCGATGCGATAGCAGCCGCGATCTCGGTCGCCGATCTGGCCGTTAGTCCGCATGCCGAGCTGAGTCTGCTGTTCACCGACGACCGGCGAATCCGCGATCTCAACAAGCAGTGGCGCGGGTTCGACAAGCCTACCAACGTGCTGTCTTTTCCCGCCGCCCGGGGCACGGGCGAGCCCGGTCCGCTTCTCGGCGACATCGCGCTCGCCTTCGAAACCGTGGAGCGCGAGGCGCGGCTTGAAGAACTGACGATGGAACACCATGTTTGCCATCTGCTGATTCATGGTTTTTTTCATCTTTTCGGTTATGATCATCAAACCGACCAAGAAGCGGCAGTTATGGAGGCTTTGGAAAGGCAGGCACTGGCGAAGTTGGCGATAGCCGATCCCTATGGCGATCGGCCGCAATGAAGGCTCCGGTGCTGAAAACAACCGCATGAAAGACCCCGAACCCAGTATGCCGGCTGAAGCCGAACCCGCGCCGACGGGTAGCGCCATTCAGCCGGCCAACCAATCTCCCAACGAACAAACACCCGGTTTGAACGGCCATGCGCCGGCCAACGGCCGCGAAGGCGCGTGGCTTTCGCGCTTGTTTGGCCTGGGCCGGCGCGACGCCAACCGGATTCGCGAGGACCTTACCGACGCCTTGTCGGCCGACGGCGACAAGACCGAGGCCTTCACACCGGAAGAGAAAGCGATGCTGCACAATGTCCTGCGCATGCAGGACGTGCGCGTCGAGGACGTGATGGTGCCGCGCGCCGAGATGGAGGCGGTGGAAATCGGCACGAGCCTCGGCGAACTGATGCGCATGTTCGAGGTGTTAGGCCATTCGCGCATGCCGGTGTACGAGGAAACCCTGGACGACCCGCGCGGCATGGTCCACATCCGCGACGTGATGGCCTACATCACCCGGACGGCGGAATTGTCCAAAGCCGCCGCCGCCCGGCGCAAGAACCCCTTGCCGGCCGATCTGGACCTGAAACGGGTTTCGCTGGCCAAGCCATTGAGCGCGCTCAAGCTGGTGCGCGACGTGCTGTTCGTGCCGCCGTCGATGCTGGCCTCCGACCTGATGGCCCGCATGCAGGCCACCCGCACCCAGATGGCGCTGGTGATCGACGAATATGGCGGCACCGACGGACTGGTCTCTCTCGAGGACCTGGTCGAAGTGATCGTCGGCGATATCGAAGACGAACACGATATCCCCGAGGAGGGGCTGGTGGTGGAAAAGGCCGCCGGCGTGTATGTCTGCGATGCGCGCGCGCCGCTCGACGAGATCGCGCAGATGATCGGTGACGATTTCCAGGTTGGCGGGCTGGGCGAAGAGGTCGACACCATCGGCGGCCTGGTGTTCGCGCTGATCGGCCGGGTTCCGGTGCGTGGCGAAGTGATCGAGGCGCTGGGCTTCGAGTTTCGCGTGATCGACGCGGACCCGCGGCGCATCCGCTTCATCGAGCTGACCCGGTCGCGCAGGCGTCGCCAGCGCGCGGCGCCAGCGCGCTGACCTTCGCGATCAACCCTATTCACAAATCGGCCGAACGCTTTTAGCTGTCCTTGGGGGCGGACCAGAGACTGATTCGCAAAAGTGACACCGATCGGACAGTTGGAGCGATTGGCGGGGTCCGTCATCCTGCTTTGGGGTTGGCGGCGCACCCTCACGGCGGGCTTCGCCGGCGCGACCTCAGCGCTTGCGATGGCGCCGTTCGATCTGTTCGTCATCCTGTTCGCCACCTTCCCCGTTCTCGTCTGGCTGATCGACGGAACCGCCGCCGATGCCGGCGCCGGCAGGTTGGGTCGTGCGCGCGCCGCCGCCTTCGTCGGCTGGTGGTTCGGCTTCGGATATTTTCTCGGCGGCCTGTGGTGGATCGGCAACGCGCTGTTGGTCGAAGCCGATCAGTTCGCCTGGGCGCTGCCGTTGGCGGTGGTCGCGCTGCCGGCGGCGCTGGCCCTGTTCTGGGCCGCGGCCTGCGGCCTGGCCAGCGTGTGGTGGAGCGACGATTGGCGCCGCATCGTGCTTCTGGCCGCATTTGTCGGGCTCGCCGAATGGTTGCGTTCGATTGCGTTCACCGGGTTTCCCTGGAATGCCATCGGCTACGCCGCGATGACGTCGACCGTGACCCAGCAGAGCGTCTCGGTGGTGGGTCTTTATGCCGTCAATACGCTGGCGGTCCTGCTGTTTTCGATGGGCGGGATTTTCGCCCCCCGATCGCAAAAGACGCCACGGCGCGCCCGCGCGCTACTGGCCGTCGGCCTGGTTCTCATCGCCGCGCATGTCGCTTTCGGCGCGTGGCGGCTGGCCGCTCATCCCACCCGCTTCGTCGAGGACGCCAAGCTGCGGCTGGTGCAGCCGGCGATCGACCAGCGCGAAAAATGGCTGCCGGGAAAGGAAGCCGACATATTCCGCCTCTACCTGTCGCTTTCGGCCAAAGGCGACAATGTTGCCAACGACTTGGCCGGCATCACCCATCTCATCTGGCCCGAATCGGCCTTTCCGTTTCTGCTGACCGAGCGCCCGGACGCGCTGGCCGCGATCGCCGATCTGCTGCCGCCCGGCACGACGCTGATCACCGGCGCGGCGCGCATCGAGCCCGGCGTCGCCGGCAGGTTCGACGACAAGATCTTCAACTCGGTCATGGCGATCAACGATCGCGGTGAAATCACCGCCGCCGCCGACAAGGTGCATCTCGTTCCGTTCGGCGAGTATCTGCCGTTTCACGAGCAGCTGGAGGCGCTCGGCCTGCGCCAGCTGGCCGGATCGCGCGGCGGCTTTGCGCCGGGCGCGGCCAGGACAACCATGAGTACAGGGATCGGCGGCGCCTTCCTGCCGCTCATCTGCTACGAGGTCATTTTTCCGGGCCGCGTTCTGGACGGCGCGAGCGACCCACAATGGCTCGTCAACCTGACCAACGACGCCTGGTTCGGCTCATCGCCGGGACCTTACCAGCACCACCGCCAGGCGGTCGTTCGCGGCATCGAGGAAGGTCTTCCCGTGGTCCGAGTCGCCAATTCCGGCATCTCGTCGGTGTCCGATGCCTACGGCCGGGAGCTGATATCGCTGCCGCTGGGAGCCAGGGGCAGCGTTGATTCCGCGCTTCCCGAACCAGCCGCCGAGACCATGTTTCGGCGCTTCGGCAATCTGCCATTCTGGCTGTTGTCGGCCCTGATGATCGTCTCGACGGTGCGATTCGCAAGGCGCCGATGAGCCGCGGATTCGGTCGTTTCGCATCCATCACCAAGCGTGTATGCAGCCATTGCACAATCGATCCAAAAGGTACATTATTGCGCCGACTTCGGAAAAGGGGCTAGTACCGTCAGCCCAATCACTGGAAATCTGACGGACCGTTACCGGAGCGAAACGCTCCGGGCGGCTGAAACTCGCGTCGGCGAACTTTGTGTTTGTCTGCCGGCGTGAACCCTGAAGTCGACAAACGGCGCGGCACGCGATACAGGCGGGGATCAATATGGCCGAGACGAAAAGGAAACCCAATCCAATAGACGTCCATGTCGGCAGCCGGGTCAGGCTGCGTCGGACGATGCAAGGCATGAGCCAGGAAAAGCTCGGCGAGCATCTCGGCATCACATTCCAGCAGATCCAGAAATACGAAAAGGGCGCCAACCGAATCGGCGCCAGCCGGCTCCAGCAGATCTCGACAATTCTCAGCACACCGATATCGTTCTTTTTCGAAGGCGCCCCCGATCCGCAGGGCCACGCCACGGCCGGCCTGGCCGAAGCTGCCTCGACGAACTATGTCGTCGACTTCCTTTCGAGCTCGGAAGGCCTGCAGCTCAACAAGGCGTTCGTCCGCGTCAAGGATCCCAAAGTCCGCCGCAAGCTGGTCGAGCTGATCAAGACGCTCGCGGCCACGTCTGAATCGGACACTTGATCCACAATCTGACCCGCTGAACCCGGCCCGTGCGCGCAATCCCTGTGCGACCCACCGGCGGATGCGTCCCTGCACTCTTGACCTGCGCATCCACCCCATTAAAAGGCATGACGATTTTGTGAAAGCAGCCGGCCTGCCGGCGCACCCAGCCGGTTGGAGACGTGTATGGCGCGGCGCAACTATCTGTTTACCAGCGAATCGGTGTCCGAAGGGCACCCGGACAAGGTATGCGATCGCATCTCGGACGAGATCGTCGATCTGGTCTATCGCGAGGCCCGCAAGACCGGCACGGACCCCTGGTCAGTGCGCGTCGCCTGCGAGACGTTGACCACCACCAACCGGGTGGTGATCGCCGGCGAAGTGCGGGTGCCGCAGACCCTGTTCAAGAAGGACAAGCAGGGCAATCCGGTTCTCGACGCGGCCGGCAAGCCGGTGATCGCGCCGGGCCGGTTCCGTTCGGCCGCGCGCCGGGCCATTCGCGACATCGGCTATGAGCAGAGCGGCTTTCACTGGAAGACCGCCCGGGTCGACGTGCTGCTGCACGCCCAGTCCTCCGACATCGCCCAAGGCGTGGACAATTCCGCGGACCGCCAGGGCGAGGAAGGGGCGGGCGACCAGGGCATCATGTTCGGCTATGCCTGCCGCGAAACCCCCGATCTGATGCCCGCGCCGATCTACTATTCGCACAAGATTCTCGAGCTGCTGGCCGCCGCGCGCAAATCCGGCGAGGGCGAGGCCGCCAGGCTGGGTCCCGACGCCAAGTCCCAGGTCACGGTGCGCTACCGCGACGGCGAGCCGACGCAAGTCACCCAGATCGTGCTGTCGACCCAGCACCTCGACGAAAGCTGGGACCAGGCCAAGGTGCGCCAGGTGGTCGAGCCCTATATCCGCGAGGCCCTGGGCGATCTTGCCATTGCGCCCGACTGCAAATGGCACATCAACCCGACCGGCAAGTTCGTGGTCGGCGGACCGGACGGCGACGCCGGGCTCACCGGGCGCAAGATCGTCGTCGACACCTATGGCGGCGCCGCACCCCACGGCGGCGGCGCGTTTTCCGGCAAGGACACCACCAAGGTCGACCGCTCGGCTGCCTACGCTGCGCGATACCTGGCCAAGAACGTGGTCGCCGCCGGCCTGGCCGAGCGCTGCACCATCCAGCTGGCTTACGCGATCGGGGTGGCCGAGCCGCTGTCGATCTATGTCGACACCCACGGCACCGGCAAGGTGGACGAGCCCATCCTCGAGCAGGCGGTCGGCGCGGCGATGGACCTGTCACCGTCCGGAATCCGCCGCCATCTCGACCTCAACAAGCCGATCTATGCCAAGACCGCGGCCTACGGCCATTTTGGCCGCAAGCCCGGCCGGGACGGTTCGTTCTCATGGGAAAAGACCGATCTGAAAAAGCCGTTGCTGGAAAGGGTGAAAGAACTCTCGTGAGGCCCCGGCGCCGGCGGCATTCGGGCCGCGAACGGCATGGGTAAACGCCTTCATCGCTCTCTCTACGGCCGGCGCAAAGGGCCGGCGCTGTCGCCGCGCCGCGCCGACTTGCTGAAAAATCTGCTGCCACGGCTGGGCGTCGACACCACCGCGCCGCCGCCGGCCGACGTGAGCGCGCTGTTCTCCAAATCATACTCGGCCTATCGCCTGGAAATCGGCTTCGGCGGCGGCGAGCACCTGATCGATCAGGCGTCGCGGCACCCGGACCTCGGCTTTTTCGGCGTCGAACCCTTCATCAACGGCATGGCCAAGGCGCTGTCGGCGATCGAGGCCGGTGGCATCGACAACATCCGCCTGTATGACGGCGACGGCGCCGATCTGCTCGATTGGCTGCCGGCCGGCTCGATCGATCGCGTCGATCTGCTCTACCCCGATCCCTGGCCCAAGCGCCGCCATTGGAAGCGCCGCTTCGTCAACTCCGTCCGCCTTGCCGCGATCGGCCGCGTGCTGCGGCCCGGCGGCGAGTTTCGCTTCGCGTCCGACGATGCATCCTATGTCAACTGGACGCTGGCCCATTGCTGGAAGGACGAAAATCTGGCCTGGACCGCGACCCACGCCGATGACTGGCGCAAGCCCTGGCCGGACTGGCCGGGCACCCGCTATGAAGCCAAGGCGTTGCGCGAAGGGCGCACGCCGGCCTACCTGACCTTCGTGCGGATCTGATCGGGCCGGCCACCCGTTGCAAGTTGCCGGACCCCTTGCAACTTGCCTGGGCGGGGCGTATATAGCGGCCAAAATCTCCGCTGTGTTTTGCGAGAGTGGGTCCCCCGGGCACCCGCTCTTTTTGTTGGGGCCGACAACGGCGCCCTCGCGGCGGAGCCGGCAACCTGGAAGAGCCATTTGCACCGCACGAACGCCATCGCCGCAGAGCCGCGCCAGATCGTCGAGGACGGTTTGGAGGCGCGTGTCGCGGCCATCGTCGAGCCCGAGATCGAGCATCTGGGCTACCGCCTGGTGCGCGTGCGCATTTCCGGACTGAACGGCATGACCGTGCAGATCATGGCCGAGCGGGACGACGGCACCATGAGCGTGGAAGACTGCGAGATCGTCTCGCGGGCCATCTCGCCGGTGCTCGACGTGGCCGATCCGATCCCCGGCGCCTATAACCTTGAGATCTCCTCTCCGGGGATCGACCGGCCGCTGGTCCGGCTATCCGATTTCGAACGCTGGTCGGGCCATAACGTGAAGATCGAGACCCGCGTGCCGGTCGATGGGCGCAAACGTTACAAGGGCCGCATCATCGGCATCGACGGCTCGGCGATCCGGCTGCATCTGGACGCGCCTGGGAACGATGAAACCGACAAGACCTCGCTCGACATAGACGACATCGCCAGCGCCAAGCTGATCCTGAACGACGACCTCGTTCGCGAGGCGCTCGCCCGCGACAAGGCGCTGCGGCGCGCCAACGCAAATTGAAACCACGGAGACGAACATGGCGGTAAGTGCAAACCGGCTGGAACTGCTGCAGATCGCCGACGCGGTCGCCCGCGAGAAGCTGATCGACCGGGAAATCGTGATCGAAGCGATGGCCGACGCCATTCAGAAAGCAGCGCGCTCGCGCTACGGCCAGGAAACAAATGTGCGCGCGGACATCGATCCCAAGACCGGCGACATCAAGCTGCAACGATTGCTGGAAGTGGTCGAGAACGTCGAGGACTACACCACCCAGATCGATCTGGAGCTGGCCCGCGACAAGGACCCGAACATCGAGCTCGGGCAATTCGTCTCCGAGCCGCTGCCGCCGATGGATTTCGGCCGCATCGCCGCCCAGTCGGCCAAGCAGGTGATCGTCCAGAAAGTGCGCGAGGCCGAGCGCGACCAGCAGTTCGAGGAATACAAGGACCGGGTCGGCGAGATCGTCAACGGTACGGTCAAGCGGGTCGAATACGGCAATGTGATCGTCGATCTGGGCCGCGGCGAGGCGATCATCCGCCGCGACGAGACGATCCCGCGCGAGAACTTCCGCTACGGCGACCGGGTGCGCGCCTACATCTACGACGTGCGCCGCGAACAGCGTGGCCCGCAGATTTTCCTGTCGCGCACCCACCCCGAATTCATGGCCAAACTGTTCACCATGGAAGTGCCGGAAATCTACGATGGCATCATCGAGATCAAGTCGGTCGCCCGCGATGCCGGCTCGCGCGCCAAGATCGCGGTAATCTCGCATGATTCGTCGATCGATCCCGTCGGCGCCTGCGTCGGCATGCGCGGCAGCCGCGTCCAGGCCGTGGTCGGCGAGCTGCAGGGCGAGAAGATCGACATCATCCCCTGGTCGCCCGACGCGGCAAGCTTCATCGTCAACGCACTGCAGCCCGCGGAAGTCGCCAAGGTGGTCCTCGACGAAGAGGCCGAGCGCATCGACGTGGTGGTTCCCGACGAGCAGCTGTCGCTGGCGATCGGCCGGCGCGGCCAGAACGTGCGGCTGGCCTCGCAGCTGACCGGCTGGGACATCGACATCATGACCGAGCAGGAGGAGAGCGAGCGCCGCCAGGCCGAGTTCGTCGAGAACACCAACACCTTCATCGAAGCGCTCAACGTCGACGAGATGGTGGCCCAGCTTCTCGCTTCCGAAGGCTTCTCCTCGATCGAGGAAGTGGCCTACGTCGAGGCCGACGAGATCGCCGCCATCGAGGGCTTCGACGGCGATACGGCGGAAGAGCTGCAGGCGCGTGCGCGCGAAGCGCTCGAGAAGCAGGAGATGGAATATGACGAGCAGCGCCGCGCGCTGGGCGTCGCCGACGATCTGCGTGAGGTCGAGGGCATCACCACGGCGATGATGGTGGCGCTGGGCAAAGAGGAGATCAAGACGCTGGAAGACTTCGCCGGCTGCGCCTCGGACGACCTGGTGGGTTGGACCGAGCGCAAGGACGGTGAGACCACCCGTTATGACGGCATTCTGGACGGTTTCAAATTATCGCGCGAGGACGCCGAACACATGGTGATGGCCGCACGGCTGAAAGTGGGCTGGGTGACCGAGGAAGATCTGGCGCCCGAGCCCGAGCCGACGGAAGATGGCGCGGAGGGTGACGTGGATCAAACCGAGGCCGCCGCTTCGGCGGACGCCGGTGAGGAAGCCGCCCAGGTTGCCGACGAGGCCACGGCCGACGAACAACCGGCCTAGGGCGGCTCGGCGCCTTGGCTTCGGCCGCAGCGCGTGAAGCGATGAACCCGCGCACCTGCATCGTCACCGGCGACAAGCTGGAGCCAGCCGCCATGATCCGCTTCGTCGCCGACCCGAACGGCGCCGTGGTCGCCGATCTGCAGGGCAAGCTGCCAGGTCGCGGCGTATGGGTGACGGCCAAGCGGGCGCTCGTTGAGAAGGCGGTCGACAAGGGCCTGTTTTCCGCCCGCCTCAAATGCGCCGCCCGTGCCGAGCCGGATCTGGCGGCGCAGATCGAACGGCAGTTGCGGGCCGCCGCGGTGGCGAGCCTTTCCTTGGCCAACAAGGCGGGCGCGGTTGTGTCCGGGTTTGCCAAGGTCGAGGCGGCGGCGCGCGCCGGCAAGGCTGCGCTGATCCTGCACGCCGGCGACGCGGCGGTGGACGGCGAACGGAAGATCGCCGCGGCGCTCAACGCCGCGAAGAAGGGCGTGGACGAAACCGGACCGTCGATTCGCACCTTCCGGTCTCTGTCTTCTCAGGAACTGGGCGGGGCGGTTGGCAGGTCCGAATCGGTGCATGTGGCGGTGGCGCAAAGCGGCGTTGCACGCGCACTCATCGACCGGCTCGAAAGGCTGGAAAGTTATTGCGGTGGCGGTGCTTAGGCGGCAGCAAAAAAACTGAGTGCGGGGCTGGATTTTCTTCCGGCGAAGGTCCAAAAAGCCCCGTTAGCGGCCCCGGCGGCGCACAAGACAGGCGAGAACAGGCCAATAATGAGTGAATCGGAAGGCGAAGAGAAGAAACTCAGCGTTTCGACCAAGAAGACGTTGACGCTCAAGGGCGGCGGCGTCTCTCAGGGTACCGTTCGCCAAAATTTCTCCCACGGCCGGAGCAAATCCGTCGTGGTCGAGACCCGCAAACGGCGCATCACCAAGCCTGCCGCCGCCAAGCCGGTTGCGCCTGCCGCCAAGCCGGAGCCCGCGGCCGCCGGCGCATCGCGCGAGGCGAGACTGGGCGGTTTGTCCGCAAACGAACTCGACGCGCGCCGGCGCGCTCTGGAGACCGCCCGCGCCCGCGAAGTGGAAGACCAGCGCCGCGCGGAGGAAATGGCCAAGGAGCGCGCCGAGGCCGAAAGACAGGCGGCCGAGGCCCGCGAACAGCAGGCAGCCACGGGCGAGGCAGCCGCGCCGCAGCCCGACGCCGCCTCGCTGGCGCCGCGTCTGGACGAAATACCGGCGAAGAAAGCCGAGACCGCGCCGGCCGACAAAAAGACCAAGGATCTCAAGCCGTTCGAACGGCGCAAGCCCGAAGAGCCGCCCAAGCCGAACCGGCCCAAGGCCGGCGAAGAGCGCCGCCGGACCAAGTTGACGCTGACCAACGCGCTGGACGAGGACGGCGGCAGCCGCGGTCCGTCGCTGGCGGCGCTGCGCCGGCGCCAGGAGAAGGCCAAACGCGCGGCGATGACGCCATCCGGCCCGCGCGAGAAAGTCGCCCGCGAGGTGCAATTGCCCGAGACGATCACCATTCAGGAACTGGCGAGCCGCATGTCGGAGCGCTCGGTCGAGGTGATCAAATACCTGATGAAGGAAGGCCAGATGATGAAGCCCGGCGACATCATCGATGCCGATACCGCGGAATTGATCACCCAGGAATTCGGCCACACCGTGCGGCGCGTTTCCGACGCCGATATCGAGGAAGGCCTGTTCGATTCCCCCGACGATCCGGCCGACCTGAAGCCGCGCGCGCCGGTGGTCACGATCATGGGTCACGTCGACCACGGCAAGACCTCGTTGCTCGACGCCATCCGCAACGCCAACGTGGTGGAAGGCGAGGCGGGCGGGATCACCCAGCACATCGGCGCCTATCAGGTCGAAAAGGATGGCCAGTCGGTCACCTTCATCGACACCCCCGGCCATGAGGCGTTCACCTCGATGCGCGCTCGCGGTGCGCAGGCGACCGACATCGCTATTCTGGTGGTCGCCGCCGACGACGGGGTGATGCCGCAGACGATCGAATCCATCAACCACGCCAAGGCGGCGCAGGTGCCGATCATCGTCGCCGTCAACAAGATCGACAAGGCGGACGCCGACCCGTCGAAGGTCAAGAACGAGTTGCTGCAACACGAAGTGTTCGTCGAAAGCATGGGCGGCGACATTCTGGAGATCGAAGTCTCAGCGATCAAAGGCACCAACCTGGACAAGCTGCTGGAGGCGGTGCTTCTGCAGGCCGAGCTGATGGAGCTGAAGGCCAACCCGGATCGTCCGGCCGAAGGCGTCGTCATCGAGGCGCAATTGGACAAGGGCCGCGGCCCGGTCGCCACCGTGCTGGTCAAGCGCGGCACGCTCAACCCGGGTGACATCGTCGTCGCCGGTGATGAATGGGGCCGCGTGCGTGCGCTCGTCGACGATCAGGGCAACCAAATCCAGGCCGCCCCGCCGTCGATGCCGGTCGAGGTGCTGGGGCTCAACGGGGCGCCGGCCGCCGGCGACCGTCTCGCGGTAGTCGAGAACGAGGCGCGCGCGCGCGAAATCTCCGAATACCGCAAGCGGCTCACCCGCGAAAAGGCCGTGGCCCGCCAGGCCGGTTCGCGCGGCTCGCTCGAACAGATGATGAGCCAGCTCCAGACCGCCGAGTTGAGCGAAGCCGCCGTGGTGATCAAGGGCGATGTCCAGGGCTCGGTCGAAGCGATCGTCGGTGCGCTGGAGAAGCTGGGAACCGAAGAGGTCGCGGCCCGCGTGGTCCATTCCGGCGTCGGCGCGGTCACCGAATCCGACGTGGCGCTGGCCGCCTCCACCGGGGCGCCGATCCTGGCGTTCAACGTGCGCGCCAACAAGCAGGCGCGCGACGCGGCTGAGCGCGACGGCATCGAAATCCGTTATTATTCAATCATTTACGACCTGGTCGACGACATCAAGGCAGTGATGTCCGGCATGCTGGCGCCCGAGCGCCGCGAGACCTTCCTGGGCTACGCGGAAATCCTCGAGGTCTTCAACGTTTCCAAGGTCGGCAAGGTGGCCGGCTGCCTGGTCACCGAGGGCAAGGTGGAGCGCGGCGTCGGCGTGCGCCTACTGCGCGACAATGTGGTGATCCACGAAGGCAAGCTGTCGACGCTCAAACGCTTCAAGGACGAAGTCAGCGAAGTGCCCGCTGGCCAGGAATGCGGCATGGCGTTCGAGAACTATCAGGACATCCGCAAGGCCGACGTGATCGAGTGCTTCCGCGTCGAGGAGGTCGAGCGCTCGTTGTGAGCACCCGGCGGTAACCAGAGCACTTTCAGCAAAAGTTGCTCAACTTTGCGCTCGCGAAAGTGCGTGAAAACAAAGGCATTGGCCCGGTCCAAGCCCGGGCGAAGGCTGAATTGGGACCAGACAAGTGACTACGAACGAACACGCGCGCGGACCTTCCCAGCGCCAGTTGCGGGTTGGCGAAGTAGTGCGCCACGCCCTGGTCGATCTGATTCGCAAGGGCGATCTACCGGCGCTGGGGGACAGTTTGATCTCGGTGACCGAAGTGGCCATGACCCCCGACCTGAAACTCGCCACCGCCTATGTTTCGCTGCTGGGCGGCGGGGACGCGGCGCCCGTGGTCGAAGCGCTCAACGCGCATTCGCGGTTCATCCGGGGCCGGCTGACCCCGGCGCTGGCGCGCATGAAGACCATGCCGAAGGTTCGCTTTCGCGCGGACACCAGTTTCGACAATTACCGCCGGATCGACGAACTGCTGGCCTCGCCGGCGGTGGCCCGCGATCTGGTCGATGACGAAGACGGCGAATCCAAATGAGTCGGCAACGCAAGAAGAAGGGCAGGCCCGTTTCCGGCTGGCTTATCCTGGACAAGCCGCCGGGCATCGGTTCGACCCAGTGCGTTTCCAAGGTCAAATGGCTCTACAAGGCGGCCAAGGCGGGCCATGCCGGCACGCTCGACCCATTGGCCGGCGGCATGCTGCCGATCGCCCTGGGCGAGGCCACCAAGACCGTTCCCTACGTGATGGACGGGCTGAAGACCTATCGCTTCGCCATTCGTTGGGGCGCACAGACCTCCACCGACGATCTGGAAGGCGATGCGATCGAGACCCGTGACGAGCGGCCGCAGCGCACTGCGATCGAGACCGCGATGGCGGACTATGTCGGCGAGATCGAACAGGTGCCGCCGGCCTTCTCCGCGGTGAAGATCGACGGCGAACGCGCCTATGCGCTTGCCCGGTCCGGCGAGACGGTAGAGATCGAACCGCGCCCGGTGCTGATCACCCGCTTCGATCTCGTCGAGATGCCCGATGCCGATACCGCGGTCTTCGAGGTCGAGTGCGGCAAGGGCACCTATGTGCGCTCGTTGGCCCGCGATCTGGGCCGTCAGCTGGGTTGTCTGGGTCACGTGGCCGACCTGCGCCGGACCGCGGTCGAGCCGTTCGGCGAGGATGACTTGATCTCGTATGACGAGTTGCTGGCGCTGGAGGGCGATCTTGACGCGCTCGACGCACTGCTCGCGCCCACCGGCACGGCGCTGGACGAACTGCCGCAGGTGCGGATCAGCGACGGCCAGCGCCACCGCCTGCGCACCGGCAATCCGATCCTGCTTCGCGGGCCGGAAGCCCTAACCTTCGCCGACGAAGCACTCGCCGCCAGCGGCGACGCCCTGATCGCGCTGGGCCACATCGACAAGGGAACGTTCTATCCCAAGCGGGTGTTCAAGCATTCGCGGATTTAGGGTGTCTTGTTGTTTTAGTCGGCACCGGCCCACTCCCCCTCCCAACCACCCTCTCAAGGATACTGCCGTGGGTGGTTGGGAGGGGGAGTGGGCCGGTGCCGACTTCCGCATCAGCGCAAAATGACATAAAGCACAACTCGTCTCCACAGACGCGCGGAGGACCAGCCATGTCGACCGTCACCAGCCGCATCACCGGAACGGACTACGACGCCGCCGAATGGGCGCTGCGCGTCGACCTGGCCGCCGCTTTTCGCCTCGCCGCCCGCTTCGGTTGGCACGAATCGGTGGCCAACCACTTCTCCGCCGCTGTCTCGGCCGACAGCAAGACGTTTCTGCTCAATCCGAAATGGCGGCACTTCTCCACCATCCGCGCGTCCGACCTGCTGCTGCTCAACGCCGACGATGACGGCGTGATGGAACGTGAGGACGCGCCCGATCCATCCGCCTGGTGCATCCACGGCGCCATCCACGCCGCCGTGCCCCACGCCAGGGTGCTGCTGCACTGCCATCCGATTTACTCAACGGCGCTGTGCGGATTGGCCGATCCGGCGATCAAGCCCATCGACCAGAACACCGCCCGATTCCACAAGCGCGCGGCGGTCGATCTGGGCTATGGCGGCATCGCCGACGACGCCGAAGAGGGCAGGCGGCTGGCGCGCGCGCTCGGCAATCATCCGGTCATGCTGATGGGCAATCACGGCGTGTCGGTGACCGGCGACACCGTGGCCCAGGCCTTCGAGGAGCTCTACTATCTGGAGCGGGCTGCGCAGACGATGATCCTGGCCTATTCCACCGGCCAGCCGCTCAACGTGATGGACGAGAAGCTGGCCGCCAAGACGTCGGCCGGCTGGGACAATTACACCGGCGCGGCGGAAGCGCATTTCGAGCAGCTCAAGGCGATGCTCGACGCCGATGACCCATCCTATCGCGATTGAGCGCTTGATGCTTTGAACCGGCGCCGGCCCACTCCCCCCGCCCAGCCACCCCTTGCAAGGATACTGCCGTGGGGTGGCTGGGCGGGGGAGAGGGCTGGAGCCGGTTTAAAAGAACACCACCAACAACCAGCCGGCGCCCATGGCCGCCGCCAGAACCCAGCCCAACCCGAGCCGCAACCACAACAGCAGGACCGCGCACAGGCCCGCCAGCGCGAAGACCCGCCAGTCCATGGTCGCCAGGTCCGGCTGCCACAGCACCAATGGCCCGGCCTCGCGCCGTGTGACGGAGCCGAACGCCACGTGCAGCGCGAACCACAGCGACAGGTTCGCGATCACGCCCACCACGGCCGCCGTGATCGCCGACAGCGCCCCGGCCAGCCGCGGCTGGGCGCCGATCCAGCCGATATAGGGCGCGCCGGCGAAGATCCACAAGAAGCAGGGCACGAACGTCACCCACAGCGTCAGCGCGGCCCCGGCGAGCCCCATCGCCAGCCCGCCCTCGCGAAACGCGGCCAGAAAGCCGACGAACTGCGTCACCAGGATCAACGGCCCCGGCGTCGTCTCGGCAAGCCCCAGCCCGTCCGTCATCTCGCCGGCCGTCAGCCAGCCCAAGTCGGTGACCACCGCCTGCGCCATATAGGCCAGCACGGCATAGGCGCCGCCAAAGGTAACAACGGCCAGTTTGGAGAAGTATACGCCGATGGTGGCGAGCAACGGCAGATCGAACATCAGGTCGATCGCGATCACCGGCGTCCACCAAAGCGCCAGCCAGATGGCGATGGTGGCCGCGGTGCGCGCCGCCGGCACGCGCGGCAACGGCGTTTGCTGCGGGCCGGGTGCCGCCTTTGCCGGCGAGACGAAGCCGACGAGCGCGGCGGCTGCGATGATCATCGGAAACGGTAAGGCAAGGAAGAAGATCGCGACAAACGCGCAAAGCGCGATCGCCCAGGAGAGCGTGCCGGATAGCGCGCGGCCGGCGATGCGAACCAGCGCCTCCACGACGATCACGAGCACCGCCGCCTTGACGCCGACGAACAGCGCACCGATGAGCGGCATCTGCCCGAACCAGGCATAGACGACGGCCAGCCCCAGCACGGTCGCCGCGCCGGGCAGGACGAACAGCAGTCCGGCGACGAGCCCGCCGGCCACCCCGCCCAGCCGCCAGCCGGCGAAGGTGGCCAGCTGCATCGCCTCGGGCCCGGGCAGCAGCATGCAGAAATTGAGCGCACTGAGGAATTCACGCTCGGTGAGCCATTTTTTCTCGTCGACCAGAACCCGATGCATCAGCGCGATCTGCGCCGCCGGCCCGCCGAAGGACATCAGCCCGATTCGCCCGAAAGTCCTCAGCGCCTGGCCCCGGCTGACGGGCCCGGGTGGCGCGGCGTGTGCGGTGTGTTGGTTCATCGCGGGAATTCTACCGACGAATGGACGCACGCCGCCGGCCCGCTGCGTTCACCTGTCGGCTTTGGCGGGCAGCGGTGCTGCAATCGGCAACCGACACTGCGCCGACCGTAGGTTCGCCCCAGGACCCGAAAGCGGCGGTTGTGCAAAGTCTCGCTGCCGGGCTTTCGCCGCCTATAGGACTTTCTTGCGGACATGGCGGATGGCCCACCAAACGGCCAGGATGATCACCGGGGTAATCGCTGCGGCCAGCAGCGTTTTCGAGATGCCGAACTCCGCCCCGATGGGGCCGAGCACGTAGCCGACCAGATTGACGGCGTAGTAGCTGACCGCAACCACCGACAGGCCTTCCACCGTCCTTTGCAGCCGAAGCTGCAGATCGGCGCGCCGGTCCATGCTCTGCAGCACTTTCTGGTTTTGGGCGGAGCGTTCCACGTCCACCTGGGTGCGCAGAAGGTCGCCGGCGCGCAGCGCCCTTTCCGACATCGCGCCCAGCCGGTTCTCGGTCGATTTCACCGTCCGCATGGCCGGATCGAAGCGCCGCGTCATGAATTCGGCGATGGTCTGCCGTTCCTCGAACCCGGCCTCGCGCAGCGCTTCGATACGCTGTTGAACGATCGCCTCATAAGCGGCGGTTGCCCCAAAGCGGAAATTGTTCTGGGCCACGAGGCTTTCCAGGCCCGACGAAACAGCCAGCAACGCCTGCAGGGTCTGATCGGGATTCTGGCGATCGACGGTCATGTCGGCCACCAGGCGGGCCAATTTCTTGTCTATCGTACCGATGGTGCGCGACAGTTCACCTACCCTGGCAAAGCCGAGCATGGCCATGGTTTTGTAGGTCTCGATTTCCAGCAGCAGTTGAATAAGACGGCCGACCTTTCGCGGATCGCAATTGGGCTGAACGAACACGGCGAAGCGCATGTTTCCCTTCGCATCGATGCGAAAATCCCCGCCGGCGACGCCGTTGCCGTCGAGAACGCGACCTGCGACCAGGCTCTCGGGCACAAACCAGTCGTTCAAGTGATCGGCGATGGTTTCCGGCTCGTCGAGTTCCTCCAGGCGGATCAGCACCGATGTCATGCGCACGCCGGGCGCGTTGGCCAGCCAGCCTTCGGGGAGCAGATCGACCGTCGATCCATCGAACGGCTTGTCCTCTGCGCTTTCGCGGAACACGGTGTAGGTCACAAATTCCGTGTGGCTTTCCCACTTCAGGTGAAACCTGCCGAGCTTTCCGTAATAGTGGGTCGCGCCGGCCTGGGGGTGGGTGGCGCCATGACGGTCGAGCAGGTCGATCAGGTGGGCGCGGTCCGCGTCGCGATCCCTGCCGGCGGCATCCTCGAGCTGTTTGATGACCAGATAAGCCACCGAGTGCGGCGGGCGAAGCGGCGGGAACGGGCGCGCATGAAGCTCGTTGGACAGGTGATACCGTAGCCGGTGGTCGCTAACCGCATTCATCCATTTGTTCCCGACGGGGCTGAGATTGGATCCGGTCCAACCGGACCGCCGCGGACCCGAAATTAACCGGTGCCGGCATCAAGCCGCGCTGCCGGCGTCCGGGTCAGAGCCAATGGACCAATGTCTTAGCAGCCGGTGCAACTGCCTGCCAGAAAACCGCTTGAACTTTTTAAGGCAATCTGTCGCGGTCTTGGATCACACGGGGCGTCGGTCAGCAACCGCGCCGTGCCCGGCCGCGCGAAAACATCGACACCAGTGCCCGACGGCGTCGCCGCGGTGATCGCAGGCCCGAGCGCGGCGAAGATGAGCGGCGAGATGAACAATACTCAGGCCCGCCAGGCTCGCGGTACTTCTTCGAAACATCTGTCTGGCTTTGCGACACCCCGCCACGCTCTTCGCTCTGCTCGAGCTACGCAGGGCACTCCTGTTCGCAATAAAGCTTCTTTGGGCTGCGCCCTGCGAAGCTTTAGCGAAGCAGGGTGGCGGAGAGACAGGGATTCGAACCCTGGAGACGGTTGCCCGCCTACACGCGTTCCAGGCGTGCGCCTTCGACCACTCGGCCACCTCTCCGCAACTCGGCGACGACCGCCCGCGCAACCGGACTGCAGGTCTGCCAACCGCAATCCCGGCGCGTGCCGCCGCCGGCAAGGCTGGCGCACTATACAAATCTGCCTTGTCCGTTCAAGCCGCAATAGGCGCCCGCCTGGTGTCGTGAAACTTGCGCGTAGCTTGCGGCCTGCCTATCTTTTGCTTGCCGCGGATACGCGCATCGGCGCGGCGCTGCGACAGGTTGCAGGGTACGAGGATATCGCATGTTCAAATTCGTGCTTCGGGTGCTCGGTCTTCTATGCTTGGCGCTGGCGGTCGTCGCGCTGTTGCTGGACGTAACCCGCTCGATTGCCGACTCGGCCCTGGTCATCACGCCGCTGGGCGTCGACTGGTTCCGCTTGAGCCCGTCCACCCTCAACCTGTCCCAGGCCCTGGTCCAGCGCTATGTACACCCGGTGGCGTGGGATCCGGTGATCCAATGGGTGCTGCGCTCGCCCAGCTGGGCGGTGTTCGGGGTGCTGGCCCTGCTGTTCGGCTTCATCGGCCGCAACCGCAGGCAGAAATGGCAGGACAAATATGGCGCGTAGGCATATCTCAACCGACCCGAAACAGACGAGTTAGACCGATGGCTTTACTCAACATGCTAGGCCGAAAGCAGAAACTGCCCGGACGGGGAGAAGCCCTTCCCGGCCGGCCCGAGCCGATCGAGACCGCGCGCATTCACGCGGTCCTGGGCCGCGACCTGCATGGTCCATACCCGGACGGGATGGAAAAGGCGCTGTTCGGGCTCGGCTGCTTCTGGGGCGCCGAACGCGTATTGTGGCAGCGCGCGGGCGTGTGGGTCACCGCGGTGGGCTACGCTGGCGGCGCAACCCCCAACCCGACCTACCAGGAGGTCTGCACCGGTCAGACCGGCCACAACGAGGTGGTGCTGGTGGTCTACGATCCGGCCAAGGTCTCGTTCGACGAACTGCTGAAACTGTTCTGGGAGAGCCACGACCCGACCCAGGGCATGCGCCAGGGCAACGATATCGGCACCCAGTATCGCTCCGGGATCTACGTCATCTCCGATGAGCAGAAACAGGCGGCCGAACGCTCGCGCGAAACCTATCAGGCCGCGCTGGCCGCGGCCGGCCGCGGCGCCGTCACCACGGAAATCCTCGACGCGCCGCCATTCTATTTCGCCGAAGAGTACCACCAGCAATATCTGGAGAAGAACCCGAACGGATATTGCGGCCTGGGCGGCACCGGCGTCGCCTGTCCGCTCGGCACCGGGGTGCAGGCCGGTTAAACCGGTTTTCAGTCGGCCGGGCGCGGGGTCGGCACCGCGACGTTCTCCGGCAGCTGCGCGGCCAGGTTCGCGCCGCCGGCTTCTATCGGCTTGCCGGCGATGACCGCGGCTGGGTCGAATGCCGGCACATCCAGTTCCGGCGCCACGAATCCCGTCACACTGACCGTCGCCTCGGCTTCCGGCCGCGCTTTCGCCTCAAGCACCGCCGAGCAGGCCGCCGGCAGGTCGGCCAGCGTGACGATGCGCGGCTTGGTCGGCTTTGCCGGCACCTTGGGCTTCTTCGGCACCAGCCCCTCGACGAACCACCAGGTGAGCGAATCACCGCAGCCTTCGCCGGCCGGCGTGGCGTCCTGCCGCCTGCAGTCCGGCGAGCCGGCGGGACAGCCGATGCGAATGTGGAAATGGTAGTGATGGCCCCAGAACGGGCGAATCTTGCGCAGCCAGGCCCGATCCCCCTCGACCGTATCGCACAGCTTCTTCTTAACGCCGGGATGCACCAGCACCCGCTCGACCTCGGCGAAGCCGGCCGCATGTTTCATCAGCATGGTGAACGAATGGTTCCAGCGCGCCTCGTCGACATAGAACGAGCCTTTTCTGAGCACCGAGACCGCCGAGATGTTCTCGCGCTCGTGGTAAGTTAGCCGCCGGTCGGGCATCGGCGTGAACCACAGATCGGCATCGAGCCCGACCTGATGCGAGCGGTGGCCGGTCAGCATCGGCCCGCCGCGTGGTTGCGACATGTCGCCGACCAGCAGGCCGTTCCAGCCGTCGGCCGCCGCCTTGACCGACAGTTCCTCGATGATGCGCACCAGATCGGGATGTCCCCAGCGCCGGTTGCGCGACAGGCGCATCGCCTGCCAGTGCGGCCCGTCGGTGGCGATCGCCACCGCGCCGGCGACGCAGCCCTTGGTGTAGAACCCGTGCACCTGCGGCTCCAGCGCCGCCGGCAGCGGCTGGCGGCCGAACAGCCGCTTGGCGGCGACCGTCTCGCTTGCATGCGCGCCCAAGGCCGTCAGAACCATCATCAAAGCCGGGGCTGCGACGAGCCCTACACGGGCGGCCAGGGAGCTGATTCGCATGGGCGGGTCCTGAAATTTCGCGGTTTATCTACCATATTGAGATCGGAACATGAAAATTTCGCTCACACCGGCCGCGGCAGGCCGACGATCCGACAGGTGCTCATGACCCCGCTTTCCATCGACTTCTTCCAACAACGCCGGCACGCCGCGCTCAATGCGGTCCACACCTGGCTATTGGTTGGCGGCAGCGTCGGCCTGCTGGCGGTGTGCGCCTGGGTGTTGTTCGGCCCGACCGGAATCTTCTATGCGATCGTTTTCGGCGTCGTCAGCCTGTTGATGGCGAGCCGGGTAAGCCCGGCGCTGGTCTTGCGCATGTACCGCGCGAAGGCCGTATCGCGCGCCGAATTTCCCACCGGCCACCAGATTGTTGAAATTCTCGCCAAGCGCGCCGGGCTGATCGCGCCGCCGAAACTGTATGTGGTGCCGTCGCGGATGATGAACGCCTTCGCCGTCGGCCGGCCCGCCGACTCGGCCATCGCCATGACCGACCGGCTGATCCGCGGGCTCACCGTGCGCGAGCTGACCGGCGTCATCGCCCACGAGATGGCCCATATCCGCAACGAGGACGTCAAGGTGATGGCGATCGCCGACATGGTGAGCCGGCTGACCTCGGCCATGTCGACGGTGGGCATCCTGTCGGCGTTCCTGAACCTGCCCGCCATCCTGTTCGGAACGGCGGCCAGCGTGCCCTGGTCTGCCGTGTTGCTGCTGGTGGCCGCGCCCACCATCGGCGGGCTTTTGCAGATGGCGCTGTCGCGGGCGCGCGAATACGACGCCGATCTGGGCGCGGTCATGCTGACCGGCGATCCCGACGGGCTGGCCTCGGCGCTGACCAAGCTGGAGCGCATCCAGGGCCGGCGCTGGGAGGGCATGGTGCTGCCCACCGGGCGAGTGCCCGACCCGTCGATCCTGCGCAGTCACCCCAAGACGGCTGACCGGGTGGCGAGGCTTATGGCGTTGAAGAAACCGGCCGAAGCGCAAGAACTGCCGCTGCAGGCACCGCCACGCCGGCCGGTTCGCCGACGCTCCCTGGTACCGACCATCCGTGGTCCGCGCCATGCCGACTATGCGAGCCTGCTGGGGGATCATCCGATCGAGCCGGTGATCGATCAAGCCGTCGCAGACGATCCTGCCTGCGAGCGCTCCCTCAATCCGCCGGCAAACGGACCTCGCGTGCGTATTTCCAGGGGCGGCGTGTGGTGGTGAAATCTCTGTGGTGAACCTTCCGCAAATTTGCCGAAGGTTGACCCCGACCTACAGTGAGGCCGCAAGAATCACTGTCCGATTCGAGCCGTTCTTGCCAGGAATCGGACTAGCCTTGGCTTATTTTGTTATGTTTATGCGAATCAAATCGCTGTTAAGTCCATGAGAACAAAGTAAAAACATTCCTGGACTTGAGTGGGGTTGCCCCAGATAAGCGACTCGGTCTAAAGGAGAAATCGGCACCCGCTACAACTTTGGCGAGTCATCAACGGGTGCCGAGGCGAAACCTCCACAAGGAGATTACTCATTATGAGTGACATACAGACCTGCACTTGGCAAGGCGCCAGCGGCCAGCGTTACGAGTACGAGATTTATCCCATCTCGACCGAGTTCAACGCTGCTCCGGGAAATTACATCTTCGCAAAACTGAGCTCACAAAATCGTTGGTTTCCCGTCTATATCGGACAAACTGACAATTTCTTGGAGCGCTTCGGCAATCATCATGCCGCTGAGTGCATCAAACGGAACGGCGCGACCCATATCCACGCACATAGAAATGACTCAAGGACAGCGAGGCTTGCTGAGGAGAGTGATTTACTCGCTGCGCATAATCCACCATGTAACGGCTAGTCCGCGCAACAAGGTCGTCGTTGATGCGCAGATGCGTGGAAATCTGATCGACCTGCGCTAATCCTCGCCACCGACAGTGCCCCGCATTTTCTTGATCCGGCCGCGAGCAGATTTGGTGCGCAGCCGGCGCTCGACCGAGGCACGGGTGGGTTTTGTCGCCTTGCGAACGCGGGGCGGCTTGGCTGCTTCCTCAACTATCGCAAACAGCCGCTCACGCGCATCGACCCGGTTGCGCGCCTGGGTTCGAAACCGCGAGGCTTCGATCACGATGACGCCGTCGGCGGTCGCCAGGTGCCCGGCGAGCTTGATCAGCCGTCGTTTGACCGGTTCCGGCAGCGACGGCGAGGCTTTGGCGTCGAACCGCAACTGTACGGCGGTGGCCACCTTGTTGACGTTCTGCCCGCCCGGCCCGCCGGCGCGGATGAAGGTCTCGGAAAGCTCGGCCTCGGGAATGGCGTACTGGGCACACATGGGCTTGGCGCGGGTTGGAGCACTTTCAGCAAAAGTTGCTTAACTTTTGCGCTCGCGAAAGTGCGCGAGTCTTCTTCGGCTTAACGATAGCAGAACAAGCCCGCTGATGCCGACCTAGCCGCGCAGCATGCCACCGGTAGCCTTTTCCACGTTCTGCACGATCTTCGCGCCCACCGCGTCGATCTCCTCATCCGTGAGCGTGTGATCGATCGGCTGCAAGGTGACCTCGATGGCCAGCGACTTCTTGGCCGCGCCCAGGCTTTCGTCCTCGAAGACGTCGAACAGCGAGACCTGCGCGATCAGCTTCTTCTCGGCGCCGGCGGCGGCGCGAATAAGGCTCGCCGCATCCACTTCGCTATCGACGATGAAGGCGAAGTCGCGGCGCACCGACTGAAGATCGGAGACCTCAAGCGGCGTCTTGGTGCGGGTGGCCTTGCGCCGCGGCTCGGGCAGCGCGTCGAGCCGCACCTCGAAGCCGCAGATCGGACCGGAGACGTCGAGCGCGTCCAGGGTCAGCGGATGAATTTCGCCGAAGGTTCCCAACACCAGTTTCGGTCCCAGCTGCAGGGTCCCGGACCGGCCGGGGTGATACCAGTCCGGCCCGCCGGGCGCGATCTGCACCTTGGCCGTGTCGAGACCGCAGGCCTCCAGCACCGCCAGGGCATCGGCCTTGGCGTCGAACACGTCCACGGGCGCCGCCACGCCCTGCCAGCTTCGTCCCGCCCCGGTCAGCCGCGCGGTGCCGCGACGGATGCCGCCGGCTACCTCCTTCTGGTCCGCCGGTTCCTCGCCTTGGAAGGTATGGTCGACCTCGAACAGCGCCACATCGCCGACGCCACGATCGGCGTTGCGCTGGGCCGCCGCGATCAGGCCGGGCAGCAGCGACGGGCGCATGACGCCCATGTCGGCCGAGATCGGATTGGCAAGCCGCGGTCCGCCGCCGAAAATCGCCGCATCATCGCCCGGGATGAAGGTCCAGGTCACCGCCTCCGCCATGCCGCGCGCCGCCAGCGCCCGCTTGGCGTTGCGCCGCCGCGTCTGCGCGGTGGTCAGCATCCTGCCCGCCACCGCGCCCATGCGCGGCAGCGGCTTGGGCTCGATCCGGTCGACGCCGTGCACGCGCATGATCTCCTCGACCAGGTCGGCCTTGCCGGCGACATCCGGCCGCCAGGAAGGCACCGCCACCTGCACCGTTTCGCTCGTTCCGTTCACCTGGAAGCCAAGCCGGCTCAGAATGGTCTTGCTCTGATCGAAATCCACCGCCAGGCCGGTCAGCCGCTCCACCTCGGCCAGCGGGAAGTCGACCACCAGGTCGGGCTGCGGCGTCTTGCCGGCAACCACCATCTGCGAAACTTCACCGCCGCACAGTTCCACGATCAGCGCGGCCGCATGGTCGCATCCCGGCTCCATCATCGCCGGATCGACACCGCGCTCGAAGCGATAGCGCGCGTCCGACTGAACCCCCAGATCGCGCCCGGTGCGCGCCACGTTGAGCGGTTCCCACAGCGCCGATTCCACCAGCACGTTGACGGTCTCGTCGGTACAACCGGATTCCTCGCCGCCCATGATGCCGGCCAGCGATTCCACGCCGTTGTCGTCGGCGATCACGCACATTTCGGGCGTCAGCTTATAGGTCTTGCCGTCCAGCGCCGGCACGCTTTCGCCTTTTTCGGCGCGACGCACCACCAGATCGCCGGCCACCTTGTCGGCGTCGAACACGTGCAGCGGCCGGCCCAGGTCGTAGGTGACGTAGTTGGTGATATCGACCAGGGCGGAGATCGGCCGCAGGCCGATGGCGATCAGCCGCTGTTGCATCCATCTCGGGCTGGGTCCGTTCTTGACGCCGCGAACCATGCGCAGCGCGAAAGCCGGGCAAAGGCTCTCGCCATCGGGAAAGTGCAACTTCACGTCGACCGGGCAGGGGAACTTGGCCTCGGGCGCCGGCTTCATGCGGGTCTTGACCTTGCCCAGGCCGGCCGCTTCCAGATCGCGGGCGATTCCCGAAACCCCCAGCGCGTCCGGCCGGTTCGGCGTGATCCCGATCTCGATGACCGGGTCGTCGAGGCCCGCATAGGCGGCGAACGGCGTTCCCACCGGCGCGTCCTCGGGCAAATCGATGATGCCGTCATGCTCATCGGATATGTCGAGCTCGCGCTCGGAGCACATCATGCCGTGACTTTCCACGCCACGGATGTTGCCCACCGCCAGATCGAGATCGATGCCCGGGATGTAGGTGCCCGGCGCCGCGAACGCGCCGACCAGGCCCGCCCGCGCGTTCGGCGCCCCGCAGACCACCTGCACCGGCTTGCCGTCGCCGGCGTCCACGGAAAGCACCTTCAGCTTGTCGGCGTTCGGATGCCGTTCCGCGCTGATCACGCGAGCGATGGTGAACGGCCTATAGGCGGCCCGGTCGTCGAGCGCCTCGACCTCCAGCCCGATCATCGTCAGCGTCTCGACGATCCGCTCCAGCGATGCGTCGGTTTCAAGATGATCCTTCAGCCAGGATAGGGTGAATTTCATTGGTCTGGTCCTGTGCCGGCGGGTGCCTGGCGGGTGAAAGTCCCGCCTGGAACCTACGCCACTTCCATGGGTTGTTTGGCGCCGGGCGCCTTGCGCCCATGCAGCATGCCATCCACGGATATATCCTCATCGAGTTCCGGCCAGTGGATGCCATCTCTCATCAACTCAACCTGGTTTCGCTGTGCAGGGCTTGCTTTCAGCAGCCGCGGATACCACCACAACGGCGTTGAAACCTGACGTCCGTCCGCCAGGCGCACATGCAGATTGTGCGGATCGCACCAGGCCTCGATCGGACGGTCCTTTTCCACATAATCAGACGAAGAAGTCATTCCATGCCTCCAAAAACCGTTCCCTATTTTCCGCCACAACCTTCACAATGCGTCCAATCTCCACGTCACCAAATCCGAACCGCTTAGCCACGCTCAAGTCCGAAAGCCATATTTTGGCCTGGCCGTCCCCGCCGACAACGTGAACATGCGGCGGCTCATGGCCATCGGACGAATAGAAGTAGTAGCGATATTGTCCTTCCCTAAGAACCGTTGGCATTAACTGCTCAACCCAGCGAACAGGGTCGGGATGTCGAGCGGGCGGAAGCCGTAGTGATCTAGCCAGCGCGCGTCGGCGTCGAAGAAGGCGCGCAGATCGGGCATGCCGTATTTGAGCATGGCGATCCGGTCGATGCCCATGCCCCAGGCAAAGCCCTGATATTCGTCCGGGTCGAGCCCGCCCGCCCGCAGAACGTTCGGGTGGACCATGCCGCAGCCCAATATCTCCATCCAGTCCTCACCCTCGCCGAAGCGCACTTCGGACCCGCGCCGGTCGCATTGGATGTCCAATTCCAGCGAGGGCTCGGTGAACGGGAAGTGGGACGGCCGGAACCGCATCTTGACCGCGTCGACCTCGAAGA
This sequence comes from Rhizobiaceae bacterium, assembly GCA_028281105.1. Lineage (GTDB taxonomy): Bacteria > Pseudomonadota > Alphaproteobacteria > Rhizobiales > Rhizobiaceae > JANQKQ01. The sequence goes on from JANQKQ010000050.1 coordinate 70,750, forward strand.
ACGCCCGGCAGAACTCCTCCAGCACCCAGCGCATGTGCGCCACCGTCGACGTGGTGTCGACCACCAGCCCTTCGAGCTGGTGGAACATCGGCGTGTGGGTGGCGTCCGAATCGCATCGGTAGGTCTTGCCCGGAATGACGATGCGGATCGGCGGGCGCTGCGCCTCCATGGTGCGGATCTGCACCGGCGAGGTATGGGTGCGAAGAAGCTTGCGCCCGCCCGCCTCGTCGGGCTCCAGAAAGAAGGTGTCGTGCATCTCGCGGGCGGGGTGGCCCTCGGGGAAGTTGAGCGCGGTGAAGTTGTAATAGTCCGTCTCGATGTCCGGGCCCTCGGCCACCGCGAAGCCCATGTCGGAGAAGATCGCCGTGATCTCGTCGATCACCTGGGTGATCGGGTGGATGCGGCCGGTCAGCGAAGGCGAGGGGCGCACCGGCAATGTCACGTCGACCGACTGGGCCGCCAGTTGCTCGGCGATCGCCTGGCGCCGCAGCACCTGGCGGCGCTCGGCGATGGCCTCGGTGATGGCGGTCTTCAGACCGTTGAGCGCTGGACCCATATGCTGGCGCTCCTCGGCACTCATCGAACCGAGCGTGCGCATGCGTTGGGAGATCGATCCCTTCTTGCCCAGCGCGGCGACCCGCACCGCCTCCAGCGCCGCCTCGTCGTCGGCGGCGTCGAGGCTTGCGAGGATTTCGGTTTCCAGTTCTTGCAGCTCAGACATGAACTTGTCCTTGGCTAAGCGATCATCTTTCGTCAACAAGCGAAACCCGCCCTGGCGGCAGCCAGCGCGGGTTCCCGAAACGGTCGAAAAGGGTGGGAAGCGCGCCGGCCTATCGCACCGCGGATTCAAACGCGTTGGGCGTGGTTTCCTTCAGATATGCGAGCGCCTGCTTGGCGTTCGCCACCAGGGAGGCGAACGCTTCGGGCTCGTGGATGGCGATGTCGGAGAGCACCTTGCGGTCGACCTCGATACCGGCCTTGCCCAGCCCGTCGATCAGTCTCGCATAGGTCAGCCCGTGCTCGCGCGCGGCCGCGTTGATGCGCTGGATCCAAAGCGAGCGGAAATTGCGCTTGCGCGCCTTGCGGTCGCGATAGGCGTATTGCGCGGCCTTCTCGACCGCCTGCTTGGCGACCCGGATGGTGTTCTTGCGTCGGCCGTAATAGCCCTTGGCCTTTTTCAGCACCTTCTTGTGCTTGGCGTGCGAGGTAACCCCGCGTTTGACACGTGCCATGATCGAATATCCTTCGTTTGCCCGGTTGGTCGTGCGCGGTTCAGCCGTACGGCATGAACTTCTTGACGATGCGCGCGTCAGGCGGGCTCATCACGGTGGTGCCGCGGGCCTGGCGAATGAACTTGTTGGAGCGCTTGATCATGCCGTGCTGCTTGCCGGCCTGCTGCACCTTCACCTTGCCGGTGGCGGTGATCTTGAAGCGCTTCTTGGCGCTCGACTTGGTCTTCATCTTGGGCATTTGCGAGTTGCTCCCTTCATGCGCCGGCGTTCGCCGCCGACCGGAAGTTTCAAGAAAATCAAAAAGCCCCGCGGACCAAAGCGGAGCCTTCGCTTCATTGGCCGCCATGGCATGCCCTGCCAGGCGGCCAGCCGCGCGGTTTATAGACCCTCAAACATGGCCGCGCAAGGGCCGGTTCGATGACCGGTTGCGCCGGGCCCGCCGGTTCTGGCAAGCTGCGTTCATGAACTTTCGCGAACCCAGTTTCACCGTCGGCATCGAGGAGGAATATCTGCTCGTCGACGTCGAAAGCCGCGATCTGGCCGGCGCGCCGGACGCGCTGATGAGCGCGTGCGCCAATGAGCTGCAAGGCCAGGTGAGCCCGGAGTTCCTGCAGTGTCAGATCGAGGTGGGCACGCGGGTTTGCGACACCGTCGCCGCGGCGCGTAGCGATCTGGCCAACCTGCGTTCCACCATCGCCCGCCTCGCCGGCGAGCACGGCATGGCCCCGATGGCGGCGTCGGCCCACCCTTTCGCCGATTGGCATGTCCAAAGCTTCACCGACAAGGAGCGCTACCACTCGCTGGCGCGCGATCTGGCCGGCGTTGCCCGGCGCATGCTGATCTGCGGCATGCACGTGCATGTGGGCATCGAGGACGACGAGCTGCGCATCGATCTGCTAAGCCAGGTGCCCTACTTCCTGCCCCATCTGTTGGCGTTGTCGACGTCGTCGCCGTTCTGGCAGGGCCACGAGACGGGGCTCAAGTCCTACCGTCTGACCGTGTTCGACAATCTGCCGCGCACCGGCCTACCGCCGGAGTTCGCCTCGTTCGCCGAGTTCCAGCGCACGGTCCAGATCATCATCAACACCGGCCTGATCGAGGATTCCACCAAGATCTGGTGGGACGTGCGCCCGTCGGACAAGTTCCCCACCCTGGAAGTGCGCATTTGCGACGTCTCACCGCGGCTTGACGACGCCATATCCATCGCCGCGATCACCCAGTCCCTGCTGCGCATGCTGTATCGGCTGCGCCGCGACAACAAGCGCTGGCGCAAGTACGACAACTTCCTGGTGCGCGAGAACCGCTGGCGCGCTCAGCGCTACGGTACTTCCGAAGGCTTGATCGACTTCGGTCTGGGCGAGGTCGTCGCCTATGAGGACCTTCTGGAAGAGATCATCGAACTGCTGGAGCCGGACGCCGAGGCGCTGTCTTGTCTCGACGAGTTGTACGCGACCCGCGCGATCCCGAAATCCGGCACTTCCGCCGACCGGCAGCTGGCCGTCTACCGCCAGGCGATCGAGGCCGGAGCGGATGAGACCGAAGCGCTCAAAGCCGTTGTCGATTCACTGGTGGCGGAAACGGTAGCAGGGCTGGACTAGGGTCTTGCCGGCTTTCCAGGGCGTCATCCTTGGGCTTGTCCCAAGGATCTAAGCCCCTATCCAGGCTGAGTGGCTTTGCCGATCGCATTGGATCCTCGCCACAAGGGCGAGGATGACGAAGGCTGGGCGGGGCGAAACTGCTTAAACGTGAAACGTGATAGGGTGGTCGCTCACCGCACCGGAGAGACCACCATCACCATCTGGCGGCCTTCCAGCTTCGGCTCGGCCTCGACCTTGGAGATGTCTTCGATCTCGCCGCGCACCTTTTCCAGCAGTTCCAGGCCCAGTTCCTGGTGCGCCATCTCGCGGCCGCGAAACCGCATGGTCACCTTGACCTTGTCGCCTTCGTCGAGGAACTTGCGCACCGCCCGCATCTTCACGTCATAGTCGTGCGTGTCGATGTTCGGACGCATCTTGATTTCCTTGACGTCCTGGGTCTTCTGCTTCTTGCGCGCTTCCGCGGCCTTTTTCTGCGACTGGTATTTGTATTTGCCCAGGTCCAGAATCTTGCAGATCGGCGGGCTGTTGTTGGGTGAGATTTCCACCAGGTCGAGGCCCTGATCGCGGGCCAATTCCATGGCATCCTGGGTGGCCATCACCCCCCGGTTTTCTCCGTCCGAATCGATCAGCTGGACTTCCGGGATCTGTATTTCCGAATTGGCCCTCGGGCCCTCCTTCTTCGGCGCTTGCGCTCTATGGGGTCGGCGAATGGTCGTTGGCTCCTTGACTGTTGCTCGTCGCGGGCGGCATTTGCGGTTGCGTTTGGTGTTTTCCCGCCCGATGCAAATCACTTGCAAGGGCGGTTTGTTAGCACAACCCGCTGGCCAAAGTCATGCGAAATTGATAGGGGCGGAGCGGCCGCCGGCCGTGGCTGCGGCCGGCCTCATCGATCGCCAATTCCTGCCATGACGACCGACAACGACATCGCAACCACCTTTCTGCAAGTCGGCCCGCAGGGCGACGAACGGCAGATTGCCGTGCGCCATCGCGAAGGCGCTTCGCCCGGCCTGGTGTGGCTGGGCGGCTACCGCTCCGACATGATCGGCACCAAGGCCGAGTCCCTGGACCAATGGGCGGGCGCGATCGGTCTCGCCTGCTGCCGGCACGACTATTCCGGCCACGGCGAATCCGGCGGCGAGTTTATCGACGGTACGATTTCGCGCTGGCTCGAAGAGAGCCTGGCGGTGTTCGAGGCCCACACCAAGGGCCCGCAGATCCTGATCGGCTCGTCCATGGGCGCGTGGATCGCGTTGCGCATGGTGCAGGAATTGGCGGCGGCGAACCGCGGCGACCGCGTGACCGGCATGGTGCTGATCGCGCCGGCCCCCGACTTCACCCACGAATTGATGGCGCCCAACCTGACCGACGCGGCCCGCCGGCAGCTGGACGAGCGCGGCTTCATGGAGGAGCCGTCGGACTATTCGCACGAGCCCAACGTCTTCACCAAGGCGTTGTTCGACGACGGCGAGGCCAACCGGGTGATGGACGGGTCGATCCGAACCGGCTGCCCGGTGCACATCGTCCAGGGCATGCGCGACGAGGACGTGCCACATGCCCACGCGCTGAAGCTGCTGAGCCTGCTGCCCGACGAGCAGGTGGCGATGACGCTGGTCAAAGACGGCGACCACCGCCTGTCGCGCGATGAAGACATCGCGCTGCTGCTGCGGGTGCTGGCCGCCATGGTCGAGGATGTTCGCGCGTGACCGCCTTCGCCTACGCGCCGCCCGTCGACGATCTCGACATAATCCATGCCGACGATGACATCCTCGTGCTTAACAAGCCCGCCGGCCTGCTGAGCGTGCCGGGCAAGTCCGCCGACCTGGCCGACTGCGTCGAGGCCCGCGCCCGCGCCGCCTACCCTTGCGCCACCATGGTCCACCGGCTCGACATGGCCACCTCCGGCGTGATGGTGGCCGCGCTCAACCGCGCCGCTCACCGCCATCTCGGCCTGCAGTTCGAGCGTCGGCATGTGGAAAAGACCTATGTAGCCCGGGTCCGGGGCGCCATGCGGGACGAGGAAGGCACGATAGACCTGCCGCTGCGCTGCGACTGGCCGAACAGGCCAAAGCAGATGGTCGATCACGAACTGGGGCGGTCCGCGCTCACCGACTGGCGGGTGCTGGCGCGCGAAAGCGGCGCCACACGGGTGGCGCTGTCGCCGCGCACCGGCCGCTCCCATCAGTTGCGCGTTCATATGGCCGCGCTCGGCCATCCGATCCTGGGCGATGAGTTCTACGCGCCCGCGCCGGTCCGACGGGCCGCCGACCGGCTGCAACTGCATGCGGAACGGCTGGCGTTCTTTCACCCGGCCGACGGCCGCAGGTGCGTTTTTTTCGTTCCGTGCCCGTTCTGATATTGAAACCGCAACGGCCTCAGGCCATCTGCTGAACGATGACCCCAACCGAACGCCAGCGCCTGCACGGACCGGACCTTGCCCGTTTCGTCGCGTTCGCCGGCATGGTGATCGTCAACTTTCACATCGTCATGGGCGCCGAGGCGGACACCGGGCCGTTGTCATCGTTCGTGAACTTCCTGGGCGGCAAGGCCGCGGCCACGTTCGTGGTGCTCGCCGGGCTCGGCCTGGGTCTCGCCGCCGGCGCGGGCCGCTCCAGCTTCGCGCTGACCGCCCGCCGCGCCGCTTTCCTGCTGGTGGTCGGCCTCGTCAACATGACCGTGTTCGACGCCGATATCCTGCACTATTACGCCTTCTATTTCCTCTTCGCCGGTTTGGTGATCGGCTGGTCGACGCGCTGGCTGATCGCGGCAATGGCCGCCCTGTCGCTCGCCTTCGTCGTCATGCTGCTGGCGCTCGACTACGATAAGGGCTGGAACTGGGACACCTATACCTATTCCGGCTTCTGGACCGTCGACGGCTTTGTCCGCAACCTGTTCTTCAACGGCTGGCACCCGGTGGCGCCATGGCTGGCGTTCGCCCTGTACGGCATCGTGCTGTCGCGGCTCGACCTGGCCAGTCGCAGGGTGGCTTGGCGGCTGACTCTGGTTGGTCTGGCGACCGTCGTCGCCGTCAGCGTCCTTTCCGCCTGGCTGATGGCCGTGGTTGCGCAAAGCGATGCCGAAGCCGCCAACCTGTTCACCACCAGCCCGATTCCACCGATGCCGCTCTATGTGATCGCCGGCATGGGCTCGGCCGCCTTCGTCATCGGCGCCTGTCTGCTGATCACCGCCTCACCGGTGATCACGGGCGCATTGAGCCCGCTCATCGCCGCCGGCCGCCAGACCCTGACGCTGTACATCGCCCACATCCTGATCGGCATGGGCGCGCTGGAGGCGCTGGGCCTGATAGAAGAGCGCTCGACGGCCGAATCCGTGATTGCCAGCGGCACTTTCTGCGCACTCGCGGTCACCTATGCCTGGCTGTGCAAGCGCTGGTTCAAGCGCGGCCCCGCCGAAGCGGCGATGCGCGCCGTGGCCGGCTAACAGATCGCCGCCGGCTGCAACTGCCCCGTTCCGAACCCGCCAGGGTTCGCAAGCGCGACCGCGCGCCGGCCGGTCAGGCCGCCCCGTCGGAGGCCCGAGCGAAGCGAGGATTAGCCGTGAGACAAACAAAACTCAGGCTCTCGGCGTTTCTGCGAAACGCCTGCCGCTGCGAGTCCTCGCCCCGTGGCCGACTCGGATGACATTTTGCGTTGCAAAATGTCTATGCCCGAACGTAGCGAGGAAGTGCCGCGAGACATAAAATACAACCACATATTCTTGAATTGGCCCGGCCCATGACCGATCCTAAATAAAACCCAGATCCGCATCGGCCCAGCTAGGAAACGCCCGACATCATGTTCCTCGATTCCCTCCTTGCCCGCATCGGCGGCTTCATGGCCAAGTGGCTGGTCAAGGAATCGGCCGGCTACAAGCCCTACACCCCGTCGGATTTCGACACTTTGTGGGCGACTCTGGAGCCCGGCGACGTGCTGCTGGTGGAGGGCAACCAGCACGTCTCCTCGGTGATCAAATACCTGACCCAGTCCACCTGGTCCCATTCGGCGCTCTATGTCGGCCACGTGCTGCCGCGCGGCGAGCCGGGTCCGGACGGTTCGCGCCCCGAACGCCCGCGGCTGATCGAGGTCAATCTGGGCGAGGGCTGCGTGGCGACGCCCTTGTCGCGCTACCAGAACTACAACACCCGCATCTGCCGCCCGGTGGGCCTGTCGGAGGAGGACCGGCGCAAGGTGGTCGAGTTCATGATTTCCAAGATCGGCCTGCAATACGACACCAAGAACATCTTCGACATGCTGCGCTACTTCTTCCCCACGCCGCCGGTGCCGGTGGCCTGGCGCCGGCGCATGCTGGCCTTCGGCTCCGGCGACCCGACCAAGGCGATCTGTTCCTCGCTGATCGCCCAGGCCTATCAGTCGGTCAAATACCCGATCCTGCCGGAGATCAGCCGCACGCCGGGCTGCATGTCGGCGCGCTCGACCTATTCGCGCTCGGAGATCCTGCACATCCGCCACCACTCCCTGTTCGCCCCGCGCGATTTCGACCTGTCGCCCTATTTCGAGATCGTCAAGCCGACGATCCGACAGGGCTTCGACTACAAGCAGCTCTCGTTTTCGGGAAAGGTCTCCGCCCGCGACATCCTGCGCGACCGGGAGATGCCCGCGCCCGACCACGCCGACGGCCGATAACACCATCGTCACCCTTCGCCTTTGGTGATAGACCGGAACCACCCGATTCGGTCGATTCGCATCGAAGCGGAAACGAGGAACTGCGCTATGTGGGTTTTGATCGTCCTGGTGCTGAGCACCTCATCGGACAAGATCGCCGTCGACATCGAGACGACCCGGTTCGCCAGCGAAAAAACCTGCAAGGCCGTCGGCCGCTCGCTGAGGAAGACGCTGGACAACGTCACGTTCACCTGCGTGCTCAACGAGGCGGAGGAGTAGGCGGAGGCGCCGCGTCAACGGCAGAACCGCACCGCGGCGTCCTACGTGGAAGAATAGACCGCTCCTCACTCACACACGCGATACGTGCAATTCCTGCCGTGACACCCCAAGTCCATGTGAACATGGTCGCGGTGGTGGACGTCCGCTTCCGGCCCCAGCACCGTGGTGAAGCGTTTGCAGGCGGCCGTGTGGATGGCTCGCAGGAAACGGGCTTGCGGCGTTGGCGGGGCGGCCGGTTCCGCCTGCGCGGTTTCGCCGGCCGGCGCCGGCATCGCCCAGTCGCGCTCGACCGAGATTTCGCGGCCGTCGGCCAAGACGATCGCCGAGAAGTCCAGCGCGTTGGCGAAGCCGTGTTCGGAGATCTTGCCGTCCGGCGCGTTGTTGCGGCGGCGGCAGTGATAGGAGGCCGCCGTGGTCAACTGCGCCACCGGGACGCCGAGAAGATCGCGCGCCGCCGCCTGCACGTCGCCGGCCCAGTCCGCCAGCCCCGCCGCCATCGCGCATGACAGCTTGGCCGGCGCGGCAAGCGCAATCGGCGCGCGCGAGCCGATGGCCGTGATCTCCAGCGGCGAGCGCTCGCCGCACGCCCCTTCCTCGATCGGCGCGATCACCTTACCCGCGACCAGGCCGTCCAGCAGCGCCGGGCAGGCGGACTGGTAGACCCGTTCTTTGGCGACCGGCTTGGCGGCGGCCTCGCCGGCAAGTGCGGACTCGGGCGCCGGCGCACCCTGGATCGGCGGCTCGGCGGGGCGCGGCGTCGGCACCGCGACCGTCTGCGCCCCCGCCACGCCGGCTGCGGCCACCATCATGCCGGCCCACGCCGCCGGCCGGGCCATCACAAGACATCTCATCAAAACCTCGCCCAGGTCGTTTTCTTTCTCTGCCCGCACCCACGTTCCTCCAAGCTCCCCATGAACTTGCATCTGGGCGAAACCTTGTTAAAGGCAACGCCCATGACCACCCCGCGCGACACCATCCGCAACTTCGCCATCATCGCCCATATCGATCACGGCAAGTCGACGCTCGCCGACCGGCTGATCCAGGAGACCGGGGCGCTGGCGGCGCGCGAGATGACCGAGCAGGTGCTCGATTCCATGGACATCGAGCGCGAGCGCGGCATCACGATCAAGGCCCAGACCGTGCGCCTGCACTACCCGGCGAAGGACGGGCGCACCTATATCCTGAACCTGATGGACACGCCCGGCCACGTGGACTTCGCCTACGAGGTCTCGCGCTCGCTGTCGGCCTGCGAGGGCTCGCTGCTGGTGGTCGACGCCAGCCAGGGGGTTGAGGCGCAGACGCTGGCCAACGTCTACCAGGCGATCGAGGCCGATCACGAGATCGTCCCGGTGCTCAACAAGATCGACCTGCCGGCCGCCGAGCCCGAGCGCATCCGCGCCCAGATCGAGGAGGTGATCGGGCTGGATGCTTCCGACGCCATCGAGGTCTCGGCCAAAACCGGCGCCGGCATCATCGACGTGCTGGAGGCCATCGTGGCCCGCCTGCCGCCACCTGCCGCCGGCGACGAGGCCGCGCCGCTGAAAGCCCTGCTGGTCGATTCCTGGTACGACGCCTATCTGGGCGTCATCGTGCTGGTGCGCGTCATCGACGGGAAGCTCGCCAAGGGCCAGACCATCAAGATGATGGGCACCGGCGCGCGCTACCAGGTCGACCGGGTCGGCGTGTTCACCCCGAAGAAGACATCGGTAGACGCGCTCGGCCCCGGCGAGGTCGGCTTCATCACCGCCTCGATCAAGGAGGTCGCCGACACCCGGGTGGGCGACACCATCACCGAGGAAAAGCGCCAGACGCCAGCCGCGCTGCCCGGCTTCAAGCCGGCCCAACCGGTGGTGTTCTGCGGCCTGTTTCCCGTCGACGCCGCCGATTTCGAGGACCTGCGCGCCGCCATGGGCAAATTACGCCTGAACGACGCCAGCTTCTCCTTCGAAATGGAAACCTCGGCCGCGCTCGGCTTCGGCTTCCGCTGCGGCTTCCTCGGCCTGCTGCACCTGGAGATCATCCAGGAGCGCCTGGAGCGCGAGTTCGACCTCGACCTGATCGCCACCGCGCCCTCGGTGGTCTACGAGATCGAGATGATCGATGGCTCCCAGCAGCTCCTCCACAACCCGGCCGACCTGCCCGACGTGGTGAAAATCGCGGAAATCCGCGAACCCTGGATCCGCGCCACCATCCTGACCCCCGACGAGCATCTGGGCGCCATCCTGAAACTGTGCCAGGAGCGCCGCGGCGTCCAGCACGAGCTCACCTATGTGGGCACCCGCGCCATGGCCACCTACGACCTGCCGCTCAACGAAGTGGTGTTCGACTTCTACGACCGCCTGAAATCGATCTCGCGCGGCTACGCCTCGTTCGACTACCAGATGGGCGACCACGCCGCCGGCGACCTGGTCAAAATGTCGATCCTGGTCAACGACGAACCGGTCGACGCCCTGTCCATGCTGGTCCACCGCAGCCAAGCCGAACGCCGCGGCCGCGCGCTGTGCGAAAAACTCAAGGAGCTGATCCCCCGCCACCTGTTCAAGATCCCGATCCAGGCCGCCATCGGCGGCAAGATCATCGCGCGCGAAACCATCTCGGCGATGCGCAAGGACGTGACCGCAAAATGCTACGGCGGCGACGCCACGCGCAAGCGCAAGCTGCTGGAGAAGCAGAAGGCGGGGAAGAAGAAGATGCGGCAGTTTGGCCGGGTGGAGATCCCGCAGGAGGCGTTTATTCAGGCGTTGAAGATGGGTGATGGGTGAGGAAGGCTGGTCGTCCCATCACCCCGGCGAAGGCCGAAATCCAGGTGCACCTCCGCAAACTCGTAGCGTGACGGATGGTATGAGGTCGTCACCACCCAATAAGTCGTTGACTTTGTTTCAAATTTCAATATATTCTTGCTCATGATGGAAGTTTTTAGCTTATTAATACAGTTTCTGGCGTTGCTTCTAGACTTCGCGACATACAAAAAAGGACCTTAATGTCCCTGAATCCTAGGACATTTAGCTTTCACTTGCTTAAATCAAAATCGAGGTGGTTTGGTTCGGGCGGTAGATAACTCACGATGGCCCTGCAGCGGTATTGAGTAGGGTAGTCGATCTAATTCCGAGACCAATAAATTGGTTGGCGGTGTACAAAGTTCGCCTTCCAAAAAGGTGTGCATAGACCAAGGAATGCTGCCAAGTTTAGTAAGGTCGCTTGAATTAAAAGCCTTCCTTGAGCTTACTAGTATAATTTCCTCTAAGAAAACTGAATGACCGATTATTGAATATTGATTATTTCTCAATAATGTAAACGCAGTACATGCATCTCTACCGACTACTAATATAATTTCATCATCTTCTGGAATGCCAGTAATAGACCCACGGTCTATCAAACTCCAAACTGCCCACCTAGCGAATATACCTGCCGTTAGAATTTCTGTTGTATAGGAAAATCCACTACTCAAGTGCAGCTTATGCAATTCTGGAAAGTTATTTATCACTGTTCTGTTGAAGGACTTCCTTCGATCGGATTTGGTGGGCATGCCATTGGCTTGGTCACCCATCCAGCGGCTCTTGACGCGCAGCTCATTGAGGGTAGCCAGGCCAACAGGATTGTTTGATGCCAAAATATCCAAAACAAGCCTTTTGCGTTTGGTAAGTCTCGACATCACGGAATCCTGAACCAACAATCATGAATAACCACCAACTATCTGTAGTGGGGTATTTGATTAGAACCAGTCGAATTTAATAAAGGAGGTCAAGCCTCGGCCGTAGTCAAAAACTTATCCCCACCCTCCCAGCCTCCCTTATCCTCCCCTGTATCGCCGTCTCACGCGAACGCCATATGGGATCCGTGGCCATGTGGGAGGCGTCGACAGCGGAGCGGTGGAGCACGCATCACGGATGCATCGCCGCCTTGAAGCCTGACCGGCGTGGTCTAGCCGTCTGCCTCGTGTGGATGGCCACCAGCG